>CALAGD010000042.1 GCA_937891425.1 uncultured Pigmentiphaga sp.
ACCCGCCACTCGGGTACTGAGAGGCCGGCGGCGCGTACGCGTTCATGGAACTCCCGCGAGATGCGGTGGCTTGCCTGCGCCAGCAGGTAGGCGAGATAGTTGTCGATGAATCGAGGTTCGCTGGCCGCGGCGTTTTCCTGCGTCGGGCCAGGCTTCGGTGCGTGGGATCCATCCTTGTGGGCAGACTGCCGGTGATGGGCGGGGCCGGTTTCGAACGTGTCCAACGGATATCTCCTCCGGAATTGAGCAGGCCATCGGCGCATGCACGGCGGCCACCTCGTCATTTTCATCGTATCAGCCATGCAAACGGGCATCGCAATTCCGAATCCGGAACATGCGCGCGGGGCTGATGCATGCTCGTAAACCCGTATATGCAGCTTTCCGGGACGCGTGCTAATTTTTTGTCATATATGAAATTTCATATTTTTACGACTAAAGGATCGCAGGCGCAACCCGGGTCTGCATCAACGTTGCATTGAATCTGCAGCCAAGAAGTCTCCGGCGCGCATGTCGACCATTCGTTGAAAATGTAGGTATCAGCTTGGGGTGGCGCGCCATCGCCAGCCTGCCTGAGACGGTTTGGCACGAAAATGGTGCGAGCCGGCACGACAGGCATTCTCTTGGGCGGGCTGCACCATCATGGGGCGAATCACGCCATGGCTGGTGCCGTCCCGGTGTGTCGTCTGTGTCACGCAAAGTGGGCTGGCGCAAGCGCTGGGCACGCAACACGTCAATTTGAATTGCAATGGCACGTAGCCTGCATTCAGGTTGCAACATCGATCCCGGGCCTGTGGACGATTGCCAACCGGATGACAGGCCCGAAACGCTCAGGAGGCCGTCATGAGCAACACGGGCAAGTACCGCAACAACCCCGACGCGATTCGGGCGCTGGTGCGCGACAACGAGGTGCACAAGGATCTCTTCGTCAGCCAGGAGATCTTTGAGCTCGAAATGGAGTATCTCTTCAGCAACGCGTGGGTGTACGTGGGGCACGACAGCCAGGTGCCGAATCCTGGCGACTACTTCACCACTACCGTGGGCGACCAGCCGGTGGTCATGGTGCGCCACACCGACAACACCGTGCGCGTGCTGCATAATCGATGTTCGCACAAAGGCACCCAGGTCGTTACCGACATGTATGGCAATACCGGCAGGTTCTTCCGCTGCCCCTATCATGCATGGACGTTCAAGACCGACGGCAGCCTGCTGGGTGTTCCGCTGCGCAAGGGCTACGAAAACACCGGCTTCGAAAGCACCGAGGCCATGAAGGGCATGCAGCCCGTGGGTGCGGTGCATAACCATCGCGGTTTCGTGTTTTGTCGGCTCAATCCGCAAGGCATGTCATTCGAAGAGTACTTCGGCGACTCCATGTCCACGCTCGACAACATGATCGACCGCTCGCCCGAAGGCAAGCTGGAAGTGGTGCCCGGCGTATTGCGCTACCTGCACCGGTGCAACTGGAAAATGCTGGTCGACAACCAGTCGGATACCTGCCACCCCATGGTTGCGCACGAGTCGTCCGCTGGTACCGCGGTGAAGGTGTGGGAAGAGGCGGGTTCACCCACGCCCAAGCCCATGGCGGTCGAGCTGTTCGCGCCGTTCGTCAGTCCGTACGAGTTCTTCGAGAAAATGGGCATCCGCATCTGGAAGAACGGGCACGGGCATACCGGGGTCAGCGATTCGATCCACGCTGCCTATTCCGACATCCCAGGATACTGGGAAGCCATGGAGCGGGCCTATGGCGAGCAGCGTGCGCGAGAGATCCTCGGCGACGTACGCCACAACACCTGCTACTACCCCAACATCATGGTGAAGGGGCCCATCCAGACGCTGCGCGTCTTCAAGCCGCTCGCGGCGAACCTCACGCTGGTGGAATCGTGGGCGTTCCGCCTGGTGGGCGCGCCGGACAAGCTGCTCGAGCGTACGCTCATGTACAACCGCCTCATCAACGCCCCCACCTCGGTGGTTGGCCACGACGACCTCGAAATGTACGAGCGCGCCCAGCGTGGGCTGGAAACACGTGCGCTCGAGTGGGTCAATGTGGCGCGTCTGTACGACCCGGCCGAGAAGCAGGGCACCAACCTGGTGGTCAATGGCACCAGCGAGGGTCTGATGCGCAGTCAGTACCGCACTTGGGCACAGTTCATGACGTCCAGCATGGAGACAGCAAAATGAGCGCGGTCACCGATAACGACCTGATCGAATTCGTGTACCGGGAAGCCCGGCTGCTCGACGAGCAGCGATTCGAAGAGTGGTTACAACTTTTTGCCGACGACGGTTACTATTGGATGCCTTTGCTGCACGACCAGTCCGACCCCGTGCTGCAGGGGTCGCTGATGTACGAAGACAAGCTGCTGCTGCAGGTGCGCATCGAACGCCTCTCGGGCCAGCGTACGTACTCGCAGCATCCCCGCTCGCGTTGCCATCATTTGCTGCAGCGTCCGGAGATCCTGCGTGATCACCCCGACGCTAACCCGGCGGCAGGGAAGTACGTGGTGCGTACCGCGTTTCACTATGTCGAAGCGCGCGGCGACGAACAGTCGCTTTACGCCGGCTGGACCACCCACACCCTGCGTGAAACGGCTGATGGGCTGCGCATCCAGCTGAAGCGGGTGGATCTGATCAATTGTGATGCTGCCTTCGGCAACATCCAGCTGTTCATGTAAGGACGTATCCGTGGTCTTGACTGTTGCTCAGGCATTCGATCGTGCGGCGGAACGCTGGCCCGACAACCCCTTTCTTTGCATTCTGCCCGAAACCGCCGAAATCTATGGCATCGAGGCTGGTGAAGCAACCTACGCCGACTTCCAGAGGCGCATTCACCAGCTGGCCGAGAACTACCGCGCGGCCGGCTACGGACATGGACACCGGGTCGGCCTGCTGCTCGAAAACCGGCCCACCTTCTTTCTGCACTGGTTCGCCCTGAACCGTCTCGGTGTTTCGGTAGTACCCATCAATGCGGATCTGCGCGCGGCAGAACTCGAGTACCTCATCGGACACTCTGAGATCATCCTGGCCGTGGCGCTGCCTCATCGGCACGCCGACCTACTGGCCGCCGCACAGCGTGCGGACAGCCCGCTGAAGGTGATGGCAGTCGACGACGCTCCGCCCGTTGCGGTCACCGCAGCGCCGCTGCAGCACGAGCCGATCACCGACGCTACCGAGTGCGCGCTGCTCTACACCTCCGGAACCACCGGACGGCCGAAAGGCTGCATCCTGTCGAACCGCTACTACCTGGAAGCGGGCGAATGGTATGCGCGCGTGGGCGGCCTGGCAACTTTGCATGAAGGGCGCGAGCGCATGCTCACGCCCCTGCCGCTGGTGCACATGAACGCCATGGCCTGTTCCACCATGGCCATGGTAACCACCGGGGGCTGCCTGATCATGCTTGACCGCTTCCATCCGCGCTCGTGGTGGCAGAGCGTGCGCGACTCGCGGGCCACCATCGTGCACTATCTCGGAGTGATGCCGGCCA
Organism: uncultured Pigmentiphaga sp.; assembly: GCA_937891425.1. Lineage (GTDB taxonomy): Bacteria > Pseudomonadota > Gammaproteobacteria > Burkholderiales > Burkholderiaceae_B > Verticiella. The sequence continues at coordinate 3,476 of CALAGD010000042.1, forward strand.
TTCTCATGAAGCTGCCGGCGAGCGAGCTCGATCGCCAGCACAACGTGCGCTTCGGGTTTGGTGCAGGGGTCGATCGTACCCTGCACGCCGCCTTTGAAGAGCGTTTCGGTTTTCCGCTGCTCGAGGCGTGGGCCATGACGGAGACGGGTGCCGGCGCCACCATCATTGCCAATCGCGAACCGCGCCATGTGGGCAGCAGCTGCTTCGGTATCGAGAGTTCCGATGTCGAGGTGCGCATCGTGGCTGACAATGGCGAACCGGCCGCCATCGGCGAACCCGGCGAGCTGCTCGTGCGTCATGCAGGCAGCAACCCGCGCTACGGGTTCTTCTCCGGCTATCTTAAGGACGAAGCAGCTACCCGCGCAGCCTGGGAGGGCGGCTGGTTCCATACGGGCGACATCGTCCGCCGCGAGGCCGACGGCGCGCTGCGCTTCGTCGATCGCAAGAAGAATGTGATCCGGCGCAGCGGCGAGAACATCTCGGCGGTCGAGGTCGAAAGTGTCCTGCAGCAGCATCCGTCGGTCAGATCGGTCGCGGTGACGGCCGTACCCGACGAAATCCGGGGCGATGAGGTCATGGCCTGCATCGTGCCCGCCAGCATGCCCAAACCTGAAGAGCAGGAAGCTGCGGCGCGTGAACTCGTGCATTGGGCGCTCACCCAGCTCGCCTATTACAAGGTGCCCGGGTATGTGGCTTACGTGAACGAGCTGCCTCTCACGCCCACCAACAAGATCCAGCGTGGCGAGATGAGGAACCTGGCCAGCCGGCTAATGGAAGCCAGGCAGTACGTCGACACTCGCTCCATGAAGAAGCGTCAGGAGGATGCTTCGTGAGTAACGCAACCACGGCCTCGCGGGCAGGCTACGAGGGGGTCGCGGTCACCGTTCCGGTTACCGTGCCCTATGTGCGCTATTCCATTCGTAGCGCACACTGGTGGATCGGCAAGGCCCTGCGCGAACTGATTCGTACGGCTGGCGTGTCCAGGAGCGAGGTCGATGGCCTGTGCCTGTCCAGCTTCACGCTGGCACCCGACACCGCGGTGGGCGCCACCCAGCATTTCGGGCTGAGTCCGCGCTGGCTCGACCACATCCCCATGGGCGGCGCGAGCGGCGTCGTAGCCTTGCGCCGCGCGGCGCGTGCCGTGCAGGCGGGTGACGCCAGCATCGTGGCCTGTGTCGCGGGCGACACCAATCACGTCGACTCGTTTCGGCATACCCTCAGCCAGTTTTCCAGGTTCGCGCAGGATGCGGTCTACCCCTATGGAGCGGGTGGGCCCAACGCCAGTTTTGCCTTGCTGACGTCGCATTACATGCGTACTACCGGAGCTACCCGCGAGGATTTCGGCAAGCTGTGCGTGGCCCAGCGCGAGAATGCCCTGCGCAACCCGCACGCGCTCATGAAGAAGCCACTGACGCTCGAGCAGTACCTCAACGCCAGGGTCATCGCCGAGCCCATCCACCTGTTCGACTGTGTGATGCCATGTGCCGGCGCTGACGGCTTCCTGGTGATGAGCGTCGAGCGCGCGAGGCAGCTGGGACTGCCCTACGTGCGTGTCCTGTCCACGATCGAGCGGCACAACGCGTTCATTGAAGATGCCATCCAGTGGCGCGCTGGCTGGGCCGTCGATCGTGACGACCTGTACGCCCTCGCGCAGGTGGGTCCTGAAGACATCAGCTTCATGCAGGCCTACGACGATTACCCCGTCATCAATGTGATGCAAATCGAAGACCTGGGTTTCTGCGCGAAGGGTGAAGGCCCCGAATTCATCCGGCGCAATACGTTCACGGTGGACGGCAGCTTCCCGTTCAATACCAATGGCGGCCAGCTGTCGGTCGGGCAGGCCGGTGCCGCGGGGGGGTATCTGGGCATGGTCGAAGCCATCCGGCAGCTCACAGGCACGGCCGGCAAGACGCAGGTCGAGCAGGCGCGGTTCGGCATGGTCAGCGGGTTCGGCATGATCAACTTCGATCGCGGCCTGTGCACTGGCGCGGCGATCCTGGCAAGGAGCGACGCATGATCGAACCGTTGAAACCGCCCAGAAGAAAGAACCCGGTTGCACGTACGCGCCAGCCCACTCTGCCGCCTGCCCAGCGCAGCCGCACCAGTTTCGGGCTCACCGCAGCGGCGGCGGAAGGTCGCTTTGCCCTGCAGGTCTGCGTCGAGTGCGGCACGGTGCAATACCCGCCGCGCGACGCGTGCTGCAACTGCCTGTCCGAACATCTGCCCTGGCAGGATGTCTCGCCGTGGGGAGAGCTGCAGGCCATCACCACGCTGCACCACAGCAACGACCTGTACTTTCGTGAACGCCTGCCGTGGCGCGTGGGCTTGGTGCGCATGGAAGCTGGTCCGGTGGTTGTGACGCACGTGCACGAGGCCTGTGCCGAAGGCGAACGGGTCAGGCTCAGTCTCCGGCTCGACCGTGCGGGCCAGGCGGTCATGGTGGCCATGCCTGGGCGCGAGACACCGCACATGATGGAAACTCCCCTGATGCGCGAACTGACATGTGATCCCAAGTTTCGCCGGGTCCTGGTGACCGACGCCAAGAGCGAGGTCGGACAGGCGACGGTGCGAGCCCTGCTGGCAGCCGAGGCGTCGCTGGTGTTTGCCGGCGACCCGCAGGCGTGGCGGCACAATGCGGGCTACGAGGCCCTGCTGCGGGATCCGCGCGTGCAACCGGTGCTGCTCGACGTAACCGACACTGATTCAGTCGATCGCCTGGCCGGGCAGATCGGTGGCAAGGTCGATATCCTGATCAACACCGCCGACATGCAGCGCGATGGCGGCATCATGTACCAGCGCGACGTCAATGTGGCGCGTGAAATCTTCGATGTGAACTGCTTCGGGCTGATGCGTCTGGCACAGGCCTTCGGCCCTGCCATGTGCTCGCGAACCGCCGACGGCGTGAACAACGCAGCGGCCTGGGTGAACATCATGTCGATATATGCCCGTGCGAGCCTGCCGCCCCGGGGCATGTGGTCGGCTGCCAACGCGGCAGCATTGTCGGTTACCCAGTGTCTGCGGGCGGAAATGCGTCCCTCCGGGCTCCGGGTAGTGAACGTGTTTGTCGGGCCCGTCGACCAGGAATGGGAGCAGCGTACGCCGCCGCCGCGTGTTCCGCCGGCCAATGTGGCGCGGGCGGTGGTACAGGCGCTGCAACAGGGCACGGAAGACGTTTACGTGGGCGATGTCGCGGCGGAGCTGCGCGATCGGCTTGCCGACAATCCCAAAGCGGTGGAACATGAACTTGGGCGCGGCTGACCCGGTGGCATGCCTGCTGGTGCCAGACACCGCCTGCCCATGAGCGAGCAGCACCGCAGGGCAAAAAGGAGGCACATTGTGAGTAACAACATTCTCGCCCAGTTCATGAGCGCACTGCTCGCCGGGCAGATTCGCATCATCGACCTGACAGAAACGCTGACACCCGAATTTCCTACGATCGTCCTGCCCCCCGAGTTCGGGCAGGCATGGCCCTTTCGCATCGAAGAGATTTCGCGCTATGACGAGCGCGGTCCGGCCTGGTACTGGAACAACTTTTCGATGTCGGAACATACCGGCACGCACTTCGATGCGCCGGTTCACTGGATCAGCGGCCGCGATCTGCCCAACAATACAGTCGATACCATTCCACTCGAGGCTTTCATCGCCAGTGCCTGCGTCATCGACTGTTCGGCCGAGGCGCGCGAGAATCCCGACTTCCTGCTCACCATCGATTTCGTGAAGCGCTGGGAGGAGCAGCATGGGCGCATACCGCCGCGCTCCTGGGTGCTGATGCGCACCGACTGGTCGCAGCGGCAGAAACCCCGTGATTATCTCAACATGAAGGACGACGGGGCGCATTCTCCCGGGCCCGACGCCGAGGTCGTACCCTGGCTGATCAAGGAGCGCGACGTGCACGGTTTCGGTACCGAGTCGGTAGGCACGGATGCCGGGCAGGCGCAGCACCTCGATCCGCCATATCCCTGCCACTACTTCATGCATGGAAACAACCGGTATGGGCTGCAATGTCTGACCAACCTGCATCTGTTGCCGCCCACGGGCGCCGTCATCGTCGCGGCTCCGCTGAAAATCCGCCGGGGTTCGGGCAGTCCATTGCGGGTGCTGGCCCTGGCGCCCACGCAATAAGGAGAGAACAATGGAGCCAACGCACGTAGCAGTGGTGACCGGGGGCAGCGCGGGGATTGGCGCCGAAATCTGCCGGCAGCTGCTGGAGGCCGGATACGAGGTAGTATCCATGGCGCGGCGTGAGCCGGCCTGGCAGCACCCAAGACTGCATTCGGTGCAGGTCGATCTGTTCGACGCTCAGGCTACGCAGCAGGCCGCCGCCGAGGTGGCGGGGAAATTCGACGTTTCGCATTTCATTCACAATGCGGGCGTCATTTGGCCCAATCTTTTGCCCGATGTGAAGCTCGAAGAGCTGCACGGGTTGACCCAGCTGCACCTCGGAGCGGCCATTACCATCACCCAGGCGGTATTGCCCGCCATGCAGGCGCGCCGGTTCGGACGCATCGTGCTGCTTTCGTCGCGAGGGGCGCTCGGGCTGCAGACCCGCACCGCGTACGCGGCGACCAAGGCCGGCATGGTGGGGATGGCCCGTACCTGGGCCCTTGAGCTTGCACCCCAGGGCATCACGGTGAACGTGGTGGCGCCCGGACCCATCAAGACCGACATGTTCCACGAAGTGATCCCGGCGGGCAGCGAGCGCGAGCGCCAGGTGGCGGAGGGTATCCCGGTCGGGCGGGTCGGGTTGCCCGAAGACGTTGCCCGGGCAGTCATGTTCTTCTGTGATCCGGCCAGTTCCTTCGTTACCGGCCAGACGTTATACGTGTGCGGGGGCGCAAGCATCGGCAGTATCGTCATATGATGCAGGTGCACCGATCACGTCTGGTTGGACGTGATGCTGGTTTAGCGGTACGTTCTGGTTGTTTGGGTTAACACCAAGGAGGCACGTAATGTTGTCCAGGAAATTCACTCTCGCGGCATGTGCACTTGCCATGGCCGTATCGGCCGCGCCGGTCATGGCGCAAGTCAAGGTCGGTGTCGTCAGCTCTTCCACCGGGCCCACGGCGCTGGTGGGAATTCCGCAGAAGAACACCGTTGCTTTGTTGCCCACAAAGGTGGGTGATCTCACGGTGGAATACATCCCGCTGGACGATGCCAGCAATTCCACTGCCACGGTTACGGCGTTCAAGAAGCTGATCAGTGAAGAAAAGGTCGATGCCATCATTGGCCCGTCCGGCTCGCCCAACGCCATGGGGGTGATCCAGTTTGTGGCCGAGGCCGAGGTGCCCATGCTGGCGCCGGTGGGCACGGCGGCGGTCGTGCTGCCCATGACCGACCAGAAAAAATGGGTATTCAAGACGACCCAGAACGACGAGATCATCGCCGAGGCGCTCATCGACCACATGGTCAAGAACGGGGTCAAGCGGCTCGGCTTCATCGGCCTGAACGACCCCTACGGCGAGAACTGGTTGCGCGTGGTCTCCGAAATGGCCAAGGCCAAGGGCATCGAGCTGGTGGCGGTGGAGCGCTTCCAGCGGGGTGACAGCTCGGTTACCGGCCAGAGCCTGAAGGTCATCGCCGCCCGTCCGGATGCCGTGCTGGTCGCCGCGGCCGGTGGTCCTGCCGTGCTGCCGCACACCACCCTGGTCGACCAGGGCTACAAGGGCACCATCTACCAGACGCACGGTGCCGCGTTGCCCGACTTTCTCAAGCTGGGCGGCAAGAAGGTCGAGGGTACGGTGCTCGCGGCCAGCCTGATGCTGGTGCTTGATGAAGTGTCCGACGATCACCCGTCAAAGAAGGTGGCCAAGGAGTACATCGACCGCTACAAGGCAATGTACGGTGAAATTCCGGCGACGTTTGGCGCGAACGTATACGATGCTGGCATCCTGCTCGAGAAGGCCATCCCCATCGCGGCCAAGGCGGGCAAGCCCGGTACGCGCGAGTTCCGCGTCGCCCTGCGTGACGCGCTCGAGAACACCAGGGAAGTGGTGGCCACCCAGGGGGTCTACAACATGACGCCCGAGGATCACAGCGGCTTCGACAAGCGCGGGCGCGAGCTCATCACCGTGAAGGACGGTCAGTGGAGGCTGCTGAAGTAAGCGCTCACGGCTGATTCAGGGCGCAGTTCCGCGGGTTGGGAACGCGGGCGCGCCCCATGGTTGCATGGGGCGCGCATTTTTTGTGGTTATTTGGCCCTTCGTTTTCTGGCCCTTTCAGGACCATTCATTCATGAATGCCCAGATTCTCTTGCTCCTGGGGCAGGATGGCATCACGAACGGCGCTGTGTATGCATTGCTGGCGCTGTCGATCGTGCTGGTATTCGCGGTGACCCGGGTGCTGTTCATCCCCCAGGGAGAGTTCGTAACCTTCGGCGCGCTGGCGATGGGTGCCATTCAGGCTGGCAAGCCGACCACCCTGATCTGGCTGGTGGTGGCCATGGCCGTTGCCGAGGCCGTTCTCGATGCCGTCGCGTTCGTGCGCAAGCGGCCGTCCCGCCAGGTATTGTGTCGCGCTGCGCTGAAGCTGGTGTGTCCGCTGGTGGTGGCCGTTCTGCTGTATACGCTGCCGTTGGCCGAGTTGCCCATGGTGGTACAGGCGCTGCTTACGATCGCCTTGATCGTCCCCATGGGGCCGCAGATCTATCGGCTGTTCTATCAGCCCATTGCTTCGGCATCGACCCTGGTGCTGCTGATCATTTCGCTGGCGGTGCATCTGGCGCTGGTCGGGCTGGGCCTGCTCATATTTGGTCCGCAGGGCGTACGCAACCCGCCGTTTACCGACGCAGTATTCCAGATCGGCCCCATGATGCTGAACAGCCAGACCATCTGGGTGCTGGTGGTTTCGATCATTCTCATCGTTTTCCTGTTCATCTTCTTCGAGCGCACGCTGTACGGCAAGGCCCTGCGCGCGGTGGCGTTCAATCGCGTGGGTGCGCGCCTGATGGGTATCCGCCCCGCGTACGCCGGCAAGCTCACGTTCTTCCTGGCCGCGCTCATCGGCACCGTGTCGGGCATCCTGATTTCCCCGATCACCACGCTGTATTACGACTCGGGATTCGTCATCAGCCTGAAAGGGTTTGTCGGTTCCATCATCGGAGGGCTTGCCAGCTACCCCGTGGCCGCGGCCGGCGCGCTGCTGGTCGGACTGCTTGAATCGTTCTCGTCGTTCTGGGCCAGCACGTACAAGGAGATCATCGTATTCACGCTGATTATTCCTTTCCTTTTGTGGCGGTCGCTGACCAGCCACCACATCGAGGAGGAGGACGAGGAATGAAACTGCGTGCATCGAATGCGAGCTCGCGCGTACTGCTTGCAGTGTTCATCGCATTCCTGCTGGTGGGGCCGCTGTTCCTTTCGCCCTTCTACATTACGCTGCTCAATTACATCGGCCTATATGCGATGGTGGCGCTTGGCCTGGTGCTGCTGACCGGCGTGGCCGGCCTCACCAGTTTCGGCCAGGCGGCATTCGTGGGGCTGGGCGCCTATACCACTGCCATGCTCACATCGCCTCAGACGCTGCCCCAGTGGATCTCCTGGGCCCAGGGGTCGCCCTGGCTTTCGCTGGTCATCGGTCTCATCATCACGCTGGCGGTGGCGCTTGTCCTGGGCGGGCTGACGCTGCGTCTGTCGGGCCATTATCTGCCGCTCGGAACCATTGCCTGGGGGCTGAGCATTTATTACGTGTTCGGCAGCGTCGAGGGCCTGGGGGGGCACACCGGCATTACCGATATTCCTTCGATCTCCATCTTCGGCTATCGCCTGCACGAAGGAGGACAGATCTTCTACCTGATCTGGGCCGTGCTGCTGCTGGCCATGCTCGGCATCCGCAACCTGCTCGACTCGCGCGAGGGGCGCGCGATCCGTACGCTGCGTGGTGGCATGCTGATGGCCGAGGCCATGGGCATCAATACCGCGCGGTCGCGCATGGTCGCCTTCGTCATCGCAGCGCTGCTGGCCTGCGTTTCGGGGTGGCTGTATGCGCACATGCAGCGCTTCGTCAACCCCAACCCCTTCGGCCTGAACATGGGCATCGAGTACCTGTTCATGACCGTGGTGGGCGGGGCAAGCTACCTGTGGGGTGCGGTTGCGGGTGCGGCGGTATTCACCGTGCTTGGTGAGTGGCTGCAGGACATTCTTCCCCACCTGCTCGGGCAGTCAGGCAACTTCGAGATCGTCGTATTCGGCGTCCTCATGATCCTGGTCCTGCACCGCGCCCGGGGTGGCCTATGGCCGGTCCTGCGCCGCCTGTTTCCCGCGTCACGGCGGCATCACGAGATCGACCTTTCCGCGGAGCCTCTGCCGCGCCGCCCCATGCCGCCGCGCGGCGAGGTCATCCTGAGGGCTGAAGGCGTCACCCGGCGTTTTGGCGGGCTTGTCGCCAACAATGCCATGAGCCTCGAGGTGCGGGCGGGTGAAATCCTGGCGCTGATTGGTCCGAACGGAGCGGGCAAGTCCACCATGTTCAACCAGTTGTCCGGGGTCGATACGCCCACGGCGGGCAAGATTACCTTCCTCGGGCACTCCATCGCCGGGCGTCCGGCGCGTGAGGTGGCCAGACTGGGCATGAGCCGGACATTCCAGCACGTACGGTTGTTGCCGCGCATGTCCGTGCTCGAGAACGTGGCAATCGGTGCCCATTTGCGTGGCGAGCGAGGCATTCTTGCTGCAGCGGCCCGACTCGACCGCACCGAAGAGGCCCGTCTGCTGGCCGAGGCGGCACGACAGGTCGAGCGCGTGGGGCTGAAGCAATACATGCACGATGAGGCTGGTTCACTGGCGCTGGGCCAGCAGCGTCTGCTCGAAATCGCGCGCGCCCTGGCGTCCGATCCTTGCCTGCTCCTGCTCGACGAGCCAGCGGCTGGCCTGCGCTATCACGAGAAGCAGGCATTGGCACAATTGCTGGATCGGCTGCGCGCAGAAGGCATGGGGATCCTGCTGGTCGAGCACGACATGGAGTTCGTCATGGGACTGGTTGACCGTGTCGTGGTCATGGACTTCGGCGAGAAGATCGCCGAAGGCCTGCCGGAAGAAATCCAGCACAATCCCGCCGTGCTTGAGGCCTATCTCGGGGGAGTCGACGAATGAGTGGCAACCTGCTTGAAGTGCGCAACCTGACCGTAGCATATGGCCGGGTGACGGCGTTGTTTGGCGTCAACCTCGACGTGCCGGAAGGCAACATCGTCACCGTGATCGGCCCCAACGGCGCAGGCAAGACCACCATGCTGTCGGCCATCATGGGTTTGCTGCCCTGGCAGGGCGGCATCACGTTCGATGGTGCCGCGCAGGATGGCAGCGAGGTCGAGGACCTGGTCGCGCGTGGCATGACGCTGGTGCCGGAAAGCCGTGCCCTGTTCGCCGAAATGACGGTGGAAGACAATCTGCAGCTGGGCGCGTTCTACCGTTACAGCACGGGCAAGCACGACTGGAAGCAAACCCTCGAGGAGGTGTACGGCATCTTCCCGCGCCTGCGCGAGCGGCGCAAGCAGCACGCCGGCACGTTGTCGGGGGGTGAGCGCCAGATGTTGGCCGTGGGACGTGCGCTCATGGCGCGGCCGCGGCTGCTCATGCTCGATGAGCCCAGTCTGGGGCTCGCGCCGCGCATCGTACGTGAGATCTTTCGCATCATCGGCGAGCTGCGCAGCCGCGGGGTTTCCATCTTGCTGGTCGAACAGAATGCCCGGGCAGCCCTCCAGATCGCTGATTACGCCTATGTGCTGGAAACGGGCAACATCACCCTGCACGGTCCCGCACACGAGGTTGCGCAGGATCCGCGCGTGGTTGAGGTCTACCTGGGGCTGGGCGGAAGCAAGACGGGACATGCGGGCTGACATGCTCACCGGAAATCGTCCGCCTGCCTGAGAATGTTGATGCATTTTCATGTGTGAGGGGATTCCCGGCGAAGCCCCAGGTGACTATGTGACTCTCCCGGTGCTGCTGGGCAGGAGGTGAAGCCTGCCATCGACTGTCATGTGCTGCATCCGGCGGGCGATGCGCGACGGCATGTGACGGAAGGATGGCTCAGGCAGTATCATGAACAGGAGATGGCATCGTACCGATGACGGTTACCTCCTGGAGGCCTGCATGCTCAAGAGTTCTGTCCTGCGCCTGACCCTAGCCGCCGTGTGCGCGGTGGCGCTTGCTCCCCTGCACATGGCGACGGCTGATGAAAACCGCGCGCGCGACCGGCGCGAATCCTCCTACCCCCGCATGTCGCTGCAGGCGCAGGCCGTGTCCGAGGTGGCGGAAGATACGGTTGAAATCGTCCTGGCCGCCGAGATCGAGGGCGCGGACCAGTCCGAAGTGAATCGGCGGCTTGCCGAAAGGCTGAACCCGGGTATGGAAGATGCACGCAAGGCAAGCGGAGTGACCGTGCACAGCGGAGGCTTCCGTGTCTGGCCCAACACCGATCGTGACGGCAGGATCACGGGCTGGCGAGGGCGCGCGGAACTCATCATCGAGTCTCAGGACATTGCGCGTGCCGTGGAGCTTGCCGCGCGGCTGGGCAATACGCTGTCGATTGCCAGCGTGAGTTTCTCGCTGTCGCCCAGGGCGCGTGCCGAAGAAGAGAAGCGTCTGCTCAAGCAGGCGGCCGATGCCTTTGCACAGCGCGCCGAAGATGCGGCGAAGGCTTTCGGGTTCAGCGGCTACCGCATCCTGAAACTCGACCTGGGTGGAAGCGGCGCCGTCCATACCCGACGTCCGGAAATGGCCATGTTGCGCGCCAGCTATGCGGATGCCATGCCGGCACCCCAGCTTGAACCCGGCCAGGCCACCGTTACCGTGGAAGTTCGCGGCGAGGTTGTCTTAGAGACCAGACGATGATCGCGGCGCCGGCGACGGCCATGGGCAGTGACAGCCATTGCCCCATGGAGAGCCCGCCGGCCAGCAGCCCCAGGAAACGGTCGGGTTCGCGCGTGTATTCTACGGTGAAGCGCAGGATGCCGTAACCCACGAGAAAAACCCCGCTGACCAGCCCGCGCGGTCGTGGGGTGCGGGCAACCAGCCAGACGATCACGAACAGCAGCAGGCCTTCGAGCGCCAACTGGTACAACTGGGAAGGATGGCGCGCCAGCCCGTCGCCAGCTGCCGGAAACACCATGGCCCAGGGCACGTCGGTCGGCCGGCCCCAGAGCTCCCCATTGATGAAGTTCCCCATGCGTCCTGCCGCGAGACCCAGTGGCACCTGCGGCGCGACGAAGTCGGTGACTTCGAAGAAATTCATGCCGCGTCGGCGGGCAATCCAGATCAGCGTGAGCATGACGCCGATCAGCCCGCCGTGAAACGACATGCCCCCTTCCCACACCGCAAATATTTGCAGGGGATGTGCAAGATAATAGGCAGGTTTGTAGAACAGCACATAGCCGAGACGGCCTCCAACGACCACCCCCAGGATGCCGTAAAAGAGAATGTCTTCGTGGTCGCGATGCGTGAGGCGGGTGACGCCGCGCGCGATCAGGCGGCGGCCCACCAGCCACGCCAGCGCGAACGCCAGCAGGTACATCAGGCCGTACCAATGGATGGCCAGCGGGCCTATCTGCACCGCAACGGGGTCGAACTGAGGGTGTGTCAACACGATGACGCCATCTCCTGAACGGGCCGCGACGGACCAGATTCCAAAATGACCGATAATAACCGCATAGGTTACGCAAGACGTGCCGGTTTTGCACGATGGCCATGGCATCACGCCTTGACATTCCCCGTCCCGAAGCTTCGATGCTGCCAGCGGCAGGGCAGGGTGCCGGGGAAAGTGTCGCAGCGCCAGGCCACAGGGTGAGAGGGTGGTGATAGACCAATGAACAGGCAAGGAGCGCATCCATCAAGTCAGCAGTACATGGCTTTGCGAGGGGCATCGGTCGCCCGATGGTCACGCCATGCTGATCCTGCGCGCCGGGAGCAGCCTGGGTGCGGAGTGGCTTCCGTGCTGGCGCTGTCGCTGTCGCCACCGTGGCGTGGGTGGCTGGCGTGGGCGAGTGTGTTGCTCGTGGCAGGTGCAGCCGCGCTGGGTGGCGTGGCATCTGCCAGCGCGGAACCTGCGCAGCCCGCGGCGGCAACAGCCGATGCTGCCGCGGCAGAACGGATGGCGCGGATCACCCTGGAGCAAGGGGCCGAAATTGCCCAGCGCCACGCCTGCCTGGCGTGCCATCAGATCGACAGGAAGCGCGTAGGACCGCCGTTCCGCGAGATTGGAAGGCGCTACGGTACGGGCTCGGTGGATGCCGCCGTGGTTTATCTTGCTGACGCCATACGCAAGGGCGGCAAGGGCCGCTGGGGGGCCATTCCCATGCCGGCGCAGCCACGGGTTACCCATAACGAGGCAATCAAGCTTGCGCAATGGGTGCTGTTGCTGGGGCAGGACGATGTGCGCTGATGCCCGCGCGGGTGTCCGTGCAGGGCCGGCCGCGGCCTGAAAAGGTGCGCGGATCGACCCGAGGGCAAGGTTTCGGGCGTCTGCCGCAACGCTCGTGGGTAACATCGGAGATGCAAAAATGTCTGAACAATACGAAGTTGCCGTGCTCGGGGCCGGCTGTTTCTGGTGTACGGAAGCCGTGTTCCAACAATTGCGTGGCGTGGTCAGCGTGCAGCCCGGATATGCGGGTGGCCACCTCGACAACCCGTCGTACGAGCAGGTGTGCCAGGGAGGCACGGGCCATGTCGAGGTGGTGCAGGTGGTGTTCGACCCTGCAAGAATCTCCTATGTGGACATCCTGCGGGTGTTCTTTGCTACCCACGACCCCACCACACCCGACCGCCAGGGCAACGACATCGGGCCGCAATATCGTTCGGCCATTTTCTGCCAGAACGACGAGCAGCGCAGGGCGGCAGAACAGGTCATGCAGGAACTCGAGCGCGACGGGGTTTTCGGTGCGCCCATCGTCACCCACCTGTACGGTGCCGACCGCTTCTGGCCAGCCGAGAAGTATCACCACGACTTTTTCCGCAACCATCCCTTCCAAGGGTACTGCCAGGCCATCATTGCGCCTAAAGTTCTCAAGTTCAGGAAGCAGTTCGCCAGCCTGCTCGTTGACTCGGGCAAGTGATTGGGGTATTGCTTTTTGATTCATCGGCCAACCACTTCGGTGAAATCCAGATATGAACTCTACATTTCCGTCTCGACGCCGTCTGCTGCAGACCGCAGTGTCTGTTGGGGTAACCGCAGTGGTCATGTTGTGTTCGGGCGCCAGCCTGGCCGCATCGACCACCGCCAACACCGCTGTGGCCACAGAATGGCCAAGCAAGCCCATCCGGTTCGTCGTTCCGTATCCGCCCGGGGGTCCGCTCGATATCATGGCACGCATGCTGGCCGAAGAAGTGCGGGAGCCGCTGGGGCAGCCGGTCATCGTCGAAAACCGTCCCGGTGCAGGCGGGAACATCGGTGTGGCACATGTGGCCACGGCGGAACCCGATGGCCATACGCTGGTAATGGGCGCCGTGGCCACGTTTGCCATCAACCCCTGGCTGTTCAAGTCGCTGCCCTATAACCCGCTGACTGATTTTGCGCCCATCACGCTGGTGGCGTCCGTGCCGAACGTGCTGGTCGTCAACCCCGAGTTCGCCGAGTCGAATGGCATCAAGTCAGTCCAGGATCTGATCGATTACGCCAAGCGCAATCCCGACAAGCTGAATTACGGGTCGGGCGGCAACGGCAGTGCGGGGCACCTGGCTGGTGAACTGCTGAACGCCCGTGCCGGCATCGTCACGGCGCACATCCCGTATCCTGGCGCGGCGCCGGCCCAGACCGCATTGCTGGGGGGCCAGACGCATTACATGTTCGACAACCTTGCTTCGGCGGTCGGGCAAATCGAGGCTGGCAAGCTGATTCCGCTGGCCGTGACATCCAAAGAGCGCTCGCCGATTCTGCCGGACGTTCCAGCCATGGCCGAGACCATTCCGGATTTTGACCTTGGAACCTGGTTTGGCGTGTTCGCGCCCGCTGGCACCCCGCCCGATGTGGTGCAGCGTCTGCACAAGGTGTATGCCGACGCGCTGCGCTCACCCAAGGTGCGCGAACGCCTGAAGGCCATGGGCTCTACCACCGAACCCAATACGCCGGAAGAGTTTGCCGCCATGGTGAAGGAGGAACTCGGGAAGTACCGCGAGATCGTCTCGATCTCCGGAGCCCAGCTGTAACCAGCCGCGTACGGGGACGTGCCAGGTTCTTCCTGAAACGGAAGGCCGGGCACGGTGGCCACAGGGCCTGTGCGCTGTGGTGGGCGGGCGGTCGATGGCGGTTCGGTTGCGATCGCCAGGGCCATGGGCCGCACGCGATGCACGCCACGCGTGAGGCCAACCCTCATGTGCGCGGTTCGCCTGACTGGAGTGAGCTGTTCGACGGCCTGCCCGACAAGGGTGCTCCACAGGTGGTACAGCGTGGAGTGTGCGAATACGCATGTGCAACGCGGCTGGCCGGATCATTGAGCAGGGTGGGCCGGGCGGCGTCGGAGGCGGACGGATGGCTGGACGCCGGCTCGGACACCGACTGGCGGTACATGAGCGCTACCAGTTCGACAGCATTGCGTACCCCCATCTTCTGAAAAATCCGTGACCGGTGGACTTCCACGGTACGCTGCGAAATGCCCAGCTCGTATGCAGTCAGCTTGTTCGAGCTGCCAGCCAGGATGAATTCGAGGATCTCCCGTTCGCGCGGTGTCAGCGCGGTTCGAGGTGATGGATGGACTGAGTTCATCTTATGACGGCGCTAACAAGAACAGTCGGGATTGTTCCATAGTCGTTAACATATGTAACCTGTCAGAAATCACAGGTAGGAATACCCCTACATGACCGGATCCAGCTTCATCACGCGTTACGTCATCCCCGGCATCATCGGTTGCGCCCTGCTGATGCAAATGCTGGATTCCACCGTGGTGGCGACGGCACTGCCCGCCATGGGCGAGGCCTTCGGTACCTCTGCGGTACGCATGAACGTGGCCATCACGTCCTACTTGCTGGCGGTTGCCATTTTCGTACCGTTGAGCGGCTGGGCCTCCGACCGCTTCGGTGCTCGGCGCGTATTTGCTGCCGCCGTGCTGCTATTCACGCTGTCGTCGGTATTCTGCGCGCTCGCGCAGTCGCTGGTACACCTGGTCATCGGGCGGGTGGTCCAGGGCATGGCTGGCGCCATGATGGTTCCGGTTGGCCGGGTCATTCTGTTGCGTGCAGTGCCCAAGTCAGAACTGGTACGAGCCATGTCGTTCCTGACCATGCCGGCCCTGCTGGGGCCCATGCTGGGTCCGCCACTGGGGGGGTTCCTGGTCACCTACGCGTCATGGCACTGGATTTTCGTCGTGAATGTGCCCATCGGACTGGCAGGGTTGTACCTCATTTTCAAGTACATTCCCGATGTGGCAGCGACCGAGCCCGACCGGCCGCTAGATCTCGTTGGATTCGTCCTGACCGGGCTGAGCCTTGCAGGCATCGTGTACGGGGTAGATGCAATCGGCCACAATTCGGCGTCGAATGCATGGGCATTCGGCATACTGGCCGCCGGCATCCTGCTGGGCGCGCTGTACGTATATCATGCACGGCGCTCGCCCCATCCCATCATCGACCTGCATCTGCTGTCCATTCCCACCTTCCGCATCTGTACGGTGGGCGGCAATCTCTCGCGTTTTGCCATCGGCGCGACGCCCTTTCTGCTGGTGATGCTCTTGCAGGAAGTGTTCGGAATGACTGCGCTGGCTGCGGGCATGATCACCTTCGTGGGTGCGGTGGGCGCCCTCGTGCTCAAGATCGTGGCCGTACCGGTGTTGCGCGCGCTGGGGTTCCGTACGGCGCTCATCATAAACGCCATTACTACGGGCTTCTTCCTGGCCGTGTGCGCGCTGTTTACCCCATCCACACCGTCCTGGCTGATGCTGGGCGTGCTGCTGGTGGGCGGTTTCTTCCGGTCGCTGCAGTTGACCGCCGTGAATACGCTGACCTACGCGGATGTGCCGCACGAGCTGATGAGCCGCGCGAGCACGTTCGCAGCCATGGCGCAGCAGGTGGGCATGAGTTTCGGTGTGGGGGTGGCGGCGGTCACCCTCAATCTGAGCATGCTGGCGCGTGGGGTCGACCAGCTCTCGCGTTTCGACGTCGGCATGGGTTTTGTGGTCGTGGGGGGGCTCGTGGCGCTGTCGGCCTGGTTTTTCATGAAGCTCGATCACGATGCCGGGGCCGAAGTGTCGGGTCGGAACCGCTCGTGACGCACGTGCGGGCAAGCCCCGGTCACGTGCGCGCGTGTCCCGCCGACGGAGCGATGCCATCGGTCGTCTCGACGTCTGGAAGAAAACCGTCCGACTGCTGCGTCCAGAGGCGCCAGTAGGTACCCCGCCGGGCCAGCAGTTCCGCGTGTGAGCCATCTTCCACAATGCGGCCCTGGTCGAACACCAGGATGCGATCCAGGTGGGCGATCGTGGATAGCCGGTGTGCAATAACGATGACCGTCTTGCCGGACATGAGCAGGTCCAGGCTGTTCTGGATGGCGCGTTCGGTGAGCGAGTCGAGGCTTGAGGTGGCTTCGTCCATGATCAGGATCGGCGCCTGTTTCAGAGCAACGCGCGCAATCGCGATACGCTGGCGCTGGCCGCCCGAGAGTTTTACCCCCCGTTCACCCACCAGCGATTCGTAACCGGTCGGCAGCTCCTGGATGAAATCGTCCGCGCTGGCCTTCATGGCCGCTTCGATGACCTCGGCTTCGGTGGCGTCGAGCCGACCGTAGCGGATGTTGTCGAGCAGACTGCGATGGAACAGCCCCGGCTCCTGAGGAATGTACGCGATCTGCCGATGCAGTGATTGTTGGGTCATTTCCCGGATGTCGACTCCGTCGATCCGGATGCTGCCCGCCTGCGGTTCGTACAGGCGCAGGATGAGGTTGACGAGCGTTGACTTGCCGGAACCGGAGAACCCGACCAGCCCCACGCGTTGCCCGGCGGGAATCGTGAGATTGAGATGGGTGAAGACCGGATGGGCAGGGTCGTAGCCGAACGTGACATCACATAGCTCGATGCCGCCGCGCTCGATGGTGACATCGCGTGCGTCGGGGGCGTCGGTGATTTCGTGCGGCTGCAGCAGGGTCTGCACGCCGTTGCTGATGTTGCCGGTGTATTCGAAGATCTCGATGAAACGCCGGCCGATGTTGCGGGCTTCGCCGATGATCATGAGTGCAAGACTGATGCTCATCACGAACTCGGCAACACCGATGCTGCCGTTGCGCCACAGCGTGAAGGCGAAGTACAGGGTTCCCACCTTGAGCACCAGCGCGGCACCCTGCTGGAATAGCTGCATCTTTTCGTTGAACCACATCGACCGGTGGGCCTGGCGGATTTCGTTCTCCTGGATCTGCTTCAGCCGGTCATGTTCGTAGCGGGACTCTCCGAAGAGGCGGACCGTGCTGAGGTTGGTGACCGCGTCGACGATCTGCCCGGTGGTCACCGCCCGTGCAGCAGCGTGCTGGTGCGCCAGCGGCCGGGCGCGCCGCGCGAACCAGTAAGAAATGGCCACGAACGCGGCCGACCACACCAGCGTGAAAAGCGCGAGACTGATGCTGGCGTGGTAGAGCAAGACGATCGCAACGCCCAGCGTGACCACCAGAGGCAGGAAATCGAAAAGGAAGGCGGCGATCGTCATGTTCACGCCCACCGCGGTTTCGCTGATGCGAGATGCCAGCGCGCCGGCGAAATGGTTCGTGATGTAGCGATGCGAGTGGTGTTGCAGGTAGGCAAACAGTTCGCGGGCCACGGTGGTGCGCTGGCGCGGCGCGGCCATGACGCGGCAGGCGCCGCTGGCACGGTTGAACACGAGCTCTCCGAGGCTGAGCGCCACGAAGAGCAGCATGGGCGTCATGACCAGGCTGGGCAGGCTCGCACTGGCTGTCTGCGGGTTCAGCGCGTCGCTGACTACGCCCACGACCTGGCCCATGGCATAGGGCAGCATGACACTGCTGGTAGCGGCGGCCATCTCGAACAGAACAATGAGGGCGTACCAGCCTCGCAGTTGCCAGAAAAAATGCCAGACAAAACGCGCAGGCGTCTTGGGCAATGAGGAGATCGACGTGTTCAGCTCTGCTCCTGGTTGGTCATTCGGGCAGGGACGACCCATCGTGCAAACTCGTCTTCGGTGACATGACCCAGGGCGAGGGCTGCTTCCTTGAGTGAAAGTCCCTCATGGTGCGCTTTCTTGGCGATCTGCGCAGCCTTGTCGTAACCGATGTGCGGATTGAGTGCCGTCACGAGCATGAGAGAGCGGTCGACCAGTTCGGCGATGCGATCGCGGTTGGCCTCGATGCCGGCGGCGCAGTGCTGGTCGAAGCTGCGCATGCCGTCGGCCAGCAGCCGGATAGACTGCAGCACGTTATGGATGATGAGGGGTTTGAACACGTTGAGTTCAAAGTTACCCAGCGCGCCTCCCACGTTGATGGCGACGTCGTTGCCCATGACCTGAGCAGCCAGCATGGTGAGGGCTTCGCATTGCGTCGGATTCACCTTGCCCGGCATGATGGAGCTGCCAGGTTCGTTTTCCGGAATGCGGATTTCTCCCAGGCCGGAGCGCGGTCCGCTGGCCAGCCAGCGCACATCGTTGGCGATTTTCATGAGGGCTGCTGCCAACGTTTTCAGGGCGCCATGCAGGAACAGCAACGGCTCGTGCCCCGCCAGGGCCTGGAACTTGTTCGGCGCCGACACGAACGGAATGCCGGTGGACTCTGCCAGTTCGGCCGCCACGCGCTGGCCGAATTCGGGGTGCGCGTTCAGGCCCGTGCCCACGGCGGTACCGCCGATGGCAAGCTCGTACACGCCCGCCAGCGCCGCACGGGTCTGGCGCTCGCAGATGGCGAGCTGCGCTACCCAGCCCGACATTTCCTGCCCCAGCGTGAGCGGGGTGGCATCCTGGAGGTGAGTACGCCCGATCTTGACGATATCGCGGAACTGCCGGCTCTTTTCGGCGAGCGTATGGTGCAGGTGCCGCAGTGCGGGCAGGAGATTGCGCTCGACCTGCAGCGCCGTGGCCACATGCATGGCGGTAGGGAACACGTCGTTGGAAGACTGGCCGCGATTGACGTGGTCGTTGGGGTGCACCTTGCGGCCTTCGCCGCGTGGTCCGCCCAGGATCTCCGAGGCGCGGTTGGCCAGTACCTCGTTCATGTTCATGTTCGACTGCGTACCCGACCCGGTCTGCCAGACCGACAGGGGGAACTCATCGGGCCAGCGGCCCTCAATGACCTCGTCGGCTGCCTGAACGATGGCCTCCGCGATGGTGGGGTCGAGCTGCCCCAGTTCGGCATTGACGCGGGCGGCAGCGCGCTTCACCCGGGCGAGCGCATCAATGAGCGGGGCCGGCATCTTCTCGGTGGAGATCGCGAAGAAATGCAGCGAGCGCTGTGTCTGCGCGCCCCACAGGCGGGCGTCAGGTACATCGATGGGGCCGAAAGTGTCGACTTCACGGCGAGTGGTCATGATGGCTTCCCCCTGGAGGTCGATGGATACTGGTGCGAGCATGTGGCCCGGCAGCTGGTGCGGGCTGGCTTTCGTTCGTTCCCATGGTACTGCAATTGTGCGTCAGGGTACGCCAGGGTGCATGCGGGCGCCCGCGCATATGACCGCAATTGATATAGTTATGTCTCACAAGACGATGCGTGCTGCCCGGGCCAGTGTTCGGGCATGCCCTGCGCCCAGTCTGCCTGGCCTGCAGGGCAGCAACGCAGCCGTCTGGATCCTTACGTTGCGTGGATTGACGATTTTCCATGGCTGATGACTTTCCCGAGCAGCATGCGCGCCGCAATGCTGCCGTGCTGGCATGTGCCCAGGCGCTGGGTGGGGCGAACGCCCCTATCGTGGTGTCGCTGGGAGGCGTGGTCGGACAGATGCTCACCGAGTTTCCGGCGCTGGCGACGCTGCCCGTGAGCATGTTCAACCTGGGCATGGCGCTGGGAACCTTGCCCGCCGCTTTCATCATGCGCCGGTACGGCCGGCGGCGGGGCTACTTGTCGGCGTCGCTGATCGGGGTGATCGCGGGCCTCACCGCAGCCTATGCCATCGTCATCGGCTCGTTCCTGCTGTTTTGCATAGGTACCCTCATCGCCGGGTGGTATTCGTCTTATGTGCAGAGTTATCGTTTCGCCGCAACCGACGGCACTTCACTGACGTTCCGGCCGCGTGCCATCTCATGGGTGATGGCCGGTGGCCTGGTGGGGGCCATCATCGGCCCGCAGTCGGTCATACATACACGCGAGGCCTGGCCGGCTTTCCCCTTCGCGGGCAGTTTCGTAGCGCAGGCGGTACTGGTGCTGCTGTCGTTGCCCATACTGTGGTGGCTGCGCGATGTTCCGCTGCCGGCTCCGTCCGCGCATGGTTCCAGTGGGCGCTCCGTTCGCAGCCTGTTCCATAACCCCCGGTTCGTGCTGGGAGTGGCCGCTGGGGTGGTCTCGTTCAGCCTGATGACCCTGGTCATGACGGCGGCACCGCTGGCGATGGTGGGATGCGGCCACAGTATCGGCCAGGCGACTCTGGGCATCCAGTGGCATGTGCTGGCCATGTTCGGCCCCAGCTTCTTTACAGGGCGCCTCATCAGCCGTTTCGGTGCCGAACGCATCACCGCGGTGGGTCTCGTCGCCAGCGCGTCCGCGGCCGCAGTGGGTCTGGCCGGAATCGGCCTGGGGAATTTCTACGGCGCCCTGGTGCTGATTGGTCTGGGCTGGAACTTCGGTTTCATCGGCGCCACGGCCATGGTGGCTTCCCTGTGTACCGATGCCGAGCGCACGCGCATCCAGGCCGTGAACGATTTCCTGGTGTTCGGCTCGGTGGCCGCATCGTCGTTCCTGTCGGGCATTCTGCTCAACGCTGGCGGATGGGACCTCGTCAACATGCTGGTCTTCCCCGCGGTCGTCGTGGTTCTGATTCCGCTGTTGTGGACCGCGGGGCGCCGGCAGGCCAGCGCCGGCTGAGCTATTGCCCGCCCTGGCGTTGCGCCCGCAGCAGGCGGGCAGCCTCGATCGCGAAGTAGGTCAGGATGCCGTCTGCTCCCGCGCGCTTGAACGCCAGCAGCGATTCGAGCACGACCTTCTCACGGTCGAGCCAGCCGTTCTGGGCTGCGGCCACCAGCATCGCGTATTCGCCGCTGACCTGATAGACGAAGGTGGGCACGCCGAATTCGTCTTTCACGCGCCGCACGACGTCCAGGTAGGGCATGCCCGGCTTGACCATGACCATGTCGGCGCCTTCGTGCAGGTCCAGCGCCACTTCGCGCAGGGCCTCGTTGGTGTTGGCCGGATCCATCTGATAGGTCGTCTTGTTCGATTTGCCCAGGTTGGCCGCAGAGCCGACGGCATCGCGGAAGGGGCCATAGAAGGCGCTGGCGTACTTCGCGGAATACGCCATGATGCGCGTGTGGATGAAGCCTTCCGCCTCGAGTGCCTGCCGGATGGCGCCGATGCGGCCGTCCATCATGTCGCTGGGGGCGACGAAGTCGACGCCGGCGCGTGCCTGCACCAGTGCCTGCTGCACGAGGATTTCCACAGTGGGCTCGTTAAGTACGTAACCGCGCTCGTCGATGACCCCATCCTGCCCGTGGCTGGTGTAGGGATCGAGTGCGACGTCGGTGAGTACGGCCAGCTCCGGGAAATTCTTCTTGAGCTCGGCGACGGCCCGCGGAATCAGTCCCTCCGGATTGGTGGCCTCGATGCCGTCAGGGGTCTTGAGCGCGGGCTCGATCGCCGGAAACAGGGCGAGCACGGGAATGCCCAGCTCCACGCACTCAGCCGCTACGGGCAACAGCGTATCGATGGAATAGCGGCATACCCCTGGCATGGAAGGTACCGGCTGACGTACGCCCTGGCCTTCGACGATGAACACGGGGTAGATGAAATCGCTGCTGCTGAGGTGGGATTCGCGCACAAGGCGGCGGGTGGCCTCGTCGACACGCAGGCGGCGCGGCCGATATTGCGGAAACGATGCGAAAACGTGAAATGGCATGGGCGCTCCTTCGCGTTGGATGGCCGATGGGTAGTCCCGGGCGTCAGGGGGCGACGCTCGGGGAAATCCAGGACTCGATGTGCTGGGTGGCTTCCTCTACGCCGATGCGGTGCGT
The DNA here is from genome assembly GCA_937891425.1 of uncultured Pigmentiphaga sp. Lineage (GTDB taxonomy): Bacteria > Pseudomonadota > Gammaproteobacteria > Burkholderiales > Burkholderiaceae_B > Verticiella. Next base: position 25,534 of record CALAGD010000042.1, read on the forward strand.
GGCGGAGAACGGCACGACGTGCAGGGTGCCCAGCGGGGCCAGCTCTTTGCGGGTGGCGTTGGCGGCCTGCATGCGTTGGCCAAAGCCGAGTTTGTCGGCTTTGGACAGCAGGGCGAGCGTGGGCAGGCCGCGCGGGGCGATCCAGTCGATCAGCTGGCGGTCGAGATCGGTGACGCCACGGCGGATGTCGAGAATGAGTACGACCGCCCGCAGCGAGCTGCGCTCGCGCATGTATCGCCCCAGTACGCTGCCCCAGTCGGCGCGTTCCCGCTCGGGAACGGCAGCATAGCCGTAACCGGGGAGGTCGACAAGAAAACCGATGGGGTGGTCGGGATCGAGCGGGTCGGGCAGGCTGAACATGTTGATCAGGCGCGTGCGCCCCGGCGTCTTGCTGGAGAAGGGGAGACGCCGCTGGCCGGTGAGCACGTTGATGGCCGATGACTTGCCGGCGTTCGACCGGCCGACGAAACAGACCTCGGGCGCGCCTGGCGGCGGCAACTGCTCCAGACGGGCGGCGGATGCGTGAAAGCGGGCTCGGGTAAGCAGGGACACGTTCAGGCCTCGAGAAATGGCATCATTGTAGGCCGCCCGTAACGATGTGTTGCGGTGGTGGCGGCAGAAACCGGCGGCAAGCGGGTGTGGCCCATACATCACTGTATGCTCCAATACATTGATGTATGGAGGAAATTGCTGCACAAACCCAGATGTGACGCGGGTTTTGGCTCGGTGTATGATGCCCCTGAACAATAAATCCGAAAATGTACGCGAGGGGGTGACGCAGTGCTTCCACATCATCATTTCCCGCGCGTGATCCGTATCACCACGGCAGTCGCCGCGGGTGTGCGCCCGTCGGCCCTCATCATGCTGGCAACTGCCCGACCTTTCGCTTCGAGACATCATGAATACCTACGTTCCACCGCTGCGCGATATCCGGTTCGTGCTCGAGGACATGCTCGAGTTGCCTTCCGTCTGGGCCGACATGGGCCATTATGAAGGGCTCGATCGCGAAACCGCCAGCCAGATCATCGAGGAGGCCGGCCGGTTTGCCGCTGAGGTGCTGGCCCCGATCAACAGCTCGGGTGACTTGCAGGGGTGCACCTACGACGCCGGCGAGGTGCGCTGTCCCGACGGCTATGTTGACGCCTATCGCAGTTTCGTGGAAGGCGGCTGGCCCGCGCTGGCCTGCGTACCCGAGTACGGCGGGCAGGGGCTGCCGAACGCGCTCAACTGCGCCGTCCTCGAGATGCTGTGCGCGGCCAACCATGCGTGGACCATGTATCCCGCGTTGCTGCACGGAGCTTACGCCTGCCTGCTGACGCACGCCAGTGACGAGCTCAAGGCGCGTTACCTGCCCAAGATCGTCTCGGGCGAGTGGCTCAGCACCATGTGCCTCACCGAGCCCCATGCCGGATCCGACCTCGGTCTGCTGCGTACGCGCGCCGAGCCGAACGGCGATGGTACCTATGCCATCACGGGCAACAAGATCTTCATCTCGGGCGGTGAACACGACCTCACGCCCAATATCGTTCACCTGGTCCTGGCGCGTCTGCCCGATGCGCCTGCGGGCACGCGCGGGATCTCGCTGTTCCTCGTGCCCAAGTTCCTGCCCGAAGAGGAGGGCGGTGGCCGCAACGCCGTGTATTGCGACGGCATCGAAAAGAAAATGGGCATCAAGGGCAGTGCCACCTGTGCGATGCGTTTTGACAAGGCGCGTGGCTGGCTGGTGGGCGAGCCGAACCGGGGGCTCAACGCCATGTTCGTCATGATGAATGCGGCGCGGCTGCAGGTGGCCATGCAGGGTGTAGCGCATGCCGAGGCGGCACATGCGCGTGCGCTGCGTTATGCACACGAGCGTGTGCAGTCGCGCGCGCCTGTACGGCCGGAGGGCACTACCCAGCCGGCCGATCCCATCGTGCTGCACCCCGCGATCCGCCGCAAGCTGCTGTATCAGCGCTGCATGGTCGAGGGCGGGCGGGCACTGGCGTACTGGGCGGGCGCTACCCTCGACATGGCCGAGCACGGCCCGACGCCTGAACAGCGCGCGGTTGCCGAGAAGCGCGTGTCCATCCTTACCCCCATTCTCAAGTCGTTCCTCACCGACATGGGCTGGAGCGTCGCCAGCGATGCCCTGCAGATTTTCGGCGGCTACGGCTACATCCACGAGTACGGTGCCGAGCAGAACGTGCGCGACATCCGTATCGCCATGATCTACGAGGGCACCAACGAGATCCAGGCCATCGACCTGATCCAGCGCAAGGTGCTCGCCGACGGCGGTGCCGCGTTCGGCCTGTTGCTCGATGAAGTTGCCGGATTCGCGCACAGCCGGGCCGCACACGAGGCGGTGGCCGAACACGCCGCTGCCCTGCAGCAATACGTCGAGGGACTGCGTGCGCGTGTCGACATGCTGCTCACCGGCGTGCCGCACGACCACGAACTGCCTTATCGGGTGGCCGACGACTTCCTGCGCGCCGCGGCGCTGGTACTGTTTGGCTACATGTGGCTGCGTGCCGAAGTTGTGGCACGAAAACAACTCCAGGCGGGCAACGATGACGGCTTCCTGGCAGCAAAATGTGACAATGCAGCCTATTTCTTCCGTTACATTCTGCCTGAGGTGAAATACCTGTTCGAACGCATCGAGAACGGACGGGCTCCGTTGCCCCAGGTGGGTTTGCCGGCCTGAATCCAGGTCACTGACGCCGCGTGGCGGGCCGGGGGATCGCCTCGCTTGCCCGCCGTTCCGGCATGAGCGCTTTTCGAGGTAAAATCGAAAAGTTTGTTGCGCCCTGATCAATCGAGGTTTTCATGAAGCGTGTGCTGTCTCGGATGCTTGTGGCAAGCAGCCTGATGCTCGGAGTGTCGATTGCGATGCCGTCTTTTGCTGCCGAAGGGCCTGCCAAGCCGGATGCAGCGCGTGGCGCCACTTTGTTTGAGCAGGGAGATGCGGCGCGCGGCATTATTGCCTGTGCCAGCTGCCACGGTGCCGGCGGAGATGGCACCCTGGAGGCCAACCCCAAATTGGCTGGGCAGGTGGGCGGGTATATCCGCAAGCAACTGATCGACTTCCGTCCGGAGGGCGAAGGCAAGCCGCCTGCGCGCGTCAGCCCCATCATGAACCCGATAGCGACGCCGCTCACCGAACAGGATATCCTCGACATCACCTTCTACCTCGAACAGCAGCAGTTGAAGAATCCGGCGGCGGCGTCCAATCCGCAGCTGGTCGAGCTAGGGCAGAAGATCTGGCGCGGTGGCATCGCCAGCAAGCAGGTTCCGGCCTGCGCCTCCTGTCACGGAGCACACGGCGCCGGCGTGCCCGGGCGCTATCCCTATCTCGGGGGCCAGTACGCCAGCTACATTCGTGATCAGCTGATTGCCTTCCGTAGCGGCGCCCGCGGCAACAATACCGAGATGTACAATATCGCCGAGCGGCTGTCCGACGCCGAAATCGAAGCGGTTGCCGATTACGCTGCCGGCTTGCGTTAAGCCTTTCTCCAGTTTTCAATGCCTGAACCGGTCATCCGGGTTCAGGCATCTGTCGGCCCGGTTCAGGCGCTCGCCGCCAGTCCGGGCCTCATGCCATATCAGAGGGCATGCACCGGTGCGGAACCTAGCACATGTTTCACCGACCAACCGCCGGGTTTGCTGCAATCCCGGTCGCAGGCAGGTTCCGCCGTCGTTTCCGCCGCGGTCCTCGTATACGCAGGGGCATCCGGGAGTCTGATCCCGTGCCGTTGCCGCATTGACCTCATCCATGACGGACGCCGCTGTTTCTTCTCCTCATCACCTCACCAGCCGCTGGCGTGAATTCTTCGAGCTGATCGGGTCCATGCGGTTCGCCATCAGCCTGCTGGTGATCATCTGCATTGCCAGCGTGGTGGGTACCGTACTTCCCCAGAACCAGCCGATCAACAATTACATCGACCAGTTCGGGCCGTTCTGGGCCGAGTTGTTCGATACGCTGGCGCTGTTCAACGTCTATAACGCCTGGTGGTTCCTGGTCATCATGGCGTTCCTGGTCGTGTCGACCGGAATCTGCCTCATTCGCAACGCCCCGGGCATGATCCGCGATGCCCGCTCGTTTCGTGAACACATCCGCGAGGGCAGCTGGCGCGCGTTTCCACATCGGGCGCAGGTGCGGTTCAGCGGCCCGGCCGATGCGGCCGCCCGCCGGGTGGCGCAGTGGCTGGGGCAGACCGGGTTCCGCGTGCGGGTGGTGCCCAAGGATCAGACCGTGCTGGTGGCGGCCAGGGCCGGAGGCGGCAATCGCTGGGGTTACATCTTTGCGCACGCAGCCATCGTGATCATCTGTCTCGGCGGATTGCTCGACAGCAACCTGCCGATCAGGCTGCAGATCTGGTTTGGCGGCAAGCAGCCCATCGTCGAGAACATGCGCATCGCTGAGGTGCCTCCCAGCGGCAGGCTGTCCATCAATAACCCCAGTTTTCGTGCTACCGCCCTGCTGCCTGAGGGTGGGCAAACCGCGAATGCCGTGGTGGTGGTGAACGATGGCGCGCTGGTGCAGCCCTTGCCGTTCTCGCTGAAGCTCAAGGACTTTTCGGTCGACTACTACTCCACCGGCATGCCCAGCGATTTCGCCAGCGAGGTCGAGATTACCGATCGCGAAACCGGCGAAACCTTTGTGCGCACCATCCGGGTCAACGAGCCGCTCACCTACAAAGGCGTGACGGTATATCAGTCGAGCTTCGACGACGGTGGCAGCTCGGTGACGGTGAAAGGTTACGGGCTGGACGGTGTACGCCGTGACGACTTCATCCTGCGGGGCATCGTGGGCCAGACCATCGACATCCCCGGGGTCAATGGCCAGCCTGCCGGCGCTCTGACGTTCACCGCCCTGCGGCCGATCAATGTTGAGAACCTTTCCGACGCCGGGGCTGCGGCCCCGCGCAAGCTTGGCGAGCACGTTGCTGCCGTCACCGGAAGTGCGGCGCGCGACCGCAGCGGCGAGTTTCGCAATGTAGGGCCCAGTCTGGAGTATCGGCTGATCGATGCTGCAGGGCAGGCCACCGACTTCCATAATTACATGCTGCCGATCACGCTGGATGGCTATCCGGTGTTCCTGCTCGGGGTGCGGCCCAGCCCGGCCGAACCTTACCGTTACCTGAGAATCCCGGCCGATGCGCAACAGGGCCTGGACGAATTCATGATGTTGCGGGCGGCACTGGGCGATCCCGAGATGCGGGCGCGAGCCGCGCGTGAGTTCGCGCAGCGTAGCTACCTGCGCCAGGGTGGCGTGGATGGACAGCCGTTCAGCCCGCAAGCCGCCGAAGCGATGCAGGCCGTCGAAGCTTCCGCCCAGCGGGCCCTGGAAGTTTTCGCCAGCGAGGGACTGCCGGGGATCACGCGCTTCCTGGAAAGCAACGTGCCCGGCGACGAACTGCAGCGTGCCACCGAGGTCATCGTCCGCCTGCTGATGGGAACGATGTCCGATTTGCGTGCCGTGGCGCGGGAGCAGGGCGGACTTGAGCCCATTTCGCTGGATGATCCGGCGCGTCTCGAACGTGAGGATATGTGGCTGCGCCTGGCTGTCGCAGCCCTCTCCGACCTTTCTCTGTATCCTGCCCCGGTGTTCTTCATGCTGTCCGGGTTCGACCAGGTCGAAGCCAGCGTGTTCCAGTTGACGCGCTCGCCCGGCAAGAATGCCGTTTATCTGGGCTGCCTGTTGTTGGCGCTGGGCGTGTTTGCCATGTTCTACATCCGCGAACGCCGCGTCTGGGTATGGCTGCGGCGCACCGGTGATGATGACGGGGAGGCCCTGATGGCCATGACCTCGCCGCGCCGGACGCTCGACTTCAACCGCGAGTTCGAGCGCCTCAGGCAGCAGTTCGAGCAACTGTTCAGTACTCGGGACAGGCGGTCGTCCCCAGCAAAGGAAGAGAGCCATGCAAGCAACCTCGAACGATGAAGCGTGGACCGACGCAGACGTCATCGCGCCGCGTCGCCGCTTTGACTGGACGGATGCGGTCTTCCTGGTGGCCCTGATCATCGGTGCTGGCTATGCGCTGATGCGTGGCAGCGCTGTGATGGACTTCTACGACCGCGCGATCCTCATCGGCGCGGTGCCCGTGCTCGCGTGGCTGGCGTGGTTGTGGCGTCCCCTGCGGCGGCTGATGATCGCGCTTGCCTGCAGTGCGGGTCTGGCGCTGACCTTGTACGCGGGCGATCTGGCGAATGCCGACCAGGCCTTTCTGCTGCGCTACCTGCTTTCGTCGCAGTCGGCCATCATGTGGATGTGCGCGCTTTTCGTGCTGGCCACGGTGTGTTACTGGATCGGGCTGATCGCGCGTAGCGACACGGCGCTCTGGCTCGGTACGTCGCTCACCTGGGCCGCGGTGTTCGCGGGGTTTACGGGCCTGCTGGTGCGCTGGCACGAAAGCCATTTGCTTGGGCCTGACATCGGCTACATCCCGGTCAGCAACTTGTATGAAGTCATCATCCTGTTCGCGCTGGTCACCGCGGTGTTCTACCTGTACTACGAGCAGCGTTACGCCACGCGGGCGTTGGGGGGCTTCGTCCTGCTGGTCGTCACCGCTGCGGTGGGCTTCCTGCTGTGGTACACGTTCGCGCGCGAAGCCTACCAGATCATGCCGTTGGTGCCGGCGTTGAAAAGCTGGTGGATGAAGCTGCACGTGCCGGCCAACTTCATCGGCTACGGTACGTTTTCGCTCGCGGCCATGGTTGCTTTCGCCTACCTGGTGAAGAGTCACGGCACGACCCGGTCCTGGAAGAGGCTGCTGCCGCTGTTCATTCTTGGCGCGTTGCTGGTGGCTGAGCCCATGGTGTTCCGCACCGAGGGTCTGTCGGCTTACTGGATGGTCTACTTTGGCGTAGGCGCCATCGTCGCGGGCGCCATCCTGGCGGCTCGCCGGCAGCTGGCCGAGCGCCTGCCGTCGCTCGAAGTGCTCGACGACATCATGTACAAGGCCATCGCGGTAGGGTTTGCCTTCTTCACCGTGGCCACCATCCTGGGGGCGCTGTGGGCTGCGGAAGCCTGGGGTGCCTACTGGCAATGGGATCCAAAGGAAACCTGGGCCCTCATCGTGTGGCTCAATTATGCGGCCTGGCTGCACATGCGGCTGGTCAAGGGTCTGCGTGGCGCCATCGGCGCCTA
>CALAGD010000043.1 GCA_937891425.1 uncultured Pigmentiphaga sp.
CCGGCTTGCCGTGCGGCATGCGCGGCAAAGGTGAAGAGATTGAAGGCGCGATGCAGCAGGCACCGCACGCCGGACGGCATGTCTGTCTTGCGTCAGTCATCATCCAGATGCAGCCGGTGCAGGATACGATGCGCTATTGGCGCAAGCAGCAAACCAGAGGTGGTAATCAGCGTGAGGCCTACCAGCAGGCTGTAGAAGGCGAGGAACACCTTGCCCATGATGGTTTCAGGCAGCACATAGGGCCCGATGCCCGAGACGACCAGCGCGGTATTCAGAAGCGCATCGTGCAGGTTCATGGGCTCGCACAGCATGTGGCCGATGACACCGATCGCGACGATGATAGCAATGAGCAGGATGGCGGCAGCCAGGTGCCTGATCATGCGCCACGCGAATGCGCGGCCTGGAAGAATGGATTGTTTCCTGGATTCGTACATGGTTCGCGCGATGATGCCCCTCACGTGGTGCCCTTCTGCGCTTGCGGGGCATGGCATGCGGCAGCAAGTGATGCCCCGACAGAACAAATTGCGCTGTGTGGCGGACGCACCGGATGCGTCGAATATTACCCCGCCGCGTCAACCCGTGCTGGGGCGCGACTCTGCAGCCGACTGCAGCCGTGCCATGATCCAGGGTACGATCAGGAACAGCACTGCCACGATGTAGAACGCCAACGCGATGGGGCTCTCGAAGAGCACCTGGAACCTGCCTTCACCTGCGGCCAGCGCAGTACGCAGCTGGGTTTCCGCCAGGGGCACCAGAATGAGCCCGATGAGCATGGGAGCGATGGGAATGCCATAGACCCGCATCGCATAACTGACCAGGCCCAGCCCCGCCATGAGGGCAAGATCGAAGGTAGAGCCCGACACGCCCCAGATGCCGATCATGGCGAACACCAGGATGCCAGCATAGAGCTGTGGTTTGGGGATATACAGCAGGCGCACCCACAGCCCCACCAGCGGCAGGTTCAGCACCAGCAGCATGCAGTTGCCCACATACAGCGATGCGATCAGGCCCCACACCAGCTCGGGATTGCTGGTGAACAGGAACGGCCCCGGCTGCAAGCCGTAGTTCTGGAACGCTACCAGCAGGATGGCGGCCGTGGCCGATGTGGGCAGGCCCAGGGTAAGCAGGGGAACCAGTACGCCTGCCGCCGCGGCGTTGTTTGCCGCTTCGGGGCCCGCCACCCCTTCGATGGCACCCTTGCCGAATTCGTCCTTGTGACGCGACAGGTGTTTCTCGAGCGTGTACGACAGCATGGTAGGCAGCTCGGATCCACCACCCGGGATGGCCCCCATGGGAAACCCGATGACCGCGCCGCGCAGCCATGGCTTCCAGGACCGGCGCCACTCGTCTGCCGTCATGAACGCCTTGCCCCTGATCGGCGTGATCTCTTCCTGGTAGTAGCGGTTCCGGCTGGCGACGTAGATGATCTCGCCTACCGCGAAAACCGACACCAGCACGACCGTAAGCTCGATGCCGTCGAGCAGGTCGGGAATACTGAAAGTCATGCGCGCCTGACCGGTCATGGCATCGATGCCGACAACCCCCAGGGCCAGCCCCAGAAACAGCGAAATGAACCCGCGCACGCGCGACGACCCCATCACCACTGAAACCGAGGTGAATGCCATGACCGTAAGGGCGAAGTAGTCGGCGGGAGTGAGAATGAACGCCAGCTCGGCCACCGCGGGAGCCGCGAAGGTGAGCGCCATGGTAGCAAGAGTGCCAGCCACGAACGAGCCGATGGCGGCCGTAGCCAGGGCGGCCGCACCGCGGCCGGCACGCGCCATGCGGTTGCCCTCCAGCGCGGTCATCATCGAGCCGGCCTCGCCCGGCGTGTTGATGAGAATGGCCGTGGTGGATCCACCATACATGGCGCCGTACAGGATGCCGGCGAACATGATGAAGGCTGACACGGGCCCCACCGAAACGGTGACTGGCAACAGCAGGGCAATGGTGAGCGCGGGGCCTATTCCCGGCAGCACGCCGATGGCCGTGCCGAGCAGCGACCCGACCAGCGCCCACATGAGGTTGACGGGCTGCAAGGCCACCTGGAACCCGTGCAGCAATAACGACAAGGTATCCATCACAGGCCTGCCAGCGGTAGGAAAGTGCCCAACTGCAACCCCAGCCAGCTGAAGAGGAACCAGGCTGCGGTTCCCAGGATGAAGCCGATCAGCAGGTTGGTCCAGATGCGGAGCGAACCGAAAGCGCGCGACACCAGGGTGAAGCTCAGCGCCGCCGTGATGGGCAGCCCCACCGTCTCGATGACGAGGGCGGGCAGGAGGGCCGCCACCACCACCGCGAAGAAAGCGGGCTTGTCCATGCCCGGGTCGCGCTCCAGCTCGGGGTCGAACGCCGTGCCGCGCGCCATCTGTACCAGGAGCAGAACTCCCAGCACGACGAGACCGACGCCGACCGCCGTGACGAAGAACCCCGGACCGATGGCGGCATACTGCGCGCTGATGTCAAGAGAACTGGACGCATAGAGACAGACGGCCCCTGCCAGAATGACCGCCAGCCCCACCCACCAGGGCTGCCGGCGGCGTTCGCTCATGCCGGACACTCCGCGCCTCCCCTGTTTTTATTGCTTGACGAGACCCGCTTCGCGCAGGATGTTGGTAATGCGCACGGTCTCTTCCTGGATGAACTTCCCGAACGCCTCGCCCGCCAGGAAGTAGGGGTCCCAGCCCAGCCGCTGCATGGTTGCCTTCCACGGTTCGCTGTCGTTCAGTTTCGTGAAGCGCTCAACCCACAGCTGATAGTTGTCTTCAGGCATGTCGACTGCACCGAGCACGCCGCGCCAGTTCGCAATGGTCACATCGTAACCCGCCTCCTGGAAGGTAGGTACGTCTTTCAATGCATCAATGCGCTGTTCTGACGTGACCGCGAGGATGCGGATGCGCCCCATTTCGGCAAACTGCTGGAATTCGGATATGCCCGAAATGCCGGCCTTCAATGTGCCATTGACGATACCAGTAACGGTATCGGCCCCGCCTGTCTGCGGGATGTAATTGAGCTTCGCCACCGGAACACCTGCCGTTTGTGCCAGCATGGCGAGAGCGATGTGGTCGACACCGCCTGCCGAACCGCCCCCCACGGGCGTCCCGCCGGGGTTCTCTTTCAGGGCCTGGACGAAGTCGGCCAGGTTCTTGTACGGAGCATCGGCGCGTACCGCCAGCACGAGGTACTCGGCCGTGAGCCGCGCGATGGGCCTGAAACGGCTAAGGTCGACGGGCGAATTGTTCATGGCAATGGAGCCGACGGTGATGGCTCCGAACACCGCCAGTGCGTCGGGCTTGCCCCGTTGTGCCCGTTGGAACTCCGCCAGGCCAATGGTTCCACCAGCGCCGCCACGGTTGGTAAAGCTGACGGTGCCGGTATAGATGCCGGCTTCCCGCATGGCTTGCATGGCCTGTCTGCCGGTAGAGTCCCATCCGCCGCCCGGACTGGCCGGCAGCATCATGGTGACCTGTGCCTGTGCAACCGCTGCCATGGACAGCATGGCAGCACCCATCAAGGACCGCAGCACCCGCCGCGCACGAAAATGTTTCATGAAACTCATGCTGGTCTCCTCATCTTGCTCTTTTGATACGGCAGATGTACCGATCTTACTCCACAACCTCCAGTTGCGACATCGTGAAAACAACACTCTGTGCCGGCTATTGCGGAGAGTCACCCGCCCCGCGATGAAACGGCAGCCACTCACGCGCGGCACGCACATACTCCTCGATGTCGCGCCGTTCTGACTCCAGATACTCCGCCACCGCGTCGGCCAGCCCCGGATGCGCGATCCAGTGGAACGAATGTGTCAGTATCGGCTCGAAACCGCGGGGAATCTTGTGTTCACCCTGGGCCCCCGGATCGAAACGCCGCAGCCCGTGCCGCAAGCAATACTCGATGCCCTGGTAATAGCACGCCTCGAAATGCAGGCTGTCGAATTCCTGCAGTGCTCCCCAGTAACGCCCATACAGCGTGTCGTGCGAGCGCAGGCACAATGCGGCGGCAACATGCCGGCCCTGATGCACCGCCAGCACCATCACGATGTTGCGCGGCATGCGCTCGCCGATGGTCCGGAAGAACTGCTCGTTCAGGTAGCCATCGTGGCCCGACCGTTTCCGGTAGGTGGCGCGATAACATTCGCAGAACACGCGCCAGTGATGCGGTTCGATCTGGTCGCCCTCCAGAGTCTGCAACGTGATCCCCTGCTCGGCCACCAGCCGGCGTTCGCGCCGCACGGTCTTGCGGCGGCTCTGGCGAAAGCGTCCCAGGAAGTCGTCGAAGTCACCGTAACCCCGGTTGAACCAGTGGTACTGCACGCCGAACCGGTGCAGCATGCCGGTGCCACGCCAGGCTTCAATCTCGCTGTCGTGCGGGAACAGCACGTGCCACGACGACAATGCGTTCTGTCGCGCCAGTTCCTGCACCAGCTGCAACGCTTCCCCGGCCAGTGCGGGCAGGTCTGCCCCCGCAGGCGCCAGCAGGCGACGTCCGGCGGTTGGCGTGAAAGGCACCGCGGTGAGCAGCTTGGGGTAATACCGAATTCCTGCCCGGCGCGCTGCATGCGCCCAGGCGTGGTCGAACACATACTCGCCGTATGAGTGCCCTTTCACGTACAAGGGCACGAACACCTGCCCTTCGCACGCCAGGTGCAATGGCTGCCAGCCGGTTTCGGCCCGCACCGCCCCCGATGTCTCCAGGGCCCCGAGGAACTCGCGCGACACGGTGGGGTTGTCGCCCGCATCGATCCAGGCCCTGCTCGCCCCGATTCCGCCCAGAACCGTCCAGGTTGCGTCCACACCCACTCCCTGACAGATGATGTTGCAATGCAGCCACTATACTCGCGCCCCTGCCCTGCGGCGCCGCGGGCATGCCCACGCCCGCATCGCATGGCGGTTCGTGCTAGAATAAAAAGCTTTTTCGCGCAATGGTACGGGCGACGCATAACGCCTTGGCCGTGGATTTGCGCGACATCGCCCGGTTGCAACCTGCGGTATTTGCTGTTGCAGCCGTTTTTTCACCTCTTTCGGGAACCATCATGAAAACCTTTGTTGCCAAGCCGCACGAGGTCAAGCGTGACTGGTTTGTGATTGATGCCAAGGGCAAGGTCCTAGGGCGTGTGGCCAGCGAAGTCGCACGTCGCCTGCGGGGAAAGCACAAGCCTGAATACACGCCCCACGTCGATACCGGCGATTACATCATCGTCATCAATGCTGCCGAGCTGGTCGTTTCCGGCAAGAAAGCGCAAGACAAGAAGTACTACCGCCACTCCGGATATCCTGGCGGTATCAAGGAAGCCAACTTCGAACAGTTGCAACAGCGCTTCCCGGGCCGTGCACTGGAGAAGGCCGTCAAGGGTATGCTGCCCAAAGGGCCGCTGGGCTATGCCATGTACAAGAAGCTCAAGGTCTATGCAGGTCCTGAGCATCCGCATTCCGCTCAACAGCCGAAACCGCTCGAACTCGAGTCGGCCGCACCCTCAAGGAGCCGCGCATGATCGGGAACTGGTACTACGGAACCGGCCGCCGCAAGACCTCGGTGGCACGCGTTTTCATGAAGAAGGGCTCTGGCCAGATCATCATCAACGGCAAGCCGATCGACGAATACTTTGCGCGTGAAACCGGACGCATGGTCGTGCGCCAGCCACTGGTGCTCACCAACCACCTCGAATCGTTCGATTTCAAGATCAACGTTCATGGCGGCGGTGAATCCGGCCAGGCCGGTGCCGTGCGTCACGGCATCACCCGTGCCCTGATCGATTACGACGCCACCCTCAAGCCCGTTCTGCGTGCCGCAGGGCTCGTTACCCGCGATGCCCGCGAAGTGGAACGGAAGAAGGTCGGTTTCCACAAGGCACGTCGCCGCAAGCAGTTCAGCAAGCGCTAGACGCCTGTACCTGTCGCGCCGGTTTCACACCGGCGCATCAGCTTCATTCTTTCAGGCCCGGTTGCACGCTGGATGCGCTCCTTCCTGCCGCAGGTCGTGTCAGCCGGGCTTCCTGCATCTTCAGCACGGCGCTTTCATGGCGCGTCCTGCGCCCGCCGCACCGCATCCAACCCGAGACGTTCTACTCGAGCCATGCACTGGCCTGGCCTTCGACTGCGCCAGGAAACACGAGTA
>CALAGD010000044.1 GCA_937891425.1 uncultured Pigmentiphaga sp.
GCTGATGCACGCGGGCGACCTCAAGCGGGCCATCCTGTACGGTGTCGTCGCGCATGAACGCCCGGCCCAGTTCGAACAGCCGAACGCGCGTCTGCTTGCGGTTGAAGTTGTACACCACCCGGTCGAGCAAGCCCCCAATGAGCGTGGTGCGCATCACGGACATCTGGCTGGCAATGGGGTTGAGCAACCGGATCCTCGGAGCGCGGCTCAGACGCTCTTCCCACTCGCCGTCAACAAAACTGAAATTCACCACCTCCTGGTAGCCGAGACCCGCCATCGCGTTGCGCAGGGCATGCACCGGGCGGACGGTTTCCGGAGTGGCACGCATCGTAGCGCGGGCCAGCGGGGGAAGATCAGGAATACGTTCGTAGCCGTAGAGGCGGGCCACTTCCTCGATGAGGTCCTCCTCAATGGTGATGTCGAATCGGTAGGATGGTGGTGTGACCACAAACGCATCGCCATCGCGCTCGAAGGTAAAGCTCAGTCGCGAAAAAATCGAGGCGATGTCATCTTCGCGCACGTCGACGCCCAGAACCTTGCGGCAACGGCTGACGCGCATGCGCACGGGGTCGCGCTCGGGAAGGCGGATGATCTGGTCGTCCACGGGACCGGCACGACCGCCACAGACGTCCAGAATGAGGCGGGTCATGTACTCGAGGTGCTCGCGCACGGTGTATGCATCGACGCCGCGCTCGAAGCGGTGGCTGGCATCGGTTGAGAAGTTGAATCGGCGTGCCCTGCCCGCAATGGCATCCGGCCACCAGAATGCCGCTTCAACGTAAATGTCGGTGGTGTCGAGCGTGACCGCGGTGGCCTCTCCTCCCATGATCCCGGCCAGGCTTTCCACGCACTGGTCGTCGGCAATCACGCCGACTGTCTCGTCGAGCTCAACCGTTTGTCCATTGAGCAGCTCAAGCTGTTCACCCTTGCGGCCCCACCGCACGTGCAGTCCGCCGTGGATCCGGTTCAGGTCGAACACGTGGGTGGGACGTCCCAGCTCGAGCATGACGTAGTTGGAAATGTCGACGAGAGCCGAGATGGAGCGCTGTCCTGCCCGCTCGAGTCGCCGCCTGATGTACTCGGGCGTTTCCGCGCGTGCGTTGACGCCACGGATGATACGCCCGGCGAACCGGCCGCACAGGTCGGGCGCCTCGACGGATACCGGCAGGACGTCATTGTGTGCCGGCTCGACCGGCTCCATTTCAGGTACGCGCAAAGAGGCGCCGGTGAGTGCCGCCACTTCACGCGCCACGCCAAGTACCGACAGGCAGTCCGCCCGATTGGGCGTGAGCTTGAGCGTGAATATCGTGTCGTCGAGATCCAGCGCTTCCCGCAGCGGCTGGCCGACCGCCAGACTGGCGTCGAGCACCAGCAAACCACCATGATCCTCGGAGAGACCAAGCTCACGCGCCGAGCACAGCATTCCGAACGATTCCACCCCGCGCATCCTGGCCTTGCCGATGGTCATGCCTCCCGGCAGCTGCGCTCCCAGGCGGGCCAACGGCACCTTGATTCCGGCCGCCGCATTGGGCGCTCCACAGACGATCTGCAACAGCTCACCGCTGCCATCGTCGACGCGGCAGACGCGCAGTTTGTCGGCGTTCGGGTGAGGCTCCACGGATTCGATGCGCGCCACCACAACCCCCGAAAAAGCGGGGGCAGCCGGCACGGCTTCCTCGACCTCCAGCCCCGCCATGGTGAGCTGATGGGCCAGTGCGTCGGAATCGATGGCGGGATCAACAAAGGCACGCAGCCAGGACTCAGGGAATTGCATCGCGATGATCCTTACAGATGCGGATTGAATTGACGCAGGAAGCGCAGATCGCCTTCGTAGAACTGGCGCAGGTCGTTCACGCCATAGCGCAGCATGGTGAGCCGCTCAAGCCCTGAGCCGAACGCGAATCCGATATAACGCTCAGGGTCGAGCCCGAAATTGCGTACCACGGTGGGATGCACCTGGCCGGCGCCGGAGATCTCGAGCCAGCGCCCCTTGTTCGGCCCGTGGGTAAACATCATGTCGATCTCGGCCGACGGTTCGGTAAACGGGAAGAACGACGGCCGAAAACGGACGACGAGGTCCTCCGTTTCGAAAAAGCAGCGCAGGAAGTGCGTATACACGCCCTTGAGGTCGGCGAACGAGATGTTCTCGTCGATCCAGAGACCTTCCACCTGATGGAACATGGGCGAATGGGTTGCGTCGCTATCGACCCGATAGGTGCGCCCCGGGGCGATGACCTTGATGGGCGGCTTGTGCATGCGCGCGTAACGGACCTGCATGGGGCTCGTATGCGTGCGCAGCAGCAGCGGACGCCCGCCCCCATCCTGGAGATCGACGTAGAAAGTGTCCTGCATCGAGCGCGCCGGGTGATTCTCCGGGTTGTTCAGCGCGGTGAAGTTCGTCCAGTCGTCCTCGATTTCGGGCCCGTCCGCTGCATCAAAGCCAATGGAGTGAAAGATTTCTTCCACCCGTTGCCAGGTACGCATGACCGGATGAATGCCTCCGAAGCCGCGCCCTCGCCCCGGCAGCGTGACGTCGATGGCCTCGGCCGCCAGGCGTGCATTCAGCCGCTCATCGAGCAGGGCTTGCCGCCTCTCGTTGAGCAGCGCTTCAATGGCCGCCTTGACCTCATTGATTCGTGCCCCCTGCTCTCGTTTCTCTTCCGGCGACAAACGCGCCAGCCCTTTCAACAGTTCAGTGACTGCGCCCTGCTTGCCCAGGAAACGGGCTTTGGCATTTTCGAGCGCTGCAGGGTCGGTCGCCGCTGCAAATTGTTGCCGAGCTTCGTCGATCAGCGCGTCCAGACTCGATGACATTCGGGGCTCCTTGGAGTCGGATTGAACAGGTGGGCGAGCGTAAGGTATTGGAGGCAAGCCATGGGCTCGGGCACCAATGCAAACGGGGCTGTAGCCAGCCCCGTTGCAGTGCGACACCCCGCCCTTGGGGGGCTCGTCTGGTTGGATCAGGCGGCCAACGCGCTCTTGGCTTGCTGTACGACGGCCGCGAATGCAGCCTTGTCGTGCACTGCCATGTCGGCCAGGACCTTGCGGTCGAGCTCGATGGAGGCCTTCTTCAACCCGGCGATGAAGGTGCTGTAGGTAACACCATGTTCGCGGACTGCCGCATTGATACGGGCGATCCAGAGGGCACGGAAAGTACGCTTCTTGGCGCGCCGATCGCGATAGGCGTACTGGCCGGCCTTCATGACGGCCTGTTTGGCAATGCGGAATACATTGCCCCGGCGGCCGCGATACCCTTTGGCGGCAGCGATGACCTTCTTGTGGCGTGCGCGAGCGGTTACACCGCGTTTGACTCTAGGCATGGTTCACTCCTTGAATCAGGCAAACGGCAACATCGCGCGTACGGCCTTGACGTCCGCCGAATGAACCTGGGCGGTGGCACGCAACTGACGCTTGTTCTTGGGAGACTTCTTGGTGAGGATGTGGCGCTTGAACGCCTGGGCACGCTTGATGGTGCCACCCGGGCGAACGGAGAAGCGCTTGGCAGCACCCCTCTTCGTTTTCATCTTGGGCATGATGCTTTCCTGCGGGTTTCAACTCGACTCCCAGGCGCAACCTGAAGAACAGGTCAGCTCTTGAAGGCCCGGAGTCTTCAACTTCCTCGCGCATGCACCCACTCAGCACGCGCAAGGATCCCTTGACGGGAACCTTTCTCGGCCAAGACCGGCGGCAGCAACCAGCGAAAGTGACGGTACGCCCGACCAACCGGGCGTACCACCCCTTTTGCGTTCCCACACAACCGGCCAACACCAATGGCAAACGGCAAGTTGCCATGGCAGCCGTTGCAAAACGAGTAATTATAGCCACTTTGGCAAAGCGCTGCTTGCCAAAGTGGCGAGTTGTCTTACTTGGAACCGGCTTTCTTGCGCGGAGTCAACACCATCACCATTTGTCGCCCTTCGAGCTTGGGCATCGATTCGACCTGGGCGATGTCGTTGAGATCATCGCGGACACGTTCAAGAACACGCATGCCCAACTCCTGGTGCGCCATCTCACGACCGCGGAAGCGAAGCGTGACCTTGCACTTGTCGCCATCTTCCAGGAATCGGCGCAGGTTACGGACCTTGACCTGATAGTCGCCTTCGTCGGTGGCCGGCCTGAACTTGATTTCCTTGACCTGGATGGTTTTCTGTTTGATTCGGGCTTCGTGCTGCCGTTTCTGCTCCTGGTACTTGAACTTGCCGTAGTCCATGAGACGACAGACAGGCGGCTGCGCCATCGGCGCGATTTCAACCAGGTCGACGTCGTGCTCTTCTGCCAGTTCAAATGCCTGGGCCAGCTTGACGATACCGAGCTGTTCGCCATCGATACCGATCAAGCGCACTTCGGGCGCCGTAATTTCGCCGTTAATGCGATGCGACTTGGACGTTGCGATGTTGTTGACTCCTTGGACAGTAAATCGGAATTGGCGAGCCTGCCGTGCCGACGAATGGACTCAGGCCCTACCCTGATCGGGGCGGGGCACCTGAACGTCGCACTTCTGCGCAATTTCGGAGGTGAGGCGCTCGATGAATTGCTGGATCGGCATGACGCCGAGATCTACCCCGCCTCGAGCGCGTACGGCCACCGCGCCGGCTTGCCGTTCTTTATCGCCCACTACGAGAATGTAGGGGACTTTCTGCAAACTATGCTCTCTGATTTTATAGGTGATCTTTTCCCCACGCAAATCACTTTCGGCACGCAAGTCGCTCTTGCGTAACGTTTCCGCGACTTCGCGCGCGTAATCGGCACTGCCCTCGGAGATGCTGCAGACTACCGCCTGCACCGGCGCCAGCCATGGCGGCAGCGCGCCGCCGTGGTTTTCGAGCAGCATGGCGATGAAGCGCTCGAACGAACCCAGAATGGCCCGGTGCAGCATCACGGGCGTGCGCCGCATGTCATTCGCATCGACGTATTCAGCGCCCAGCCGGGCCGGCATGGAGAAGTCGACCTGGATCGTGCCGCACTGCCATTCTCGACCGATGGCGTCCTTGAGGGTGTACTCGATTTTGGGGCCATAGAACGCGCCGTCACCTTCGGCCACGGTGTACTCCACCCCGATGCGCCGCAGACTCTCGAACAAGGCACCTTCGGCCTTGTCCCAGATCTCATCGGAGCCGATGCGCTTCTCAGGACGCGTGGCCACCTTGTACAGCACGTTGTGGAAGCCAAAATCAGCATACACCTTCTGCACCTGGCGCGTGAAGGCGACGCATTCGTCGAGGATCTGGTCTTCAGTACAGAAGATATGACCGTCATCCTGCGTGAAACCGCGGACCCGCATCAGCCCGTGAAGCGCCCCCGACGGCTCGTTACGGTGGCACTGACCGAACTCGGCCAGCCGCAGCGGCAGGTCGCGGTACGAACGCAGGTGCGAGTTGTAGATCTGCACGTGCCCGGGACAGTTCATGGGCTTGAGCGCGTAATACCGGTTCTCCGACTCGGTCGTGAACATGTTGTCGCGGTAGTTTTCCCAATGCCCTGTTTTCTCCCAGAGGGTGCGATCAAGAATCTGTGGCCCCTTGACTTCCTGGTATCCACCCTCACGGTAGATCTTGCGCATGTACTGCTCGACCTGCTGCCAGATGAGCCAGCCACGAGGATGCCAGAACACGAGCCCGGGAGCTTCTTCCTGAAAATGAAACAGGTCCAGCTCGCGCCCCAGACGGCGATGGTCGCGCTTCTCGGCCTCTTCGAGCATGCGCAGGTAGGCATCCTGATCTTCCTTCGTCGCCCAGGCCGTACCGTAAATGCGCTGCAGCATCTCGTTCTTGCTGTCGCCGCGCCAGTAGGCACCCGCCACCTTGGTCAGCTTGAAGACCTTCAGCTTGCCGGTAGACGGCACGTGGGGCCCCCTGCACAAGTCAACGAACCTGCCTTCGCGGTACAAGGTAATCGGTTCGTTTTCAGGAATGGACCGGATGATCTCGGCCTTGTAGTGCTCCCCGATGGAACGGAAGAAGTCGATCGCCTCGTCACGCCCCCATACTTCACGTGTGACCGGCTCGTCGCGTCGCGCGAGTTCGACCATCTTCTTCTCGATGGCCTCGAGGTCTTCTGGCGTGAACGAGCGTGAATACGAAAAGTCGTAGTAGAACCCGTTCTCGATGACCGGCCCGATGGTGACCTGTGCATCCGGATACAGCTCCTTGACCGCATAGGCCAGCAGGTGTGCCGTGGAATGCCGCAGGATCTCCAGCCCGTCAGGGTCTTTTCCGGTGACGATGGCCAGCCGGGCATCCCTCTCGATGCGGTGGCTGAGATCGACCAGGCGGAACCTTTCGCCGTCGTACGCAATTCGCCCGGCAAGTGCTGCGCGGGCGAGCCCGGCCCCTATCGACTGTGCCACCTCGGCCACGGTAACCGGCCCCTCGAACTGACGTTGCGAACCATCAGGTAAAGTAATCTGCAACATATTGGGATCCTGCGATAGCGTTCTTTCGGAGGGAAACTCGTGCTTCCCTTGACAGGTGCCTCGATCAAAACAAAAAACGCGGCCGCCTGGGCCGCGTTTGCCGGTTTACTTGCTTTGCAGGCCGATGTGGACGACGCTGCGAACACAGCAACAAAGCAGATACGCGACTCAGGCGATCTCTGCTTGGCTAGTTCGAGCAAGTGTAAACATGGCGGTACACCGAAACAGGTAACACGTTCGTAACGACTAATTCTAGCAGATGCCGGTGTCTTCTCCCGGTACGCGCAGCACCGCTCGTGATTTGTAGGGCGGTACTTGCCCGGGCACCATGTTCAGCTGTCGACCGCAACCGAGTGTCGCGCCCAACGATTACCTGCTACCACCTCGCGGTACCCGCTGTACCGCTCTCCCCGCCTGACCGAGCCCAGTCCAATCGACAACACGAGCATCGGCCTCGCCGTTCCAGGGTGGCCTCTCGCGGAGCGGCCTAATGCAGCGTAGCTGCGATCGCTTCATCGGCCAGCTGGCAGGCGCGTCCCATCGCCTCTTCCCGCGTTTTCCAGACCCGACCACATTCAATGTGTGGCCGCCCGTCGAACTGGATACGTACGCGATAACCCCCTTCGACCGAAGCAAGTTCTACAACGAATGGCAAGCCATCCACGATGTGCCTGCCCTCGCGTTTCCATACCAAAGCCATCCTGAACTCCTGAACTGCAAGCGAATCACGGACGTGCCCGATCGGAACTCGGCGTGCAGATGTCCGTCTCGGGCACCCGACAGCTTTCAAACCGGAGCGGCGTTGCCGCCACCATATTCAACATAGCATCAGAACCCGCAAGTATACGAAGTTCTGCCCTCGTGCCCAGCGGCAGGAGGCGGAGCGTGCCCGTTTGTCTGCCTCCCCCCTCATTGCACGCCTGGCCACCACGACCGTACGGGCATCGAGATCCCGGCAGGTCGACGCCTGTCCGGCGACGGTGTCAGTCGGCCCCGCGCCCTCTCGGCTCGCGAGCACCCGCGTCGGCGCCCTGAACTGCGCCATGCGCAAGCCTGCGCTTGCGACGGCGCTCCTGAGCGAGCGCGCTCCTCAGGCAAAGCTGGGCGATGACCCCGGCCGTGACGAGCACCACACCGCATGAAATCGCCGGATTACTGCCAACGGCCGGCAATGCGCTCGCGATGGCTCCAACCAGCATTTGGCACGCGCCGTACAGCCCTGCCGCCGTGCCCGTCAATCTTGGATTGACGCTGATCGCCTTCGTGACGGCCCCAGGGCCAGCCATGCCTATGCCCATGGTAAACAACCCCATGCACGCCCCTACCAGCCAGACGGACTGCAGTTCGGTCAAGGTAACGATGACCAGCAGACATGCAGCACCCAGACTCAATAAATTCGCACGAATCAGGATTTTTTCAATGGCCACCTTGCCGACCAGGCGTGAGGTCGTCATGTTTCCCACGGCCATGGTCAGCATGAGGACAAACAGCAGGTAGCCCACCTCGCGATCCGGTCGCTGCAACTGCTGCACCAGGATGAAAGGCGCAGCCACCACGATCGCGTACACGGCCATCGTCGCGCAACTGCCGCCCACGGCAAAACCGATGAATCCGGGGGAACGCAGCGTGGCACCATAGTCTCGCAGCAGGCGCCGCAGATGCACATGTCCAGACGGCCGTCCCGTCTCCGGTAGCATGCGCCAGGTGAGCAGCGCATTGACGATGCCCAAGAGGGCGAGCAGCACGAAGATATAGCGCCAGCCGACGCTGCCGATGATCGCCACACCCAGCATGGGTGCCACCCCAGGGCCAATCATGGTGATGAGGTTCATCAACGCCATGCGCCTGATTGCATCGGTCGAGGCACTGGTGTCGCGGATGATGGTGCGGGCCAGCACGATTCCGGTACAGCCGCCCAGCGCCTGCAACACACGCGCTGCTATCAGAGCCTGCACGGCAGGTGCGAACGCAGCCGCAAAGCCAGCCAGCGCATAGAGCGTGAGGCCAAACATCAGGACGGGCCTGCGTCCAACCGCGTCAGAAATCGGCCCATAAATGAGTTGCCCGACCGCAAGGCCCACGATGTAGAGGCTGATCGTGGATTGCATCAGCCCCATGCTCGCGTGCAGATCCCGGCCGGCCACGGGCAAGGCGGGCACAAACATGTGCATCGCCAACGTTCCGCAGAACGTCAGCATCACCAGCAGCCAGATCGGGACGTAGATGGCGCGCGCAGAACTGGAAGTATCGGGCGAGGACGACATACTCATCCTTGGGAATCGGGAAACGCAGGCAACAACGACGAAATCCGGCGGCCCATACCAGAGAAGTGCGACAGTTACGAGACGCGCGCCGCCGTGTGAGCGTGTCAGCGAGAGAGCAGGGGGCGACCAAACCCGATTGCGACCGCCAGCACTGCTGATGCAGCGACCAGCAAGATGACGAATCCGCTCGATTGGGAAACCCGATGAACCAGCGCCAAGCCGCGCCTGACGCGCCGTCATTGATTGATACGTTAATCATTATACGTACGCCGCCCAGGGGCCGGGGCGTGCGAACGCCCCATGTTCCGGTGTCGGGCACCGTGCTTGCTGAGATCAGACCATGGGCGCCCGGCAGGGGCATTGATCCACAGAATGCATGGGATGCACGTCGACTGCCGGCCATCGCGCTCACCCACCCCCGTTCCTCATTGGAGAACTGCATGGCCATCACCACACTGGACGAAATGTTCATTCACGAACTCTCCGACATCTACAGCGCGGAGAAGCAGCTCTCGCGCGCTGCCGAAGCTTGCCAAAGCCGTGGAGAGCCCTGAGCTGCGCAGCGCTTTCGAAACTCACCTGCAGGAGACGCTGGGTCAGATCGAGCGCATCGATACGATGGTTGAGCTGATGGACGTACGCCTGAAGCGCATCAAGTGTGCCGCGATGGAAGGCCTGGTAGAAGAGTCGAAGGACGTCATCGACGAAATGGAAAGGGGTCCGGTCCGCGACGCCGCCCTGATCGCCGGCGCCCAGAAAGTTGAACATTACGAGATCGCCAGCTACGGTACGTTATGCACGCTCGCGAAGGAACTCGGCTATAAGGACGCCTACCGGCTGTTGAAGGACACGCTTGCCGAAGAAAAGGCCACCGACCTGAAACTTGGCGAGATTGCCGCGCAGGGCATCAATCAGGCAGCAGCAGCCTGACCCCCGAAGTCACCCAACCGGAGGTGGGGGCACACCCGAAAGGCTGCGACCACGTTCATCGACGCCCCCCTGACAGCTCCTGCCTCCGGGTTGGAGGGTCAGCGTCAGGGCTGCGTTATCAGGTAGGTTCAGACGCCCGCCGGCTCAGACGCCGCGGGAGGTGATTCAGGACCATGATCTTTCCCAGCAGGGCCCGGAGGGTATCGAGCTCATCGTCCGAAAGCTTGCCGAGCACCCGACTCTCGATTTGCAGCGCTTGCACCAGAATGGCGTCGAATACCGCCTTGCCCTGCGCCTGCAGGATGATGGTGACCGACCGATTGTCTTCCCGACTGGGCTGGCGCCTGATCAGTCCCCTGCCCTCAAGATGGGATAGCGCGCGCGACAGGGTCGACTGTTCCGTGCCCGTGGCTTCTGCGAGCGCGCTGATGCTCAGTCCGTCCTGCTCTGCCAGAAATGCCAGGACCCGCCAGTGGGTTAATGTCAGCTCATATCCTTCGAGCACTTTCTGGAACTCGAAGTTCAGAAAGGCGGTGACACGGTTGATCATGTACGGCAGGAAATCGCCGTGACCCTTGTAGCGAAGTGCATTCATTGTCGGCTTCCGTATCCCCTCAACAAACGATTGCGCACCGCCACGAGCGAAGCATTGGCGATCAGCCCGATCAGGGAAATCAGTACCAAGGGGACGAACATGTCGACCATGCGGAACGAGCGTGCGGCCCGGATCAGCAGATGACCCAGGCCATCGGTGGACGAAATCATCTCTGCCAGGAAGACGGTCACGCATGCGATCACCAGGCCGATGCGGCACCCTGTCAGTATGGTCGGCAGGGCCGCTGGAAGCACTACGGTGAACAGGGCGGCTACCCTGCCGGTACCAGCCGCCCAAGCCGACCACAGCAACTTCTGCTCAACTGCACGTGCGCCCTGATACGTACTGAGCAACACCGGGAACACGGTGTCGGCAAAGACGAGGGCGACCTTGGATGCATGGTCGAAACCGAGCAACAGCACGAAGGCCGGATAGAGGGCTATCTTTGGTATGGGTGCCAGCACCCGTACGACCGGCTCCAGCAGATGGCCGCCACGCTGGCTGACTGCCAGGCCTACGAGCACGCCCACCACGACCGCAGCCGCAAAGCCCGCGAACAGTCGCAGCAGGGTAACCCGGATGTGATGCAGAAAATCAGGATCACCCAGCAGTTCGCCGAGTCTGGATGCCACCGCCGTCGGAGCAGGCAACAACTGCGGCGGGACGAGCCCTCCCCGGCAGACCACCTCCCACACCAGCAGGATCACGAAGATGGGAAGCACCGCCGCCAGGAGGCGGGCGCTCCGCCACAGTGCCACACGAGGATCGACCTTCATCCGCCCACTCCGGTCACGACGTCATTCGATTCGTTACTCCAGTGAATCAGCCTGCGCCGGATGCGTTCGAATACCCAGTCGAGGAGAAACCCCAGCACGCCAAGAATGGCGATCATCGCATACACGTCGGCAAACTGGGCCATGTCCATGGCGTTGAACAGCAGCTCCCCGGCACCGGATTGCCGCGCGATCATTTCGGAGCTGATCATGACGATGAGCGCCATCGCCAGCCCCACCCTGCACCCCAGCAATACCTCGGGCAGGGCCGATGGGAGCACGACCCGAAACAGTCGGGCAACCGGCCCCATGCCCATCGCCATGGCCGACCACAGCAGTTTCTCGTCGACGCCATGCGCACCCTGGTAACTGTGATAAATCAGCGGCAAGCTCACTCCCAGGAAAATGACCAGCACCTTGGACAGATCGCCGATGCCCAGCCAGAGCATGACGATGGGCATCAGGGCTGCCTTCGGAATGGGGTAGATGACGGTCAGGATGGGATTGAGCGCCCGCGCCACCCAGGCACTGCGGCCCATCGCCAGGCCAAGCGGTACCGCCACTACGACTGCCAGCAAGCCACCCGACGCCATGCGCCGCAGCGACGCACCGATGCCAGCCAACGCCTCGGGATCGCTGAGAATGACCGGGACCTGGGCGAGCGCTTCGCTGGCCGGCGGGAAGCCCTCGATGGCGGCCAGGCGCGCCAGGATCTCCCAGATCAGGACCAACACGACGAATGACACTAGCGGGGGCATGACGCCCGCCATCAGCTTCCGGATCTTGCGGCTGTGCTCAGTCATGCTTGGCTGGTTGCGTCCAGATGCACGGTCTCGATGAGTTGCTCCAGCTCGACCACGTATTCCTGGTATCGCCGATCGACCAGCAAGTCGACGCGGCGCCGCGGGCGCGGCAGGTCGATGGACACCACGCGCCGGATGCGCCCCGGCGCTGGCGTCATCACCACTACGCGGTCGGAGAGAAACACGGCCTCATCCACGCTATGGGTAACGAAAAGGACGGTCTTGCGGTCTCGCTCCCAGATATTCAGCAGTTCATTCTGCAGGACCGTGCGCGTGTGCGCATCAAGGGCACCAAACGGCTCGTCCATGAGCAATATGGATGGGTTGTAAGCCAGCGTTCGCGCGATGGCTACCCGCTGGCGCATGCCACCCGAGAGCTCTTTCGGGTAGTAACGCGCGAACGCCGACAGGTTCACCATTTCGAGCAAGGCCTCGGCACGTGCGCGTGCTTCCTTCCGTGGGACCCCCTGGCGGCGCAGCCCGTACATGACATTCTCGAGCACGTTCTTCCAGGGGAAGAGCGCAAACTCCTGAAAGACCGGGCCACGGTCGGGCCCCGGCCCGGCGACCGGGTGCCCCCGCACGAGGACGTTGCCGCTGGACGGCCTCACGAATCCACCCACGATATACAGGAGCGTGGATTTCCCGCATCCGGAAGGGCCCAGTATGGAAACGAACTCGCCCTCGCGGATCGTGAGCGAGATGCCGTCGATCGCAAGGTGGGTGCGGCGATCGGCCGAAACGAAGCGCTTGGACAGACACTGCAGATCAATGACGGCTGCTGTCATGGAAGATCTCTCGCAGGCAGATCCTGCAGTCGATTCACTCGAGCGGAGCCGTAACGTCATCGCGGCGAAACTGGTTCACATCCAGCTCTCGCGGCAACATCCCGATCTCGTGGTACATCCTGAACATCTCCTGCACGCCGTCGAAATCCGGCCTTGCTCCCGGAGTACGTGCAAAGTCGTTGTCTTTCAGCAGGTACAGGTCGAGCACATCGACGGGCGCGCGGGTCACTTCCGACACGACCTTCAGCGTCTCGTCGCGGTTGTTCAGGGCCATCTTCATCGCGGCAGTCAGGTCGCGCACGTACAGCCTGGCCAGCTCGGGATTGGCATCCACGAAATCCTTCTTGCACACCTCCATGATGTGCACCGTGTTCGGCATCAGGTCGGACAGCGCAAACAGCTTGCGCACGCCACCCTTGCCTTCCGCGCGCGCTGCAAACGGCTGGTTCATGACCGCGACGTCTACGCGCCCGGTACGCAATGCGGTTTCCGAACCCGGAAAGCCTGTCTCGACGAGCCGGATCTCCTTTTCGGGATCGACGCCATGACGTTTCAGCAGCATGGCCATCTGCCCGTGAACTCCCGAACCATACACGTTCACACCCACGGTCTTGCCCTTGACATCGGCAATCGTCTTGATGGGGGAGTCTTCGGTGACGGCCCAGTAAACGGAGAATGACCCCGGCTGCTCGCCTACATGCTGGGCAACGATGTAGGCATCAAGCCCGCTTGCCGTGGCGCCTTGCCCCAGCGAGAGGGGAGCCTGCGACGAACAGTCGAGTGCGCCCGCGAGCATCGCCTGCACCTGCGGTGCCGTCCCCTGGAACTGGACCCACTCGATCTGGTACTTTGTGCCCAGATTCGGGAACGCCTGCGGGCGCCGCATGAGCCAGTACTTGGCTTCCTCCGCCGGAATGCCCCACCCCACCCGAATGACCGGAAGCTTTTCCTGAGCCGACACCCAGGTTGGAACTGCCAGCAGACAACTGCACAACAACCACTTCAGAGACCTGGAAACAGATTTCATGGTCACTCTCCTTGACGGTTGAATGCAACGGTGCGCACCACAGGGCGCATGCTTGATGACTCAGGTGCGAAGAGCCTGCGCGCACCTGCACACTACGACCTCCCGGTTACTGCCGATGTCGGAACAAGGGTTCCCGCGGACGACCATCAGGGGGCAGAGCATTCTTCAGACGCAGCAGGTCAACAAGAGCATTGAATGCCTCCTCGCGATAGCGGCTGACGTCGCGTACGCGCCAGTCGTAAAACCCCCGCCCCGACTTCAGGCCGATGTCTCCCGACAGCATTTTCTGCTCGAGAATCGCGGGTGCGGCGTAACGGCTTTCGTCGAGCGCTTCACTGAGGTAGCGGCTGGCGTAGTAAAGAATGTCGGCACCACCGAAATCGATGAACTCGACCACCCCCATGGCCGCGTACCGGATGCCAAAACCGTATCGCGTAGCCTTGTCGATGTCTTCAGCGGTTGCCACGCCCTGTTCGACCATGCGTGCTGCTTCGTTCATGATGAGTGTCTGCAGGCGCGGCACGATGTATCCGGGTTGAGCATTGCACAGGACCGGAATCTTTCCGATGGCTTCCAGGACGGCCTTCAACCGTTCCACGACGTCGGGTGCCGTGCCGGGGTGGGGCGAAACCTCGACCAGGGGAATGAGGTACGCCGGATTCAGCCAGTGCGCGTTGAGGAAACGTTCCGGACGGGTGACCAGGTTCGCCAGCTCGCTGGACAACATCGTGGATGACGTCGATGCAATGATGACATCATCGCCAAGGCAGGAGCATGCATAGGCCAGCGCCTCACGCTTTGCTTCCAGGGTTTCTGGTACCCCTTCAAACACCAGTTGCAACCCTGACAGGGTAGCGGGCGCGTTCTCGCGGCCAACAATATGAATGCGCTGCAGGATGTCGTCCACTGCATCCGCGTCGATGATGCACAGACGCGCCAGTGTCTGCAGACAATCACGCAGTTCCTGCGTGGCGTCCGCCGCAAGCGCGCGAAATGCCTTGTCGTCGCGGCGCTTGACGTCGATGATGGCGCAGGGCTGCCCTGCCAGCGCGAACGCCAGGCCAATGCCCCGCCCCATGCGGCCCGCACCCACAGCGCCCACGTGGACCGGATCAGGCCTGGTGCTCATGTGGTCAGCCCCTCTTCGAGGAGTCGCGCCATTTCGGCACGGCCATATTCATGCAGGCCCAGGGCGGCCAGCGTGCGGCTGCCACGGGACAGGTCCTGCCCGCAGATGGCAGAAGCGATCGCCAGCAGACCCTTCGCGACCGGCGTCTCGACCCCCGCCCAATCAGCCACCGATACCAGGAAAGCCAGCCCGTAGTGCACGTCTTCGGTCATGTAGCGGTGCTTCATGAGATCGATTTTCTCGCGCCAGTCGCCGCTGTCGACCAGACGCTTGTGCGCATCGCCATACATCCATTGGTCGGTGTGGTAGTGATCACTGAGCGGGAAATGGGATGGCGCATAGCCCAGTGCCTCGCGCACGGCGATGCGCTCGTGATCCAGCACATCGGTGACGCGCCGGATTGACGGCTGCGTGCCTTCGTTGTGGATGTCCCAGGCATCGAAGTGCTCCAACGGCCCTGCGTTCATCAGGATGAGCGGCGGGTGAATGATGGGGCCAGCGTTCATCAGCGCCCCTGACAGCACATCTTCGATGGGAAAGACCGAGGGATAGGCAGCGCGCACGACGCCGATCGCGTGCTCGCGGTTGCGGTTGGGAAACACACCCGTAGGCAAACGGACTGCCCTGACCGTGATGGCCACTTTATTGGGCCCATGCTTGCGCGTAAGGTACGGCAGCGTCCCCGTTTCGCAGAAGCTGACATCGGCTGTGCAACCCGCCTGACGCAGCGTACGGCTCATGGCAAAGCTGCCGAACGTACCCGGCGGCAAGAACACCACCTGGCCGTCGCGCATGTGCGGAGCCATGGCTCGGGCCAGATCTTCCTGGGCAAATGCGGGCGTGGGGATGACGATGAGCTCAGCATCGGACACGGCCTCATCCAGACGGGAGGTTACGCGCGCCAGCTTCACCGGGCGCGTGCCGTGTTCGTCCTTGAGCACGATTGCCCCCGATTGCAGCACTGGCTGCAAGGCCGCTACGTCGCGCCGCCAGAAGCTGACTTCGTGCCCCTGCTCGGCCAGATCGGCGGCCGCCGCATAACTTCCGTTGCCTCCTCCCAGTACAGCGATTCGCATTTCACTCCTCCGATTGCATGTATGCGCATGCATATTTATGGGCGACATTCGGTACGTACCGATGACATTGCGAATGGCCGGGCCGCTCCTGGAATGCAGACATCGGGGGTCGCTTGAGGTACCCCTGCTCAATGCTCGCGTACCGCGCCATGAAACGCATGAGGACGCGTTGTAAGGGATGGCCCAGGGTGTTGTGAAACCGTTGCGGTGAGCTGCTGCGCCTCAGGTGGCGTTGGAAAAAATCATAAGTCATGCAAGCGCATGCATGTCAATAGTGGCTTACGCGAAGCTGCCGCGCGTCCAGGCAACAGCGTCATCGCGTCATGCACGGCTACCGTGCTCCCGTAGCCACATGCCGGTGCATGCCCTGCGACCGTGCACCAGGAGAATGCAGGGGGCAGTCCGGAGAGCCACCAAAATATCCCAACAATTGAGCCAAATCCGGGAAGGTCATTCCGGATTACGCCACCCATCTGACGCTTGCGCGCCCAACCAGGGCTTCGCTTTCGCGTTGCAGCAACCTGCGCTTGGCCTCGATGCCCCAGCGATACCCCGTCATCGAACCGTCGGAGCCGACCACCCGGTGGCATGGCACGAGCACGGCGACCGGGTTTGCGCCACATGCGCGCGCTACGGCCCGTACTGCTCGCGGCTGGCCCACCTGTTGCGCAAGGTCCGCGTATGAGAGCGTTCCGCCTGGGGGTATGCGACGCAACGCGTCCCACACCATGCGTTGGAACGGCGTGCCACGCAGGTCCAACGGAACGTCCACGCTCTCCAGCGGGTTTTCGAGGATCTCGACAACACGATCAAACATGCGGCTGCATTCGCCGGCCCCGTTTGCCACGCGCAGCGTCGGAGATGCCTTCGCGAATGCCGTGCGAAACGCCTCCTCCAGCAACAATGGGTCGTCGCCAAGCGCAAGCCAGCATATACCCCTGTCGCTTTGCGCGATGAGAGCGTGGCCCAGCCAGCATGGTGCCAGGCCATAGCGTATGGCGCGGCCCTGCGATACGGACGCATGGTACGTCATGGACTGCTCCGGAAAGACGACTCGACATGCAGGGAGTTGGTTCTTCGTGCACATTAACTCCGCACGTTGCCTGGCGCAACCTCACCTGCAAATGACCTCGCACCCGCAGGCAGCTTCGGCCGAGCAGCAAACACGAACACCACCACGCTGCTACACTTACCGCCAGCAAAACCGTGCAATGGTCATCCCCTATGATGCGCAAAGCCCTGGGCGTACTCGCCATCCTTTCTCTGGCCGCATGCAGCGCTTCACGCGATTTTCACGCTGAGGAACAGAGCAAGCGGGCCAGGCAGGCCGAAATCATCGCCACCGCGCCCCACCCCAATTTTGTCGGCACCCCCGAATGGTATGAGTGGGTGAACCGCTGGACTGGTGTCGTCGACGCAGAAGGTCATGGTCCGGATCCCGGCTCTGTCGAGTGGTGCCATGCCGTGAACTACAAGGTAACGGGTTTCTTCTCCGATGACTCGATGGTATGTGACAGGAAGTGGGAACGCCGCATAGACAACATCCTGCGTAGCACTGACGGATGGTTCGGACTTGTGCCTGGAAATTGATGAACCCGCAACCATGCGCAACCCTGGCCGGGCCGAACACCCGGCGAAGGTTGCGCGTTTTCTGAAGCAGTGATCTGTTCCTGTTACTTCGTGAGCTCCGGAGCAGTCCTGGGGGCAACCCGGCGCCTGGTCCCCTGCTCGTAGGCATAGGCCGCCTTGAACAGCTTGCCCTCATCGAACGGACGCGCCATCAACTCGATCCCGATGGGAAGCCCCGCGGCGGAGTACCCTGCAGGGATGGTCATGGCGGGATGCCCCGTGAACGTTGCCAAGAGCCGGTTACTGCCCTGCGTGCTTCTGGGCAGCGGAACGGGCGCATAATCAAACGTGGCGTAGACGATCGCATCCACCTGATGGTCTGCCATGGCCTTGAGTACGGCAGTCCGCAGTTTCGAGCGCGTATCCAGCTGCTTCAGGAACGCAGGCTCGTCGGGCGTATGGCCTGCGTCCGCCTGCATCATCTTCCTGCGTGTCTCGACCAGCGCAGGATGCTCGATGATCTCCTTGTAGCTGCGGATAGGAGAATTCGGATGCTCCGCGAGATAGGCATTGGTGGCCACCTCGGTTTCATACGTACTGGACGAAGCTCCGCTTCCAGCCAGCAGCTCCTTCAGGTTGGGGATCTCGATCCCGTCCACCACCTCTGCACCCAGTGCCTTCATGTCGGCGATGGCCCGGTCGATGACTGCCCTTACCTCCTTGTACTCGGGGGAATTCACGTCCGTCTCGTTCGCCATGGGCTGCCGGAGCACGCCCAGACGCATCCCTTTCAGCCCGGCGGGGTCCAGGAACGCAGTATACGTCTCCGGAACCTTGCCGTAGGTTTCCGCCGTGATGGGATCCTTGGGGTCATAGCCGGCGATGACATCCAGCAGGATGGCCGCATCCTTGACCGTGCGCGTCATTGGTCCGAGTGTATCGCGCGAGGGCCCCTGTGGCATCGCGCCGAAGCGACTGACCAGAGGCACCATGAACTGAAGAGGGTGGCAGGTGCGCTGCCCACGAGATCTGGCGTGAACGAGATACTGCTGCCTTCGACATGCGGCTGACACCCGCTGCGCCGGCGTCATGGGCAGGCTGCAACTCAAGTTGCAGCACAGCGACAAGAAACTGAAGAGCAGGCGCTACCACACGGAACGTCAATCTGAGGGCCGTGCAGCAAAAATGCGGAAAACAAAGTGAGGAACAAATGCGGAACGCTTCGGCCCTTGAGGCCGCGTACGTTGCGCAAGTTGTTGATTTGGCTGTGGTGCCCAGGGCCGGACTCGAACCGGCACACCTTGCGGCGGGGGATTTTGAGTCCCCTGCGTCTACCAATTCCGCCACCCGGGCAAGAGAAAGTGCAGCCTCGCAAACGCACATGAAGCGAAGACGAAAATTATAGCCGCAACCACATGCATGGACAAGTCAACGGCCCCCCCGCAGGATCGCCAGTCGCCGGGCCGGCAACACCCCGTCGGGGGCAATTTTCCTCTGATATACTCGCCGGACGTAGGGTCTTCGTTCACGTAGGACGGCTGGATACCCAGGCGCTGGGCCAGCAGAGGAGACGCATTGGCCTGAGGGTTAAACCGGCTTTGCTGGGTGATGACGCCATCGATGTCAGAGGCCTGCAACCCCGCATCCTTGATGGCTGCAATGCACGCCTGCAGACCCAGCTCGACGGGAGAAACCTCGGGCTTGCGCATCACGGCGCTCTGGCCCACACCAACAATGCTGCACGTTGGACTTGCCATGATCATTCCTGCATGTCGCGACCGGATTCAAGCAGGACTGTGCACCGAGCTGCCAGAATCTGCTGGCCGTCCTGGTTCACGCCTTTCTTTCCAGTACCACCCATGGCTCGGCAGCGTCTGCTGATTTTTCGACGACCTCACCCGAAAACGTCATGGAGTCGCCCTCGAAGGTAGGATTCATCTGCCTCGTGGCCAGCTTGCGCAAGCGGCCCTTCGGGCCCATCCAGTCGGTCAGCAGACGCACCATGAGCGACTCGCGGTATGCTCCACTGGCAATGAACGTCTTGAGGTTTCCTTCACGGCGTACATATTCGCGGTCGTAATGCAGCTGCGCGTAGTTTTCCTGGAATCCCGCCCAACGCACCGCGTCGATGATCGTGAGTTCGCCGTATGAGCGCGCAGGAATCGTGTCGCCGATACGGATGGTTTCAAACCTGGGCGCCGCCTGTTTCGACTCAGACGCGCTTTGTACGACTTCCATCAGATGCCTCCTAAATGACCCCGATTTCCAGCAACATCTCCCGTTCTTCGCGGGTATAACCCAGCTCCTGCAGGAGCTCGCTCGTATGCTCCCCGAGTCGCGGTGCATGCCCAACACATCTTCCGGTCGCTCCCGCTATGGCTCCCATGGGTACACGCAACCGGCCCAGGACCGGATGTTCGATTTCCCGCAGAAACCCGCGGCCCAGCAGCTGCGCATCGTTCAGCAACTCGCCCGGCGTACTGACCGGCGTGACAGGAATGCGCCGGACACGGCAGTGACCGCGCCTTTGTACCCCTGCCGGCGTGCGACCTTGCCTGTCGCCTGGTAGGCCACCATGGCCTGCTCCAGCATGGACATCAGGCATTCCTGCACCGAGACGCGAATGATCCGCTCAGCGCCTGACTCCGCAAAACCGAGCATGGCTGCCGAGACCGCCAGCGCCACGTGCAACCCAACGATGGCATAGCAGACATGCGCGCCTGGGACCATCGGTGGGGAATCGGGTTCGCCCGTGATGTACAGAAGCCCTGAACGCGCCGCTGCGCACAGCTCATCCTCGAGATCATCCACAGTGATTACCACCACCAGATCTGGATTGGCGGCAACCAGTGACTGCGCGTCGATTCCGGCCGTATCGGGTAGCAGCACGACCTGCGCCGATTGCGCAAGCCGCATGAACACCTGCCTGCCCATCGGTGACTCGAGATCGAGTGAGAAACTTTTCTTGCCCGCGTTGAGGAACTGGTGGAACGCCCCCCGCTTCGTGCACGGCGACACTGTCGAGACACGGCCCAAGGCGGCGCAGTTCGTCCCCCCGCGGGTGCTCGACCCGGATCACCTCATAGCCTGCTTCGACCAGCAGACGTGTGGCGTACGCCGAGCTGACGTTGGTTAGATCAATGACGCGTACCATTCAGCCTTCCCCGGACGATGAACGTGCCGGCGCCGGTTCAAAGTAGGCAATCGTCTGACGCCGCCTGAAGCAAACTTCTCCGGCCTCGTCCAGAAGCCGCTCTTCGCGCACGGCAAAGATGGTTACCCGTCCCGTCTTGCCCCTGCGTGTGTACACATCGACGATCTCGCACTCCACCTCGAACGATTCGCCAAGGTAGATGGGGCGCAACCACTCCGATTCGCTGCCTGCGTTCCGGGCTTCGGTGTATCCCGGCGGCAACGGCAGTTCCAGCCAGGGCTGCACCCATTCGCCGCCTTCCCCGCCCACACGCCGGAAGATCTCGTGTATGACCATTGGCGGGACGACCCGCCCCTTGTAACCAACCGCCCGAGCGTATTGCGCATCCAGCCAGAGCGGGTTTGCATCGCCAGTGGCACGTACGAAACGGCGTATCTCGCCCCCCGAAATGGGCTCGGGCACTTTCATGCGGCCGATGCCCCGCCCCACCCAGGTTCTCAGTTCCGGAAAAATGAGGGTATCTTCCATGCTTGCTTCCTTCAATCCAGGGCACCCGCGCGCCTGAGTTCATCGATCTCGCCGCGACTCAAGCCCAACCAGTCGGACAGCACGGCCCCGGTGTGCTCACCGAGACGCGGTGCCGGCCCCAATGCAGGCTCCCGCCCGCTCCACCGGATTGGCAGGTTCGTGACCCGGCGATGAAACCCGCTGCCATCATCTACGCGGGGGAAAACGTGATCTGCCTGGGGTAGCGCGAGCACATCGTCGATCCTGTTCACACGCGACACGCCGATGCCAAGGGGCTTGAGGAGCTGTTCAACGTCAGCACAATCGCGCTTGCGTGTCCATTCCTCCAGCACACTGTCAATGAAGTCAGCAGCCGCCAGGCGTCCATCCAGCGTGGCGAGCTTCTCGTCGGTGAGGCGCTCGTCGCCGATGTGTGTGACCAACGACTGCCACTGTGCGTCGGAACGGACCACGATGGCACACCACGTGTCTTTCCCGAGGCAGGGGTAGACCCCCTGCGGAACCGCACTGGTGCACCGGTTGCCGCGACGCCCTACCGCTCGCGCGTTCATGGCAGCAGCCATGAGCAGCCCGCCAATCGTGCCAACACTGCATTCGAACTGGCTAACATCCAGTGCCATGCCCTTTCCGGTGTGCTGACGATGCCGGAGTGCCTCGACCACGGCAAATGCGCCGTGGATGCCGCCAATGTAGTCGTTCCAGGAGTTGGCGATCGATACCGGCGGATCCCCTTCGCGCCCCGTAACGAGCATGAGGCCCGAGTGCGCCTGCAGGTTCATGTTCATGCTGGTCCAGTGGCGGCGGGGGCCGGTATGCCCATACCCCGACAGGCTCAGATACACCAACCGCGGATTAGCTTCGCTCAGGTGCTCGTAGTCGAGGCCCAGCCGGGTCATGACCGACGCACTGAAGTTTTCGACCACGACGTCGGCCTCGCAGGCCAGCCGCCATGCAATTTCGCGACCCGCGTCATGCTTGAGGTTGAGCGTGATGGCCTGCTTGCCGCGATTGGTGTTCAGATACAGCGGCTGGCGGTCCTGTCGGCCCGGCGCCGCTTCGTCCGGCCGCAGGGCGGCTGTCATGTCGGGCCGGCTACCGGTCTCGACCTTGACCACTTCGGCCCCGAGGTCCGCCAGCAGGCGCGTGCAGTAAGGCCCTGCCAGAATATGACTGAAGTCGAGGACACGAATGCCTGCAAGCGGCCCGCCACTACCGGAATGTGCCGCCCCGGCAGACTCCGGTCGTGCTTGATTGATTTGCTGCATGGTTCAGATCAGGTAGAAAAGATCCGAGTCGTGAATGACACGTTGCGGCAGCAGGATTATCCTGCGCACAAGCTTGAAACTTCCCTTCTCCCGTCTGAGACGATCTTCCCGCCACCCGACCAGGATCACCTGTTCAAGTTCGCGCCTGTTCCTGCACACAACGAAGTTCGAGCAGGTGTCGAATTCGTCCTCGTCCTCCTCCGCATGGAACGCCTCGATGTTGGTAATCACGTGACGCATGCGTGGCTCGGGGTTCGTGCGCCGCGAAAGATGTGTCTCGAGCTGCCGGATACGCTGATCGAGATCGTGGTAGTCGTCGTCGTATATGGCAGGCAAAAACTTCGTCTGGGGCCTGGGGTCGGCACGGTATCGGTCTTCTACGATGGGCAACCAGTAATGAACGTCCGGAGCGACCATGGAATCGATCCATGCCCGGTAATTTCCGGTACTGAACAGTCTGGCTTCCTTGTAATAGAACTTGCTGATCTCGTGATAGACCTCCAGATCAACTTCCTGGGCAACTTCCAGGTGCGACATGTCCCCCTCCTTGTACTAGGCCTCAACATGTATGTCTCACCAAATGCCTGGCAGCGGATGTCGGCAACACGGGCGCCGACGTTCTCCTCATCGCGCCAGGTATCCGCCATCCACCGGCAATTGCGCACGCCGACTTCCGAGACGATGTGCTTGCTCACTCGCCCCGGGAAGGTATCGTCGACACCATCCTTTTCGATTCCCAGGTTTGCATCCATGAGCGCATGGCGCGTCACGTAGCCCTGGTTCACTTCGGTAACCGACTGGAAGTTGTCAGCATCGTCGGATTCAAACGTACCCGCAGTACCGAAACCGCGCATGACGTCCTTCTGGATCTTGAGCTTGAGCTCGTCGGGCATGTCCTTCTCGGCCATCGCCCATGTCCATACTTCGGTACGGTGCGGCCCACGCGGCATCCAGACTTTCCACACGTTCGTGCCGTGCAAGAACGAGCAATTGGGAAAAATCGTGGTTGCCATGTGCGACGCGTAAATGCGCGCCTTGGGTTCGCCCAGCAGGGCCTGTACTTCGGGCCGTTTGGAGCTCAGGAACTGGTAGTAGTCGGGACCGCGATGCAGGCCGACAGCGGCCTCCCAGATGATGCCCACACCATGTCCATAACCGGCGGCAATCACGATACCGCCTTCTTCGGGCAGCCTGGCGTTACCGGCTATGGCCGACATGGGCCCGCCTATGACCTTCAACGCCGGCTGGTGGGTCCAGCCCACATGGTAACCATCGACGAAATTCTCACTGTGAACCTTCCAGTTGCAGTTGATGATGGACCGCACCGGGGGCCCGAGCAGTTCGACGCCGGCGCGCGCCGTAAAGGCGTCCATGTACCAGGCAACATCGCCGAGGTACTCGCGCAGCGACGGCGCATTGTGATCGAAGTTTCCAAAAATGAACCCGGCGAATGTCTCGACCCTTGGCACCGGCTGAAGCGCCAGCTGGCCGCGCTGGCCGTCGAGGACGCTTCCATATACCGAGCGCTCGGACGGTACACTGAGCAGAGAGCCGTCGATGCCGAAGGTCCACCCATGGTAGGGACATACGAAGGCCCGGGTATGGCCCGATTCCGCATGACAGACGCGTGCGCCCCGATGCGTACAGCTGTTGATGAAGGCCCGAATCTGGTTATTCTGGTCGCGCGTCACGATGGCGCTGTCTTCCCCCATGTAGGTACAGAAGAAATCACCGGGATTCGGGATAAGGGATTCATGCGCAAGAAACAGCCAGCAACGAGAGAAAATCCGTTCCTGCTCAAGTGCGTAGATTTCCTCGTCCCAGTGGATCTGCCGTTTCTGCTTGTTGCGCTCTACATCGATCAGACTACGCTCATTTGCTCGCATGTCCGTCTCCTCCATGGATGCAATCGTGTCCGACAATCAAGTCGTGGCCAAGTGTTTGTGGATTGATGATCTGGCCGATGACGAGAATCTTAATGACCCATCAGCAAACGAGGTAATCCGAATTCCAGTCGAGGTATAAGATACGTTTATCGCGCACCCTCGCGCATGACGGCCCCGGGCGGGGGAAGGTGGTCCCGGGCCAGCGTCCTGCATGCAGTCTTCGGAAGCTATCGTGACGTCTTCAAGATGGAAACTCGGTTGCGGCATCGGCGCGGTGCTCCTCCTGGCTGGCTGGGCCGCATTTCATGCCTGGTACGGGCAGGAGGTACCGGCCTGGGAGGTCACCGAGCAGCCACTGGTGCAAAGCGTCGTGGCCACCGGCCGCGTCTATACCCCATCGCGTGTGCGCATCGGCACTGAGCTGACCGGCATCGTCAAGAGCCGCGTCGTCAAGGAGGGCGACTCCGTCAGCATCGGACAGACACTGCTTGAGCTTGACGACGGCGTCCATGTCGCGCGCGTGCGCGAAGCCGAAGCAGCACTGCAACGCCTGGTGGACACCGAGAGGCCACAGGCCGCTGCTGCCCTGCA
Organism: uncultured Pigmentiphaga sp.; assembly: GCA_937891425.1. Lineage (GTDB taxonomy): Bacteria > Pseudomonadota > Gammaproteobacteria > Burkholderiales > Burkholderiaceae_B > Verticiella. The sequence goes on from CALAGD010000044.1 coordinate 24,791, forward strand.
GCAGGCCGAGGAGCAACTGGCCCAGGCCCGCCGCGAAGCCACGCGCCGGCGCGGGCTGGTCGCTGCGCGCGCAATCGCACGGGAAGACCTTGAACAGGCCGAACAGGCCGTGCTGGTGGCGCAGATCTCGGTGGAACAGGCGCGGCTGCGCGTCGCTTCGCTCGCCCCAGGGCAATCCGAGGAGGCCATCGCACGCGAACGCCTCGCAGCAGCCCGCGCAGATCTCGACAAGACCGTCATCCGGTCGCCCATACACGGCCGGGTTCTTGCGCGATCCGTGGAGCCGGGCGATGTCGTGCGGCCAGGCGACGTACTGCTCGAGATTGCCCGCATCGACGACATCGAGATCCAGATTCCGCTCGACGAGATAAATCTTGGATTCGTTGCCCTCGGCCAGCATGCCGTCTGCATTGCCGAAGCCTTTCCCGACCGCCCCTTTCCGGCGCGCGTCACGTTCATCGCACCAGGCGTGGATCCACAGCGTGGCACCGTCGACGTTCGCCTCACCCCGCTCGAAGCCGTCGACTTCCTCGTGCCTGACATGACTGTCTCGGCGTCCATCGAAACCGCGCGCCGGGAACACGCGCTGGTCATACCCGACGATGCGCTCATCCGGACGGGTGCTTCAGGAACTCATGTTCTGCTCGTCCGCGACGGCAAGGCTGAGCTACAGGCTGTGAAACTCGGGCTGCGTGGAACCGCCCGGTCCGAGGTCGTCGATGGGCTGCGCGCTGGCGACTGGGTATTGCGCGACACGACGGTCGAACCTGGCACGCGCGTGAGACCCGTGACACAACCCGATTAGCTGGCCAGACATGTGGACTGAATCCACCATTGCCGTGCGCTTCCTGCAGCAGCAGCG
>CALAGD010000045.1 GCA_937891425.1 uncultured Pigmentiphaga sp.
AGCCCGCCTGGGACTGGCAGCCGCCCCCGCGCAACGAAGCCCTGATCGCGGCGGTACGCGTGGCTGCGGAAGAAGGCATCCGCGCGGCCTACCAGCTGCGTGTCAAGCAGGAACGTACCGCGAAGCTGCGTGAAATTGCCGCGCAGGTCATCGAGCGGCTGACGCGCGAGGCCGAGGAGCGGGGTGAGGCGCCGCCCGACCAGGTCGAAGTCGAGAACATCCTGTTCAACCTCGAAGCTGAAGTGGTGCGTGGGCAGATCCTGAATGGTGAACCCCGTATCGATGGACGTGACACCCGCACGGTGCGTCCCATCGACATTCGCCTGGGCGTGCTTCCACGTGCGCACGGAAGTGCCCTGTTCACGCGTGGCGAAACGCAGGCGTTGGTGGTCACCACGCTGGGCACCAAGCAGGACGAGCAGGTCATCGATGCACTCATGGGCGAGTATCGCGACCGTTTCCTGTTCCACTACAACATGCCTCCGTTCGCCACGGGCGAGGTCGGGCGAATCGGTGTGCCCAAGCGGCGCGAAATCGGCCACGGCCGGCTCGCGAAACGCGCCCTGGTGCCCGTACTGCCGGCGGCTGACGATTTCCAGTACACCATCCGCGTGGTTTCCGAGATCACCGAGTCCAACGGTTCGTCTTCGATGGCATCCGTCTGCGGCGGCTGCCTGTCGATGATGGATGCGGGCGTGCCGCTCAAGGATCACGTTGCTGGCGTCGCCATGGGACTGATCAAGGAAGGCAACAAGTTCGCCGTGCTCACCGACATTCTGGGGGATGAAGATCATCTGGGCGACATGGACTTCAAGGTGGCCGGTACCGAGAAAGGCGTAACCGCCCTGCAGATGGACATCAAGATCCAGGGGATCACGAAGGAAATCATGCAGGTCGCGCTGGCGCAGGCACGCGAGGGCCGTCTGCACATTCTCGAGAAGATGAAGGCTGCCATCGAAGGATCGCGCAAGGAGCTGTCCGCCTTTGCTCCGCGGATGATCACCATGAAGATCAACCCGGAGAAGATTCGCGACGTGATCGGCAAGGGGGGGGCCACCATCCGGGCGCTGACGGAGGAGACCGGCACCCAGATCGACATCTCCGACGACGGTACCATCGTCATCTCCAGCGTGGATCTCGAGCGTGCGCGCGAGGCCGAACGTCGCATCGCGGAACTGACCGCCGATGTCGAGGTCGGACAGGTCTACGATGGCAGCGTGCTGCGCCTGCTTGATTTCGGCGCGATCGTACAGGTTCTGCCGGGCCGCGACGGGCTGCTGCACATCTCGGAGATCGCCAACCGCCGCATCGCCAACATCAATGAGGTGCTGCAGGTGGGGCAGACCGTGAGGGTGAAAATCATCGAGGCCGACGACAAGGGACGCCTGCGTCTCTCGGTGAAGGCCATTGGTGGCCTTGATGCTCCGGGCAATCTGGGGGGTGTACCTACCCCTGCGTCCGAGTAATCAGCGCATTCGAAGGGCGCGGTTCAACCTGGCCCGCGTCTTTTCCGAATGCGCGCACACGGCAAACGGCCCCGACAGTGACGCCTGCTGTCAGGCCGCCCGCCTGATATTCAGTACGCCTGCTCGCGCAATATGCGGCAGAGGTTCGGCCCCGGGGTCGGCACCGCATCCGATGCTGTCTTTCCCGTGGCGGCTATCAGCCTTTCGAGGTGTGTCACCTGTGGCGGAATCGGCCCGAAGAAGCGCACCTCTTCCTCAACCTGTATCAGTATCGTGGGGAAGTTCTCCACGTCATCGTTTTCCGTAACCGCCGGAAAATCCTCGATATCCACCCACACGAAAACGTAGTCTGCCATGCGCGCGGCGAGGGCATCGAACGCGGGGCGGAATTCGCGACAGGTGCCGCACCATTCAGCGCAAAGACAAGCGACCAGAGCGCTGCCGTTCGCGGCAAGCAGGGCGGGTAATGCAGGATCGTCTGGAAGATGGGATGCGCGCACGTCTGCAATCTCGGTCAAGCGGAGAAAAAGGCCCGGAACGGGATCCTCTCCCCTATTGTACGGGGTGCCCGCGGTTGTCCGGGTCGGCGGGGGTGCATGGCGCAGATTGCGTCCCCCCTGCACTCACCGCGCGCTTGGCCAGCCGCTATACACTTGAGCCATGATGACCTCACAATCCTCTCCGGCGGACGCGGCCGACGGACCGTTGCCTTCGGTCTGGCGCGCCTTTCGCCGTGCCCTGCTGTCGCAGCTGCATCCCGCCATGCTGGGGCTGGTTCTGCTTCCGTTTGTCGTCATGCTCCTTGCCGGAGTGATCCTGCTGTGGTGGTGCTGGGATCCCCTCACGGGCTGGCTTAGCGATACGGTACTCAGCTGGGGCATGGTGCGCCAGATCGATGCGTGGCTGCTGGCGGTGGGCCTGGTCTCGCTCACGGTGTGGCTGGTGCCCGTCATGGCGGCGTTCATTCTTCTGCCCGCGGCAGGCCTGCTGGGCATTGCGGCCGCCGCCATTTTCGTCATGCCGCTCGTACTCCGGCATCTGATGCGCACGGTCTACGGAGACATCAGGCCACGCGGCCAGTTCGGCTTCGTGATCAGCGCCTGGAATGCTCTTGTGGTGATTCTGGTGTTTTCGTCAGGATGGCTGCTGACCATGCCTCTCTGGCTCTTTCCGCCTCTGGCGCTGGTACTGCCCACGCTCTGGTGGACTTACGCCTTCACCTGCATGCTGCGGCTGGATGCGCTGGTCGACGTGGCGACGACCGACGAGCGGCGGCGCATCCTGCGGCGGCATAATGCCGGTTTCTGGGCGCTGGGTTTCGGCTGCGCCCTGTTGAGCCTGCTGCCCCCTGCCTGGCTGATACTGCCGGTATTCTCATCGCTGCTGTTCGGGCATTATGCCCTCGACGCCCTGCAGCGCTACCGGGCAGGGCAGGCTCAGGTGGCATCCGTTCAATCCGTGTAGGTGAGTTACATGAACAACAAGCTTGGTGCAGGAACGAAGCGTTTTGGCCTGGTGGTCGTAGGAGACGAGATTCTCACCGGCAAGCGCAAAGACCAGCATTTCGACAAGGTCGTGGAACTGCTCGGTGCACGTGGGCTGCAGCTGTCCTGGGCAGTCGTCGTAGGCGACAATTTCGACGATCTCGTCGAGACCTACCGCCGCAGCTTCGCCAGTGGCGACATCGTATTTTCGTGCGGGGGCATTGGCGCCACGCCTGACGACCGCACGCGCCAGGCGGCGGCCGCAGCGCTGGGCGTACGTACGGTACTGCACCCGGAAGCGCGCGAGCTCATCACGCAGCGTTGCCTGCAGATGGCCGCGCAGGGCCAGGGAACGGCCGACATGGATGCGCCCGAGAACCAGCGCCGCCTGCTCATGGGCGAGTTCCCCGAGGGCAGTGAAATCGTCCCCAACAGCTATAACCTCATTCCCGGATTCTGGATCTGCGACCACACGTTCGTGCCAGGATTTCCGGTCATGGCATGGCCCATGATCGAACATGTGCTTGACACGCGTTACGCTGCACTGCACCATAAACGCCCATACGTCGAAAAC
>CALAGD010000046.1 GCA_937891425.1 uncultured Pigmentiphaga sp.
CGCCTGCAAGTGCGACCCGGCGATCCCCTCGATCTGCCCGTGGCAGCGCCCGGCCGCCCCCTCCGCGTCGTTGCCGTCTACGCCGACTATGGCAACCCGACGGGGCACATGTTGGTTCCACTGTCCTGGTTGCGGCGTCACTTTCCTGGTGCACGGCTGGCGGGGCTGGCCGTGCACCTGCGTGGCGCGGGCACCCCTGTGCTCGCACAACGGCTGCAGGAGGCGTTCGCGCTCGACAGTTCAGGGGTGGTCGAGCAGTCTGTCATCCGCCAGTGGTCCATCGACATATTTGATAGGACATTTGCTGCGACGCGTGCGATGAACGTCCTGACCTTGGGGGTTGCAGGCATGGCCCTGCTCATCAGCCTGCTTGCGCTGGCAGGGCGGCGTCTGTCCCAGCTCGCGCCGTTGTGGGCGCTGGGTGTGCGGCGGCGCCAGATGGCATGGCTGTCGCTGGCCCAGACGCTGATGCTGGCCAGTCTGACAACGATGCTGGCCATGCCCCTGGGCATCCTGCTTGCCTGGTGCCTGGTCGATGTTGTAAATGTCCATGCATTTGGCTGGCGCCTGCCGCTGTACGTCTTCCCCGGGCAGCTGCTGTTGCTTGGCTGCATGGGCATCGGGGTCAGCCTGCTCGCCGCGCTGGCGCCGGCGGGCAGGCTGTGGTCGGTATCGCCGGCGCAGCTGTTGCGGGAGTTCAGTCGCGATGCGTAGATGGCTGGCACCGTGTCTCATGCTGCTGGCGCTGGGCGGCTGCGGACGTGATGATTCCGCTCCCCGGGGCGGCGGCTTCGCCGGTCTGGGGAGCGCAGTCGGAGGCTTCCGCGAGGTCGTGCCCGGAGTGCCACTGGCGTTTCCGCGCGACCATGGTGCCCACGAGGGGTTCCGCATTGAATGGTGGTACATTACCGCAAACCTGATCGATGACCAGATGCGTCCATGGGGCGTGCAGTGGACGCTGTTCCGTTCTGCATTGCGGCCGGAGGGCGGCAGCGGCTGGTCGGACCCGAACGTGTGGATGGGCCACGTTGCGCTTACCGGCCCGCATGGCCACCGGCACGCCGAGGCTTTTGCGCGCGGCGGCATCGGGCAGGCAGGCGTGAATGCGGATCCCTTCAGGGCCTGGATCGACGGATGGACGCTGCAAGCGCGCAGCAGCGGCGCGGCCGACGGCGGATGCGGCGACCAGGGGCCTGGCGATGGCCTGCGCCAGCTCGTGCTTGCCGTTGCGGCCCCCGGGTTGGCCTACGAGCTCAACCTTGATGCTTGCGGTCCTCTGGTGCTGCACGGCGAAGAGGGGTACAGCCGCAAATCGGGGCAAGGCCAGGCGTCCTATTACTACAGCCAGCCGTTTCTGCGGGTCGACGGGCACGTCGAGCATGAGGGCCGCCGGCATCATGTCCGTGGCCAGGCCTGGCTCGACCGCGAATGGAGCAGCCAGCCGCTGACCGCGGATCAGCAGGGCTGGGACTGGTTTTCGCTGCATTTCGCTCAGGCCGGCATCGGTGCGATACCGGAGCAGCCTGCACGGAACCCGACTGGGCACAAGCTCATGGTGTTCCAGGTCAGGCATGTGAGCGGCGATGCGTATCGGGCGGGAACCTGGGTAACGCCGGACGGCCGGGCGGTCACGCTGCGTGCGGACCAGATCCGCCTGCTGGCGCTCGAGCATACGCGCCTGGCCAACGGTCGGCGTGTGCCCACCCGGTGGCGGGTCGAAGTGCCGGACTTCGGCGTCGACGCGGAAGTGGTGGCGCTTGAGCCAGGGGCCTGGATGGACACGACGTTTCCGTACTGGGAGGGGCCAGTGACGGTGTCAGGCAGTGCCACCGGAGTGGGCTATCTGGAAATGACGGGCTATTGAGCGCGGCTGCCCTTGCCGAAGCGCATGCTGAGTGCGCTATGCTTCGGCCTTTATGGACCGCATACGGAGCCAGCCATCAAATTTCCCGCATACCGTATCTACGCGAACCGGCGCGTGTTTCCCCTGCTGGCACTCGGCTTTGCCAGCGGGTTGCCCCTGGCACTCACGGGTGGAACGCTGCAGGCCTGGGCTACGGTCGAAATGGTCTCGTTGCAGGCCATCGGTTTCCTCACCCTGGTGGGCTCGGCCTACACCCTGAAATTCCTCTGGGCGCCCCTGGTGGACCGCTATGTGCCGCCCTTTCTCGGGCGCAGGCGCGGCTGGATGCTGCTCACCCAGGTTGGGCTGGCACTATCGATCATGGCCATGGGGCTGTTTTCGCCTGGCCGGTCGTTGATGCTCCTGGCCCTGCTGGCAGTGCTGGTGGCCTTCCTTTCAGCCACCCAGGATGTCGCCTTCGACGCCTACCGCACCGACGTGCTGCACGCCGACGAGCGGGGCGCAGGCGCCGCCCTGTCCGTGCTAGGGTACCGCCTGGCAATGCTGGTGTCGGGCGGGCTGGCGCTGGTGATCGCCGACCAGTGGCTGGGCTGGGGGAACACCTACGTGCTCATGGGTGCGCTCATGGTGCTGGCTGCCCTCGTGACCCTGCTGTCTCCCGAGCCGGAGGCCACGATCGTTCCTCCCAGTACCCTGCGCGAGGCGGTCATGGGGCCATTGAAGGAGTTCTTCAGCAGGCGCGGGGCCATCACGCTGCTGGTGCTGGTCGTGCTATACAAGCTGGGCGACGCTTTCGCCGGGGCACTTTCCACTACCTTCCTCATTCGTGGCGTCGGATTCAGCCCCGGCGAGGTGGGCATGGTCAACAAGATCATGGGGCTCGCTGCTACCATTATTGGGGCAGTCGTTGGCGGTGGCCTGCTGGCGCGTCTTGGCCTTTACCGCTCGCTCATGCTGTTCGGTCTCGCGCAGGCTGTCTCCAATCTTGCTTACTGGCTCATCGCCGTCGCCCCCAAGAGCCTGGTGCTCATGGCGGCGGGCATCGGTCTCGAGAATCTGTGCGGCGGCATGGGCACCGCGGCGTTCGTGGCACTGCTCATGGGGCTGTGCAACCAGCAGTTCAGTGCCACCCAGTTTGCGTTGCTGTCGGCGCTGTCGGCCATCGGACGAACCTATCTTGCAGGGCCGTTGTCGCCGCCGCTGGTCGAGGCCTTCGACTGGCCCATGTTCTTCCTGATTACGGTGCTGATTGCCTTGCCCGGGCTGGTGCTGCTCTGGTGGCGGCGCGACGAGATACGCGAGCTCGATGCTGCAGCATGATCTGACACTCCCATGGCGCTACTACCTACTTTGTTCATTATCGCGATCACGGCCGAAGCGATGACCGCGGCCCTTGCCGCGGGGCGCCGCGACATGGACTGGGTTGGTGTCTGCATCATTGCCTTTGTCACGTCATTGGGCGGCGGCTCGTTGCGCGACGTGCTGCTCGGCCACTATCCCCTGACGTGGGTGCAGCACCCCGAGTACCTGTGGGTAACGACTGGTGCGGCGCTGCTGACGGCCTTCATCGCCCCGGTCATGAAGCACCTGCGCCGGCTGTTCTTCTGGCTTGACGCCCTGGGCCTCGTGGTATTCACCATCATCGGCTGCAATATCGCCCGGCAGATGGAGCTGCCGCTCACCATCGTGCTGGTCAGCGGCATGATCACGGGATGCGCGGGCGGTGTCCTGCGCGACGTGCTGTGCAACGACATCCCGCTGCTGTTCCGCAGTGAACTGTATGCCAGCGTATCGCTGCTGACCGGGTGCATCTACCTGGCCGTGCTGCATTTCGCCCCCGACGTTGGGATGACCCACAACGCGGCGGTGATCGTCTCGTTGGCTGCGGGCCTCGCCTTGCGCATGCTGGCCCTGCATTTCAACTGGCAGATGCCCAAATTCGTCTACCGCGACGACTGGGACTGATGCACTGGAATACCGGGCGATTTCACTCCTCCAGAAAGAGTGTGGCCACCGTTGAGCGCAGCCACTGGTTGGCCGGATCGTTATGGTAGCGCGTATGCCAGTGCTGCTTGATCGAGAAGCGCGGCAGGGCAAACGGTGTGGGCAGGGTCTTCACCTCCGCGATCTTCACCAGCATTTGCGCTACGCGGTCGGGTACGGTGGCGATGAGGTCGGTGTTCGCCAGCAGGTTGCCCAGTCCGGGCAGGGCGGGCAATGACAGCGCCACCTGACGGCGCACCCGTTGCTGGGCCAGCCCCTGTTCCACCAGATCATGCCCCATGCCGGGGGCGGTGATCACGACGTGCCGCTCGCTGAGAAACATTGCCTTGCTGATGTGCTGGTCGATGCGCGGGTGATCGCGCCGGACCACGCAGGCGAATGACTGTTCAAACAGTTTCTGCTGATAGAAGCCCGCTTCCAGTTCGGGCATGTAGCCGATCGCGAGGTCGATGTCGCCGGATTCCAGCGCGCGCGGTGTTTCCGAAGTAATGCGCAGGACGTCCACCCGGATCTGGGGAGCCAGTTGCGCGATACGGTTCATCAGCAGGGGCAAGAACTCCAGGTGGCTGATGTCCGTCATCGCAATATGAAAAAGCCGGGTGGAGGTGGAAGCGTCGAACGGCACTTGTTGCTGGACGGCCTTGCGCAGCAGCTCGAGCGCCTGGCGTAGCGGCTGCACCAGCGAGAGCGCATGCGGGGTGGGCATCATGCCTTCCCGGGTACGGACGAAAAGCGGATCGTTGAATTGCCGGCGCAGACGTGCCAGCGCGAGACTGACGGAAGTCTGCGCCATGTTCAGGTTCTCCGCGGCGCGCGACACGCTGCGCGTGCGGTAAATCTCGTCGAAGACTGCCAGCAGTTTCAGGTCCATTATCAAGAAATCCGCTAGTCCATATTTTCCCTATTTAATGGACATAATACGGCAGGATCGGTAACCTCTGGACCACGTCACCATGAAAACTGCGCGGCACGCCCATGTGGGTGCGCCGCATCAAGTCACAAGACTGTCGTGGCCGGGGCGCCGAAATCGTGGTGCTTCATCGTCCCGGCCCGTCTGCTTGCGAGAGTCCCAGATGAGCAATAAGGAACCCGATCCCAAGGGCCGGCCTCGCCGTGCCTTTCGTGACCCTGCCTATCGGCCGCTGTGCCAGGACCTGGCGGAGGTTCGCGCGAACATCGACCGCCTCGACCAGGAAATCGTCCGTCTGATCGCCGAGCGTGCCATGTACGTAAAGGACGCCGCTCGCTTCAAGGGCGATGCTTACCAGGTGTCCGCTCCCGCACGCCAGGCCGAGGTATTCGAAAAGGCTCGCCAGCTGGCACGCACCCACAACATGGGTTTCGAAGGCCTCGAGGAAGTGGTCGAGGCGACGTACCGAGCCATGGTGGCGGCATTCATCGCTAATGAACAGCGTTACTTCGATCAGATGATCGTGCTGGACCCCGATTCGTGAGCCATCAGGCGGAAGTTTTTCAAACAGGAGACATGACCATGCCTATGCAAGAGCGTGTTGTCGCTTCATTTCTGAAACGGCTGGGGGCGGTCACCGCAGTGGCCGTACTGGCCGCTCTGCCGTTCAGTCAGGCCCATGCTGAATGGCCCAAGGACAAACCCCTCACCGTGATCGTACCGTTCGGCCCAGGCTCCAGTCCTGACCAGGTCGCCCGTGTGGTTGCCGACAAGGCGTCTTCCATCCTGGGCCAGACCATCGTCGTGGAGAACCGCCCGGGCGCCAGCGGCAATATAGGTACGAACGCCATAGCGCGCGCCAAGCCTGACGGCTACACCTTTGGCGTGTCGATTACCGGGCCGATGGTGAACAACACCGTGCTGTACGATTCCCTGCCGTACGACCCGAAGAAGGATCTGGTGCCACTCACGCTTGCCGTGCACCAGCCCAACATCCTGGTGGTGCGGGCGGATTCGCCCATCAAGAGCGTGCAGGATCTCCTGCAGGCCCTGCGCGACAACCCCGACAAGTTCAACTTCCCGTCTACCGGCAACGGCACGGTCTCGCACCTCTCGGTCGAGCTGATGCTGCAACGCACGAACAGTACCGCGGTGCACGCGCCTTATCCCTCGTCGCCGCAGGCGGTCACCTCCATCGTGGCTGGCGATACGCAGTTTGGCGCGTTGCCCCCGATTGCGGTCATGCCGCTTGTGCGTGACGGCCGTCTGCGTGCCCTGGCGGTCACTTCATCGCAGCGGTCCAGTCTGCTGCCCGATATCCCGACCCTGGGCGAGGCGGGCGTGGAAGGCATTGAGGGTTCGGCCTGGATCGGCTTTGTCGCGCCGGCCGGCATTCCCGAAGACGTCCAGCAGAAGCTGACGGCAGCCCTGCGCGAAGCGCTCAACGATCCGGAAGTGGTGCGTGTGCTGGGCAATTCCTACATGGAAGTCGTGGGCAGCACGCCGGAGGAGTTCCGTCAGTACATGGACGAAGAACTCGAACGCTGGGGTCCGCTCATCAAGAAGCTGGGCATCAAGCTCTGAGCGGGCGGTAATCATCGTGCAATGGGCCGGTGCTGCCTGTGGCCGCGCCGGCCGGAGAAAGAAGTTTCATGATGGACATTCAAGAGCCGGCGCGCCGTACGCGCGTAATTGGCGAGTACGAAGTCGTGGTGCTGGGCGGTGGGCCCGCCGGTCTGCTCGCCGCGGCCGCGGCTGCCCGCCATGGGGCCAGTGTCGTGCTGGTCGAACGCTACGGGTTTCTCGGCGGCATGGGAACGGCAGCGGGCGTGTCGAATTTCTGCGGCCTGCACGCGAACGTGCGGGGCGAGATCCGCCAGGTCGTTCATGGCACGGTTGACGAACTGCTCGACCGCATGCGCGCGCTCGACGGCCTCAATGAGCCGCACGAACTGTTCGGTCGTATCCGGGCCCAGGCCTACGATCTGTCCGCTTACAAATGCGCCGCCGACCAGCTGCTTGAGGCGTCAGGGGCCAGCGTCCTGTTCCACGCGCTTGCCGTAGGTGTCGTGCACAACGACGACGGACAGCCTGATGTCCTGCTTCTTGAAACGAAATCAGGTCGGGTAGGCGTACGCGGTCGGGTCTTCATCGACTGCTCGGGCGATGCCGACCTGGCGCACTGGGCCGGGGTTCCCTACGAGAAAGGCGATGCCGGTCAGATGCTTTATCCCACGCTGATGTTCAAGGTGGGCAACGTCGACGCCGGCCGGGCGGGCGAAGCTTGGCGGGTCATCCCTCGGCTGATGGATGAAGCCGAAGCAGAGGGAGCCTTCCGGTTCCCGCGGCGGGGCGCCATCGTCCGGCCGCAAAAACGGCCCTATGAGTGGCGTGTCAATGTTACGCAACTGCGCCAGCCCGACGGCTCGGCGGCCGATGGAACCGACGTGCAGTCGCTCACCGAAGCCGAGCTGGAGGGGCGGCGCCAGATCGTGAACTTCGTACAGTTTCTGCGTGCGCGGGTACCAGGATTCGAAAATGCCTACATTCTGGATATCGCTCCGCAGGTAGGCATACGTGAAACGCGCCGTATCCTCGGTGAAGCCGTAGTCACACGCGACGACGTCGTGCAATGCGTCGATTTCGACGACTCCATCGGGGTCAACGGCTGGCCGCTGGAGATTCACGCGGCAGGCGACGTCAAGTGGGTATGGCCTGAGCCGGGTTCGCGCGGCTACAACCAGCTGCCGTATCGCATGCTGCTGCCGCGCCAGGACGCGGGCATCCATAACCTGCTGGTCGCGGGCCGCTGCGCGTCGATGACGCATGAAGGACAGTCGGCGGCACGGGTCAGCGGCAGCTGTTTCGTGATGGGCGAAGCCGCGGGCACTGCGGCAGCCATGGCGGTACGGGCCACCCCTGCGGGCATCGCGCGCCCCGCCGGCATCGACATTACCCTCCTGCAGCGCAAGCTCGAAGAGCAGGGGGTGTTCCTCGGGCGCGACGAGTGATGTGCTGATCCTGCCATAGCCAATCCATCCTGAGCGCCGGGTCGCACTTGCCGGTGGCGTGGCATCGGTCGAAAAAGCTCGGGCCAGAACCCATGGATGATGAATCCGCCCCCGGGTTCCGGGATGCCGCACGCGGTGTGCCACGCAGACCTTCCCGCGATGGAGGGGCGTGAATCAGGGGCATGGGGATGAGCATCAGTTCGTCCGGATCCAGCGGTAACAGGCAGGAGAGTCTCCGGCTACCCAGCCGGATTCCCATAACCACGTACAATGACGGTTTCGCGCCGCAACATACAGCGAAGCGAGCGGCGCTTTTTGTTGAGCGACCCGCGTCGGGCCAGTGTACCGGGTGTCGTGCGCTGGCCGGCCGCGAAGTGTGGCCGCTTTCTTGCGTGCCCGGGCCGGATGCGGCGGTGGCCAGGCGCATCGATTCTTCCGATGGCGCTGGCCGGCATGGCGTTCGCGACCGCATGCTGCCGCACCGGACCGATGGCTGCGCACGCGTTTCCCGCAGGTAGATTGCACTGATGAATCCCTTTGAACTCGCACTGGAGTATCCCCTGAACGACGTCCTGCCCGAGTTTGGCACGGCGCTCGAAGTTGCCCCAGGAGTGCGCTGGGTGCGGCTGCCACTGCCGTTTGCGCTGGACCATATCAACGTGTGGCTGATACGGGACTCGTTTGACGGGCGCGACGGCTGGACGCTGGTCGACTGCGGCGTGGCGCGCGATGAACTGAAGGCAATCTGGCAGCAGGTGTTCGCACAGGCCCTCGACGGGCTTCCTATCGTGCGGATCATCGCGACGCACATGCACCCCGATCACGTTGGGCTGGCCGACTGGATCGGCGGCCGTTTCGGCGCTCCTTTGTGGATGACGCTCAGCGAATATACGACGGCCAGGCTCTACTCCGAGGGACGGGTGCAGGGGGGCGCCACGGGGGGTGAGCGTTCGGCAGCCTTCTACCGTCTGCATGGCCTGACCGATCCGGACGCCCTGGACAAGATCCGTGCGCGCGCGGCGTACTATTCCTCGCTGGTGCCACGGGTGCCGCCCAGCTTCCGGCGCATCATGCATGGCGACCACATCCAGATTGGCGGGTACACGTGGCGGGTGAAGGTAGGATACGGACACTCGCCCGAGCATGCGTCCCTGTTCTGCGAGGAGCTGAATACCCTGATTTCCGGCGACATGGTGCTGCCACGCATTTCGAGCAATGTCAGCGTGCACGACGACGAGCCCGACGGCAACCCGGTTGAACTGTACCTGGCATCGCTGGATACCTACGACGATATTCCGGCCGACGCGCTGATCCTGCCCTCGCACGGCAAGCCGTTCCGTGGCGTGCATATACGGATAGAACAGCAGCGGCGGCATCATGCCGAACGGCTTGCGGAAGTCCGCGCTGCCTGTGCCACGCCGAAGACGGCAATGGAAATCGTGCCGCTGATGTTCACGCGCCGGCTCGACCTGCACCAGCTGACCTTTGCCCTGGGCGAGGCGGTCGCACATCTGAATCTGCTTTACTACGCCGGCGAGCTCGAGCGCATCCGCGAAAACGGCACTATACGCTTCATGGCTGCTGCGCGCTGACGCCACAGGCACGGCAACGGCATACGTCCGTCGGCTCACCGCCGGTGGTGCGGGATCAGGTGTCCGGGTCGGGCCCGGGCGACCGCAAGGCCCGGATGGCCTGAGCCTCGGTCGCGAAGATGCAGTCGGGTGGAATGGTGCGGAGGATGCCGGCGCGCTGCAACCGGTCTTCCACCTGTTTTTTCATTGATGTGAACAGAATCTGCACGCCCTGCCTGTGCAGGTCGGCCAGCAGGTTGCGTACCGTGTCGACGCCGGTGGTATCGATGTCGTTGATTGGCCCGCAATGCAGCAGCACGCGGCGGATGCCGGGGTCGTGCTCGCAGGCCTGCCGGATGTAAAGGTCAAGCCGCGGCGCTGTCACGAAGTTCAACGATGCATCCATGCGCACGGCGAGCAGGTCGGGAGCGAGCCGAGGCAGGTCGAAGCGCTGCCGGTCGCGCAAGGTGCCATCCGGATGTGCCGACACCTCGATGAGCCGGGGAGTGGCGCGCTTGTAAATGAAGTGCACCAGCGCCAGGATGAACCCGGCAAGTACGCCCCATTGCAGCTGGGGCGCCGCCACCCAGGTGGCGATCAGCGTGACGAAAGCAATGGCGGCCTCGCTGCGCGAGGCGTTCCAGAGCTCGATGAACCAGCGGGGGCGAACGAGGTTGAGTACCGAGGCGATGATGACGGCGGCCAGGAAGGGCATGGGCACCCACACAAGCGCCGGGGTCAGCCACAGCAGACTGGCTGCCACAAGAACGGCGGTGACGCCAGCGGCCCACCCGCTGACCGCGCCCGAGTACTGGTACAGGGCCGAACGCGAGAAAGACGCGCCCACCGGAAAGCCACCGCTCAGGCCCGAGCTGATCTTGGCCAGTCCCTGTCCGATCAGCTCCTGGTTGCCATTCCAGCGTTCGCCGCGTTCGCGCGAGAGGGCGCGTGCACTGCCCAGGGCCTCGATGAAACTCACGAGCGCAATGACCGTGGCTTCGGGCAACAGTTGCCGCAAGTCATTCCAGACCGGCAAACGGGGCAGGCCCAGTGGAGGCAGGCCCGACGGAAGCTCGCCCACGACGCGGCCGCCAAGTGCGCGAAAGTCGATGAGCGCGCTGATCACGGTGCAGATCACTCCCGCAATCAGTACCAGGGGCAGACGTTTGCTGAAGCGTTTGAATACCAGCAGAAAGGTGAGCGCACCCGCGCCCATGACGAGGCTCGGCCAGTGCACTGCCTGCAGAGTTTCCCGCCAGCTGGCGTCGGGCGGGGCGGCCTGCACAGCATTCAGGCCGAGCAGCGAAGGCACCTGTGACATGAGGATGAGCACCGCTGCAGCCTGGGTGAATGCCCCCACCACGGGCAGCGAGAGGAGATCCACGATCGATCCCAGACGGAATGCCCCCAGCAGAATCTGGATGAGCCCGGACATGATCGCGAGCCAGATCGCCAGGTGTACCCAGTCGGCGGAAGCCGGCGTGGCGAGGCCGGTGAGCGAGCCCGCGACGAGCATGGCGCTCATCGCCGTGGGGCCAGTGCCGATGACCCGACAAGAGCCCCAGAGCACCGCGACGATGGCGGGCAGCAGGGCGGCGTATAGCCCGGTGATGGGCGGCATGCCGGCCAGGACGGCATAGGCGACCGCCTGCGGCACGAGCACCAGGGCCACCGCCACACCCGCGCGGGCGTCGGCGATGAGTGTGGCAGAAGTGGGACGCGGCCAGTCAAGGAAAGGTAGCCAGCGGCGAAAATGATGGGCAATACGCAACATGTGTAAAGGTTAGCACTCTGAACATGTAAATTGGCATGAAATCCGGCTCGCGCCCGTGCGCGTGAGTCGATACGGGGGCAGCCGCCTGCCGTACGCATTCCATGTACTCACGATTCGAGGAAGGACCATGCCAAGCGACAAGCGCCCCATCGAGATATCCCCGCGCGATTTCGACGCCGTACTGTTCGACCTGGATGGCGTGCTCACCCCTACGGCCAGCCTGCACGCCGCAGCCTGGAAGCAGCTGTTCGACGAGTTCCTCGAGCAATGGTCGCGCGCGACGGGCAAGCCGTTCGAGCCTTTCGATGTCGATCACGACTATCGCCAGTACGTGGATGGGCGTCCGCGTTACGACGGGGTGGCGGCGTTCCTGGCCGCCCGTGGCATCGACCTGCCGCGCGGCGACCCGGACGACCCACCAGGGGCGCACACGCACATCGGCCTGGGCAAGCTCAAGGACGATCATTTCCAGCGATGCCTGCGCGCCCATGGGGTGATTCCGTACGCCTCGTCGGTGGCGCTGGTGCACCGCCTGCGGCGCGAGGACTTCCGGACGGCGGTGGTGTCTTCCAGTCGCAGTTGCACGCAGGTGCTGCAGGCAGCCAACATTCTTGATCTGTTCGACCGGCGCGTGGATGGCAACGATCTGGACGCGCTGGGTCTGCCCGGCAAGCCGGCGCCTGACGCCTTCCTGCAGGCGGCGCGGCGCCTGGCGGTCGAGCCGGGCAGGGCCGTCGTCGTCGAGGATTCGCTGGCGGGTGTGCAGGCGGCGCGAGCGGGAGGCTTTGGCCTGATCATCGGGGTGGCACGTGAAGGGGACCCCCAGGCGTTCCTGGATAACGGGGCGCATGTGGTGGTGCGTGATCTTGACGAGGTGACGGTGGCCACACCCTACACTGCCTGGTCGCTGGTGTACCACGGGTTCGACCCTGCCCACGAGGGCATACGCGAGGCCCTGTGCACCCTGGGCAATGGCTACTTCGCCACGCGTGGTGCCATGTTCGGCGTGGTGAATGATGGGGTGCATTATCCCGGCACCTATCTGGCGGGCGGGTACAACCGCCTCAAGAGCTTCATCGAGGGGCGGGAGGTCGAGACCGAAGATCTGGTGAACTTTCCGAACTGGCTGATGCTGCAGTTCCGCATCGACGATGGCCCCTGGTTTGATCTGCGCGCGGTCGACATCGAGGCCTATCGTCTTGAGCTCGACATCTATCGAGCCATGCTGTTGCGGTACGTGCGCTTCAAGGATGCTGCGGGGCGGGTAACCGAACTGCACGAGCAGCGCCTGGTGTCGATGCTGAACGTGCACATTGCGGGCGTGGAGCTGACCCTGACTCCCCTCAACTGGAGCGGCATGCTGACGCTGCGTTCCGCCATTGACGGGCGTGTCGAGAACCGGGGTGCCAGGCTGTACGAACGGTTCAGCAGCGTGCATCTCTGTCCGGTGTACGCAGACGAGATCGACTCCGAAACCGTACGCCTGATGGTACGTACGTCGCAATCCGACCTGCGGGTCGCGATGGCGTCGCGGCTGCGTCTGTTCAACCATGAAGGCCAGCGCCTGGTGCCACCGCGCACCTTCCAGCGGGAAGAAAGATGGGTGGCGCACGAACTCCAGGTCGATGCAGAGCAAGGGCGATCGCTGCGCATCGAGAAAGTGCTGGCGCTGTTTACCTCGCGCGATCCGGCGATTTCCGAAGCAGGTCTTGCCGCCAGCAAGGCCGTAAGTCGCGCGGGTGATTTCGCCGAACTGCGCGATGCCCATTGCATGACGTGGGAACATTTGTGGCGCCGGTTCGACGTGCGCTTGCGGCCGGCCGGGCGCGGGTTCCGCCTGAACGTACTGATGCTGCTGCGCCTGAACATGCTGCACCTGCTGCAGACGGCTTCCCCGCATTCCATCGGCATGGATGTCGGCGTGCCCGCACGCGGCTGGACGGGCGAGGCCTACCAGGGCCACATCTTCTGGGACGAGCTCTTCATCTTTCCGTTCTTCAACCTGCGTGTGCCCGAGGTCAGCCGTTCACTGCTGCTCTACCGGTACCGGCGGCTCGATGAGGCGCGCCACGCGGCCCGGGCGGCGGGCTATCGGGGCGCAATGTTCCCCTGGCAAAGCGCCAGTGATGGCCAGGAAGAAACGCAGGTCATGAACCTGAACCCGCGTTCGCTGCGCTGGGTGCCCGACAATACCTACCTGCAACGGCACGTGGGCAGCGCGATCGCGTACAACACCTGGCAATACTTCCAGGTTACTTACGACATCGAGTTCATGCATGCCTACGGTGCCGAACTCATCCTCGAGATCGCCCGGTTCTGGGCCAGCATGGCCACATACAACCCGCAGCGTCAGCGCTACGATATCCGTGGCGTCATGGGGCCCGACGAGTTCCATGACGCCTACCCGGGTGCTGCGAGGCCGGGCATCGACAACAACGCATATACCAATGTCATGGCCGCGTGGGTGTTGTGGCGGGCGCTCGACGTACTGGACATGATGTCGGCCATGGGGCGCGCGGAACTGATGAAGCGTCTGAACATCTCGGCAGACGAGGTCGACCGCTGGGACGACATCAGCCGCCGTCTCTACATACCTTTTCACCGGGATGGCATCATCATCAGCCAGTTCGAGGGCTATGAAGACCTGAAGGAAATAGACCTGGACGCCTACCGTGCACGCTATGGCAACATCCAGCGTATGGAGCTCATCCTGGAAGCCGAGAACGATAGTGCCAACAATTACAAGGTGTCGAAGCAGCCCGACGTGCTCATGCTGTTCTACGTGTTTTCGCAGCGCGAGCTGGCAGGCATCTTCGAGCGACTCGGTTACGAGTGGAATCCGGACATCATTCAGCGCAACGTAGAGTACTACGGCAGGCGCTCATCGCATGGATCGACGCTGTCGCGCGTCGTGCATGCGTGGGTGACTGCACGCGTCGACCGGCGCGAGGCATTGCGATATTTCGTCGAGGCCCTGCAGAGCGATGTGCGCGACATCCAGGGTGGTACGACGCGTGAGGGTGTGCACCTGGGCGCCATGGCCGGTTCAGTCGATCTGGTCGAGCGCATGAGTACCGGTATCGAGGTAAACGACAATGTATTGCGCTTCAATCCCGAGTTACCGAAAGAACTCGATCGTCTGGAAATGCGTATACATTATCGCGGTCACTCGCTCGACATTCGCCTGACGCGTGACGCCCTGATCGTCCAGAGCCGCAACAAGGGGGTGCCGCCCATACGGATCGCCGTAGGTGATGTGCAGGTTCAATTCGAGTGTGCGACCACCCAGGTGTTTCCGTTGCGGCACGCCGACGACGCAGGGGAACATGTGGGGGCGGGAGGGGCCGAAGGTCACCGGCGCGGGTTGTTCGCTGCCTGGGCGGGTGGCGCCCCACGCAAGGATTCGGATGTCTGAGACCGAGTGTATAGTATCCGGCAGGGCATGGGCATGTGCCGGAACCCGTGCACCTGCACGGCCGCAGCGCGCACCGTTCGCTGCATGCCGCTCGCGTCATTTTCATATGTCAATTACTCATGAGCCAACAAATAGTCACGCGGCTGCTCCACACGGGTAGCCCCGAGTTCGACCCCGATAGTGGCGTGGCGCCGGTCAGCGTGCCGACGGTACGCACCAGTACGGTCCGTTTTGCCAGTACCGCAGTCCAGGACGAAGTCTTGCGGCGTCGGCGGGCGGGGGAGCGCATATCAAGCTACGGGCGGCAGGGCATGGATACGCACCGGGCGCTGGAGGACGCGATCATGCTGCTGGAAGGGGGAACCAGCTGCTTTCTGGCGCCTTCCGGCATGGCGGCGATTTCGCTGGCCTTTCTCAGCCTGGCGGGGCCCGGTGATCACGTGCTGGTGGTCGACAGCGCCTACGCTCCGGTGCGGATACTTGATCGCTCCCTGTTGCGCCGGTTGAACGTGGAAGTCACCTACTATCGGCCATGTGCTGGTTACGGGCCCGACGGGCAGCCCCACCCCGGCATCGGTGGTCCTGCGTCCGCCGGCAGCACCGGCCCACACGAAATCGCGTCGCTGATACGCCCCAACACGCGCATGATCTACGCGGAGAGCCCGGGTTCGCTGCTGTTCGAAATGCAGGATATTCCAGCCATCTCGCAGGTGGCGCGCAGCCGCGGCATTCCGCTGGTCATCGACAACACCTGGGGTTCCGGCTACTTGTATCGGCCGCTTGAGTTGGGTGCAGACGTTTCGGTGATTGCCGCCACCAAGTATCTGGCGGGGCACTCCGACGTCATGCTTGGGGCCGTAGTGGCACGCGATCGCGACATTGAGCGGCGCATCCACGAGTGCAATTACGCGTTGGGCCTGACCGTCGGGCCGGACGACGCGTCGCTGGTGCTCCGCGGCATGCGCACGCTGCATGTGCGGCTGGCCCAGCACGAACGCAACGCGCTGCAGGTGGCAAGGCATCTCGCGCAGCATCCGGGCATCCGGCGCGTGTGGTACCCCGCGCTCGAGTCCGACCCGGGCCATGCCCTCTGGAAGCGCGATTACCACGGCGCGAATGGCCTGTTGTCGGTAACCTTGAACACCTCCGACGAGACCACGGCGCGCCGCTTCATCGATGCGCTGAAACTGTTCGGGATCGGGTACTCATGGGGTGGGTATGAAAGCCTGGTATCGCTGGGCGAGCAGTCCGCCCTGGCCCAGCACTCCCGCTGGTGCGACGGCAATCACCAGCTGGTGCGCCTGCATGTCGGGCTCGAGGCCGTGGACGATCTCATCGCCGACCTCGATCAGGCCTTGCGGGCCGCGGGGCTTGACACGGGCGCGGCGTAGTCGGTTGCCGGGCTGCGTACCCGCCCGGCCGTTTCGGCGGGGCAGATTCAGTCGACGGTGGCTTCCAGCAGCTCGACCGGATCGCCGTACTTCGAGGCCAGTTCCACCACGGCGGGGTCGCGCAGGGCAACAAGAAAGCCCTCGTCGATGAGCAGGTTGTCGCCAGCCTTCACCGTTGCGTCAAACACGATCAGATCCTGGTGCACGGGTGGCTCTTCCCAGTGCGGCACGGCCTTGCGCATGTAGTCACTGGGTTTGGCCAGCTCTATGCCGAAGTGCAGGGCGCCCGGAGCGTTCGACCCGGCCGGATACACCGTATAGCGCGATGCCTTGGGGTTGAAGCCGCACCCGCCGCCTTCGATCAGCTTGCCGCCCACCAGCATTTCGCGCAGCAGCTGCGCTTCCTTCGATTCACCGCGCACTTCAGTCACGTAGCGATCCTTGAAGACGACGGCGATCTTTTCCTTGAAGAGTTCCGGAAAGCCGATGGCACCTTGCGGATAAAGCACTCCGTTGATGGCGATCTGCGCGTCGGTGTCGTTGTTCATGGCCACGCTGTCCCAGAAGTTGGGACCATGCGTGGGCAGGTAGTGCGCATAGCAGCCAGGCTCCGCCGCCGAGATCTGCCCCTGCCAGCGCAGGCTGGAGTACTGGGCCTTGCGCATCTCGGGCGTGAAGGGAATGCGCAGGTCGGTGCCGCGCTTGTCGGTGAAATGAATGTCGAAAGCCTGGCCTTCGGGGATGCGGCGCGCCGTGGCCCGGATGATTTCGCTGACGATCTCGACCGGAAAACGGGCCTGCGGCGTCTTGAGCACATCGAGGTCGCGGAAGTAGGTGATCTTGATCCAGCGCTGGCCTGCCTTGCGCATGGCCACGTTGAACGGATCCTCAATGGAGCAGAACCATGTGGAGACCACCACGGTGGCGTCCTGGATCAGAGGCTTGAGGGAATCCGGGATGGCAGGCAGGCGGGTGTCGGGGGCCATGTAGAGGGTCAGCGAGGCGCCGCGTGCCGCAGCGAGCCCGGAAAAAGCGTCGATTACCCGCCGGTCGAGCAGGGGATCGACGAGCATGAGGACGCGGTCGCCTTGCCGGATCGACATGAAGCGGCAGAAGTTGTCGACGGCCTGGAACCAGTGCCGCGTTTCGGTGATGCCGGGGTACAGCGGCGTTGGCATGGCCATGTAAGACTCAGGCTGGGTCATGGTGTCTCCTCTGGGTGGCGCCCGGCGGATGGCTGCCCACGCGGGCGTGGGGCTGGCGGCATCCACTACGGCTGCGCCGGAACGGGTGGAAAAATGGTCTGAGCCTGCTCGCGGACAGAGAATTGCATGCAATTTTCATGGATTGGCGCGCAGGCGGGAGATTATATATGTGATTGCATGCAACGATGGAGAGCGTTGGGGGTCGGTCTGAACGGGGTGCGTGCGATCGCCCGGGGCTCAGGCCCGTGGCAGGCGAGTCGGATGGGCTGGACGTCCGGCCTCTGGATCGAACGGCCGCGGAACGCAAGTGCCGGTCAGCTTCGCAGCACTTGCGGTTGCGGGGGCAGTGCAGGTTCGATGCCTGCGGACCGGCACAGCTCATGCCAGCTGGTGATGCGCCGCGCACGAATGCGCAGGTCGGTTCCCACCGGCATGACGGAGGTGAATTCGAATTCGTGTGTGTTCGGCAGCTGGTCGCGGGCCGGCAAGGCCACGGCGGGGCGTGCATCGCCCAGGAAGACGGGCGCCACGTAATGGATGATCTCATCGACAAGGCCCGCCTGCAGCAGTGCACCGCTGAGGCGGGCGCCGGCCTCCACGTGCACTTCGTTGATTTCATGCTGCCCCAGCCATTGCATGACACCGGCAAGGTCGACCTGTCCCCTGCCGTCAGGCATCGATATGATGCGGGCATTGCGCGCCTGCAGGTGTGCGGCAGCCGTGCCACCCGCGTGTTCAAGCGCAGTGAAGATCAGCACGGGTTCACCGTCGAGAATGCGCGAATCCGGAGGCGTGCGCAATTTGGAGTCGATGATGACGCGCAACGGCGGACGGGTGGTCTCCACAGCGTGCGGGGTAAGCTGGGGGTTGTCGGCGAGGATCGTTCCCACGCCGGTCAGCACCGCGCAGCTGCGCGCGCGCCAGCGATGCCCGTCCTCGCGTGCCGCGGGCCCGGTAATCCATTTCGAGACGCCGTTGTGCAGCGCGCTGCGGCCATCCAGCGAACTGGCCAGTTTCAGCCAGACCCACGGCGTGCTGCGGGTCATGCGCGCGACGAACCCGGGGTTCTGCGCCAGAGCTTCTTCCGCGCAGACCCCGACGGTGACCTGAATGCCGGCGGCCTGCAGCCGCGCCAGGCCACCACCGTTTACCTTGGGGTTGGGGTCACGCATGGCAATGACCACGCGCGCAGGCCGCGCCGCCACAATGGCATCCACGCACGGCGGCGTGCGCCCGTAATGGCTGCAGGGCTCGAGCGTGATGTAGATGGTGCTGCCGGCCACGGTTTCGTTGGCGGAGACGGCATCATGCAGCGCACAGACTTCGGCGTGCGGCCCGCCCACTTCCTGTGTTGCGCCTTCTCCCAGCTTGCGGCCGTCACGAATGATCACGCACCCAACCCGGGGATTGGGAGCCGTGATGTACATGACGCTGTCGGCAAGAGCCAGGGCACGGCGCATCCAGAAAATGTCGGTTGCGGCGAACTTCTGCATGGTGGTTCCGAATTGTTAGGGGTGCCGACGCTCGCTCGACGACCGGCAGACGCAACGGTCGAGCGGGCAGTGGGATTCAAAGGGTAGCTGAAATCGGGCTGGATGAGGCGCTCAGGGCTGGCCGTAGTTTTCCGGATTGCGGCGGCCAGAAGATCGCATCTCGGCGATCATCGTGGCGAAGGCGTCGATATCCTCGAAACTCTTGTACACCGAGGCGAAGCGGACGTAGGCAACCAGGTCAAGTTTCTTCAACTCGGCCATGACGAGTTCTCCGACGAGTTGCGAGGGTACCTCCCGGTCGCCGCGGGTACGCAGGGCTTCTTCGATGCGGGCCACCGCGTTCTCGACCGCGGCTGCGCTGACCGGCCGCTTGCGCAGGGCCAGGGCCATGCTTGCACGCAGCTTGTCGGGGTCGTATTCGACCCGGTTACCATTGCGCTTGACGATCAGCGGCATGGTGAGGTCTGCGCGTTCGTAGGTCGTGAACCGGCGGCCGCATTCGCCGCACCTGCGTCGGCGGCGAATGGAATCTCCCTCATCGTTGGTCCTGGTCTCGATGACCTGGGTGTCAACGTGACCGCAGTAGGGACATTTCATGTGGCAACCCGTTCTGTTGACCGCCGCCGCCCCGCCACCGACGCCCGAGACGTCGAACACGGTGCTTCATGAGAACTGCGGCCCTGCATGAGCAGGGCCGGTGCCACGTCCGCTTGTCCCGCGGGTGCGGGGCGGGGACGCATGCAGCGGGATGCGGAGAGGGCCGTTCAGCCTCCGTACACCGGGAGGCGGGCGGTAAGCTCGTCGACCCGTTCACGCACGCGCGCGATGTTGGCCTCGTCGCGCGGATTGTCGAGCACGTCAGCAATGAGATTGGCCGTAAGCTCGGTTTCTGCTTCGCGGAAGCCACGCGTGGTAATGGCCGGCGTACCCAGGCGAATGCCGCTGGTGACAAAGGGCTTCTCGGGATCGTTCGGGATGGTGTTCTTGTTGACCGTGATGTGCGCCTTGCCCAGGGCTTCCTCGGCTTCCTTGCCCGTGATGCCCTTGGAGCGCAGGTCGACCAGCATGACGTGGCTTTCGGTGCGGCCCGATACGATGCGCAGGCCGCGTTTGACCAAGGTGTCGGCAAGCACCTGGGCGTTCTTCACGATCTGCTGGGCGTATTCCTT
Source organism: uncultured Pigmentiphaga sp. (assembly GCA_937891425.1). Lineage (GTDB taxonomy): Bacteria > Pseudomonadota > Gammaproteobacteria > Burkholderiales > Burkholderiaceae_B > Verticiella. Next base: position 19,808 of record CALAGD010000046.1, read on the forward strand.
GAACTCGGGCTGCAGGGCTTCCTGGAAGGCTACCGCCTTGGCGGCAATGACGTGCATGAGCGGACCACCCTGCAGGCCGGGAAAGACGGCTGAGTTGATGATCTTCTCGTGCTCGGCGCGCATCATGATGACGCCGCCGCGCGGGCCACGCAGCGACTTGTGCGTGGTGGAGGTGACGAAGTCGGCATGTGGCACCGGGTTGGGGTAGACGCCCCCGGCCACCAGCCCGGCGTAGTGGGCGATGTCGACCATGAAGTAGGCACCGTTGTCGCGTGCGATCTTCGCCATGCGCTCGAAGTCGATGCGCAGCGAATAGGCCGACGCGCCCCCCACGATGAGCCTGGGCTTGTGCTGGGCAGCCAGTTCGGCCAGGCGGTCGTAGTCGATCTCTTCCTTGTCGTTGAGCCCGTATGAAACGAAGTTGTAGAGCTTGCCTGAGGCGTTGACCGGAGATCCATGGGTGAGGTGGCCGCCTTCGGCAAGGCTCATGCCAAGCACCGTATCGCCCGGCTTCAGAACGGCCATGTAGACCGCCTGGTTCGCCTGCGAGCCCGAATTGGGCTGTACGTTGGCAGCTTCGGCGCCGAACAGTTTCTTGAGCCGGTCGATGGCGAGCTGTTCGACGATGTCGACGAATTCACAGCCGCCGTAATAACGCTTGCCCGGGTAGCCCTCTGCGTACTTGTTCGTGAGCTGCGTACCCTGCGCTTGCATGACTGCAGGGCTGGCATAGTTCTCAGAGGCAATGAGTTCGATGTGCTGTTCCTGACGCTGGTTTTCCTTCTGGATGGCTGCCCAGACATCAGGGTCGGTTTGTGCAACGGTGCGATTGCGGTCGAACATGAGGGCTCCTGGATATAAAGCCGACGAAAAACACGCCAGTTTAGCCTATTTTTTAGGCATCCCTGGCGCGCTGGCTGACGCTTGTGGCTGATCAGCCGTTCATGCCGATTTCGGTGGGGGCGAGCGACGGGTTCAGCGTGTACGTGCCGGTAATGCTGGCCTGGGCAAGCACGTGGCCCTCCATGGCCTGGCGTACTTCCTGCGCGGTGAAGGAGCCATCGACCTCCAGGCGGGGTACGTCGAGCGCATAGACGGTGAACACATAGCGGTGCACGCGTTCGTCGTTCCACGGCGGGCAGGGGCCGTCGTAGCCGAAATACTCGCCGTTCATGTCGCGGTCCTGGGCGAACCATCGGGTGTAGTCGTTCAGCCCCTGGCGTGCATCGAGCGGGGCCACGGGCCCGCCTTTGCCGCGCGGCGTGACCGCGCTGCTGAAGGTTCCTTCCTCAACTTCTTCGTGCTCGGGCGACAGATCGACGAGCACCCAGTGGATGAACTCGGTGCGCGGCTGATCGGCCGGGATGACCTTGCCCTCCTGGTTGACGTCCTCGGGCCTGGTGGGGACGTCGGGATCGTGGCAGATGATGGCGAGCGACTGCGTGCCGGCAGGCAGTTCGGCCCATGCCAGGTGCGGGCTGAGGTTGTCGCTGAGCGCGATACGGGTCTTGGGGTCGATCGCGCAGAATGCGTAGCGGGCAGGAATGGGGTGTCCGTCGGCAAAGGAATTGCTCCAGACTTTCATGGCGTACTCCCGATAAGTGGTTATCGGGGCGGCAGGGCCGCCCCCACGCGGCAACATGGAGCTGCGCTTGGGAAAGAGTCAGTCTAGCCCAAGTGAGTCAGCTTAACGTCACGCGCGCGAATCTGCGTTTTCCTACTTGTATCACATACTTGCCGGCGGGCAGCACGAGTGCCTTGTCGTCTACCCGGTTGCCATCGATGCGCACGCCGCCCTGCTCGATGCTGCGCTGTGCCTCGCTTGCCGAAGCGCACAGGCCGGCTTCGCGCAACACCTTGAGAATGCCCAGTGGCGCTCCGGCCACCTGCACTTCGGGCATGTTTTCCGGCAATGCCCCGTGGCGGAACCGCGCCTCGAAATCCGCCAGCGCGGACTGCGCCGCCGGCGCGCCGTGGAAGCGCTCGACGATCTCCAGAGCGAGGAGCACCTTGATGTCCCGCGGGTTGCGCCCCTGTTCCGTCTCTGCCCGGAACTGCTCGATTTCGCTCATGGGCCGCATCGACAGCAGCTCGAAGTAGGTCCACATGAGCGAGTCGGAAATTGACATGAGCTTGCCGAACATCGACTCGGGGGCCTCGGAGATGCCGATGTAGTTGCCCTTGGATTTCGACATCTTGTCGACCCCATCGGTGCCGACCAGCAGCGGCATGGTCAGGATGCACTGGGGTTCCTGGCCGTACTCCTTCTGCAGTTCGCGGCCTACCAGCAGGTTGAATTTCTGGTCGGTTCCGCCCAGCTCGAGATCGGACTTCAGGGCAACCGAGTCGTACCCCTGCAGCAGCGGGTACAGGAATTCATGGATCGAGATGGGCACCCCATTGCGGAAGCGCCTGGTGAAGTCTTCCCGTTCGAGCATGCGTGCGACCGTGTACCGCGAAGCCAGCTGGATCATGCCGCGCGCCCCCAGGGCATCGGACCATTCCGAGTTGTAGCGGATCTCGGTGCGGGCCGGGTCGAGCACCAGGCTGGCCTGCGCGTAATAGGTTTGCGCGTTGGCCTCGATCTGCTCCCGGGTGAGCGGAGGGCGGGTGCTGTTCCGCCCGCTGGGGTCGCCGATGAGGGCGGTGAAATCGCCGATCAGGAAGATCACCGTGTGTCCGAGGTCCTGCAACTGGCGCAGCTTGTTGAGCACGACGGTATGACCCAGATGAATGTCGGGTGCGGTCGGATCCAGCCCCAGCTTGATGCGCAATGGCTGCCCGGTGCGGTGGCTACGGGCCAGCTTCTCGGCAAATTCGGACTCAACGAGGAGTTCGTCGCAGCCTCGCTTGACGATGGCTAGGTCGCGCTCGACTTGGGGATCAAGCGTAGCGGGCTGGATTTGCGAGTCGGCCATCTATATACTCTCGAAAGTTTCGGTTGAACAAAATTGTTAGTAATTGCAAAAACGCTTGCGAATCAAGCGCTTTTGCAAGATCCTTCGCGTAGTTTCTCAAAAGCTGCGCGCAAGCTCGGCTTCAATCGGCTGCCAGCCAGGCCTGGCGGCGCCAAATCTTTGCACCCGCAGATCATCGCCCCCCGAAACTGCGCGGGGCCGCATCGTCTGCGCATGTCAATCGCCAACATCTTAGGGTAATTCACGTATGCATTCCGAGTTCCGGCGGAGCACGGCAAAAAAGTCCGATTTCACACGGCGTTTCTTGCTGGTCACCGCTTTCGGACTTTTCGGGGCCGCGGCTGCGGTGGGAATGGTATCGCAAAACACCCAGCCGCAAAGTGCACCCGTCGTTCAGCACATTGCCGAACGCCTGCCGCTGCCTGACCTGGAAGAGCTCGTCAGCGCCGCTGACGCCAACGACGGCCTCTACGTTCGGGAAGAGCGCATTCAGCGTGGTGATTCGGTGGCCACGGTGCTGAAACGTCTCGGCATCAACGACGCCAGCCTGCAGCGTTTCCTGGTGAACGATCCGGCGGCGCGCAGCATCGCCCGCCTCTACCCGGGGCGCGTGGTGCAGGCTGCCACCGAGGCCAACGGTGAACTGCAATGGCTGCGCTACATACACACGCCTGCGGTCGAGCACAAGGGCCGTGTCGTGCAGCGCATGCTCGAGGTCACTCGCACCGCGGACGGTGAGTACCGGGCCACCGAGCGCGAGATGCCCGCCGAACGCCAGGTGAGCGTGGCCATGGGAACCATCACCAGCTCGCTGTTCGGTGCCACCGACGCGGCGGGGGTGCCGTATGCCGTGGCGCGGCAGATGGTCGACATCCTCGCCAGCGACATCGACTTCTTCCGCGACCTGCGCACCGGCGACCAGTTCCGTGTGGTATACGAAACCTTCACCAGCAACGGGCTGCGCGCCCGCGCCGGCCGCATCCTGGCGCTTGAGTTCATCAACAATGGCAAGGCCTACCAGGCGGTCTGGTTCGATCCGAAGGTCGAGGGGCAATCGCCGGGCTACTTTGCCTTCGACGGCACCAGCCGTCGCCGCGCCTTCCTGCGTGTGCCGCTCGAGTTCACGCGCATCAGTTCCGGTTTCGGCATGCGCAAGCACCCCATCCTGAACACGATGCGTGGGCACAAGGGCATCGACTATGCGGCACCGACCGGCACGCCGGTACGCACCACCGGTGATGGCGTGGTCGACTTCGTCGGTACCCAACGGGGCTACGGCAAGGTGGTCATCGTGCGCCACCATGGCGAATATTCCACCCTGTACGCCCACCTCAACGGCTTTGCCAACGGTCTGAAAAAAGGCTCGAAGGTCGCCCAAGGAGAGGTCGTCGGTTACGTCGGTGCCACCGGCATGGCGACCGGGCCGCACCTGCATTACGAGTTCCGTGTGGCGGGTTCGCCCATCGATCCGCAATCGGCCGACATCCCCATCGCCCAGACCCTCAAGGGAGAGGCGCTTGCCCGTTTTCGGGAACACGTCACACCCTATCAGGGCCAGCTCAACATGCTGGCCCAGCTGCAGCGGCTGCAGGATGAGGGCACGGTGGCGGCCGAGACATTGGCAATGGCCGAGGATGCGGACGCGGAGGCAGCCGCGCCGTGAGCGGGCTGCCATGTCCATGACTTCCCGCTACACTGCAATGGGTGCCGGCCATGTCTGACGCGCGCCATCCAGGGGCGGCCGAGGCCGGGCGCGCTTACTACATCGGCTTGATGTCGGGTACCAGTCTCGATGCAGTGGATGGCGTGGTGGCCGACTTCGAAGCTCAGCCGGTGCGAGTGCTGGCCGAGGCCAGCGAGACGCTACCGGATTGCCTGCGCGAGGAACTGCTGGCCCTGAACCAGCCGGGCACCAACGAACTGCACCGGGCCGCGCTTGCTGCCAACCGGCTGGCCGACGCGCATGCGCAGGTGGTGCAGGCTCTGCTCGCACGGCTGCCCGCCCGTAGCCGCAGCCTGGTCCGCGCCATCGGGGCTCACGGCCAGACGGTTCGTCATCGGCCCGAGCTCGGCTATTCCATCCAGCTGAATGCACCCGCGCGGCTCGCTGAAGCGGTGCGGCTGCCGGTTGTGGCCGACTTTCGCGCGCGCGACGTCGCGGCGGGCGGCCAGGGTGCGCCGCTGGTTCCTGCGTTTCACCAGGCGGTGTTCGCGGGCAAACACGAACGTGTCATCCTCAACCTGGGTGGAATCGCCAATGTCTCCATCCTGCCTGCACGTTCCGCCGGGACTGCGGCGGTGCCTCGCGGTTTCGATACGGGGCCGGCGAACATGCTGCTCGATCTCTGGTGCCAGCGTCATACCGGGCAGCCTTACGACCGCGACGGGCAGTGGGCCCGGCAGGGTCGGGTCGATCAGGCTTTGCTCTCCTACCTGCTGGCCAGCGAGCCCTGGCTGCAGCAGATGCCACCCAAATCCACCGGTCGCGATCTTTTCAATGCCACCTGGCTGGATGCGCGCTTGCACCAGTTCGCGGCCACGGCAGGAAGCGTGCCTGGCCCCGCCGATGTTCAGGCTACGCTGGCCGCGTTCACGGCAGAAACCGCCGCGGCGGCGATCCGGGCACATGCACCCTGGGCGCGCGAGGTTTTTGCTTGTGGCGGCGGTGCACATAATCCGGTATTGCTGAGCGAGCTGGCTGCACGCTTGCCCGGGTTACGGGTGAGTACTACCCTCGAACTGGGAGTCCCGCCACAGCAGGTCGAGGCGCTGGCGTTCGCATGGCTTGCGCGCGCCCACGTATTGGGCATGCCCGCGAACGTGCCTGCCGTGACGGGTGCCGCCGGCGGGCGTGTGCTGGGCGCGTACTATCCCGCGTGATCTGCAGGGGTGCCGGTCCAGGCGAGCACGGTCGCGGCAGACACGGACGCGCACCCGAGGGCAGTGCCGGGGGCGAGTGCTGCGTCGCGGCGGCGGGCGTATTCGGTGCTCAGGCATTCGATCAGATGCTTCGCGGCCGGTGACATCGGCACGCCGCGGCGGGTGATGATGCTTTTCTGAACCGTCGGAAACGTGACCCCGGGAACGATGGGTACCACGCTGGCGCGCACCCATTCGATGTCGAGCATGTTCTCGGGCAGTATGGTAATGACGTCGGTGTTGGCCACCATGCCGATTTCCGTGAGGAAGGAGTGGCACTGGATGATCCGCGTTGGTGGGGGCAGCCCTTCGCGCAGGAAGGCATCCAGCAGCACATGGCTGTATCCCTCGCGCGTATTGTTCAGGATCCATTCTTCCTCGGCCAGGTCGGCCAGGCAGCTGGCGTCGGCACAGCGGTGCCCGGGTCGAGCCACGACCTGCAGTCGCGAACTATACAACGGGTGCCACACGAACTCGTCGGCCAGACGTTCGGGAATGGCCGCGCTCACTGCAAAATCCAGGGTGCCATTGCGCAGCTTCTGCAAGGCTTCCGACAGCACCCCTTCAAAGCAGGTCAGGCGTACCTGGGGAAACTTTTGTCGGAAAGCTTCGAACGCCGCCGGCAGGATGGTCAGCGATTCGATGGGCGACACGCTGATGGTCAGCGTGCCCCCGGCCTTTCCCCGCATCTGGTCGATATCTTCGCGGGCGCGTTCGAGCTCGCGCATGATCACCCGCGCGCGGGCGCACAGTGCATTGCCGTACTCGGTCAGCCGGGTGCCCCGTGACGTGCGTTCGAGCAAGGGCACCCCGACCTGTCCCTCCAGTTCGCGCAGGGCCTTGGTCATCGCAGCCTGCGATAGCCCCAGGACGCGCGCCGCGCCCCGGATTCCGCCGGTGTCAGCGACGGCCACCAGTGCGCGCAGTTGGTTGGGTTTCACGATTGGTTCCCTGCTGATTGCTTCGAAGAAGGAAAAGAACGCTGTGGTGAGCCCCGCATGATAACCAAAGGTGTTCACCTTGGACAAAGTACAGGCTATTCGGGTGTAGCGCCAGCACCTATACTCTTGAAGCTTTGCCGACCCGCCTTGGGCGCCGGTGAAGTGCTGCCAGATGCTGTGGCGCTTTCCGCGCGAGCGGCATGGCGGACTGCCGCGGGCCTGTCCCCGCACGACCAGCGCGTGCCGGCCGAACGCCGGGCTCGTCTCCTGCATTCCCCTTCAAGGACGCATTCATGGTGAAGAAAACTGGCGGACAACTCCTCGCCGAGGCGCTCGTCCATGAACGAATCGATACGGTCTTCGCGATTCCGGGCATCCAGCTCGACTGGGCCATGGAAGCTTTGCGTCAGCACTCCGATCGCATCCGCCTCTTCGTGCCGCGGCATGAACAGACTACGACCTACATGGCGGACGGCTATGCGCGCGTCACGGGGCGGCCGGGGGTGGCCATGGTCGTTCCGGGTCCGGGCGTGCTGAATGCCTCTGCCGGCCTGGCGACGGCGTACGCCGCCAACTCGCCAGTGATCATGATCAGTGGTCACATTCACCTGCACGGCATTGGCGCTGGTTACGGCATGCTGCACGAAATCAGCAATCAGACTACCCTGCTCGGGTGCCTTACCAAGTGGAACCGTAACGTCACGCGGGTGGAGGACATCCCGGGCGCTGTCGCGGAAGCCGTCAGCCGGGCAGTGGCCGGACGGCCCCGCCCCACTGCCATCGAGATCTCGCATACCCTGCTGGAATCCTCCATCGAGGTTCCCGACGGCGTCACGCCGGTTGCCCCGACGCACGTCGAGGCAGGCGCAGATCTCGACACGGCCGGGCTCGAGACGGTGGCCGCGCTGATCGATGCCGCCCGGTTTCCCGTTCTTTATGTCGGGGGTGGGGTACTGGCTGCAAACGCCACCGCCGAATTGCAGGCGCTGGCAGAACGGGCACGCATTCCCGTAGTCATGAGCGACAACGGCCGCGGCGCCCTGTCCGACCGCCATCCGCTCGCGTTCAGTACGCTGGGCGGTCGGGCACTATTCGAACATGCTGACCTGGCAGTGGTCGTGGGTAGCCGGTTCATGGATGCGATGACCCCGACGTGCTCGTGGACGGTTCCCGGGTTGAAATTCGCCTTCATCAACATCGATGCCGCCGACATGGGTGCCCCTCGGGAAAGTGAAGTCAGCGTGCGCGCTGATGCTCGCGCCGCGCTGGGCTGGCTTGCCGAGCGCGTGGCTGCGCGCACGGTGCTGTCCGACGACCAGGCGGCCAGGGTCAAGGCATGGGCGCAGGAACAGATCGACCGGATCAGTCCGCAGATCGACTTTCTGCGGGCCATTCGCACCGCACTTCCCGAAGACGGAATCTTCGTCAACGAACTCACCCAGGTCGGGTACCTCGCACGCGTCGCCTTTCCGGTGTATGCACCCCGTACGTATATCGCGCCGGGGTACCAGGGCACGCTGGGCTATGGGTTTCCCGCGGCGCTGGGGGCGGCAGTGGGGGCCGGAGGCAGCCGCGTGGTCTGCATTACCGGTGATGGCGGTTTCGGATGGAACCTGCAAGAGCTGGCCACCGCCCGCAAGTACGGCCTGCCGGTCACGCTGATCGTGTTCAACGACGGCTATTTCGGAAATGTCCGGGCAATTCAGAAGCGCCTGTTCGGCGAGAACGTCGCGGTCGACCTGGAGAATCCGGATTTCATGACGCTGGCGAAGGCGTTCCGCGTGCCGGGTGTGGTAGCGCACAGTGCCGCCGAACTGGGGGCCGCGGTACGCGAATCGTTGAGCGAAGCCGGTCCGGTGCTCATCGAGGTGCCCGTGGGCGAGATGCCCAATCCCTGGCCCCTGCTGCGCCTGCAGCCCATGGCCGGGAATCCCGCCAGTGCGCCACCCAATCCGCTTGCATCGTGAGGTCGTGCCATGCAGCATTACCCGGATTTTTACGTTGACGGCGCGTGGCGCCCGGCTACCGGCGGCAAGCGGTTCAGCGTCATCGACCCGGCCACGGAAGAGGTGGAAGCCGAGGTCGTCGAGTGTTCCGCCGCTGACGTCGACGCAGCCGTCGCGGCCGCCGTGCGTGCTTTCGAGTCGTGGGCCGCAACTCCTCTGGCGGTTCGGCGGGCTGCGCTGGAACGTCTGCACGCGGCGCTCATGGCCCGTACCGAGCCGTTCGTTCAGGCGTTGGCGCGCGAAGTCGGTGTGCCGGTGGCCGTCAGTCGCGCCATGCAGATTCCCATGCCGTTGCGCAACCTCGCGCTCTGCATTGAAAGCCTTGACGCCATCGACTGGACGGAAAACATCGGCAACTCCACCGTACACCGGGTGCCGGTGGGCGTAGTGGCGGCGGTAACGCCGTGGAATTTCCCGCTGCACCAGATCGTCGCGAAAGTGATGGGCACGCTCGGAGCCGGTTGTACCACGGTACTGAAGCCCAGCGAGTTTGCCCCTGGAGTGGCACGCCTGTTCGTGGAGGCAGTGCATGAGGCCGGCATTCCTCCGGGCGTAGTCAACATGGTGTGGGGCGGGCCCGAAGTGGGAGAACGGCTCTGCAGTCATCCCGGCATCGACATGATCAGCTTCACGGGGTCGGAGACGGTGGCACGCAAGATCATGCAGGTGGCGGCCCCCACGCTGAAACAGCTCGCACTCGAGCTGGGGGGGAAGTCGGCAGCGGTGCTGCTGCCCGACGCGGACCTTGCCGCTGCCCTGCCGGCGGTGTTCCGCAGCTGCATGATCAATACCGGCCAGACCTGCGTGGCACAATCCCGCCTGATCGTGCCAGAAGCGCTGCTGCAGCAGGTGGAGTCCCGGCTCGTCCAGCTGGCCGCCGCGCCTGAGTGGCAGTGTGGCGCACCACTGGAAGAATCCACCCGCTTCGGGCCGCTGGCAAACCGTAACCAATTCGAACGGGTCAACCGTTTCATTGCCAACGCGCAGGCAGAGGGTGCGCGGCTGCTCTGCGGGGGTGAAGGGCGGCCCGCCGGCATCGAGCGTGGCTGGTTTGTCGCGCCAACGGTCTTTACGGGTGTCCAGCCCCAGTCCGAGCTGGCGCAGCGTGAGGTGTTCGGGCCGGTGCTCGCCGTGCTCACCTATACCTCGGAGGACGAGGCGGTAGCGCTGGCCAATGCAACGCCCTACGGGCTGTCGGGCGCGGTCTGGGGCGAAGCCGATTCCGCTGCCCGGATTGCCCGGCGCATGCGCACCGGGCAGGTCAGCGTCAATGGCGGCGCGCAGAATCTTGCGGCGCCGTTTGGCGGATTCGGATTGTCCGGTCATGGCCGGGAGAATGGCCGCTTCAGCGTAGAGGGCTTCCTCACTCACCAGTCGCTGCAACTTTAAATCGTTGCGCCTGCCATCCGTAAATGAGCCGGATGCCGCGAATCGCGGCATCCGTGGGATTTTGTCACCTTACCAGGTGCATGGTCCACACCCAAATGGTGTGATATTTGGAGAGTAGTAGATGTTCAAGACTTTGCTGCAAGGCGTTCTGGCTGTATTCATGCTTCACGCAGCATCGGTTCATGCACAGGCCGATGATTTCCCCAGTCGTCCAATGCGTCTGATCGTGCCGTTCCCCACCGGGGGCGTGCTCGACACACTGGCGCGCACCATGGCAGGCGAGCTCGAAAAAGAGTTCGGCCAGAGCGTAGTGGTTGAGAACCGGACGGGCGCAAGTGGCAACATCGGCACCGAGGCACTCGCCCGTTCCAGGCCCGATGGTTACACCATTGGCATGGGCACGATCGCCACGCACGGCATCAATCCGGCCCTGTATCGGGAGCAACTGCCCTACGACCCGGTCAACGGATTCGTGCCCCTGGCCTGGCTGGCCGAGCAGATGAACGTGGTGGTGGTCACCAACAACCTGCCCGTCAACAACATTCAGGAGCTGATCGAGTACGGCAAGAAGAACCCTGGCCGCCTGGCCTACGGCTCAGCGGGCAACGGCAGCTCGCAGCATCTGTCCGGACAATTGTTCAAGGTCAAGACTGGTACCGACCTGCTGCACGTACCCTACCGGGGCAGCGTGGCGGCACTTACCGATCTGGTGGCCGGCGATGTCCAGGTCATGTTCGTCGACATACCCGCGGCCCTGCCGTTCATCCGTTCAGGCAAGATCCGTCCCATTGCAGTGACGGGCTCCAGCCGCAGCCCCGTGTTCCCCGACCTGCCCACGGTACAGGAGCAGGGCGTGCCTGACTTCACCGTGCGTGCCTGGTTTGGCGTATTCGCCCCCGCAGGCACGCCGAAGGAAGTGGCCGACAAGCTCACCGAGGCCATCCTGCGCCGCATGCAGCAGCCCGAGGTGAAGGCCAGGCTGGAAGGCCTTGGCATTGATCCGAAGGCCGAAGGCCAGGAGGTATTTGCACAATTCATCAAGGACGAGATTGCTCGCTGGGATGAGATCGTGAAGATCTCGGGCGCGTCGCTCTGAGCCGGTCGCGAGCGGCACAACGGGCAGTTGCCGGTTCGTGCGGGCGCCAGCCGCGATTCGCGTTCGGCTCAGGCGGCAGGACGCGTCGTGCGCAGGCTGCTCGCCATGCGCCGGGGCTGCCCGCTTTCGTCAGTGCAGTTGCTGGAACATCATCGCAATACGCAGGTCCGGTCCTGGTACGGGGCCGGCAGGAGCAGGAGAAACTCGTGAGCAGGCTGGAAGGCAAGTCGGTATTGATCACCGGCGGTTCCATCGGCATAGGCAAGGCCATGGCAGCGTTGTTCTGCCGTGAAGGTGCTCGTGTGGTCATCGGCGACATCAATCATGAACGGGGCGAGGCAGCGGCCCGGGAGATCGCAGCGCAAGGAGGGCGCATCTGGTTCGTGCCCATGGACGTGACCGACGAGGCTTCGGTCAGGGCTGCAGTCGAGTTTACGGCGGAGCAGGCGGGCAAGATGGATGTGCTGGTGAACAATGCGGGCGGCTCGACCATGCACGATCGTTCAGTCGTCGAGATGGATCTGGAAGAATTCTGGCGTGCCATCCGCGTAGATCTGTACGGTACGGTGCTGACGTGTCGGCATGCCATTCCCCGAATGATCAAGGCGGGGGGCGGATCGATCGTGAACATGGGATCGATCGCGGCGCTGCGGGGCCTCAAGGGGCGCGACGCCTACACAGCGGCCAAGGGCGGCGTCACCGCACTGTCGCGTTCGATCGCCGTGGAATTCGCCGAGCACAAGGTGCGTTGCAACGTGATTGCGCCGGGAGCGGTGCGTACGGAAAGGATGGAACATTTCATCCAGCACGACCCGCGTGTGGCGCAGGCGGTCGCGAAGCACCTGCTGGGCCTGCCAGACCCGGAAGAAATCGCCCGGATGGCGCTGTTCCTCGCCAGTGATGAATCGCGCCACGTGACCGGGGCGATCTTCCAGATCGACGGCGGCCGCAGCGCGGTGGCCTGAGGCGTCGCACGACCGCCGCCCGGCAGCTAGCGGCGTGCCTCGAGCGCTTCCCAGCGCTCCATCTTCTGGTTGATTTCGGCTTCGATGGCCGCAATCCGTTCGTTGATGGCGGCGGCTTTCTCCGGGCCGTCCCGATAGAGGTCGGGGTTGGCCAGCTGCGCAGACAGTTCCGCCTGTTCCTGTTCCAGGGCTTCGATCTGCGCGGGCAGTTCGTCCAGCTCGCGCTCTTCCCAGCTGGTCAGGCGCCCGCTGCGCGCAGCAGACTGGCGCGGTGGGCTTGCGCGTTGCGCGCTTGACGCTGGCTCCGGAGCGGGCCGTGCCGTACGTGCAGGGGCGCGTGCGTCGGCAGCCTTGCGTGAGGTGGGCGCGGTGTCGCCTCGTTGCGCGACCCAGTCGTCGTAGCCACCGACATAATCGCGCCATTGTCCGTCACCCTCGAACGCGATCACCTGGGTGACGACGTTGTTCAGAAAGGCGCGGTCGTGGCTGACCAGGAACACGGTGCCGGAGTAGTCCTGCAGAAGGTCTTCCAGCAGTTCAAGCGTTTCGATGTCGAGGTCGTTGGTGGGCTCGTCGAGTACGAGCACATTGGCCGGACGGGCGAACAGCCGGGCGAGCAGCAGGCGTGCCCGTTCGCCACCCGACAGGCTCTTCACCGGCGAATGGGCGCGGGCAGGCGAGAAGAGGAAGTCTCCCAGGTAGCTCATGACGTGCTTGCGCTCGTTGCCGATCTCGACCCATTCGCTGCCCGGGTTGATGACGTCGGCCAGCGTGGCTTCGGGGTCGAGTTGTTCGCGCATCTGGTCAAAATAGGCGACCTGCAGATTGGTGCCCAGACGCACGCTGCCGTCGTCGGGCTGCAGCTCACCCAGAATGAGCTTGAGCAAAGTGGTCTTGCCGGCGCCGTTGGGACCCACGATGCCGATGCGGTCGCCCCGCATGACGGTGGTGGAGTAGTTGCGAATGACGGTCTTGGTGCCGAAACGTTTGCTCACCTCGACAAGCTCGGCCACCAGCTTGCCCGAGCGTTGGCCGGCATCCACTGCCATGCTGACGTTCCCCATGCGCTCGCGCCGCTCCTGGCGTTGCCGGCGCAAGGCTTCCAGACGCCGCACTCGGCCTTCGTTGCGGGTACGCCGGGCTTCGATGCCCTTGCGGATCCACACTTCTTCCTGGGCCAGCAGCTTGTCGAAGCGGGCGTTCTCGAGCGCTTCGGCGGCCAGCTGCTCGGCCTTGCGTTCCTGGTACGTGCTGAAGTTGCCGGGAAAGCTGCTCAGGCGGCCGCGGTCGAGTTCGACGATGCGGGTTGCGACCACGTCGAGGAAACGGCGGTCGTGCGTCACGACCACCACGCTGCCGGGAAAGGCCAGCAGGGTGGACTCCAGCCAGCTGATGCCCTCGAAGTCGAGGTGGTTGGTGGGTTCGTCAAGCAACAGCACATCGGGCTCGCGGGCGAGCGCCCGTGCCAGTGCCACGCGCTTGCGCATGCCGCCCGATAGTCCCGCGACCTTCAGCTCGGCGGGCAACTGCAGTCTGTCGAGCAGTGCATGCACCTGTGCCGGACGGCGCCAGCTGTCAGGGTCGCTCGGATCGGCCGGGTGGCTGGCGGTGTCGAGCACCGCCTCGAAGATGGTGTGATCCTCGTCGAGTTCCGGTTCCTGGGGAACGAACGCGGTCCGCACGCCGCTCTGGAACACGATCTGGCCATCGTCCGGCTCGATCTGGCCCGCCAGGATCCGGAGCAACGAAGATTTGCCGGTTCCATTGCGGCCGATCAGGCCGACCCGTTCCGCCGCCTCGAGCGTGAACGTGGCCCGATCGAGCAGCGGAAGGTGACCGTAGGCAAGGTGTGCGTCGGTTAACGTGATGAGTGCCATGACATCAAAACGCCCGGCCAGGGCCGGGCGCGTGAAAGGGTTGGGACGCTGCCGAAACCCGGCGGCGCGGTGCGCTCTGCACCTTCGTGCGGTGGGTCCGCCGCAGGTGGTGTTCAGGGGGTTTTCAGCGACTTCGTGGCATCCAGGAGGTGACGTCCCGATCAGATCGAAAACGACGAACCGCAGCCGCAGGTGGTGGCGGCATTGGGGTTGCGAATGACGAATTGCGCCCCTTCGAGATCTTCCTTGTAGTCGATCTCGGCGCCCATGAGGTATTGCAGGCTGATCGGGTCGATCAGCAGTTGCACGCCGTTCTTGTCGAGGGTGGTGTCGTCGTCATTGACTACTTCATCGAAGGTGAAGCCGTACTGGAAGCCCGAGCAGCCACCGCCCTGAACGAAGACGCGCAGCTTGAGCGCATCGTTGTTTTCTTCCTCGATGAGCTCTTTCACTTTCTTCGCGGCCGCTTCGGTGAAGATGAGCGGCGCAGGCGGGGTATCGAGGTCGACGGTTTCTGCAGTTGGGTTCATGAATTACTCCTTGGGAGTCAACGTACTGGTGTGTTCAGCCCGAACTGTTTTGCCTTCGAGCACGCGCACGGTAATGGTTCGCGGTGTGAAATCTGCCGGCAAGGCCAGATAGCCGCTGACGCGTTGATAGTGCCGGAAGTTGAGCGAAGCAGCGGATGCCGTGCCTGCCACAGGCGGGGTAGGGTTGGCTCCACTGGAAATGGGGGCAGTGGGTACCGGTTCAAGGTCTATGGTAGCACTTTCGCCATTCTGCTCGCCAGTTGCGGTAAAGCGCAGTGTGCCGGTGAAGTCGCGATCCGGACGACTGCTGCGCATGACCAGCAGCCGGTAGCGCAGGAGTCGACCTTCCGGTGTGAATTCGACGGCCCGGATGCTTACCTCCGAGCTGTTGCCGCTGTCGGGCAGCAGCTGCTCGAAGAAAGCGAGGTTCTCGCGCAGCTGGGCGGCCTTGTCCTGTGCGTCGGACAGCTGCTGGGCCAGGTGGGTCTTGGCCGCTTCCGCGACCGCAAGTTCGCCGCGCAGACGCCCGACCTGCGTTACCAGCGTACTGATCTGGGCCCGGGTGTCCTGCAGCAGGCGCAAGGCATCCTGGGTGGTCTGCTTGAGGTGGAGGTTCTCGCCGACCGCCATGTCGAGGCGATTGCGCAG
>CALAGD010000047.1 GCA_937891425.1 uncultured Pigmentiphaga sp.
CGTGAAGGCGGCCGTACCGTCGGCGCTGGCGTCGTCAGCAACATCATCGAGTAAATTACAGTAAAATAAGTTGTTTCACCCGCGCCAGGCCAGATGGCCTGACGCGGCTTGGGTGATACGTCACCTCCGCAGTCAGTTCCTCGTTTGCCGAAAACTGTACTGCATACAAGGTTTCTAGGGGCATAGCTCAATTGGCAGAGCGTCGGTCTCCAAAACCGAAGGTTGGGGGTTCGATTCCCTCTGCCCCTGCCATCATTCCCCCGGATGTCCTGCTTCCGGGTCTGGTTGCAACATGTCGAATCCTGGCGTTCAAACCGTAAACAGCGCTGCCGATCGGCTCAAAGTCGGCTTGGCAATCGCTGTGTTCATCGCAGGGCTGGCGGGCTTCTACGTACTGGGCGATCAGCCCATGGTCGTACGCGTAGGGGTCATTCTCCTTGGCATTGCAGCCGCAATCGCTATTGCGTGGTTCAGCGAACCTGGCCGTCGTTTCCTGGCGTATACGCGCGACTCGTACCACGAGGTTCGTCGCGTCGTCTGGCCCACCCGCAAGGAAACCGTTCAGATGACCTCGATCGTTTTC
Source organism: uncultured Pigmentiphaga sp. (assembly GCA_937891425.1). Lineage (GTDB taxonomy): Bacteria > Pseudomonadota > Gammaproteobacteria > Burkholderiales > Burkholderiaceae_B > Verticiella. Next base: position 584 of record CALAGD010000047.1, read on the forward strand.
GCGTTCGTCGTCATCATGGCCTTCTTCCTGTGGCTGGTCGACAAGGTCATCGGTTGGGTGCTTTACGGCCTGCTGCTGGGCTGGCAATAACACTCCTCGGAATCACACAATGAGCAAACGCTGGTACGTCGTGCACGTTTATTCCGGAATGGAAAAAAGCGTGAAGAAGTCGCTCCTCGAGCGCATCGAGCGGGCTGGCCTCCAGTCCGAGTTCGGTGAAATTCTCGTACCTGTCGAAGAAGTCGTTGAAATGCGCGGCGGCCAGAAAGCGGTCACGGAGCGTCGATTTTTTCCGGGCTATGTGCTGATCGAGATGAACCTCACCGACGAGACGTGGCATCTCGTCAAGAGCACTCCCAAAGTTACCGGTTTCGTAGGCGGCACGAGCACCCGCCCTACCCCCATTTCCGAGAAAGAAGTCGAAAAGATACGCTCACAAATCGAAGAAGGCACCGAGAAGCCCAAGCCCAAGATCCTCTTCGAGGTGGGCGAACTGGTGCGCGTCAAGGAAGGCCCCTTCACCGATTTCAATGGCACCGTCGAAGACGTCAATTACGAGAAAAGCAAGCTACGCGTATCTGTCACCATTTTCGGGCGCGCTACGCCCGTCGAGCTGGATTTCGGCCAGGTCGAGAAAACCTGATCCTCCCGCACTCGGGCGGTAATTCGACCAGGTCTTTACGTACCGTCGCAAAAGACGGTGTTGTGCAATGTAACCCTCGGGGAGCCTATCGCGTTTAGGCGATCGAACCCGCAAGGAGCTCTTGAATGGCGAAGAAAATCGTCGGCTTCATCAAGCTGCAAGTGCCAGCTGGTAAAGCCAATCCCTCTCCCCCCATTGGTCCTGCGCTGGGTCAGCGCGGTCTGAACATCATGGAATTCTGCAAGGCGTTCAACGCCCGTACGCAGAACATGGAGCCCGGTCTGCCCATTCCCGTGGTCATCACGGCCTACGCAGACAAGAGCTTCACCTTCATCATGAAGACCCCGCCGGCCACGATCCTCCTGAAGAAGGCCGCCGGCATCGACAAGGGGTCTTCCAAGCCCCACCTCGAGAAGGTCGGTACGCTTACCCGTGCCCAGCTCGAGGAAATTGCCAAGACCAAACAGCCCGACCTCACGGCTGCTGATCTCGACGCTGCCGTACGCACTATCGCGGGCAGCGCGCGCAGCATGGGCATCACGGTAGAGGGGGTATAAGTCATGGCCAAGATCGGAAAGCGTCTGAAGGCTGTTCGCGCCAAAATCGAACCCGGCAAGCTGTACCCCGTCGAAGAAGCGCTTGCGCTGGTGAAGGAAACTGCCACGGCGAAGTTCGATGAATCGATCGACGTCGCTGTTCAGCTTGGTATCGATCCCCGCAAGTCCGACCAGCTCGTACGCGGCTCCGTCGTCATGCCTGCCGGTACCGGCAAGACGGTCCGCGTCGCGGTGTTCGCCCAAGGTGAGAAGGCTGAAGCCGCACGTGAAGCTGGCGCAGACATCGTCGGCATGGAAGACCTGGCCGAACGCGTCAAGGCCGGCCAGATCGACTTCGACATCGTCATCGCCTCGCCCGATGCCATGCGGGTAGTCGGTGCACTGGGCCAGATCCTCGGTCCGCGTGGCCTCATGCCCAACCCCAAGGTGGGTACGGTCACTCCCGACGTCGCTCAGGCCGTCAGGAACGCCAAGGCCGGTCAGGTGCAGTACCGTACCGACAAGGCCGGTATCGTGCACGCCACCATCGGTCGTGCTTCGTTCGAGGTCGAACAGCTGCGCGTCAACCTCGCCGCGCTGATCGACGCCCTGCAGAAGGCCCGGCCGGCATCGGCCAAGGGCGTGTATCTGCGCAAGCTGGCTATTTCGTCCACGATGGGTGCAGGCATCCGCGTGGATCAGGCATCGCTCGCCACCCTGGCAGCGGGCCAGTAACGACTTTGGGCTGTATCCGGCGCAAGCCGGATACTGCTGTCAAAGACCGTTGGAGACGCATGGCTCGGTTCTTCGAGTCCTGTCTTAAACCGGCAATTTCGCCAATCCAACGCAGACGGCGGTCCCAGGGAGATTTCTTGTCTGTTTCAAGAACTCGACTTAGGTTCGCCGCAATCGGTCGACATCAGTCCCGCACCCGGTGGGTCTGATGTCATATAGATGGAGTGTTCAAACCGTGAGTCTCAATCGTCAAGAGAAAACGGTGGTCATCGAGGAAGTTGCGGCGCAACTCGCCAATGCTCAATCGGTAGTGATCGCCGAATATCGGGGTCTGGACGTCGCCTCTATCACCGAGCTGCGCAAGAAAGCACGTGAATCCGGGGTTTACCTGCGGGTGTTGCGCAACACCCTGGCACGCCGGGCCGTCGAAGGCAGCCCCTTCGAAGGTCTGAGCCCGCAAATGGTCGGTCCGCTGATCTACGGTATCAGCACTGATCCCGTTGCGGCCGCCAAGGTACTGACCGAATTCGCAAAGCAAAACGACAAACTGATCCTGAAGGCCGGTTCACTGCCGAACAGCCTGCTCGATCAGGAGGGTGTCAAGGCTCTCGCCCAGATGCCCTCGCGTGAAGAACTGCTCGCGAAGCTGCTTGGCACCATGCAAGCGCCCATCGCTCAGTTCGTGCGTACGCTCAATGAAGTTCCGACGAAGTTTGTCCGCGGCCTTGCCGCTGTACGCGATCAGAAGCAAGCTGCCTGAACGGGATACTTCATCTGAAAGAAGCGACAACCTATCTGGCATTGAATCAATACCTGGAGTTCTTAACAAATGGCACTTAGCAAAGCAGAAATCCTTGACGCCATCGCTGGCATGACCGTTCTCGAACTGTCGGAACTGATCAAGGAAATGGAAGAGAAGTTCGGCGTGTCGGCTGCTGCCGCCGCCGTGGCCGTGGCTGCTCCCGTCGCCGGTGCTGGCGCAGCTGCTCCCGCTGCTGAAGAAAAGACCGAGTTCGACGTTGTGCTGGTTGAAGCCGGCGCCAACAAGGTGGGCGTCATCAAGGCCGTCCGCGAACTCACCGGCCTGGGTCTCAAGGAAGCCAAGGACACCGTCGACGGCGCTCCGAAGACCGTGAAGGAAGGTGTCAGCAAGGAAGAAGCTGAAGCCGCCAAGAAGAAGCTGGAAGAAGCAGGCGCCAAGGTCGAACTCAAGTAAGTTCACCGCAACGCGGGCCCGGTGGCTGCTTCCTGATTTGCGGCTGCCGGGTTTTTGTGTTTCTGCAGCGGCTCTATAGTCGAACCCCTGCAGAAACACAAAACTTATTCAAAGGGGCCACATGAGGTGGCCCGCGCAACCTGAGTCGGAGTGCTCATGCCCTACTCGTTCACCGAAAAAAAGCGCATCCGCAAGAGCTTCGCCAAGGGCGAAGACGTGCTGGCCGTACCTTACTTGCTGGAAACCCAGATTCATTCCTATCGGACGTTCCTGCAAGCCGACACTCCCCCGCTCAAGCGTGTCGATCAGGGCCTGCAAGCCGCCTTCACGTCGATTTTCCCCATTGTCAGCCACAACGGCATGGCGCGCCTGGAGTTCGTCAGCTACACGCTGGGCGATCCGGTGTTCGATGTCAAGGAATGCCAACAGCGCGGGTTGACCTACGCCTCTCCCTTGCGCGCGAAAGTGCGGCTTGTGCTGCTCGACCGTGAAGCCAGCAAGCCCACGGTCAAAGAGATGAAGGAGCAGGAAGTATACATGGGCGAAATTCCGCTCATGACCTCCACCGGTTCGTTCATCATCAACGGCACCGAGCGCGTCATCGTTTCGCAGCTGCATCGCTCACCCGGTGTGTTCTTCGAACACGACCGAGGCAAGACACATAGCTCGGGCAAGCTGCTGTTCTCGGCGCGCATCATCCCCTATCGCGGCTCCTGGCTCGATTTCGAGTTCGATCCGAAAGACATCCTGTACTTCCGGGTCGACCGTCGACGCAAGATGCCGGTCACCATTCTGCTCAAGGCGCTTGGTCTCACGAACGAGGAGATTCTCGCCAAATACTTCCAGTTCGACCGCTTCAAGCTCGAAGGTGAAGGCGCCCGCATCGACTTCATCCCCGAACGCTGGAAGGGCGAAGTTGCGCGTTTCGACATCTACAACCGTGAAGGCAAGCTCATCGTCGAGAAGGACAAGCGCATCAACGCCCGCCATCTCCGCGAGCTGGCCGGCACCGAACAGTTCTCTGTGCCCGACGATTTCCTCATCGGTCGTACCCTGGCCAAGAACATCATCGACCCGGAGACCGGTGAAGTCGTTGCCGCGGCGAACGAGGAAATTACCGAAGGCACGCTGACGCGCCTGCGCTCGGCCAAAATCCGCGAGATCGAAACCCTCTACACCAACGATCTCGACCAGGGCCCGTACATTTCGCAGACGCTGCGTCTCGACGAGACCGCCGACCAGACCGCTGCCCGCATCGCCATCTACCGCATGATGCGGCCCGGCGAACCTCCCACCGAGGAAGCAGTCGAAGCGCTATTCCAGCGCCTGTTCTTCAGTCCCGAGACCTACGACCTGTCGCGTGTCGGGCGCATGAAGGTCAACAGTCGCCTCGGACGCGGCGACGACGCCTCCGGGCCCACTACCCTCACCCACGACGACATCTTCGAGACGATCCGCGTGCTCGTCGAGCTGCGCAACGGTCGTGGCCAGATCGACGACATCGACCACCTTGGCAACCGCCGCGTACGTTGCGTGGGCGAACTGGCCGAGAACCAGTTCCGGGCCGGGCTCGTGCGCGTCGAACGTGCCGTGAAGGAACGCCTGGGTCAGGCCGAGGCGGAAAACCTGATGCCGCACGATCTGATCAACTCGAAGCCCATCTCTGCGGCCATCAAGGAGTTCTTCGGGTCGAGCCAGCTGTCGCAGTTCATGGACCAGACCAACCCGCTGTCGGAAATCACGCACAAGCGGCGTGTGTCAGCACTGGGTCCGGGCGGTCTGACGCGCGAACGTGCGGGCTTCGAAGTGCGCGACGTGCACCCCACGCACTACGGTCGGGTGTGCCCGATCGAAACGCCGGAAGGTCCGAACATCGGGCTGATCAACTCGATGGCACTGTATGCCCGGGTGAACGAATACGGTTTCCTCGAAACACCGTACCGCCGTGTCGCCGATGGCAAGGTCACCAACGAGATCGTGTACCTGTCGGCCATCGAGGAAGCGCGCTACGTCATCGCTCAGGCGAACGCAGCGCTCAACGAGGACGGCAGTTTCAAGGACGATCTGGTGGCCTGCCGTGCCGCGGGCGAAACCATGCTCACAGCACCGTCGAACGTCCACTTCATGGACGTCGCGCCATCGCAGATCGTGTCCGTGGCCGCCTCGCTCATTCCCTTCCTTGAGCATGACGACGCCAACCGCGCCCTCATGGGTTCGAACATGCAACGTCAGGCCGTGCCCTGCCTGCGCCCGGAAAAACCGTTCGTGGGTACCGGCATCGAACGCACGGTGGCGGTCGACTCGGGCACCACGGTACAGGCCAGCCGCGGCGGCGTGGTCGACTACGTCGATGCCGACCGCATCGTGATCCGTGTCAACGACGAGGAAACCCTGCCGGGCGAAGTCGGGGTCGACATCTACAACCTCATCAAGTACACCCGCTCCAACCAGAACACCAACATCAATCAGCGCCCGGTCGTGCGCAAGGGCGATGTCGTGGCGAGGGGCGATGTCATTGCCGACGGCGCCTCCACCGATCTCGGCGAGCTGGCGCTTGGCCAGAACATGCTGGTTGCGTTCATGCCCTGGAACGGCTACAACTTCGAAGACTCCATCCTCATTTCGGAGAAAGTCGTTGCCGACGACCGCTACACCTCGATCCACATCGAAGAGCTCACCGTCGTCGCACGCGACACCAAGCTGGGGCACGAGGAAATTACGCGCGACATCAGCAACCTGCCCGAAGCGCAGCTGAACCGGCTCGATGAATCGGGCATCGTGTACATCGGCGCCGAGGTCGAGGCGGGCGACACCCTGGTCGGGAAGGTTACCCCGAAGGGCGAAACCCAGCTCACCCCGGAAGAGAAGCTGTTGCGCGCCATCTTTGGCGAGAAGGCATCCGACGTCAAGGACACCTCCCTGCGCGTGCCGTCGGGCATGTCGGGCACCGTCATTGACGTCCAGGTCTTCACGCGTGAAGGCATCGAGCGCGACAAGCGCGCCCAGTCCATCATCGACGACGAACTGCGCCGGTACCGGCAAGACCTGAACGACCAGCTGCGCATCGTCGAAGACGACACCTTCGCCCGGATCGAGCGCAGCCTCATCGGCAAGGTTGCCAATGGCGGACCCAAGCGCCTCCCCAAGGGCACGACCATCACCAGGGAATACCTCGCCGAGCTCGACCGCTGGCAGTGGTTCGATATTCGCCTGGCCGACGAAGATGCAGCTCAGGCACTCGAACAGGCCAAGGAGTCACTGGAGGCCAAGCGCCACCAGTTCGACCTGGCCTATGAAGAGAAGCGCAAGAAGCTCACGCAGGGTGATGAACTGCCCCCGGGCGTGCTCAAGATGGTCAAGGTCTACCTGGCCGTCAAGCGTCGTCTGCAGCCTGGCGACAAGATGGCCGGCCGGCACGGCAACAAGGGCGTCGTGTCCAAGATCGTTCCGGTCGAAGACATGCCCTACATGGCCAACGGCGTGCCGGTCGACATCGTGCTCAACCCCCTCGGCGTGCCGTCGCGCATGAACGTGGGACAGGTGCTCGAAGTGCACCTTGGCTGGGCGGCCAAGGGTATCGGCGACCGCCTGCAAGAGATGCTCCAGAAAGTCCGCAAGGAAGAAGTGGGCAAACTGCGTGAGTTTCTCGACAAGGTCTACAACAACGGCACCTCGCAGCACAAGGTACAACTCGATACGCTCACGGACGACGAGGTCATCGAGCTCGCGCGCAACCTGAAGGATGGCGTGCCATTTGCTACCCCGGTCTTCGACGGCGCTACCGAGCAAGACATCCAGAAGATGCTCGATATCGCGTATCCCGACGAGATCGCCGAGAAGCTGCAGCTTACCAATGGCAAGACCCAGGCCATCTTGTACGACGGCCAGACGGGTGAACCGTTCGAGCGTCCCGTCACGGTCGGGTACATGCACATGCTCAAACTGCATCACTTGGTCGACGACAAGATGCACGCACGCTCTACCGGACCGTACTCGCTGGTTACCCAGCAGCCGCTGGGCGGCAAGGCGCAGTTTGGGGGCCAGCGCTTCGGCGAGATGGAAGTGTGGGCGCTGGAAGCCTATGGCGCTGCCTACACCCTGCAGGAAATGCTCACCGTCAAGTCCGACGACATCACGGGGCGCACCAAGGTCTACGAGAACATTGTCAAGGGTGACCACATGATCGACGCAGGTATGCCCGAGTCCTTCAATGTATTGGTCAAGGAAATCCGCTCCCTCGGGCTGGACATGGATCTCGAGCGCACATCCTGATCACTTGCCCTGCTCTCCCCCTGCCCGGCGCAGGGGGATGACCACCAGCAATTCCGGCGCTGCTAACACCCGCCCCGGTGAAGCGCCACTGGCCACCGCGCCAATACATACCGGAGTATGTAATCTATGAAAGCGTTGCTCGATTTATTCAAGCAGGTTACGCAAGACGAGCAGTTCGACGCCATCCGTGTCGGGCTTGCGTCGCCCGAAAAGATCCGATCCTGGTCGTACGGAGAGGTCAAGAAGCCCGAGACGATCAACTACCGCACGTTCAAGCCCGAGCGCGACGGCCTGTTCTGCGCGAAGATCTTTGGCCCGGTCAAGGATTACGAGTGTCTGTGCGGCA
>CALAGD010000048.1 GCA_937891425.1 uncultured Pigmentiphaga sp.
CGTCCGCGCTATCCTTCCCCGCCCTGAACGGCGGGGATTGTCGCGCACAGGGTCAACGCCGGGGCGGAACGACCGCCCCGGCCTGCGTCTCCGCATGGCCGGACCTGCGGCCGAACGTCGGTCCATCCACGTCACCGTCGGGCTCAGATGGCCCGGTCACCCTCATCGGGAGCTGGCGGAACTGCATGGTGCTTCGCTTGCATCTCCAGCAGGTCCAGCCGCTCTTCCAGGGCCTTGATGCGCGCGAGAGCCCGCTGCAACAACTCGACCTGCACATCGAACTCTTCACGCGTGACCAGATCCAGACGATTGAAGGCGTCGGTCATCATGGCCTTGACGTTGCGCTGCAGATCGGCCGCCGGACTGCGCACGATCAGGTCGGAAAGATTTTTCTGTACTTCGTCAAGCCAGGATTTCCGGTCCATTTCATTACCCCAATTGAAAAGCTGCTTCTGGCACTGCCGTTCCAATGCCGTCGGTCACAACGCCGTGAGGTCGATCGGTTCGCCGCGGTTGAGCGCCGCGGCCACCTTGGTGCGCAAGGCATTGGTATGCGCCTGCAGGATCTCCCGCTTGACATCGAGCAACTGCTGCGGATGCATGGAGAACTCGGTGAGGCCCAGCCCCAGCAACAGTCGGGTGAGCCGCACGTCTCCCGCCATCTCGCCGCACACCGACACTGGCTTGTTGGCCCGCGCCCCCGCATTGATGGTGAGCGCAATCAGGCGCAGCACCGCCGGATGCAGAGGATCATAAAGCCGGGCCACTTTGGGATCGGCACGATCGATGGCCAGCGTGTACTGGATCAGGTCGTTGGTACCGATGGAGAGGAAATCCAGCACCTCAAGAAACGGTTCGATGGCGATGGCGATGGCAGGGATCTCCACCATGGCGCCCACGGCAATGCGTTCGCCGAACGGCAGACCGCGCGCTTGCAGATCGCGTCGAGCCGCATCAATGGCTGCCATGCTGGCATGCACTTCATGCATGTGCGCAACCATGGGCAGCAGTATGCGTACCGTACCGTGGGCCGATGCGCGCAGGATGGCACGCAGCTGTGCCTGGAACATCTCCGGCCGCGTCAGGCAGTAACGGATTGCCCGCTCGCCCAGCGCGGGGTTGGGTGCAACGGCCGCCTCGCCATCGAGGGTCTTGTCGGAGCCGATGTCGAGCGTCCGGATTGTGACCGGCCGGTTGCCCATGGTACGCACCACCGAGGCATAGGCCTGGTATTGCTCTTCCTCGGTCGGCAGATCGGGCCGGTTCATGAACAGGAACTCGCTACGGAACAGGCCAATGCCTTCGGCACCCGTGGCCAGGGCGGTGGCCGCCTCTTCGGGCCATTCGATGTTGGCGTACAACCCGATGCGGATTCCGTCCAGCGTGATCGCGGGCGTATCGCGCAACTGCGCAAGCGTGGCGCGCTCGGCCGCATACGCCTTCTGCCGGTCGCGGTACTCATCGAGAACCCGGGCCGACGGATTAATGAGGGTTACCCCCGTCTCGCCGTCCACGATGAGCATGTCGCCATCGCGTACCAGCGCGCGAATATTACCCAGCGCGACCACTGCAGGCACGCCCAGACTGCGGGCGATGATCGCCATGTGCGATGTCGTACCGCCCAGGTCGGTGACGAAAGCGGCAAACTGCCCGCCTCGCAGCTTGATCATGTCGGCTGGGGAAATGTCGTGCGCCACGACGATCAGTGGGTCGGCGGAGTCGTCGGAGCTCGCTGCGGTTGCGGTCGGGTCGGGGGCGCCTGCCAGCACGCGCAGCACGCGCTCGATGACCTGCCGGACGTCATTGGCCCGGCCACGAAGGTACTCGTCTTCCATGGCGGCGAACTGCTCGCCAAGCTGTTGCCCCTGCGCGGTGATCGCCCACTCGGCGTTTTACTGCCGTTTGCGGATGAGCGTGAGCGATTCCTCGGCCAGCAGGGGGTCGGCCAGCAGCAGCGCATGCACTTGCAGGATGGACGCAATCTCGCGCGGAGCATCGGGCGGCAGCTGAGCGCCCATGTTCGACAGCTCGGTGCGGGTCGTTTCGATGGCGGCGCTGAGACGGGCGCATTCGGCCTCGATGTTCTCCGGCGCAATCCGATAGTGCGAAACCTCAAGCGCCGCCGGCCCCAGCACCACGGCACGACCGATGGCATAGCCGCGCGATGCAGCCAGGCCATGCAGCGCCACCATTACAGACGATGTCGTCATTCACCTTCGCCAAATTTGTCGTTGAACAGTGCCGCGATTTCGGCCAGCGCCTGCTCCGCGTCCGGCCCCCTGGCGTCGACGGTTACCGTGGTTCCCTTGCCTGCGGCCAGCATCATGACCCCCATGATGCTCTTGGCATTGACGCGCTTTTCACCCTTGGCAATGTGAATCTCGCTGGCAAACCGGCTGGCCAGCTGGGTGAGCCGGGCCGACGCCCGGGCATGCAACCCCAGCTTGTTGCTCACAACCAGATCGACGGAATGGATTTTTTCCGCTTCGGCCGCCTGGTTGGCGGCATACGCCATGTTTTCTTTCAAGTTTGACAAGTAAGTACTCCAGTCCGCTCCCTGCATGCGTACTTCAATCCTGCTCGTTGACATCGAGACGCAACATGGCCTTCTGTGCTCCGGCAAGCGCGCGCTCGGCCGCTTCTTCCAGGGGAAGGCAGCGGTACGTCAAGGCTCGCAGCAGCATCGGGGTGTTGGCACCCGTCAGCACTTCCACGGACCTTCCCTGGGCCCGCGCACGCGCTGCTGCGCGCGCGGATGCATTGCTGGGCGTGGCGCCCACGATGTCAGTCAGTACGAGGCAGCCGGCCCCAGTGTCGACCTCCTCGATCAGCGTGAGCACACTGGCTTCGGTCTGCTCGGGTGGCGTATCGGGGTCGACGTCGAGCGTACGCACATGCTCGAGACTTTGGGAACAATGCCGTGCCCCGGCATAAAGCGCGCCCGCCATGGGCGCGTGTGCAACGATGATAATGCCAATGCTGTTGTTCATGCTTGCAGTGCGTCGCGACGGGCCAGCTCGGCCTCGAGCGCCGACACGAAATGAGCCGCTACATCAAACCCTGTCTGTTGCGTGATCTCGACGAAACACGTCGGACTGGTGACGTTGATTTCGGTGATATGCCGCCCGATCATGTCCAGACCGATGAGCAGCAACCCACGGTCCTTCAGCTTGCTGCCCACATGCCTTGCCACCTCACGGTCGTGGTCGTTCAGCGGCTGCGCCACGCCACGGCCACCCGCGGCCAGGTTCCCGCGCGTCTCGCCGGCCAGCGGAATGCGTGCCAGCACGTAGGGAATCGGCTCGCCCCCGATGATGAGAACCCGCTTGTCGCCTTCAACGATATCGGGAATGTAGCGCTGCGCCATGATCGTGCGCTGCTCGTTGTTGGTCAGCACTTCGATGATGGAGCTGCGGTTCGGGTCGCCAGGCCGCACCCGGAAAATTCCGCTGCCACCCATGCCATCCAGGGGTTTCAGGATGACGTCTTCATGACGCTCGCAGAATGCGCGCAGGCGCGCCATGCTGCGCGACACCAGGGTGGGCACCGTATATTCGGGAAACTCGGCGATCGACAGCTTCTCCGGATGGTTGCGCAACGCCGCGCCACTGTTGAAAACGCGCGCCCCTTCAAGCTCTGCCCGCTGCAGCAGATGGGTGGTGTACAGATACTCGATATCGAAAGGCGGATCTTTCCGCATGAGCACGGCCCGGTAGGACGTCAGTGGCGCATCGAGCGGCTCTTCCTCAAGCCACCAGTTCTTGCCACGCAGATCGGCGCTCTCGACCAGCGTGATCCGCCGCGCCCGCGCCTGCACCCTGCCATCTTCCAGAAAGAGGTCGCCCTGCAACGCTACGTGCAGTTCGTATCCACGCGCGGCCAGTGCCCGCATCATGGCAACCGACGAATCCTTGTAGGCCGCCAGAGTGGGCAGCGGATCAACTATGAAAAGAATCTTCATCTGCGTACCACGCATCAAGGCGCAAGATTTTAACAATGCCGATTCTGCCCGGCTCTGCTACAACAGCCCCAGTCAGCGTATCGCCCCGCGCCGCGGAGGAGACTGAGCATGAACCAGGGAATGCAACTTACCGAGCGCCAGCAACAGTGCCTGTGGCTGGCGTCAAAAGGCAAAACCAGCAGGGAATCGGCCATGATTCTCGGAGTGACCGAGCGCACTGTCAACTTTCATCTGTCGCAGGCGTTCGCGCGGCTGAACGTGCGCAACAAACAGGCGGCCGTAGCCCGTGCCCTGTCGTTACAACTGCTCGACCGCGGCCATGCCCACCTACTGGATCCGCACGGAATTGAGGAAGGTTAGGGCAACATCGCGCGACAGCCGTTTTTCGGGCCCCAGAGCCACCACGTCGATCAGGCGGTCGCCCACCACGAGGACACGCCCCATCAGCCACATCGGCTCGCCCGCGGGCGTACCGTATACCTCGAACTCTTCGGCCAGCAGGGGCCTGCGTGCCGGTTCATGCGCATAACGCACCTCTACCGGGCCACGCACCACCGGCTTGCCATGCAGGTTGCGCGCCAGGCTGGACTCCACCGCTCTCACGATGTCTCCGATACGCTGCGGGTCGCGGGCGACATCGCCTGGCAGGTCGACGTGACCAACTGCAAAAACCGCTCCGCCCACCTGGGTGGCCGACATGGTGAACGGCAAGCGGTCGCCGCCGACATCCAGGGTACGGGTCTCGGATGACAGCTTGCCAGGGAACGCCACGCGCAGGCTGCCGCCGGCAACGGTCAGTTCCCTCCAGTTGTATTCGGGCGTGCAGGCACCCAGCACGACGAGCGTGCATGCCATCAGCGCCCTTCCAACATACTGCAGCGCGCGCGTGCGCCAGCTGCACCTGCCTACAATACGCGTCATCCAGCAACCTGCCTGTCTGTCCCGGAATGGCCAACGGAGAAGCCCCATTGTCGCCGATTTCCCTGTCTGCTGCTGCAGACGGCACACCTATCGCCAACTACCGCTGGTCACCAGGGTCAGCCGGAACCGTCCCGCGCCGGGGAATCTATCTGCTGCATGGTCTCAGCGAGTACGCCGGTCGGTACGGACACGTCGCGGCATGGCTGGCAGCGCGCGGCTGGGAAGTGGCGGCACACGACCATCGCGGCCATGGCCGCTCCGGCGGGCCACGGGCCACCATTCCCCGGCGCAACCAACTTGTGCTGGACGCCGAAGAGCGCATCGCCGCCTTTGCCGCGGAGCTCCAGTCGGCGCCCATCGTGCTGGGGCACAGCATGGGAGGGCTGATCGCCACTCTGGTTGCCTTCCGTCAGCAGGTCGAGATGGCTGGCCTGGTGCTCTGCAGCCCCGCCTTTCGCGTGGAGCTGCCCCGGCACATGCGCTGCGCGCTCAAGGTGCTGTCAGTCGTGGCCCCCAACTGGCGCAAGCATCACGACAACTACCGGCCCATCCTTACCCATGATCCCGTCGTCACCCGTCAGTATCTCGCCGACCCGCTGGTGAACCGGGTCATTACCCCGCGCCTGGCAGCCTTCATCTGCGAGAGCGGTCCCCGGGCCGTTGCGCTCGCTCCGCGGCTGCACTGCCCCACTCTGCTGCTGGTGTCGGGCGACGATCGGGTCGTGTCGCCCGAGGGCAGCCGCGCCTTTGCCGCCAGCGCCCCCAAGGGGCTGCTTACCCTGCGCTGGTACGATGACGCGTGGCACGAACTGCTGAACGAAGCACCTGCCCATGCAGGCCCGGTATTTGCCGATCTTGACGCCTGGCTGGGGCAGGTGTAATCAGAGACCCGAAACGCCAAACTCTCGATCACTTTCTCCCAAATGCGCTATAACCCGCCCTGTGATTTCTGTCGTCTGACCTGAAACAAGGAACTCGCTTGACCGACTTGTTGGCTCGCCGTCTCGATCTGTTGTCTCAGCCCAGGCATCGTGACCTGCTGGCGCACTGCATCCGCGGGATAGAAAAGGAAAGCCTGCGCGTTACCGCGGACGGCCAGCTCGCACTCACACCCCACCCCGCCGGCCTGGGCTCTGCCCTGACACACCCGCACATCACGACGGATTATTCCGAGTCGCTGCTGGAGTTCGTCACCAGCGCCCGCCCCGCGCTCGAGGAGGTCATCGACGAGCTCGTCGACATCCACCGCTTCGTGTATGCCAAGCTGGGCGACGAAATCCTGTGGAACCAGTCGATGCCGCCCATCCTGCCGCCGGAACCCGACATTCCAATCGCGTGGTACGGCACGTCGAACAACGGCATGCTCAAGCACGTGTACCGGCGCGGCCTGGCCGTGCGCTATGGCAAGGCCATGCAGTGCATTGCCGGCATCCATTACAACTTCTCGCTGGCGCCCCCGGTCTGGCAAGTACTGGCACCACCCGACGATGGGCGCGACCCGCAAACGCGCCAGTCTGAAGCGTATCTCGCGCTCATTCGCAATTTCACGCGCTACAGCTGGCTACTGGTGTATCTGTTCGGGGCATCGCCAGCGTTGTCCGAGGGCTTCGTGGCGGGCAAACCCCACCACCTCGAACACCTGCACGGGGATACCCTGTATCTCCCTTGGGCGACCAGTCTGCGCATGAGCGATCTGGGCTACCAGAACAAGGCGCAGGCCGGGCTGAAGCCGTGTTACACCGATTTGCCCTCCTACCTCAGAAACCTCTATCACGCCGTCAACCAGCCCTGGCCCGAATACGAGCGCATCGGCACCCATCGCAACGGCGAGTGGATCCAGCTCAACACCCACATCCTGCAGATCGAGAACGAGTACTACTCGAGCATCCGGCCCAAGCGCGTTGCGCGAAGAGGCGAACGCCCCTTGCGTGCCCTGCAGGAACGAGGCGTGGAATACGTCGAAGTGCGCTGCATCGACATCAACCCTTTCGAACCGGTGGGAATCGATCGCATCAGTGGCCGCTTCATTGAGGCTTTCCTGATCACGTGCGCCCTCGAAGACAGTCCCAATCTTCCGTGCGATGGCTGGTGCCTGGAAAGCGGTCGAAATTTCGTGAAAGTCGTCACCGAGGGGCGCAAACCCGGCCTCACCCTGGCGCGCCAGGGGCAGGAAATTCCGCTGGCAGACTGGGCACACGAACTTCTGAACCGCATTTCGATCTGTGCCGCCGCCCTTGATGACGCGCAGGGACACGGCGAATACACCACCGCGGTACGCATCCAGCGCAACAAGGTCGACAATCCGGCCCTGACGCCATCGGCGCGCGTGCTCGACCTGCTTGCCAGCACGGGCAAGACCCTGCAGGAGCTTTCCCTCGAGCTCAGCCAGCAGCACGCGCGCGCCTTCCGCGCCACCCCGCT
The DNA here is from genome assembly GCA_937891425.1 of uncultured Pigmentiphaga sp. Classification (GTDB taxonomy): domain Bacteria; phylum Pseudomonadota; class Gammaproteobacteria; order Burkholderiales; family Burkholderiaceae_B; genus Verticiella. The sequence goes on from CALAGD010000048.1 coordinate 7,304, forward strand.
GTCGGGCACACGCCTGCGTGCCTTTGAGGAACTCAGCCTGCGGTCGCTTGAGGAACAGCGCGAACTGGAAGCCCAACCCGACTGTTCGTTCGACGAGTATGTGGCGCGCTATCAGGCAAGCCTGTTGCCCGAGGCGGCACCGGACTGAGTTCACATGCCGTGATGCGCGCCTGGCAAGGCGTACGTCGGCCAGACATGAACCGCGAGGAGAAAAAAAGAGAAAGGAGGAAGGTGGCGCGCCCGGCTGGGATCGAACCAGCGACCCTTGGCTTCGGAGGCCAATACTCTATCCACTGAGCTACGGGCGCATAAGCAAGAGAATCCAGAATTTTACCCTAGTTCTTTCTCATACAGAAATCCGTGCAGCAGCATCCCCGCAACGGCGCCAGCAGCCGTGTTTCGGCTGAACCGTCGTACCGCTATAATCGGACGTTTTGTGCACTGGGATATTTGTTGCAATAGTTTTTGCTGCCCGGTTTGCCCCTGTTTTTTGACCCACTCGTCTGCAGGACCGCTCATGAGCAACACGCAAGAAACGCATGCCGGAGAACACCAGGCGTTCATCAAGTCGCCCAAACAACTCATCACGGTCGTGGTGCTCGCGTTCGTGGTACCCGTGCTGGTGATCATCTTGCTGGTTACCTACGTCTCGCGCAGCACCAGCACGGCTCCGGGGTCCAACGCACTTACCTTGGAAGCCATCGACGCGCGGATCGCCCCCGTCGCAGGTTTCGAGCTGATTGAAGTCAGCAGGTCCAAGGAACCGCTCACCGGCGATGTGGTTTACAAGCAAGTCTGTGCAGCCTGCCACGACGCAGGGGTCGCTGGTGCACCCAAACTGGGCGACAAGGGCCAGTGGGCCGAGCGCCTCGCTCAAGGAGCGCAGGTGCTGTTCGAGTCTGCCCTCAAGGGCAAGAACACCATGCCGGCCAAGGGTGGTGCGGCTCACCTGAGCGACTACGAGATCGAGCGTGCGGTGGTCTACATGGCAAACGCCTCGGGTGGCAACCTCGAGGAACCCGCCCCTCCCGCCGGCGAAGGTGAAGGCGAGGCAGCACCCGCGGCAGCCGCACCCACCGCTGCTCCCGCTGCTGCGCCTGCCGCAACCGCCGCCAAGACCAGCGAACAGCCTGCCACTGCCGCAGCCGCACCGCAGAAAACCGCTGCAGCCATCCAGATCAGCCCGGAAGCCGCCACCATCGGCAAGAAAATCTACGACACGGCGTGCTTCGCCTGCCACGCAACCGGCGTAGCCAATGCACCGAAGATCGGCGACAAGCAGGCATGGGCGCCGTACATTGCCACCGGCATGGATACCATGCTGCAAGTGGCCATCACCGGCAAAGGTGCCATGCCGCCCCGCGGAACCGCCATGCAGGCGTCCGACCAGGAACTGCGTCTGGCCATCGAGTACATGATCAAGGACGCCCTCTGACCCATTTGTAGCGCAAGGTCCTCGCGCTGTTCCCGCTCTTTCGTGTTGCACACACGCCCGCCGCCTGGCGGGCGTTGTCGTTTCAAGCTCCAGCTGATCTCGTGATTTCCACGGGGACGTTGTGCTCTGCATCCGACTCGGCCTACGATCAGGCCATTGCGGCTGGATGCGTGGCGGCTTCCCATGACTGGTAACGTTCCCCCTTTCTTTTGGCCCCTGCTCGCGTGCTTCATCGTCGCCGTGCTGGCGCTGGTGATCCTGCTCTATCCATCAGACCACGAGATCGCACCCAGGAGAACGCGACGATCGTATCATCCCGTCCGTCGCACCTTCGGAACACTGTTGCTGCTGGTAGCCGTACTTGCCGGGCTGCTTGCCCTGTCGGTCTATCGCTACCTCGAGCTGTTCACCGATCGGCCGGTCGCAGTGGTAGAGATCGTCCAGGACGACAAGCAGCAATACACCCTGCAGCTGGGCGTGTTCGACAACCACCAGGCCATCCAGCGCCTGCAGCAATATCTCATGCGCGGCGATGCGTGGATGATCGAGGCAAGGGTGATGCGCTGGCGGCTGCCGGCTGCTCTGGCGGGGGTGCCCTCACTCTATCGACTCGAACGCCTTGCCGGGCGTTACGACGATATTGACCAGGAACGCACACAGCCGCGTACGGTATATGGCCTGGACGACTGGGCGCTGCCCGATCTGTTCACGCTCAAGCAGAGCTTTCCCCGCTGGCTGCCGTTCGTAGAAATTCAGCACGGCAACGCCACCTGGATGCCCATGTTCAATGGCGCGCGCTACACCGTGTTGTTCAACGATCGCGGCGGCCTGCTGGCGCGCCCGAGCGATACCTACACGGCTGATCGGCTGAAATCCATGGGATGGTAAGGCACTCCGCTGCAATGGCGGCCGTGCGCCTGTCCGGTTGCCCGGCCACATCAGTGCAGGATCTGGCTCAGGAACAGGCGCGTGCGCTCGTTGCGCGGGTTCGCAAAGAATTCCTCGGGCGTGTTCTGCTCGATGATCTCGCCCCGGTCCATGAACAGGATACGGTCAGCAACCTTGCGTGCAAAGCCCATTTCATGGGTGACGCACAACATGGTCATGCCGCTTTCTTCAGCCAGTTCGACCATGACATCGAGCACTTCCTTCACCATTTCAGGGTCGAGTGCGGAAGTGGGCTCGTCGAACAGCATGATCCGGGGGTTCATGCATAATGCCCGGGCAATGGCTACCCGCTGCTGCTGCCCTCCTGACAGCTGCCCGGGGTACTTGTCACGCTGCTCGGGAATGCGCACGCGTTCGAGATACTTCATGGCCTCGGCTTCCGCTTCGGCGCGCGATTTCTTCAGCACCCAGATCGGCCCCAGAGTGAGGTTCTCCATCACGGTGAGGTGTGGGAACAGATTGAAGTGCTGGAACACCATGCCGACCTCGCGGCGGATGAGCTCGATGTTCTTCAGATTGCTGCTCAGTTCGATACCGTTGACGATGATGCGCCCTGCCTGGTGTTCTTCCAGCCGGTTGATGCAACGGATCAGTGTTGACTTGCCCGACCCGGACGGTCCGCAGATGACGATGCGCTCACCAGTTCCGATCTCCAGGTTGATGTCGCGCAATACCTGGAAATGGCCATACCACTTGCTGACCTGTTCCATCCGAATAATGGCATTGGCCATGCGATTCTTCCTCCTGCATGCCTGCTTCATACCCTGTGATCGCGTTGGCGTCCGGTATGCAGACGCCGCTCAAGCACCTGGCTGTAACGCGACATCGAGTAGCAGTAAACAAAGTAGATGACCGAAATGAAGATATAGGCCTCTACGCTGAAGCCGCGCCACGCCGCGTCCGCCAGAGCTGCCTTCGCCGACTGGGTCAGATCGAAGATGCCGATGATGACGACCAGCGACGTATCCTTGAACAGCGAGATGAATATGCCCACCAGAGGCGGGATGACGATGCGCAGCGCCTGCGGCAGTACGATCAATACCATGAGCTGCCAGTAGCTGAGCCCGAGCGATAGCCCCCCTTCGATCTGCCCGCGCGGAATGGCCTGCAGACCTCCGCGCACCGTCTCGGCGACGTAAGCAGCCGCGAACATGATGAGGGCGATCTGCGCGCGCAGCAGCTTGTCTATGGAGAAGCCTTCCGGAAAGAACAGAGGAAGCATCACCGAGGACATGAACAGCAGGCTTACCAGAGGGACGCCCCGGATGAGCTCGATATAGACCACGCATGCAACCCGGATGGCGGGCATTTTCGAGCGCCGTCCCAGCGCCAGCACCACCCCCAGAGGGAATGCGAAGGCAATGCCGAACATTGCGAGGATCAGAGTCAGCGGCAGACCACCCCAGCGTGTGTTCTCGACGTACTCGAGCCCGAAGACACCACCCCACATGAGGATGGCCACGGAGCTGAGGGCCAGGGGCCAGACCAGCAGCAGCCAGCGGTTCCAGAAGCGCGGGATGGCGCTGTAGACCAGCGTACCGGTCAGAATGAAAATGACCAGCAGCGGACGCCATTGCTGATCGTACGGATACAGACCGAACAGTATGAGCCGGTGTTTCTCGACGATGAAGGCCCAGCACGCACCCGCGACGGCGCGGCATTCCTGCGCCGAGGTGGCATCGAAGCTGGCAGAAAACCACGCCCAGTCGAGAACTGCGGGCACCAGCATCAACAGGATCCACACACTGAGTACCGTCAGCAGCATGTTCAGTGGTGTGGACAACAGGTTCTTGCGCACCCAGCGCCCGATGCGTTGCGCGAGTGAAGCATGGGCGCCGGGGTTGGGCAGCGGAATGCCTTCGCTCATCACCGCTCCACCAGGGCAATATGGCGGTTGTACCAGTTCATGAAGATCGAGATCGCAAGACTGACCGTGAGATAGGCTGCCATGATGATCGCGACGCCTTCGATGGCCTGGCCGGTCTGGTTCAATGTGGTATTCACCACCGACACGATGTCGGGATAGCCGACCGCGATTGCCAGCGAGCTGTTCTTCACGAGGTTCAGGTATTGGCTGGTCATGGGCGGGACGATCACCCGCAATGCCTGCGGCAGGATGACCAGGCGCATGACCAGCGTTGGGCGCAGGCCAATCGAGCGGGCGGCCTCCCACTGCCCCGGATCGACCGACTGAATCCCCGATCGCACGATCTCGGCGACGAATGCGGATGAATACAGGACGAGCCCTGTCAACAGCGCGGTGAATTCGGGCGACAGGGTAATGCCCCCCACGAAATTGAACCCCTTGAGTACGGGCACGTCGAGTTCGGCAGGGGCGCCCGCGATCCACCAGCCTGCCAGCGGAAGGCCTAGCAGCAGCAGAACGTAAAGGTATCCGGTGCGCCAGCGCTGCCCGGTGCGCATCTGGTGCCGGCGCGCCAGGTGTGCGATGACCAGTACCAGCACCACCGCCGCCACGAAGCCAAATGCGAGGTAATCGAGGCCAACGTTATCAACCAGCCCCGGCACCTTGATGCCCCGGTTCGAGATGTATACGCCCGTCACCGGGTTCCATGCCTGCCGGGGCCCCGGAGCATTCTCGGTAATCAGGGCATACCAGAAGAAGAGCTGCAGGAGCAAGGGGGTGTTGCGCAGTACCTCGACGTACCCGCTCGCGAGGTTGCGCGTCAGCCAGTTGCGCGACAATCGCGCGATGCCCACAAAGGTTCCGATGACGGTGGCGAGCACGATACCCAGCGCCGACACACGCAGCGTGTTGACGATGCCCACCAGAATGGCCCGGCCATAGGTGTCGCTCGGCGAGTAACTGATGATGCTCTCGCCAATGGCGAAGCCCGCTTCGCGGTGAAGAAACTCGAACCCTGTCGTGATATTGCGGGCAGACAGGTTCTGCAAGGTATTGGATACCAGGAACCAGGCGGTCCACCCGATCAGAGCAACCGCCAATGCCTGGTAAACAACCGCGCGAACCGTCGGATTATTCCAGCTGAAGCGACTCTCCTGCCTCGCCTCGACGCGTGGCCGCTCAGCGTTCTGCTTGCTGGCGTGCAATGTACATCCTACGAAAGTGACGAACGTGCCTGCCGCCTCGAGCCGATGCCACGGCCCGGGGCGGTCTCCTCATGTGTCTTGCTCGACGGGACTGCACGGACCGGAGTGCCGGCCGTCGCCTCCAGGGATGACGACTAGCGGATGGGCCAGGCGTACATCAGGCCGCCGTTGGTCCAGAGGGCATTCAGACCGCGCTCGAGCTTGAGCGGGCTCTTCATGCCGACATTCCGCTCGAAGCTTTCACCGTAATTGCCTACCTGCTTGATGATGTTGTAGGCCCAACGGTCGTCGACTCCCAGATTCTTGCCCATGCCGGGGATGACGCCAAGAAGACGCTGCACCGACGGGTTCGGGCTCTTCAACATCTCGTCGACATTTTCCGACGTAATACCATATTCTTCGGCCTCGATCATTGCATACAACACCCAGCGCACGAGGTTCTGCCACTGGTTGTCATCCTGCCGCACCATGGGCCCCAGGGGCTCCTTGGAGAATGTTTCGGGCAGGATCATGTAGTCGTCGGGATTGCCGAGCTGTGCCATGCGCGTGGATGCCAGCTGTGACTTGTCGGTGGTGAAGGCATCGCAACGTCCGTTGTCGAATGCCCGCACGACTTCTTCGTATTTCTCGATGACCACCGGCTTGAAGGTCAGCTTGTTGGCACGAAACCAGTCGGCCAGGTTGAGCTCGGTGGTCGTGCCGGGCTGCACGCAGACGGTGGCATTGTCGAGTTCTTTGGCGCTGGTCACCCCGAGGTCCTTGCGTACCATGATGCCTTGACCATCATAGAAATTCACCCCTACCCCGGTCAGCCCCAGCGTCGTATCGCGCGTGAGCGTCTGCGTGGTATTGCGCGTCAGCACGTCCACCTCGCCCGACTGCAGCGCGGTGAAGCGCTGCTGTGTGTTCAGGGGCGTTGCCTTGAACTTCGACGCGTCGCCGAACATGGCTACCGCGATGGCGCGACACACGTCAACGTCGATCCCTTTCCATTCACCCTGACTGTCAGGGGCCGAGAACCCCGCCAGACCCGTGTTGAAACCACACTGAACGTATCCTCGTTGCTTGACGGCGTCGAACGTGGGACCTGCCTGTGCTGCCATCGACACGATGTTTGCGGCCAGGGCAAGCCCCAGCTTCTTCCAGCCCGACACCCTGAACAGCTGCAACTCCATGACGTCTCCTCTGGTTTATGTCTGGGCCCGGCACGGGAAACCGCAGCTCCCTGAACCGGGCAAGACCGATTGTCGTTACAGGCCATGGGCGGACACGGATCGGTAGCGTCTGCCACGCACGGCAAACCCGGCGCGGTGCATGGTCTTTCGGATAATACCTGCATCGACCTTGTCTGGCCACACGCAGCGACCCTCCATGCGGCTGCACGCAAGGCGCAGCAGCACCGCCCACACCCGCCCTTGCGCCCAACAAACCCGCATCGTTGCGTTACTATTTCACGGCCATGATCGAATTCAGCCACGTGTTCAAATCGTACGGCCGCGGCATCAACGCATTGACGGATGCCAACTTCCACATTGCGCCCGGCGAGTTCGTTTTCGTGTCCGGGCCGTCCGGTGCCGGCAAGTCAACTCTCCTCAAACTGGTGGCTGGGCTCATTCCACCCACCCGCGGGCGTGTTCGCGTCAACGGGCTCGACCTCGTCAGGATGCCAGCCCGCGCGCGTCCGTACCTGCGCCGAGCCGTTGGCGTGATCCTGCAGGACACCCACCTGCTGAACGATCGCAACGCCTTCGAAAACGTACTCATGCCGCTTATCGTAACTGGGGTCGACCGGCACACGGCAACGGCGCGGGCACGGGCGGCCATCGAGAAGGTGGGGCTCAGCGGCAAGGAGAACCGGCGCCCCATCGAGCTGTCCGGGGGCGACCAGCAACGTCTCGCCATCGCACGGGCCATCGTCAACCGGCCGGCCATCCTCATCGCCGACGAGCCCACGGCCAACCTCGATCACGCCAGCGCCACGCGCATCATCGAAGTGTTCAGAGACTTCAACCGGGTCGGCGTAACCATGCTCATTGCCACTCACGACGAATCACTGATTGCGGACCACACCCATCGCGTCCTGCACGTCGTGAATGGACGAGTCACCAGTTACATGAACGTTCCTTCCTCAGGCCAGCGGAGCGCGGAATGAAGTCCTGGCTCAGGCAGCACCAGTACGCCTTGGGTATCACGGTACGCCGATTGATCGCCCAACCCTTCTCTACCCTCACGAACATCCTGGTGGTCGCACTCGCCCTGACCATTCCGCTCGTTGGGGCGGCCACCCTGGTTTCGATCCAGCCGGTGACCGCCCATGTCGCCACCGGTCCTCAAGTGACCCTGTTCCTGACAACCACCGCGCCTGCGGGGGTGGCCAGCGAAATTGCCCAGCGTGTCCGGCAGCAACACGCCGAAGACGTCGGAGCGGTCACGGTCATTCCCCGCGATGAAGCGCTGGCACGGCTCCGTTCCCACCCGGGATGGTCGGAGGCGTTCGACGTGCTCGGCCAGAATCCGCTGCCCGATGCGGTCCTGGTGGAGCTGCGCGGCAGCGACTTCGTCACCCGAGCCGACAGGCTCGTCGCGAGCTGGCGCAGCTGGCCCCACGTAGAGCATGTACAGCTCGACAGCGAATGGGTGCAACGCCTGCACGCCCTCATGCGCCTGGCACGCATGGGGCTGCTCCTGCTCGCGGTGGGCGTGGCGTTGGTAGTGCTGGCCACGGTTTTCAACACAGTACGCATGCAGGCCCTCACGCAGCGCGAAGAAATTACCGTCGCCCGCCTGCTGGGTGCCACAGAATCCTTCGTGCGACGCCCCTTCCTCTACCTCGGAGCCCTCATCGGTGGTGTTGCCAGCTTTATTGCCATCGGCCTGGGGGCGCTCGTGCTCTCGTATCTGAATACGGCTGCAAGCGCGCTTGCGCGAAGCTACGGAGTCGAGTTTTACCTGCACTTGCCCCCGACCAGCTGGCTCCTGACTTTCGTGCTGGGTGTTGTTCTGCTCGCGGCCTTCTCTGCACTCTGGTCAGTTACCAGAAATACGCGTTTCTGAGACGTATTCCATCCATCATGCGGCGCTGAAGCCGCCTCCAGGGCGTTGACGGTGCACCTTGCCGTGCAGGCGTCCGCCCGCCTACCCCCTCACCAGAAGCCCCCAGCTCCCGCCCGCCGTTGCGGCAGGACTTTCCCTGCCTGGATCGATACCCAGAGTCACTGACGACCATGGGTTCCATACCGGAGCCCTGTTGTGCCAACGCAGCCCCCAAGGGAGCTCGTTTCCTTCCTCGCGCTGCGCGACTTCCTGTCGGGGCACCTGCCGCAGGCCGTGCAACCGCTACTCTTATTCCCAAAGTTATCCACAGCCCTGTGGATTCGCCTAGAGGGCACAGGATGTGCACAAACTGTGAACGCTTTCTGGACAACTACGCTGTCTGACACCGCGACATTTCTTGTTCAACTGCGTCCCCACGCTATCGAGTTGATTATCCCCGTCAAGATCTGAACGTAAGTCTTTGACATCGCGGAAGATAAGCTGGTTGTCCAAGTTATCCACAGGCTCATACGTACTTGTTGCCGTTTTAAAACAGAAGTTAACAAACAAGTAAAGGACTTCGTCCCGCTACTTGTCGCCTGCATTCCGCGGCAGCCCGGGATCGACCTTGTTCCGTGCGAAACTGGCTCGGCACTGCATGTACGCCGGCGGGCCTACAGTGTCTCGAGTGGAGTTGTCCTGGTGGTCCGGCTAATGCACCAGGACCGGGCAAAGCCAGGCTAAGGGCGGCGAGACAGCCCCGGTGCCGAACCAAACGTCTGCTGCAGTGGAAAGCTTCAATCGCGCGAGGTGAAGTTCGCCGTGCATGTGAGAGTGGGGACCGTCGACCGGTCTCAGCGAGGATTTCCTCCCGGTGATCGACACGATGCCCGCCGCAGTCTGACGAACGACTGGCTGAAGCCCCCGCGCCGGCGGGTCTGTGGTTTACGCGGTTGCAGGCGCGGCGATCCTGCTTCCAGTGCCGGGTCTTTGTGGTAGCGGAACCGCTCGCCCCGCAAAGCAACAGGGCTTTCTGTGGATAAGTACAGGGATTTCAGGGCCAAGTTACTGTGTACCGATTCTTGACAAGTCACCCGTTTGAGCAGCGCTCGAAAGTCATTCACATTTCTTCCGACTTTATCCCGGTAGTCCGGAATTGCCGGATTCAGCGCAAGGTATTGATCTGACAGAGAATTTCAGCTTATCCACTTATCCACAGCCGCTTGGTTATCTGTTATCGTTCTTCAAAAAAGAATATGAACAGATAAAGAAGCCGCTTGTGCGGCTCCGGCCACAATCTCCGGAGCTCCGCTTGACCGTGTGGAAGGGTGTGTACGCGAACGAAGCCACTGAAAGGCCTGACGATACTTCCAAACCAGGAAGCAGGTTCTCCTGCAATACATCTGGCCGGCGCTGCTGTATCGTCGTGCCTGAAGACATGGCACGATCACGTGGAAAGACCAGAGTGACCTATTCGGCTACACGGAGCACGAGCACGCGGGCACTTACCCGTCTTCGTGCACGGAAATCATGAAAGTGACAACCCGCCGTGCTCGAACATGGTGCAATCGTGCACCATGCTGGTGGGTATGTAGGCAGATTGGGAATCAGGGGCAGACGCACACCGTGGACTGCCCGCAACAGCAGCATCAAAGGGACTGCAGGCGCTGGAGTGCCAGATCCAGTATGTCGTAGTCTTTCGCGAAACAGAGGCGGATGAGCCTGATTCCCTGTTCGCGTTCGAAAGCAGCCGGATCCACGTAAAACGCGGATACGGGGATCGCAGTGACGCCATGTTCAATCGTCAGCCACCGCACGAACTCTTCCTGTGATGAACCCGATACCTCTGAATAGTCCGCCAACAGGAAAAACGTGCCGGCCGAGGGCATGGGTTTGAGCCGGGTGCGGCGCAGGCCAGCGGTCAGGTAATCGCGCCGCTCCTGGTAGAAGTCGGCAAGGCCGGTATAGGTAGCGGGGTCTTGCATGAACGTGGCGAGCGCCACCTGCATGGGCGTGTTCACGGAATACACCATGAACTGGTGCACTTTGCGAAACTCGCGCATCAGCGGCTCGGGAGCACAGCAGTAGCCCACTTTCCAACCAGTGGAATGATACGTCTTGCCGAACGAAGAGATGACGAAACTGCGGGCGGCAAGGAGCGGCCGCGTAGCCATGGAAAGATGGCGACGGTTGTCGAACACGATGTGTTCGTAGACCTCGTCGGACATGATCACGATTGGCGTGTCGCGTACCAGAGCCTCCAGGGCGTCGAGATCGTGGTCCGCGAGTACCGCCCCGGTGGGGTTGTGGGGAAAGTTCAGCATCAGGAGCCGGGTGCGGGGCGTAATCGCGTCGCGTACCCGTTGCCAGTCAACGCGATAGAACGGGTTGGTGTGGTCGGGGGGCAGAAGCGGGACAGGTACCGGCCGCGCGCCCGCAAGCTGTATCGAGGGAAGATACGAATCGTATGCCGGCTCCAGAATGATGGCCTCATCTCCCGGGTGCAGCGTGGCGAAGACGGCGGCCATGATCGCCTGAGTGGCGCCGCTGGTTACCGTGATTTCCCGGTCTGCATCGTAGGCATGGCCATGGAGCATGAGCATCTTTGCGTGAATGGCCTGACGCAGGGCAGGAACGCCGGTCATGGGGGCGTACTGGTTGTGCCCGTCGATCATGGCCTGGCTGACCAGACTCACCAGGGCCTCAGGGGGGTTGAACCCAGGATATCCCTGACCGAGGTTCACGGCGCCATGCTCCCGGGCCAGCTCGCTCATGATGGAAAAGATTGTCGTGCCTACATTCGGAAGCCGGGACTCGATCCGAGGTGTACCTACTGAATTGTTGGGCATAGGTTGGCGTACTGTATGAAATTGATTCAAAATGACGAACGAGGACGGCGGTGCACCCCTGTCCTGTACGTAATGAGGGAACATCCAGATGCGTTCATTGTCTTGTCAACTATGCGTCCGTTCGCACGTTGCCGACAGTTTTGGCTAGAATTACGCATGTGCGCGTCCTCATTGCGGGCTTTGGCCGGGTGCAATCCATTCAGTAGTTCGTTCGGCATGTTTACGGCAACCTTGCCGCCGCGGCAAGCAGGAAATTGGTAGTAGCGGCCCGAAGTGGTACGGTGGTTGCTAGGGTAGTTGTCTGTTCCAGCCTCATGCACCGGTCAAAGTGTACGCCGAGGCGGCCTCGGCAGGGATATCAGCACCGGGGGTTCTGGTTCAGTGGTCCCCGCGGGGGTGAGCCTGACTGTTTCGAGCATGCTGCTGCCTACGGAGGATGCTTATCGAACCTGAACCGCATGATGCACCCGAACTCGTCAGGGTTCGAAGTCCGAGGGTCAGTGACGGTCGAAGCGGATCGTAGATGGTCGATCGTTGACAGTGTCAATCACGATTGTCGCCGCACATGCCTGCACCGGTTTGGTCGGGTGTCCTCGACGAACGGAATGAGGCATCGGTTCGGCACAATCATTTTCTACTGGAAAGCTCACGTGGTGTCTACGAAAAAGAATCAGCCCCAATACGCGGTAATCGCCGAAACCCTAATCAACGATATCGCAGCAGGAAAGTATCCGGTGGGCACCCTGTTGCCACCGGAGCTGGAAATGGCCGATGACTTCGGCGTTTCCCGCAATACCATGCGGTCAGCCTTGCGCATGCTCGTCGACATGGGTCTCGTCACCCGTCGTGCGGGCCGGGGTACCGTAGTGCAGAAACGGCGCGTCGAGCCAAGTTACGTCCAGAGCATCGAATCACCAGATGAGCTCATGCCCGACCTGCCGGGCACCGAGCAGACTGTGGTCAGCAGCCAGGAGATCGAGGCCGACGAAGCTACAGCAAGAGTCCTGGCTGCCGAACAGGGGGCGCGCTGGCACTGCACCCTCGCAGTGCGCAGCGCAAAGTCCACTCCGGTCTCGGCGTCGTACATCTATACCTTGCCCCAGGCGCGCAACATCAAGTCACGGCTCGACAAGCAGAAACGGCCGTCGTACAAGGCAGTGGAAGCCGCGTTGAGAAGAAAGGTCCACGAGGTTACCCAGCAGTCCGATGCATGTGCGATGCCGGAACAGATCGCCAAGCTGCTGAAGGTACCGGCCGGGTCGCCGGCGTTGCGCACGGTTCGGCGCTATGCAGATGAAGAAGGTCTGGTGTTTCTCGTGACTGACACCTACTCGCGCCCGGGCCGCGTGCATCACACCGCGCACTTTCGTTTGCGCAAGTAAACATCGCAACAGGAGCACGCGCAGAAACGAATCTGGCGCGTCCCGTTCGGGTGGCAGTCTGGCAGCAAGCTCTGCCAGATAGCCACCCTTTCTTTTTCAATATATTTAATAAAAAAATAAAGTATTAATTAATTTGGCATGCCAGGCGATTCTCTTTCCTCTGTGCATGCCGCGAGCGGCGTGCTCGTTCATGGTAGTGAGCTGGATGGGAAGGGTGCATGCCTGATACCGCATAGCGGACATTCCATGTGCCGGAAGGGAGTCGATCAACATCATTTGTGCGAGTGCGCATTCATTCCGTATTTGTTGGTTGTATTCACTTCATTCCATGCCACCCGCAGGAACCAGGTGTACCCTGCCGTTTCCTATTGTTCGGTATTGTATATGACTGAACAAATTATTTTTATCAGCAGTATGATTTTAATGGGTGGTCGTGACAGTTGCGTCAGGGGCGGGTCGTGCCACAGGGGCTGCTTGTATTCAGGGATGCCGCTGGAGCGGTGACGTAGCATCTCAGAGGAATGTGACGTAGAGGAACGCCTGGCCTGCTGACTGAGGGAATCTGGGTCATTGGAACTTTCGCGTGACGAACCACCCATCGACTCTGGGCCTGGCGTCGTGTACGGGATCAGAAGCATGGGTGAGGTGTTTCACGTGAAACAGCGATTCCGCGGGGTTGGCAGATTGCAACTGGCGGCTTTCCGAAAACGAACCTGCGATGGGAACTCGTGGGATGCTCTCAAGGATGTGCCTCGAACCGGGCGTCGCATCATGCTCTCTATCGGCGTCTGAGCAACCTTCCTTCGCCAGGTGTTCCGCGCGAAAGTGTTTCACGTGAAACATCGGGTAGTACCAAGTGGGTGAAGCTTCTCGGCTCTGGGGACTTGGATCGAGGAGCTTGGCGAATAGTAGTTGGTGGGGTGATGCAGAGGAGCAGCCAGAAGCTGCACCGGAGAATGCCCGACACAGAGTGCAAAGTAGTGAGTTCCGAAAATCGGTCGTTTCTGGCGGTGTGCATGGGGATCACGACCGGGTTGTAGGTTGTGGGTCGGCTCCCATCTCGGCCCGAGGCGTGGGCTGAGGGAAGAAGGGTACACGGCGGGTCACACGCGGCGTTCGGCGGGCAACTGCAAACAGAGAGTACGGTGGTACACCGCGCGTAGATGGACTGGAAGAAGTTCCGGGTTCACCGGACAACAAGAGAAAATTTGCGCGCGCCAACCCTGTCAAACCCGCCTCGGTTGCGACGAAGACACTCCACAGTTAGCTTGAATGGTTGTGTCAGACACTTGAAAACGAAACGGCATCGAGGTCGAGCGCTATGCTGACAGTGAGTTCTGCCGGACGAGAATTGCTGTCAAGACAAGGCCAATGACATGTAAATCGTTGGTACCCGACATGATGCAGCAGAGCCAGCCTGATTGCCGTGTCGGTTCCCGGTGTCTGTCGAAATCGTGAGCCCTCGTTTGTTGACAAATGACGCTGACCAGAGAGGCTCCATCTGACGAGAGGCGAGGCCGCAGCTGGATGTCGGCGGTTCCAACATGCGTCAAAAGGAAATGTCTTCGGGGCGACGTCAGCCTGGCGGAAAGCAAGTGATGAGTCGGCGAGAGTGTGATGCGGCACTTTTTCGTCATCCGGTGGTGCTCTGCGTCAGTCACGCTCGGGGGCGTATGCTCCGGACTGTTCTGGTGTCGCCTGATCATGTGCCGGGTCCAATCCCAAAATTCTGGCGAGATGGTTACCCAAGTGGGCAAGGCACATGCGTATGGATGCGAGGCGATGCTCACAAGTGGCGATCGAATCCTATCGATTTTTGCTTGGATTGGACTCCGTATTCGGCACTTGAACTGCTCATGGTGTTCCACGTGAAACATCGGTCCCTGAACAGACAGCATCTTGTTTCACGTGAAACATTTGCTGATCAACCGTTGCTACTCCGACAATGCTCCGGTGCAAAGGACGCGCTTGTCGTAAAATCAAAGGGCTGTCCGGAGGGAAACGCCTGAATATGTATCTGTACCCCGTTCCCTCAACTAGGAAGTGATGGCTTGTTCAAGTCGGCTTGGACCCTGCCCGGATTGCCGTCGACCTGGAAAATGCGCAGTGATGTACATCGACGGACGTTGTCATGATCCCTACGGCTGGCCGCCAGGCCAAGCATGCAAGACGTTCAGTAAAGCGGCGCCGGAGCGCTACTGTCTGGCGGGTCATCATGGTTGTGTTGCTTAGGCTTAGGATGTATCGGTATGGATTTTCCACGCGAGTTTGACGTGATCGTGGTCGGCGGAGGCCATGCAGGAACGGAGGCCGCTCTGGCGTCAGCACGCATGGGCTGCCAGACACTTCTTTTGACCCACAACATTGAAACGCTCGGGCAGATGTCTTGCAATCCGTCGATCGGGGGTATTGGCAAGGGGCATCTGGTCAAGGAGATCGATGCGCTGGGCGGTGCAATGGCTCTCGCGATCGATGAAGCAGGTATACAGTTTCGTATTCTGAACGAGTCCAAGGGTCCGGCGGTACGAGCTACTCGTGCCCAGGCGGACCGTCAGCTGTACAGGCAAGCCATTCGTTACCGCCTGGAGAATCAACCCAACCTCTGGTTGTTTCAGCAAAGTGTAGACGACCTGATGGTCGAAGGTGATCGTGTAGTGGGGGCGGTTACCCAGCTGGGCATCAAGTTCCGGGCTCGTGCGGTAGTGCTCACCACGGGCACGTTCCTGAATGGAAAGGTGCACGTTGGCTTCAGCACGTATGCTGCGGGGCGAGCGGGAGATCCGCCATCGCTGTCGCTCGCCGCACGACTGAAGGAACTCAGTTTGCCCCAAGGCAGGCTGAAGACTGGTACGCCGCCGCGCATTGATGGCAGAACGATCGATTTTTCTCGAACGGAGGAACAGCCAGGAAATCTTGATCCGGTGCCGGTATTCTCCTATCTCGGTCGGCCGGAGATGCACCCGCAGCAAGTGTCCTGCTGGATCACGCACACCAATGAGCGTACTCATGACATCATTCGGGGAGCGCTCAACCGGTCGCCTTTGTTCACCGGGGTCATCGAAGGCGTGGGTCCGCGCTATTGTCCATCGATCGAGGACAAGATCCATCGGTTCCCGGACAAGTCATCCCATCAGGTTTTCCTGGAACCCGAGGGGCTGCGTACGCACGAGGTGTATCCGAATGGCGTATCCACGAGTCTTCCTTTCGACGTCCAGATCGATATCATCCACTCTCTGCCCGGACTGGAGAGTGCACACATTTTGCGTCCGGGCTATGCCATTGAGTACGACTACTACGACCCGCGCGCGCTGAAGTCGTCGCTTGAGTCGCGCCTGATCTCGGGACTGTTCTTCGCAGGCCAGATCAATGGCACTACGGGTTATGAGGAAGCGGCCGCGCAGGGTCTGCTTGCTGGAATCAACGCCGCGCTGCGCGTGCAGGAACGGGACGCGTGGGTACCGAGGCGCGATGAGGCCTACATTGGTGTGCTGGTTGACGATCTGATCACCCGGGGCGTTACCGAACCGTACCGCATGTTCACGTCGCGCGCGGAATATCGCCTGATCCTGCGTGAAGACAACGCGGATATGCGGCTTACCGAGATCGGCCGGAAGCTGGGCCTGATCGACGATGCGCGCTGGGATGCATTTTGCCGCAAGCGCGATGCTGTCGCGCGTGAAATCGAACGCCTGAAGTCGACCTGGGTGAACCCGCAGACGTTCCCTCCGCACATCGCCGCTCCGCTGCTGGGCAAGGGGATCGAGCACGAATACAACCTGGCCGATCTCCTGAAGCGGCCCAACGTGTCGTATCGCGCCCTGATGGCGGTGCAGAACGATGATGGCGGTCTGATTGGTGGGCCCGGGCTGGCTCCTTCGCCTGAAGCGGAACAGGTCGAAATCCAGATCAAGTACGAGGGTTACATTGCACGCCAGCACGAGGAAGTGCAGAAACAGCAGGCGCACGAGAATACCCGTATCCCGCATGACTTCGATTACTCCGCCGTGCGTGGCCTGTCGTTCGAGGTGCGGCAGAAACTGAACCAGCATCGTCCGGAGACGCTGGGGCAGGCTGCGCGGATCTCTGGCGTCACCCCCGCTGCCATCTCGTTGTTGCTCGTGTACCTGAAAAAGCAACAGCTGCTGCAAAAGGCGTGCGCGGATGACGCTCAGCAGAACGCAGTGACCGGTGACCGGGAATCAGGCGATGCATCGTCGGCGAAGTCCAGACCGAGCGATGGCCACTCGGCTGCTCGATCGGCAACCGGTACGGGCGGTGCATGAGTACCGATAACCGGGATCAGCTCACCCAACGCCTGCTTGCGGACGCCGGGCACCTGGGCGTGGCGCTGACGGACATGCAGCTGGCACGGCTGGTCGAGTTCCTGTTCCAGCTTGAGCGCTGGAACAAGACGTACAACCTGACCGCGATCCGCGATATCGAGGCAATGCGCGTCCAGCATCTGGTCGATAGCCTGGCCGTAGTGCCTGCGCTGGTGCAGGTGCTCGATGGATCCCCGAGGGACCGGGCAGCTGACCATGCCGATGCCGGAGCAGGTACCTCACTCGCTGAAGCGCGCGACCAGGACTGCATTCGATTGATGGACGTGGGCTCGGGGGCCGGGTTGCCTGGCGTGGTGCTGGCCATAGTGCGGTCCGATTGGATGGTCACCTGTGTTGACGCAGTCGAGAAGAAAACGGCATTCGTGCGACACGTAGCCAGCCTGCTGAAACTTCCCAATCTTGACGTGCGTCACGCGCGAGTCGAACGCCTGGCTCCCCAAGAGTGTGACGCGGTGATTTCTCGTGCGTTTGCTTCGTTGGATGAGTTCGCCGAGCTGGCAGG
>CALAGD010000049.1 GCA_937891425.1 uncultured Pigmentiphaga sp.
CCCGCCTCGATATTTACTAGTTCACCCACCAAGTGAGGCAAGGTCGCTCTGCCCGGGGAAGCGAATGCGATCCGGCCGCGGTGCTGCTTCGCGAAATCGACGAGCTCCTTGAAGCTGTTGAACTGCGAGTTGGCAGGTACGACGGCCACCATGGGAACGGTACCAAGCACCCCGACCGGAACGAAATCGCTCATCGGATCGAACGGTAACGATTTGAACTGCCCGGGGTAGATGACCTGTACCGAAGCGTTCATCAGTATTGTGTAACCATCTGGCTTGGAGCGCGCCACCTCGGCTGCGCCGATGGTGCCGCTCGCCCCCGGTCGGGTTTCAATGACGAATGGCTGCCCCAGATCCTTGCCCATCTGCGTCGCCACAACGCGACCGATGGCGTCGGTCGGCCCCCCCGCCGCAAACGGCAGGATGACCCTCACCGGTTTGTCCGGATATTCGGCCATGGATACAGGCGTGACAGCCGATAGGGTTACCGCTGCCACGACGCTTAGAGCTTTCTGGAACAGGTTCATTAACGTTCCTCCATCAAGGTAGTCCAGGTTTCTCAGGTTTCTCTCTTATGGGTGAGAGCAAGTTCTCGGGAATTTGCAATTTCGCTTGGGAAATGGCGCCTGCAATTGCGTGTTCGTTGCGCTGGATGCGATGCAGCGGCCCCGCAACAACCAGGCTGTACGCCTCGCCACACAGGAGAAACCCTTGGGCGATGGCGGCGACATCATCGACGTTTTCGCCGAATGAGTGGTGCCAGCCTCTGCGCAGCCCTTCCTCAACCTCTGCCTCCAGCTCCTTGCGGTCCACGATGGTACTGGCCGTGACCTTGTCCCATCGTTTGTAGCTATCAAGCAGCTTCTTGCGTTGCTTGAAATCCAGGGCTCCGAGCAATGCCTTTCCGGAAGCCGTGGCGTGCAGCGCCTTGAAGCCGCCCGGCTCATGGGCGTAGCGAATCATCTGATTCGATTCAACGACACTGAGGTACACCACTTGATCATCGGCCAGCTTAGCTAGGACTGCGGTCTCTCGGGTGGCGTCACGAAGTTCTGCCAGGATTGGAGCGAACAGACTGATCAGCGGGTCGGCACTGCAGATCGCCTGGGCGACATGCAGAAGCCGCTGAGTCGGGTAGTAGCCCGACCGGATGCCTGGCTCGTAGAGATAACCACAGGCAACCATGGTCTTGAGCAAGGCATGGCAGCTGGATAGCGGCAACTCGAGCCGTTGCGCGATTTCGCTATAGATCAATGGAGTACGTACCTCGGCAAAGAGGTTGAGTACACGGAATACACGGGTGGCTGTTTTCACATCCATGATAGGTTTATTATATATGTGATAATTTTATAAAGGTAAGAGAACGCGACGCGTTCTCTTGTAGCAAACAGAGGTTGGATTATGCGTTGGAAGAACCGTCCGGAGGGTTCCAATTGGGGGGAGTTTGGTCCAGATGACCAGCTTGGGCGATTGAACTACCTGACGCCTGAGAAAACGCGCCACGCGGCGAAGGAGATCATCGAGGGCTTGACCTTTTGCCTGTCGCTGCCGCTTGACTATCCAGGGGGTAACGTGCTGAACGTGCGTCGGCATCCGCCGGTGCTCGCCCCCACGAAAAAGGATGGGCTGCCATACACGAACTTTCCGCTTGCTCGCACGCATCCGGGTGCGGTGGACGTACTCAGCGATGACCAGGTGATCCTGAGCATGCAGTACTCCACCCAATGGGATTCGCTGGCGCACGTGGGGGCTCTCTTCGATGCTGACGGCGACGGGCATGCCGAGCGGGTCTATTACAACGGCTTCAGACCCAACGAACATGTGCTGGGCCTGATGGACTACGACGAGAAGAACAATTTCAAGGAGTCGCCGACCGGACTCCAGCAGCCATGCGCACGGGCGCTGGATATTTCGAATCTGGCGGTCAAGGGTATGCAGGGGCGGGGCGTAATGGTCGATCTTGCGGCGCATTTCGGCCGTGAGCCCAAGAAGGTAGGTTACGACGACTGGATGCGCGTGCTCGAGCGGGATGGGGTTGAGGTGGAGAAGGGTGACATCCTGGTCATCCATACCGAGTACGCGCAGGCCCTGCTTGAAATGAACCGCAATCCTGATCCTGAGCTCGTGCACAACATGTGTGCCGGGCTTGACGGCGCGGATCAACGGCTGCAGCAGTGGATTACCGACAGCGGGGTCGCGGCGATCGCCGCCGACAACTACGCAGTGGAAGTGTATCCGGCCGATGCCGCATCGAACGCGTGCTGTGCGGTATTGCCGCTGCACCATCATTGCATGTTCAAGCTGGGCGTACCGCTGGCCGAGCTGTGGTACCTGACAGAGCT
Organism: uncultured Pigmentiphaga sp.; assembly: GCA_937891425.1. Classification (GTDB taxonomy): domain Bacteria; phylum Pseudomonadota; class Gammaproteobacteria; order Burkholderiales; family Burkholderiaceae_B; genus Verticiella. The sequence continues at coordinate 2,343 of CALAGD010000049.1, forward strand.
TGCACGGTGGCTGCGTGAGCACGCCAGATACCGCTTTTTCCTGACCGCCCCACCGTTGCGCCTGCCCGGGGCCGTGGGTTCTCCTGTCACTCCGATCGCAACCGTATAGCCATGCCCTACATCATTGAGACATTCGACAAGCCCGGGCACCAAGCAGTGCGTCGGCAGTTTCGTGAACAACATCTTCGTTATCTGGCCGAGAACAGTCATCTGTTGCTTGCCTGCGGTGCCAAGCTGGATGACGAAGGCACCGACCTCGGCGGCGGTCTCTACATAGTCGATGTCGACACGCGAGCCGAAGCCGAGGAGTTCGTTTGCAATGATCCGTTCTGTAAGGATGCAGATCTGTTCGAGCGCATCGTGATCACTCGGTGGCGCAAGGCATACGTCGATGGCCGGTGCTACCTGCCCGAAGCTACCGGCAAGTCCTAACTCAGGAGGTTTTCATGCTGTTCATGGTGCACATGGTAGTGAATCTGCCGCATGACATGCCAGCGCAAGAGGCCGAGCGCATCAAGCAGGCGGAAAAGCAGTACGCTCAGGAGCTGCAGCGTGCCGGCAAGTGGCGACACTTGTGGCGTATCGTAGGGGAATACGCCAACATCAG
>CALAGD010000050.1 GCA_937891425.1 uncultured Pigmentiphaga sp.
AAGGCAGGGGCCAGAGCGTGGTGGATGGCGAGACCATCACCTGGGAGCGCGGCGATGTGCTCGCCATCCCGGCCTGGCGCCCTTACGAGCACGAGGCATTCGAACAGTCTTGCCTTGTGCGTGTCAGTGACGAGCCGCTCTATGCAGCATTGGGTCTGTTGCGTACCGAGCAGCTCCAATAGAAAACCGATCTTCCAGGAGTCAACATGCGTACTCTGAAATGGTTCGTGGCCACCGCCGTCAGCACGCTGCTGGTGGGCGGCTCGGCCCTCGCAAAGAATGACGATTATCCGTCCCGTCCCCTGACCGTCATCGTTCCCTACGGCGCGGGCAGCATGGTCGACACGACCACTCGCCTGGTTGCGAAGGAGCTGGCACAAAAACTGGGCAAGCCGGTGGTGGTAGAGAACCGCACGGGTGCGAACGGCCAGATCGCCATGAACGCCCTGCAGAATGCCGAGGCTGATGGCTACACCCTGATGGTCGATACCCCTGCCATCGCCATCAACCCCAGCGCGTTCGAAGTGAATTACGATCCCAGCAAGGACGTAGTTCCCATTGGCCAGCTGATGTCGCTGCCGTTCGTGGCCGCCGTCCATCCCGATGTGCCAGCCAGCACGCTGACCGAGTTCGTCGAGTACGTCAAGGCCAATCCGGGCAAGCTGAACATCGCCCCTGGTGGTACCTCCACGCTGCTGGCTTCCGAGCTGCTGAAGCTGCGCGGTGGCCTGGAAATGGAAAACATCATCTATCGCGGTGCTGCGCCTGCCGTGCTCGCGGTCCTGAAGAACGAATGCCAGGTTGCGGTGTTCGACATCGCCAACCTTGCCCCGCACATCCAGTCGGGCAAGCTGCGCGGACTGTTCGTGTCGGGTGACCAGCGTTCTCCCGCGCTGCCTGATGTGCCCACGGCCAAAGAAGCCGGGCTGGACGGCTATGATGTGACCACATGGTTCGGCCTGTTTGCCAAGGGCGGCACGCCCCCGGAAATCGTCGAGCGTCTGAACCAGTACCTCAACGAGATCCTGGAATCGCCCCAGTACATCGAATATGTGAAGAATCGCGGTGCCAGCATCAACAAGATGACTACGGCCGAATTCAAGGAATTCTTCGACAACGAAGTCAAGCTGTGGGCCGACGTGATCGAGGAATCCGGCGTCAAGTTTGAATCGTGATTTATCCCCCGGTGATGTGAACCAACGAGGAATGGCAGTCATGAGTAATTCAGATTCTCGCATCATCATCGCTGGGGGCGGCATCGCCGGCATGGCGACTGCCCTCGCACTGCTGCAACGCGGGTACGACGTCGAATTGTTCGAACAGGCACCCGAACTGAAGGAAGTGGGCGCCGGTGTGCAGATCAGCCCGAACGGATGTCGTGCGCTCGATGCGCTGGGCGTGTTCGATGCCGTGCGGCGTGAATCGGTGGATCCGGAACGCAAGGAGTTCCGGCTGTGGAATACCGGCAAATCGTGGCTCATGTTCGACCTGGGTGGGGGCGCCGTCAGCACTTACGGCTATCCTTACCTCACGGTGTACCGACCCGATCTGCTGGCGGCCCTGGTCGACGGCGTGAAGGCACTGAAGCCTGATGCCATCCACCTGGGCAAGCGTGTTGCGGGATTCGAGCAGGACGCCGACAGCGTTACCCTGCGCCTGGAAGACGGCAGCGAGCACAAGGGTGTGGCGCTCATCGGTTGCGACGGAGTGCGTTCCGTGATTCGCAACCAGCTTTGGGGCGAAAGCAATCCGCGTTACTCGGGCATGGTGGCCTGGCGTGGCGTCATTCCCATGGAACTCTTGCCCGAACGGCTGCGTACCCGCAACGGCTACACCTGGATTGGCCCCGGGGGGCATGCCGTGTCGTACCCGCTGCGCCGTGGCACGCTCATGAATTTCGTTGGAACAATCGAGCGGAAGGATTGGGTAGGCGAGTCCTGGAGCCTGCAGGGCGACGCGCAGGAGTGCAAGCGCGATTTCGCGGGCTGGCACGAGGATCTGCACGCCATGATCGATTCGGCGCCCACGCTGTTCAAATGGGCCCTCATGGTGCGCGAACCCATGCCGAAATGGACCTCCGGCCGGATTACCCTGGCAGGCGATGCGGCTCACCCGACGCTGCCGTTCCTGGCGCAGGGTGCGGTGCATTCCATTGAGGATGCGGTCGTTCTGGGGCGCTGCTTCGAGAAGTACATGCCCGATATTCCTACCGTCCTGCAGAAGTACGAAGACGCGCGCATCGAGCGCACCAGTCGGATGGTACGGGGTGCTACCGCCAACACCGACCGCTTCCACAGCGCCGAGCTGGCCACGGAAGAAGGTGCCGAAGCCTACCTGAAGCGCGAATGGAGTCGTGAGCCCATCAAGGAGCGCTACGACTGGCTTTACCGCTACGACGTACTCAGTGTTCCGGTGTAGGAATCCTTTTGTGAGCAACCAGAAACCTGTAGATTCTCTGGGCGGTCAGACGCCGCCCACGACCGTGCTCATCAGTGAGGTCGGTCCGCGTGACGGTTTGCAGAACCTGAAGGTCGTCATGCCCACACCTGCCAAACTGCGCTGGATTACGGCGCTGTACGAGGCAGGCGTGCGTGAGATCGAAGTCGGGTCGTTTGTACCGCCCAAGCTGCTGCCGCAGATGGCTGACACGGCAGAAGTGGTGCGCCACGCGCTCACTCTGCCCGGCCTGACGGTAATGGCGCTGGTGCCCAATCTGCGCGGCGCGCTCAACGCCTTCGAGGCTGGGGTGCACAAGATCACCCTGCCCGTGTCAGCCAGTATGGCGCATTCACTGGCCAACGTGCGCAAGACGCCTGAAGAGATGGTCGAGGAAGTACGGCGCATCGTCGAGGTACGTAACGAGACGGCGCCGGGGGTTCATGTGGAAGCCGGCCTTTCAACGGCATTCGGATGCACCCTGCAGGGCGTCGTGCCAGAGGACGACGTCATCCGGCTCGCTGCCGCGCTGGCGGAAGCCGGTGTGGATGAAGTCGGATTGTCGGACACCACGGGTTATGCCAATCCAGCCCAGGTACGGCGACTGTTCCGCCGTCTCAGGGCCGAGGTGGGCGAGAAAGCCGGTGCGGCCCATATGCACAACACGCGGGGGCTCGGGCTGGCCAACTGCCTCGCAGCGTTTGAGGAGGGCGTGAACACTTTCGACGCATCGCAGGGAGGTCTTGGCGGCTGCCCGTACGCGCCAGGTGCCTCGGGCAACGTCGTTACCGAAGATCTGGTGTTCATGTTCGAAGCCATGGGTGTTGCGACCGGAATCGATTTCGATCGTCTCGTGTCTGCCCGTGCGGAACTGCAGGCCGGTGTGCCGGGCGAGCCCTTGTACGGCATGACGCCTGAGGCTGGCCTGCCCAAGGGCTTCGTTCCGGTTTCCGCCGATTAATCCGTCGAACAGGTAGGATCGATGTCAGAAAAACAAGCACTGCCCTTGAGCGGCATCCGTGTGGTCGAGTTCACGCATATGGTCATGGGCCCGACCTGCGGACTGATCCTGGGCGACCTGGGGGCCGAAGTCATCAAGGTCGAGCCCGTCACGGGTGACAACACGCGCAAGCTGCTGGGTTCGGGCGCGGGGTTTTTTCCGATGTTCAACCGCAACAAGAAGAGCATCGCGCTGAACCTGCAGGATCCCGCTGGACTGGAAGTCGCGCACCGCCTGATTGCCACCGCTGACGTGGTCAGCGAAAACTTCAAGCCGGGCACCATGAAGAAGCTGGGGCTCGATTACGAGACACTCAGCCGCTTCAACGAGCGCCTGGTGTACGTCAGCCACAAGGGTTTCCTGCCCGGGCCGTACGCGCACCGTACGGCGCTCGATGAAGTGGTCCAGATGATGGGTGGCCTGGCCTACATGACCGGTCGTCCTGGCGACCCTCTGCGCGCGGGCGCAAGCGTCAACGACATCATGGGAGGGATGTTCGGGGCAATTGGCGTCATGGCGGCGCTGATGCAGCGTCATCGTACCGGCCGCGGCATGGAAGTGCAGTCGGCACTGTTCGAGAACAACGTATTCCTTGTGGGGCAGCACATGCTGCAGTATGCGGTTACCGGCAACGCTCCCAAGCCCATGCCGGCACGCATTTCAGCCTGGGGCATATACGACGTCTTCTCGGTACGCAACGACGAGCAGATCTTCCTGGCCGTGGTCAGCGATACACAATGGCACCTCTTCTGCGATGCCTTCGGGTTCGAGGACCTCAAGCAGGACGCACGGCTTGCTACCAACAATTTGCGGGTCCAGGCCCGTGAATGGATGATGCCCATCGTACGCGAGCGGCTCGCGCAGTTCACGGCGGCCGAAATCAGTGCGATCTTCGAGCGTGAAGGGCTGCCGTTCGCCCCCATTGTGCGGCCCGACGAGCTGTTCGATGACACCCACCTGAACGAGACGGGTGGACTCGCGCCCATTACATTGACAGATGGGCGCAGTACCAGGGCACCCCTGCTACCCATTACGCTCGACGGCGATCGCCCGGGGGTGCGCATGGATCCGCCCCGTGTGGGTGCGCACAGCCGCGAGTTGCTGGCCGAGCTGGGTTACGACGATGCCGCCATCGAGCAGCTGTTTGGCCGTAACGTGGTGGTGGCGCAGGCGGGTGAGGGCGTTACGGAGGAGCGCGCATAAGGGAACTGCCTTGCCGGGGCGCCCCGGTCGGGTGCCCACATTCCGGTGAACAGCCGGCCGCCTCTTGCAGGTGCGCCGGCTGTTTGCATGATGGGGCCAGCCTGCCGGTGCTGGCGGAGGGGAAGGTCAATTCTCCCGCAGCATGCGGTTGACCGTTTCGATGTCGCTTTCGCTGAGCAGGCCGGCGGCGGCCTTCAGGCGCAGGCCGGCCATGAGCGTGTCGTACCGCGCCTGGGCCAGGTCGCGTTGCGTCGCGTACAGCTGTTGCTGGGAGTTGAGCACGTCGAGGTTGATGCGCACGCCCAGTTCGTAACCGGTCTGGTTGGCTTCCAGGGCCTTGCGGCTGGACTGTTCGCCTGCTTCGAGGGCGCGTATCTGGGCGAGGCCACTGACGACCCGGAAAAACGACTCACGTGCGGCGTGGGTAGCCTGGCGCCGCGCGTTTTCGTAGCTGGATCGGCTCTGGCTCTGCAGGGCCACGGCTTCGTTGACGCGCGCCGATGTGTAGCCGCCGGTGTAGAGGGGAATGGAAACCTGTACGCCGACACTGCTGCCCCTGGCGTGCGCACGACCAGGGCCGAAGGCGGCCTGCGCAGCCTCGGGCCGGTGGGGCGAATTGGTGTGGCTGAAGTCGGCGACGAGGTCGACGGTAGGGTAATGCCCGGCACGCGCGATCTCGATGTTCTTGTCGGCAATGGCAGTGGCCAGGCGCGCCACGACGACGTCGATGTTGTCGGACTGGGCACGATCGACCCAGGCGTCGACCCGGGCCGGTTCGGGTGGAGGAATGACTGCCTCGGGCGGTAGCGCGCTGAGCCGGGTGGCCGGCTGGCCAATGATCTGCTCGAGCGCGTCGCGCCGGATAGCCAGTGTGTTTTCCGCCTGCAGCAGCTGGGCCTGGACGAGGTCGTAGCGTGCCTGCGCTTCGTAGGTATCGGTGATGGTGGCCGTACCCAGTTCGAAGTTGCGCTTGGCCGATGCCAGCTGCTCGACGATGGACGCTCGCTCGGCCAACAGCGCGGTGAGGGTGTCTTCAGCAGCGAGGACGTCGAAATAGGCCTGGGCGACGCGCAGGAGGAGGTCCTGGTGGGCGCGCTGCAGTTGCAGTTCGCTTTGTGCCAGGATCAGTTGGGCGGCCTCATAACTTTTCCAGCTCGACCAGTCGAACAGTGGCTGGCTGAGCACCAGGCGGTACACGTAGGTGTCGCCATGGGTGCGGCGCGTGGGCTGATCGTTCGTATAGCGGGTGCGGGTGTCGGCGTAGGTGGCCGAGGTGGTGGCGCTGAGCCAGGGCAGCAGCATGGCCCGCGCCTGTGGCAATCGTTCGGTGGCCGCCTGGTATTGGGCGCGCGCGGCCGCAAAAACGGGGTCGGACGCGAGGGCCGCCTGATACGCCTGCAAGAGGTTAAGGGCCCGGGCCGGCGCCGTCGCAAGCAGGCCCAGTAGCAGGCCGGCAAGGGCCACCGACATGGCCCTGCGTGCAACTGTCGTCAAACTGCTTCGACTCAGCCTGTATCGGGCCATGGGCGCCTCTCTGTGTATCAGAACTTGAACTTGGTCTGGGTGATGCCGCGCAGAGGCGGAATGTAGGTTTCGAACAATCCTTCGACTTCGAACGACGCCGCGCTGGTGCGAGTGATGCGCTGCACCGTCATGAGCGGGCCGGTTCCGACCGCGATGACGAGTCGCCCGTTGATGCGAAGCTGATACTTCAGGCCGTCAGGAACGGCATCGGGCACTGATCCCGTGACCAGGATGGCGTCGTATTCGTTGGAACCCCAGCCGTTACGGCCGTCGCCAGTTTCGACATGCACGTTGGCGATGCCGGCGCGTTGCAGGTTCTCGATGGCGAACGCGGCCAGGCGGGGCTGGATCTCGACGGAAGTAACCTGATAGGCATGCCGCGACAGCAGGGCTGCCTGATGACCGGATCCGGTGCCGATCTCGAGCACGCTTTCGGTATGACGCAGGTTGAGCTCCTGGACCAGGCGTGCCTCGATCTGGGGCCGGAGCATGACCTCGCCGGTATCGACGCCGTCGATACGCAAGGGCAGCTGCAGGTCGGCAAAGGCGAGCGCCCGCAACTCGGGCGGCACGAAATTTTCACGACGAACTTCGAAAAGGGATTCGAGGACGGCCGGGTCGAGCACGCCGGCGGGGCGGATCTGCTGCTCGACCATGTTGAAACGGGCTTTCTCGATATCCGGTAGGGTGGCTGCGTTCATCAGTACTCTTGCAAGCAATTGGTTAGCGGCACGCCCGGGAGGAAGGCGTGTCGGAATCGGGCCAGGCTCGGGAGCTTGCGCCAACGGGTTGCAAAGGCCAGTTACGGATTTTACCCCGTGGTCACGCCGGGTGTGGTTACACGGGGGTGAGCAGGCGGTTCTCGAAGAAGTATGCCTTGAGGTTGTCGAGCGCAAGCTGTGACATGGCATTGCGTGTCTGCAAGGTTCCGCTCGCATGGTGCGGATAGAACACTGCGTTGTCCAGCTGGTAGAAGCGCGGATTGATATGTGGCTCGCTTTCGTACACGTCCAGCGCGGCTCCGCCGATGGTCCTGCGTTCGAGCGCATCCAGCAAGGCCGGCTCGTCGATGACCGAGCCCCGGGCAATGTTCACTACCCAGCCCTCGGGGCCAAGCGCCTCGAGCACGGCGGCGTTCACCAGATGACGCGTTTCGCTGCCGCCGGGACAGGCCAGCACGAGGACATCGCTGTTGCGGGCCAGGTCGAGCACGTTGTCGTGGTAGGCGTATGGCACGTTCTTGCGGCTGCGTGCCGTATAGCCGATGACCATCTTCATGGCTTCGGCGCGCCGTGCGATCTCCATGCCGATGCGGCCCAGCCCCAGGATGCCCATCCGCGCGCCTTTCAGGGTGCGGGTAAGCGGCATCATCCCTTCGCGCGACCAGGCTCCGGTACGGACATGTTCGTGGCCGGCACCCAGGCGCCGGAACGCGTTCAGCAACAGACCGATGGCGATGTCGGCCACATCATCGTTGAGCACGTCCGGTGTATTGGTGACGTGTACGCCGCGCGCCTTGCAGGCGGCGACGTCGATGCTGTCGACGCCCACGCTGGACGTGGAGACGATCTCGAGGGCGGGCAGACGTGGAAGCAGGTCACCCGGGAATCCTGGCACGCCCGACGTGATGACGCCCCGGATGCGGCTGCCGACCGCAGCAAGCAGCGCGTCGGGGTCGGTGGCCTGATCGTAACGGTGCAACGTGAAGGCGTTTTCGAGCTCTTGCATGGGCGCCGGCATGAGGGCTTTCAAGACCAGAATGTCGGGCTTTCCTGAGGTGGACTGCGTCATTGTTCTTCTCTCCGTCGGGCGAGGGCAACCGGGCTGACACGCTGCTCGCGGCGCGTGCCGTTGAAGCGTATCGTATAGTTCGGTGTTTCTTCCCCGTATACCATCGAGTCGTGCGGCAATGATAGTCGAATCGAAACCACAATCCACCGGATCCATCTGCAACACCCTCAGCATCGCGGGTGTCGACCCCTCGGGAGGAGCGGGGGTGCTGGCCGACATCAAGGCCATGAGTGCGCTGGGCGCCTATGCTTGCGGCGTGATTGCAGCACTGACCGCACAGAACACGCAGGGCGTCACCGGCATCTTCCCCATTCCCCCGGCCTTCGTGCGGCAGCAGATCGATACCCTGTTTGCGGACGTGCGCATCGACGCCGTGAAGCTGGGCATGCTGGGCCAGGTGCCCATCATCGACGTGGTGGCCGAATCGATGGCGCGCCACCGGCCGCCACACCTGGTGCTCGACCCCGTCATGGTGGCCAAGAGCGGCGATGCCCTGCTTGAACGCGATGCGGTGCACGCCCTGCGCGAAGCCCTGCTGCCGCTTGCCACCATCATCACGCCCAACCTGCCCGAGGCGGGGATGCTGCTCGAACAACGCCCGGTCGACACGCTACGCGAGATGTACCGGGTCGCTGAGCGGCTGCGGGAGAAGATGGGCACGCATGGTCACCGCTGGGTCCTGCTCAAGGGCGGGCACCTCACCGGAGATACGGCAGTCGACCTGCTGCACGATGGCGATCGGATGATCGAGCTTGACGCGCCCCGTGTCAGCACGCGCAACACCCATGGCACGGGGTGCACGCTGTCATCGGCCATTGCGGCGCTGTTACCGCAGTCGGAGGATGTCCCGGCAGCGGTGAAACGCGCGAAAGACTACATCACCGAGGCGATCAGGCACGCCGACCGTTTGCAGGTGGGCAGTGGTCATGGCCCGCTGCATCATTTCCACGCGTGGTACTAGAAAGCAGCGCGGCGCCACGGGGCGCTGCGCTGCAGGGGTGTCAGTTGGCGGTGACGCGCTGCCACGGCCACCAGCGCCGCCACAGGATCACCAGGCGGTTGCGGTAATCCAGCAAGAGCAGGGCTGACAGGGCCAGCCCGAAAACCAGCAGGTTGGGCACCAGGGCCGTCACCCAGGGGGGCCACCGATACAGCATGCCGGCGTTCAGCGAAAGCTGGTTGACCATGAAGAACACCACGCCTGCGATGATGCCCGCAAACACTTTGGCGCCCACGCCGCCGCGGCGTGCCTGCATCAGGCTGACGGGGGCGGCAATGGTCATCATGATGAGCAGCGTGAACGGATACACCACCTTGCGCCAGGCCGCGACTATCTGCCGGTCGTTCACCAGTTGGTTGTCGTTGAGGTACCGGATATAGCGCATCAGACTGGTCATCGACATGCGTTCGGGGGTGAGCACGCGCGCAAGCAGCAGCTCGGGCGTGAGCGTGGTAGTCAGCGTGCGCGTGTCTTCCTGTTGCACCGACACGGGCTGGCTGGTAGTGGGCTGAGCATCGGACAGGGCCCGCAGCACATCGGGCGAGATCACGTTGGTCGTAACCCTGGAGAGAATCAGGGTGTCATCGCCGAAGCGCGCGTCCTCGGCCATGATCAGGGCCACCATGTCATGGTCGGCATTGAACTGGTAGATGGTGACGTGCCGCACGTTGCCATTGGGCAGCAGGGTCTGCGCGTTGATGACGCGCTCCCCCTCCGGCGTCTTTTCCTTGAACCAGTATCCACTGGCCAGCCGGCCGGCGCGCGTGCGGCCGAGCAGGGCAAGGTTTGCCTCGCTGAGCTTTACCTCGGCCATGGGGACGACGAACTCGGCGAGCAGGATTGCCACCGCCACCAGCGGCAAGGTAATCAGCCACAGCATGCGCAGCAGGCCCGTGCCGCTGACGCCCGACACCCGAAGAATCACGAGCTCATGGCGTTGTGCGAGGGCGGCAAGGGCCAGCACCGAGCCGATCAGCAGGCCGATGGGCAACAGGTCGTACAGCCGCGTGGGTGTGTCCAGCAGTTCGAGGTACAGCAGGTGGATCAGACGGAAATCGCCACTTACGCGGTCGAGTTTGTCGACCAGCGAGAAGAAGGTGAATAGCCCGAGCAGCGCCACCACGACGATGGCGCACGAACGGTAGATTTCGCGCGCAAGGTAGCGGCGGGCTGTCTTCACACTGTCAGTCCGTGGTACTTGCGTCCGAGCGCTACCGTGGCTTCAAAAAAGCCCGCCTTGCTGCCGCAGTCGTAGCGCGTGCCTTCGTAGCGGTGGGCGAACACCTTGCGCGTCTGCAGCAGTTCGGCGATGCCATCGGTCAGCTGGATCTCGCCGCCAACGCCATGCTGGGTGCGGCGCAGGCAGTCGAAAATCTGGGGTTCCAGCACGTATCGGCCCACCACCGCCAGGTTGCTGGGTGCTTCGGCCGGGTCGGGTTTCTCGACGATGCCGAAGACCTGTTCAGTGCGGTTGTCGACCGGTTCGCTGGCTACGATGCCGTATTTGTTGGTATCGGAGCGCGGCACTTCCTGTACGCCAATCATGCTGCCGCCGTGCGCATGGGCGCTCTCGATGAGCTGCCGGGTAACCGAAACGTCGGCGTCGATGAGGTCGTCGGCAAGGAGCACGGCAAATGGCTCGTCGCCGACGACCGGCGCCGCACACAGCACGGCGTGGCCCAGCCCCAGCGGTGCCGACTGCCGGATGTAGATGCAGTGCACATGCGAGGGCAGGATGTTCCGGACTGTCTCGAGCAGTTCGTACTTCTTCTTGGCTTCGAGTTCTGCTTCGAGCTCGGGCGCTGCGTCGAAGTGATCCTCGATGGCGCGCTTGTGCCGCCCGGTAATGAAGATGAGGTCGGTAATGCCGGCCGCCACAGCCTCTTCCACCGCGTACTGAATGAGAGGCTTGTCAACGATGGGGAGCATCTCCTTGGGACTTGCCTTGGTCGCAGGCAGGAACCGGGTACCGAGTCCGGCGACAGGGAAAACAGCTTTTCGTACGGGTTTCATGGGCCTAGTTGATGGCGAAATGACAAAAGCAGGAAGGTTAACCGCGGCATGACAGGTGCGACCGCCCGGGACGCATCCGCAGTGCGCGCCCGGAATTGTCGCATTTCACGAGAGCAAGATGTATTCCGCGTTTAACCGAATGTACATGATTGTCGTTGCTGGCGCCGTACAGATGAGGGCTGCCGGGCCAGGTTCAAGCAGTAGCACATTGCCCGGGTGGGTCAGGGAATCATCGCCTGGCGCGCCCGCGCCGCGATGGTGCGCGCTCGCGACAGCAGATACCGGGTGGGCCCGTTTGCGTCGTAGAAGCGCGGGTTCGGCAGCATCACGGCGAGCTGGGCGGCCTGGCTGGGGTCCAGACGGGCAGCGCTGGTGCGGAAGTAGTGCCGCGCAGCCGCCTCGGCACCGAACACGCCATTGCCCCACTCGGCCACGTTCAGGTACAGCTCGAGAATGCGCTGCTTGGTCATGACGTGCTCGATCATCCAGGTGATGATGAGCTCCTGCGCCTTGCGCGCGTACGTGCGTTCATTCGACAGAAACAGGTTCTTGGCCAGCTGCTGGGTGATGGTAGATCCGCCACGCAGCACACCGCGGGGCGGAACCTCGCCGGCTTCCAGCGCCTGAGCACGTCGCTCGTCGAGCGCCCGGTTGTGTTCCCAGGCGTCGCGCAGCGCCTCCCAGTCGATTCCCTGGTGCTGCATGAAGCGTGCATCTTCGGCGGCCACCACCGCACGCTTGAGGTTGCTGCTGATCTGGTCGTAGGGCACCCACACGTACTGCAGCCGGGCGCCCGGTTGCGAGCGTTGCAGGTCGGCCAGGGCGGCTCGCATGATCGGGGTGCTGTCGGGGGGATACTTGCTGTACCAGTAGACCTTGCACAGGAAGTAGAACTGGGCCAGGACGAACAGCGTCAGCACGGCCAGCATGATGCCGGCGAGAAGCCGCATCCATGTAAGCCGGTTGGCCGCCAGCAGGCGCGCTGCGCCGCGGCGCGGGGGTTTCCCGCGGCCCATGGCCGGTTTTCGGGACGTGCGCGTCATGCTCGCTCGCTGCTCACGCGGCGGCGCCTGGGTGGAGGCGCGAAATGAGGTCGGCGTCGGGACCGGCTCCCTCGGCAATGGCGTGCCGCAGGGCCTGCAGCACAGGGCCGGTGTCGGGACGGATGCCGCGCCAAATCGCAAAGCTTTCCGCGGCCTGTTCCACCAGCATGCCCAGGCCATCCGCGGTGCGCGCGCCAGCCTGTTCTGCGGCCACCATGAAGGGGGTGGGCCGCGCGCCATACATCATGTCGTACGCCCAGGAGCAGTCTCTCAGAGCATGGGCGGGAACAGGCACGGTACCAGCGGTCAGCGAGCTTGAAGTGGCATTGATGGCAAGGTCCCAGGCGTAGCCAGCAGCCGCAGCCGAGTCCGGCGCGCCGGCGGTAAGCCGGGTGGTGCCGTCGGCACGCGCAAACTGCCGGGCCAGCTCGTCGGCTCGGGAGCTCGTGCGGTTGACGATGTGAATGCGGGCACAGCCCGCTTCGATCAGTGGCAGCAGCACACCGCGCGCTGCGCCCCCCGCCCCGATCAGCAGCACATTTGCACCCTGCAGCTCGACACCCAGCCGGGCAAGGTCGCGCACCAGCCCGACCCCGTCGGTGTTGCAGCCATGCAGTGCGCCGTCCTGCTGCCACAGCGTGTTGACAGCGCCCGCTGCCCGCGCCCGCTCACTGAGACGGGGTTCGGCCATGGCGTAAGCGCGCAGCTTGAACGGAACGGTAACGTTCAGCCCCCGCCCACCCTCCCGGAAGAACTGCTGCACGACGGACTCGAACGCCGGCTCGTCCGCCAGAATGCGGTCGTACTGTAGTGGCTGCCGGGTCTGGTGCGCGAACAGGGCGTGGATCTGAGGTGAGCGGCTGTGCGCAATGGGGTTGCCGATGACGGCATAGCGGTCGGTCCGGGACATCAATTCTGCTCCGTAACAATAGAGTCATTCTCGAAGTGCCAGGTGCGGGTGATGGCAATGACGTCGGTTTCGTGGCGGATCGCTTCGGGGAACGGCGCAAACGGCGCCGCCCGTTCGACGATGATGCGGGCAGCGCGATTGAGTTCAGGATGGATGGACAAAGTATCGAAGGAAAGATTCTCGACGGACCCGTCGGCGCGCAGGAATACCGTCAGCCGTAGCGTGCCATACATGCCATGCGGGACGAGCTCGCCGTAGAGGCGGTTGCCGACGTCTTCGATGCGTTCGCGCCAGTTCTCGACGTATTCGGCATAGGGCGAGGCCGAGGTTGATGGCGCGAAGTAATGGCGTCGTGGGCGCCGGTTGTATTCCTCGACGCGGCGCGACAGGGCGGCATACTGCTGGGTGAGCACCGCAATGGCTGCTGCAGCATCGAACGGCGGCGCCACCGTTTCCGCAGCACGCGCGCGCCGCATGGCCTCTGCCAGAGTGGTGTCGGATTCCGGCCTTGTCAGCAGCTCCCGGGCCGTATCTCCGGGTTGCTCCGGTGCGGCGGCGTCAGCCGCACCGGGA
>CALAGD010000051.1 GCA_937891425.1 uncultured Pigmentiphaga sp.
TTGCTGCGCGAGCACAAACGACTGCTCCAGTGCCGGGCACGACCTCGGCCTGCCAGTCACCGCAACTCAGGCGGGCGCGTCGCCGGTCAGCACCTGCAAGGCCTCGCGATACTTTGCCGCCGTGCGTTCGATGATGTCCTTGGGCAGACGCGGCGCGGGCGGCGTCTTGTCCCAGGGCTGCGACTCGAGCCAGTCGCGCACGAACTGCTTGTCGTACGACGGGGGGCTGATACCTGGCTGGTAGCTGTCGGCGGGCCAGAACCGCGAGGAGTCTGGCGTCAGGACTTCATCCATGAGATGCAGAGTGCCGGCGTCGTCCAGACCGAATTCGAACTTCGTGTCCGCAATGATGATGCCCCGTTCGGCTGCATACGCCGCCGCCTCACGATACAGCCGTATCGACACATCGCGGATCTTTTCGGCCAGGGCATCGCCCACCTGCTGCTTCACGTACGCGAAGCTGACGTTCTCGTCGTGCTGCCCCACTTCGGCCTTGGCCGCGGGCGTGAAGATCGGCTCGGGCAGCTGCTGGGCGAGCCGCAGGCCCGCAGGCAACGGAATTCCGCATACGGCGCCCGCGGCCTGGTAGTCTTTCCAGCCCGAGCCGATAAGGTAGCCGCGCACGACCGCCTCGACCAGTATGGGCTTGAGACGCTTGACCACCATGGCCCGCCCCGCAACCTGATCGACTTCATCGGGTGCGACGACACTCTCCGGCGCAATGCCGGTTGCGTGGTTGGGAACGACGTGCGCCAGACGCCCGAGCCAGAACTGCGTGAGCGCATTCAGCACCGCGCCCTTGCCAGGAATGGGGTCGTCGAGCACCACGTCGAACGCCGAGAGGCGGTCGGTGGTAACGATGAGCAACCTGTCGTCGCCCACCGCATACATGTCGCGCACTTTGCCGCGCCCCAGCAGGGGCAACGACCGGATGCGCGACTCATACATGGGTTGGCTCATGATGCGCCTTATTGCAGTCCGATTTGCGTGAGTTCGCCGGACGCGTAGCGCCGGGCCATTTCCGACAGCGGAACCGGCTTGATCTTGTCGGCCTGGCCGGCAGTGCCAAACTGTTCGTAGCGCTCGATGCAGATCTTCTTTGCGGCCTCACGGGCCGGCTTGAGATATTCGCGCGGGTCGAACTTCGAGGGGTTCTCGACCAGGAAACGACGGATGGCGGCCGTCATCGCCAGACGGATGTCGGTGTCGATGTTGATCTTGCGCACACCGTGCTTGATCGCTTCCTGGATTTCTTCCACCGGCACGCCGTAAGTTTCCTTCATGTCGCCACCGAACTCGCGAATGGCGGCAAGCAGGTCCTGCGGCACGCTGGAGCTGCCATGCATGACCAGGTGTGTGTTGGGCAGTCGGCGGTGGATTTCCTTGACACGGTCGATGGCGAGAATGTCGCCGGTGGGCTTGCGCGTGAACTTGTAGGCACCGTGGCTGGTACCGATCGCGATGGCGAGCGCGTCAACCTGGGTGCGCTGAACGAAGTCAACGGCCTGGTCAGGATCGGTGAGCAGCTGGTCGCGCGTCATGGTGCCCTCGGCGCCGTGGCCATCTTCCTTGTCGCCACGCATGGTTTCAAGCGAGCCCAGGCAGCCCAGTTCGCCTTCCACGGAAATGCCCAGGGGGTGGGCCATTTCGACGACCTTGCGCGTGACCTCGACGTTGTAGTCGTAGGACGCGATGGTCTTGCCGTCTTCCTGGAGCGAACCGTCCATCATGACGCTGGTGAAGCCAAGATCGATGGCTCCCTTGCACACCGCCGGCGATTGCCCGTGGTCCTGGTGCATGGCAACCGGGATGTCGGGATAGGCTTCGACCGCGGCGATGATCAGATGCTTGAGAAAGAATTCTCCAGCATACTTGCGTGCGCCCGCCGACGCCTGCATGATCACCGGGCTGTTGGTTGCCTTCGCAGCCTCCATGATGGCCTGCACCTGCTCGAGGTTGTTGACGTTGAAAGCAGGGATACCGTAGCCATGTTCAGCTGCATGATCCAGCAACTGGCGCATCGAAACGAGAGCCATAGCGAACTCCTTGAATGAAAAAACGGGCGCGAGCAGGCTGCGCCCGCGCCATGATCCGATGGCCGCAATTTTACGGGCATTCGGAATTGGCCGCACCTTGTCCTTCGGGCCAGCGTGATTCGTGCCCGGACGGCTTGCCGTATTTCCGCAAGGCTGCCTTGCACAGGACAGCCAGACATGGCCGCAAACACAAAGAGACGGCCCGTACATGGGCCGTCTCCGTCGAAGCGCGCGGGACTGTGCGAGGCAAGGTCTTGCCAGCCGGGTTGCGAATTGTCAGGCGGAACGCAATGCAGGCAGGCGGGACGACCCGATGCGCATCACTTGCCCACGGTGTTCAGCTTCTGGATGACCGAACGCCAGTTGTTCGACTCGTTGGCGATGAAACGGCCGAAATCTTCCGGTCCCATGTATGAGGGCTCGGCTGACAGCTGAATGATGCGCTGCTGCACCTCGGGCTTCTCCATGACCGCAGCAATTTCCTTCGACAACTTCGCAACCACTTCGGGCGATGCACCCTTGGGCAGGAATAGTCCCATCCACGCGTGCGCACCATAGCCCGGAACGCCTGCCTCGGCCATGGTGGGAATGTCGGGCGCCAGCTTGCTGCGTGCACTGCTGGTGACGGCCAGCGGCTTGATGGTCCCGGCCGAGATATGCGGCGCCGCCGACGTGAAGTCGACCAGCGCCAGTGGCACCTGACCGCCCAGCAGATCGGTGACTGCCGGCGCGCTGCCCCGGTAGGGCACCGAATACAGCTTGATGCCCGCCATGTTGGCCAGCAGCTCGGCCGACAGGTGCTGCGCGGTGTACTGGCCTGTGTTGCCGGTGGGGATTTCCGTCTGCTTGCCCTTGGCAAGCACGTCCTTCAGGTTATCGAAGCCGGAAGCCTTGCCGGCAACCAGGACCAATGGAATGTCGGCAAGCTTGGCCAGGGGTTGCAGCTGTTCGTCGGGCTTGAGCGGCGAGGAGTCGGGCAGATGCGGCGCGACGACGAGGGCGCCGGTAGCACCCATGCCCAGCGTGTAGCCATCGGGCTCGGCGCGGGCGACAGCCATGAGGCCGGTTGCCCCGCCAGCCCCCGGACGGTTCTCGACCACTACGGGCTGCCCGACGGCATTGCTCAGCTCCTGCGCGACGACCCGCGCGATGCCATCCGCCGAGGCGCCCGGCGCGAACGGTACGATCAGCGTGATGGACCGTTCCGGATAAGCAGCGCTGGCACCCGCAGCGACCAGAGCCAGCGACAGCGCGGCCAGGCCGGGCAGGCGAGTGAAGTGACGCATGAGTTTTCTTGACTTTTCGTTCTGGGACATGATCTCCTCCGGTAAAACGACTTGCCTGCGTGGGGCAAACGCGATACATAATGAAATTAAAGTCCGTCAAACGGACTTCTCACAACCTGCGGAAAACCCCTACCCGCTGGTGGCTATCCTATACTCGTAGCGTTTTGGCAATCTTCCCACCCTTATGAGCAAAAAAACCGGTGATAGTGTTCGAGCCGTCGAACGGGCACTCGACATCCTGCGCGCCTTTACGGCCAACGATTACGAACTGACGGCGGCCGACCTCGGCCGCCGCGTGAAGTTGAGCCGCCCTACCCTTTATCGGCTGCTGTACACGCTCCAGAACCAGGGGTTCATCACGGCCGAAGGCGATCCGCAGCGATTTCGCCTCGGGCCCGAAGTGGCGCGCCTCGCGCACATCTGGCAGGCCAGCCTGGACATTGCCCGCACGGCGCAACCGGTCCTGCAAAAGGTATGGGAACGCACGCGCGAGACCGTCGCCCTGTTCGTACCGCAGAATGAACAGCGCCTGTGCGTTGCTGAACTGCCCTGCCTGCAACCCCTGAGCTTCCGGCGCGGGGTTGGTTACACCGAAACCATCCTGCGCGGGGCCAGCGGACGCGCCATACTCGCGTACATGGACACAAGCGACGACGAGCTGGATGCGATGGCCGCGGCACACAAGATGGATGCGCGAGCCATACGCAAGCAGCTCGACCAGGTGCGCGAACGGGGCTACGCAGAATCGGAAGATGAATTACTGCAGGGTGCGATCGCCGTTGCATCCCCCTACTTTGATGGCAGCGGGAAGATCGCCGGATCCATCGCAATATTTGGCCCTGCCGTGCGCATCGACGACGCACGCCGCCAGGAGATGGCAAACCTCATCGTCGAGGCCGGTCGCGAGCTGTCGCGCCTGCTGGGCTACACCGACCACACGGCTGCACGCGAGCAGGCAGCTGCGGCGCAGGGCTGATGCCAGGACGGCTGTCCACCTGGCAAGTGCGCCGCAAGTGTTGACGACCCTGCAGGCGCACGTGCTCCGCGCGGAGGCCCGACCCTGCAGCCGTCAACTGCAGGCGCAGCTGAGCCCCCGCCACGGCCCGAACCGCCCGTGGTGAGCACGTGGCCGTCGGCCCGGCATCGGCCGTGTCACCAATTGCAAATGTGCCCTCAGAAGAAGACCGTCAGCTGCTTGGCCAGCAAGGTGCTCTGCTCGAGGAGGATTTCGCGCCTGGCCAATTGCCAGAAATGGTCGGCATCACGCCGCAGGGTGTCGTAGCGGCGACCCGCAAAAATGGTGGTGTCGTAGTCGGTGCGGTTCTGGTAGATGAGGAAGCGGCTGCTGACATCGACCTCGGCACCGCCGTCTGGCCGTGCCCGCACGGCATGGATCAGCACATTGCTGATTACATGGCAAACGCGGGAGAGTGGCTCCTCCGCCCAGTGCACACCGGTCCTGATCTGATCGACCCGTTTGCTGAGCGTCCACTTGTCTTCATTGAACCAGCTGATTTCGTCGTCGGGGTCGGTGTTTTCGAATTTTGCATGTAGCCCCAGCTTCACGTTGCGGCGGATCGGCATGTGATACCAGATGTCGTCGGCGAGCATGGCGAGCCACTCGTCGAAGCGGCGGTTGTCCAGCGCTTCGGCTTCCCGCTTGAGGAAAGTCTCGACCTGATATTGCAGCTGCAACTGTTCAAGCGTGGGGGCTGCGATAGGCTCAATGGAAACGGTCGTGGCGCTCATACGTTTTTCCCCTTACCAGCGTTGTCGGCATACATGGGGTCGTTTTTCCCCAGAAGGTCGTCCCAGCTCTTGCCTTCCATGTAATCGCGCCACCGGTTGTAAAGGGCACGTGCGTTTTCCTCGGTAATCTGCAAGCTGACATTGCCCGGCAACGGCTGGTTCAAGGTGGAGGCGTTCAGCGATTGCGTGTAGTTGAACGGGAAGCGGCGGGCGATGGGCCCAACGCAGGCGTTGGTAGCGTGCATCCAGTTCTCGATATCGTCCTGCTCGGTCATTCCGGCAGGGCCCGAATAACGCATGTAGTATTGCCGCAGGAAGTCCTTGACGACCTTGGGCGCGTCGTGGTCGATGAGGAAGAAGCGCCACACCTCGATGGAAGTGGGGCCATGCGGATGCCATACGAAGATGGAACGCGGCTGGTGCCCGTGGAACGAAGTATTCGGGAAAATTGTTCCAACAAATGGCCGCAGACGGGCCTTGTCGCCATGCCGCTTGCGCCGCTCCTCGAAACAATGCCGGAAGTATTCCTCGACTTCGGGATTGTCCTTGAACGACTCAACGTACTCTTCGCCCTCAGGCATGATGGCGCTGTGCACCCCGTGCCCCTGCGGAAAGTTGATCCAGACGTGCTGGGCGCGTTCGAGCTCGGGATCGCGCCGCCCCCTGGTTCCGGCCGTGCGCGCGCTGGGTCCGATGCCGATGCGGTCGACCGAAGCGTGGCTGATGTTGTGGTAGGTGTCACCCATGAAGTTTTCGGCGGGAAACTTCCAGTTGCACGGGATGATCCACTTGGTGATGCCGCCGATGACTACCGACCCACCCTCGCGGCCATCACGGGCATCCAGCGCGAGGTCGAGGTGTTCCTTCGCGTCGCCCAGATAGGTGAGGAAATCGGGGGCGTCGGGGTCCCATGAGGCCCAGATCGTGCCCTTGTACACATACACGTGCGGCGGCCTGGCAAGGCCCCACTCGGAGCGGTCCATGCGCCCTTCGTAGAGCGTCTTGAACTGGGGTACGCCCGTAAGGCTGCCGTCGAGCCCGAACGTCCACGCATGGTACGGGCACGTAAACGACCTGGTATTGCCCTGGTCGTACAGACTGACGCGCATGCCCCGATGGCGGCATGAGTTCAGCAGGACCTGCACCTGGTTGTTCTCGTCACGGCAGACGATGACCGATTCGGTACCCATGCGCGAGTTGAAATAGTCGCCCGGGTTGGGGATGAGGCTTTCATGCCCGACGAACAGCCAGGCGCGGGAAAACAGCATTTCAAGCTCACGCCTGAAGATTTCTTCACTCGAAAAGATTTCGCGACTGACGAGTCCGCGCTCGAGATCTACATAGTGTGAATAAGACCCTGCACTCATGCGACACTCCTCGGTGTATGTCCGTATTACGGACACATGTCTCAACAAATGATTTTAAGCGAGACAGAGCTGATGTCAATACCGCATCGATGCTGTGAGAAGAAGGCTTCGGATGCAATGGCTGTCAGCACCCTGGGCACCAGCTCCATTCCGCTGGCGCGACCGGCCACGCGCCAAGGCGACGTGTGCCCTGGCAGCACCCTCACCCTATTTGCGCTTCGGCGGAATCGGCCCGCCCTGCATGGCAAAACAGCCGACGTCGATGACGGTGCCGGAAATGACCTCGGCCTCCGGCGACAGCAGGAACGCAACGGCATTCGCCAGGTCCTGACCCGTGCCGTGGCGCCCGGCCGCCGTACCCGGACCGTTCGTGCTGGCCTTCTGAACATCTCCGTGCGCGCGCCCCACGCTCATGCCCGTGATGATGCCTCCGCCGCCCGGTATGACCATGTTGACGCGGATGTGGTCGTGAAAATGATCGTAGGCCAACGCCATGGTGAGCGCGTGCAGCCCGCCTTTGCTGGCCGAGTAGGCTGCCATGTTGGGCTTGCCCCAGCCCGCCCCGGAACCGACGTTGACGATGCTGCCGCCACCGCCGGCAATCATGTGCGGCAGCACGGCGCGGCTGGTGAGGTACGGTCCTTTGAGGTTGACGTCGATCACGCGGTCCCAGAGGTCTTCGGGCGTATCCAACACGGTGCCCAGTGGCCCAATGGCAGCGTTGTTGACCAGTGCATCGATGCGACCGAAACGCGACAGCGTGTGCTGCACGATCCGATCGACATCGGCGGCTGACGACACGTCTGCTTCGAGCACGTCGCCGGTGAAGCCGCGCTGCTGCAACTCCTCGCGCAGCGGTGCAATGGCGTTGGCCGCCACCGTCGACGGCTGAGGTGAATCGAGGCCAAAGGCAACCACGCGAAAGCCCCGCTCCGCAAGCGTCAGGGTAATGGCCTTGCCAATTCCAAAGGTACCACCCGTGACGATGACCACCCTGGCATCGCCGTTCTCAAGCTCACTCATGTGTCGTGCTCCTCCTGGTGTAGCGGCCCTCTGCATCGGCGCAACGCCGCAGAGCCGTGGGCGATGTTATACCAGAACCATGAATTTTGATCATCGAGTCCGCTTGGCGGACCATCGATCGCGCCGCGTCAGCCACGGGCCGGCTCGCCCGGGAGATGCCCCAGCGCATGTGACCCGCGTAAATGCTGCCGCCCGGCGGTGCGGCCGTCACGTTCGCAGTTCCGGTGACCCTGCAGGCAGTGCGGGAGGTACGCCTTGAAACATGCGGATAAACTGCCTGACACCCCCACCGTGAGGACACGATATCCTCATGGAACCCTACACTCGCGATGTGAGCACTTCATGATCCGCATGACAGAAAAATCAGGCAGGACGGCAGTACCGCTGCTCGCCCCGCTACTCGTCGGCGTGACAATACTGGCTGCCACCGCCAGCGTACGCGCCGACGGCACTGCCGACCTGCTCGCCAACGGTGAGCGGTACAGGGTCGAATTCACGGGCAAACAGGTGCGCATCGAGTCGACCAAACGTCGCGGTCTGTACATGCTCGCGCACGATGAGTCGCTCTACGCCGTATCGCAGGTTCAGGGACGGCCCCTGGTGATGGAAGGACGCGCCATCATCAACCTGTTGGCGGCAGCGGGCGCGGGCGCCGCAACCCGTAACCATCCGGACGACCTCGTTCGGTTCGGCGAGCTCAGGCGCACCAGCCGCCGCGAAACCGTAGCGGGCATCCATGGCGAGGTGTACACCCTGGAGTTCTGGACCCGCAAGGGAGAACATCGCACGGTCGACATCGTGCTCTCCAGCGACCCTGACATCGTGCAGCTGACCGGCGCCATGGGCAACATCGCCCTCGCCCTGCAACAGACCCTCGGCACCGATACCCAGGGAGCGCAAGAGCTCATCCATGCCCTGCAACAACGGGGCCTGGGCGTACTGCGTGCAGGCCCTGACATCCGGCTTGTCGGCATCGACCGCGCAACCCCGCCGGCCGACCGTTTCCGTCTTCCCGCCCAACCGGTGGCGCTGCCCGACCTGCGCTCACTGTTGCCGGGGCTGCAACGCTGAGTGCTCCGACGACCCGCTGGCGGCACGCAAACGGGCAAGCTGCTGTCGCACACGGGCGACGTAGCGCAGTTGGCGTTCGGGCGTGCGCGCATTGTAGGCACCCACCGCGCGCCATACCGGGCCGTGACGCCTGATGTTGTCGGCCAGTATCCACGCGCCCACATAGGCCGAGATGCAGGGATCGAACAGGTCCTGTTCGCGGATACTCCACCGTGCCAGGCGCGGCAGCCACGAGGAGTTGATCTGCATCAGGCCGATGTCGCGCGAGCCATCGGCGTTTGCCTGGTTGAGAGCACGGGGATCAAGTCCCGACTCGACCGTGGCAATGGCATGGAGAAGGTCGGCATCCACCCGGTGGTATTCGGCGGCACGGAGCAAGCAGGCGTGTACTTCATCGCGCGCAGCTGTCTGCGCCTCCCCCGCAGAGACCGACGCGCAATGCAGAACGCTGCCCAGCAGGAGCGCTCCGGCCAGGGGTGCCACACCCAGCAGCCGGACTACACGACGATGCCCGCGCACGGGCATGTGCGACTCACACATGTCGACACCCATAAATCGCATAGGCGCGTGCGTCCGGGCCAGCACGGCTGAGATCCACGCTGGGACCGCCCGCACCCGCACCCTGCCGCACGCGGATGCGGCTGTCATCCGTGCTGTACAGGGTGCCGTCCAGCGTTCCGCTCACCGTCACATTGCCGCCCTGGCCCACCGTGCCGGCGCCCGAGACGGTCCCCCGCAACGTTCCGCGCACGTCGATGTCTCCCCCATCCAGTGTCACATCAACCACCTGCAGACCGAGCTGCAGGAATCCTTGCACCCCTTCCGGGCAGCTGGGCAGCGGCAGCGCGGCACCGTTGCGGAGATCGCCCGCTACCCCCTGCACCACGTAGCGGGTGAGCTCGAACCACACCCCGGTCTGGCAGACCGCAAGCAGCTGACTGGCGGTCTGCGCGTAAACGCCTTCCACAGGGCAACTGTCTCCCGGAGCAACTCCGGTTGCCAGATGCAACCCACTGCGCGTCGTAACCGTGCCCGACACCTCCAGTGCGTTACGCAAATGCACGGGCCGTGTCTCTCCATGCCTCACGAATTGATGGAACATTGTTGCATCCAGAGAAGCGGAAACGGCAACGATGCCGGGCACTGCACCCGCCGGGTTCGGCGCATCAAACACCGCGCCCCGGATACGTTCGGGATTGTTGGGTGGTGCATGGCCACCGTAACCCTGCGCGGCCAGCATGAATGTGCCAACCAGATCGGGACGGTGTCCCTCTTCCCCGGTAGCACGCATGGGCTCACTGGTATGCACCAGGGCACGTATCTGGCAGTCGTGGCCCGGGCATGCACCATCGCGCCAGATACGTATGCGCACTTCTCCGCCATACGGAGGCCGCTGCGGAAAGCCTGGCTCCAGGAAGCCGGACACGCCCGGCCCTGCCGGCGCGGTAAGGTCCGCAACCCCGATATCCAGGGGCATGGGCCGTGCCAGGTATGTTGGAGGGGTGACGGTTTCATCTTCGAGCGTCAGGTAGTCGAAGTATTGCACCAGCAGTTTCTGCACGGCTCCCCGTACGGTCAACATGTAGCTTGCGGTGGCACGGGCGCCGGCGTCCTGAGCTTCCGCGGTCAGGCGGGAGGCCATCCAGATGGCGCCCAGTGTCAGCAACGCGGCGCCAATCGCCAGCTCGGCCAGCATGAACCCGCGCATTACGGCAGGATGACGACGCATGAGGATCAACGCATGGTGAAAATGAAGGTGTTCACGTCGCCTCGTGCGCAGGCCTGCTCGGCCACGAGAGGCGAGTATGCGATCGGGGTGGCGGCCAGGGCGTCTTTCGCGACCACCGTACTGGCTCCGGAGATCTCGATGCGCTCCGCCACACGCTGCATGACCGACGCCAGTGCGGGGCAGGCGGCATCGTTGACGGCATCGAGTGTCATCGTAAAGCGGGCACCGCCATCGGCCTCCGCCACCTGGATGAGCCCGGTCGTGGTGCCGTTTCCACCCAGCCCATGTGCGACCCACGACAGGCCGTTCGCATCAACCGACAGTACGCTGGAATTGCGCATGGCCCGTGCCAGGTTGGCCGTATCGAGGCCGGCGTAAGGCTCGCTAGTCCCCTGCCCGTTCGCCTTGGTCCGCGCCACATAGCGTTGCAGCTCCGCCCCCACACGTGGCACCTTGTTCTCCACCACGTAAGCGTTGATGGCGGGAATGCCGATGATCGACACAATCAGGATGATGGCGGTCACGATCGAGACCTCGATCAGACTCAGCCCCCACTGACGGCGCGGGGCAGACCGTGGTTGCCGCAGAACGCGCCGAGATGCGGCGCGCTGCCTGCCTGTGCTCGAGCATGCAGCGGTACCGGACGCGCGGGTCCGCGCGGCCAGTTCATGCTGTGGACCCTGTGCGTGCCGGGCGCATGAACGCGCCTGCGACCTGTGCCGCCTGCGCATCCAGGGGTGACCAACCACGCGCGTCTTTGCCGCAATCGACATCGATTTCTCCTCCATACCCGATCAATGATTGACATCCCCGTCCGGTGGACAGGGCCCTGGCAGAGCGAGCAGGCATGCTCAGACCGCCGCATGCCACGTCTGCATGGCGGCGCGCAGCTCGTCGAGCGCCGCGTAGTGCCACAGGACAGTGGCGATCAGCACACCGGTCGCTGAAATCAGCAAGGCCCAGCGCAACGCCGCGGCACGCCGTTCGACGTGCCGCATCAGCTGCTCCTCGACGTAGTCGCGAGCCCGCAGCAATCCCTCATCTACGCCATGCGCTGCGATCACGTCCGCGAGATACCAGCAGGTGGGCTCATCCAGCAGCCCGGTCCTGAATGTCTCGGCACCCACGACACCATCATCGATACGCTCCAGCATGCGGTTCAGGTGCCACGACTTCCAGCGGGTGGCGCCAGCGAGCTGGCTCATTACTGCGTCTCGCAGCCGTGCACCCACGTTGCCCCGCTGACGTACGGTCACGCCCAGCAGCGAGAGAAAGCGCACGCTCTGGAGGTCTCGGTACATGCGCCAGACGCCGATCCGGTCGAGCGCTTGCCGCACACGCCCGGTCAGGTTGGGCATCGACCACCAGACCAACAGAGCGAACAGCAGTGCGGTGGCAAGAAACGGGATGAGGTAGCGTTCAAGCAGCGCCGCCACCGAGACGAGCCGCTGCGTCACCGGCCCGTGGAACTCGGGCGGTACCGAATGAAATGGCTGCAGCAGCGCCGGCACGGTGTAGGTGGGGAGGGCTGCAAGCATCATCAGGACGATGACCCACGCGAGCCAGGCCGCGGCCATGGTTGAACGCAGGACGCGGCGCGTCCTGTCGTGCAGGCGGGCAAAGCGAGCCAGGTCGTGCAGCAGTGCCGCCAGGGCCCCGGCACCACTCAGCTGGGCGGCACGCAACAGCGCAACGTCGTCCCGTGGCAGGCTGCCGGAAAACGTCTCGGCAATGTCGCCACCCCAGTCCTCGTGGCGGCGCGCCCAGCGCGCGGAGAGTTGGCCTCGAAGCGTGCGCCGTCCGTAGCGCCGCGCATCGTCTTCGAAGATGTCGCGCAAGGTTTTCCTGCCCTCGAGCTGAGTCATCAGCATGGCAAGATATTCGTAATAGGCGGCGCGCTGGCTGCGAAACCTCCACCGCGCCATGACCGTTTGCACCGACGTGAGCATTCAGGTCACCCACGGTTGCACCGCCACGCGACGTGTCACGGGGAATGCTGTGTCCGGGCCGACATCCAGCGGGCGAAACCGGGCTTCTATGTCACGCGGGTCGATCTCACCCTGCAAGACCTTGTATATGGCACATTCCAGAGCCGTCTTGCCGTACATGTCGGGTTCATCGAAATGGCTGCGACGTTTGCCGGCGAGGTGCCGGCGCTGGCGGATGGCGTCGCCGCGGCGCACGTTGCGCAGGAACTCGTCGTCACGCGCAGGCTCGATCATCTCCGCAACCACCGTGCGGCCGCAGTACCCGTACAACTCGGGCAGACTGTGGCTGCGGCAGGACTCACATCCGGCGGGGTTGCGGAAACGCATGCTCACGGGGTCGACATCGAACTGACGTGCAAGCACCGCTGCATAGTCACACGAGTGCTTGCCGCCGGCAGCGCGCAACTCGACAGCCGACAACGCGCAGTGCGGACACAGGCGCGGAACCAGGGTCTGATAGACGAGCAGCTTGAGTATGCCCGGCGTGGCAAGAAAATCGCGCGGAATGCCGATGAAATCCGATGCGAGACGATCCGGGATGAGCATGGCCGCGCCGGCATGGACCGTGGTGTAAACGCTGATGCCGCTGCCCGCCAGATCCATGAATGCGCGGCCGGTCTCGCGATCGCGGATCTCGCCGACGAGCAGATCGTTCATGGCCGAACGCTTGATGGTGCGCAGCTTGGCCTGGAATACATCTCGCGTCTCGTCATCAACCGAGCGTGTAATAGTGTTCTGCAGGGCCCCGTCTATGAGATATTCGACTGGATCCTCCAGCGTGATGATCTTGCGGTCGGCCGGAATCATGTTCATCAGGGTCGCGATGGTGGTCGACTTGCCCGAACCGACCACCCCTGCAAGCACAATGGCACCACCTTCCGTTCGGCGTGCCCGATCCAGGGTTTCCACCTGTTGCGGCAGGTAACCCAGCTGCTCGAGGGAACGCAACGTCCGCGCCTCAAGCCGGAGTATTCGCAAACACACGGACGGTCCGTTGTCGGTGGCCAGAGAAGCCCAGCGCAGCAGTACAGGGGTGGTGCCGACCTGCAGTCGCAGCCGTCCCTGCTGTTCGATACGTGGATCGAATACGGCCCCATTGCCGCCCTGGATGTCCATCCAGGCAACAGCCAGTATGTCCATGAGCGTGGAGGTAGGCATGTTGGCAAATCGGGCCGGCGTTACATAACGGCCCTCGATGGTGTACTTCACCTCGGATGCGGGCTCATCCAGGGCAATGTTGATATGCAGGTCGCTGGCACCGTGCTCCACGCCCCAGCTCACCAGCTCGTGGAACGCGTCTACCAGCGACGACCGTTGCGCCTCGCCGGTACGGCTGCCGGCCCCGTCGCCGGCTGCGGAAACCTGTCCGCGGACCAGCGCAAGCAACAAGGGGGCCGGCACGACCAGCAGCGCCGGCTCGCTGACCGGATACCGTTGACTCACCTGGCGCAGCAGCTCATCGACCTGATCGCTGTCGCGCCATGCCTCAACGACCACCACCACGGCTTGCCCATCCTCGAGCAACGCCGGGCAGAACCGGTTGATGCCTGCCCCCAGATCGAACTCGTCGAACAACAGCCTGCGGATGGGTGAGCGCAGTGCTGCCAGCTCGTTGCGACTCTCGATCCTGATCCAGTGGTTCGGGACCTGCGGCTGGCTAGCGCCGGGCCCGGAGCGGAGACCTCCCGTGAGGGGACCAGCAGCCTTGGTACGAGCGACGCGACTCAGCGGGAACCGGCGCGCCGCCGCACGTGAAAATTGAGGAAAGACCACATCGCCTCCTTGCGTCAATTCAGACCCGGCAACGGTGCCGACAACGGCCCATCGGCAGACCGCCCTCGCACGGCGGTACCGGGGCGCACGGTTCCATCATGCATGCGCGGCTGGTAGCACGCGGTTCGCAGCGGCCCGCTGCCCTTGCGCAATACCACGCACGTATCCACGATACGGACCAAGCGGTACTCGTTGCGACTGCCCTGTCCGCCGTATGGCAACGTTGCGCCTGGCCGGTACTCCTTGCGCTGCCCGTTCACGGCCAGCACCGCTGTCAGTGTGTCACCATGTCCGTACAATTCGATGAGCTCGATTCGGTCCGCCATGGCACGCGCGGGAGTCCGATCCGCCGGTTTCACCTCGGGACGCGAGCCTGTCCGGCGAGACTCATAGTGCTCGAGGGCACGCCGGGTGTCCTGCATCAGCAGCTCAAGCACGCTTTCGGTGTGCTTCTCCCATGTCGCTCCGGGGCGGGCGACAGCATCGGAAGTCCCGGCGGATAACCACGCCACCATTGAGCAGCACGCCAGGACAATACGCGTGACCGTGCCTGGCCCTGAACTCACGACAGCCCGACACCTGACCCATGCCCGTCTCCAATAGCCAGCTTCCATCTTCTTGCAGGATGCACCTCGCAATGATGAACCGGAATCTGAAATTTGAACCAACATATTGCATTTCCTGTCAGGAGCTGAATGTTTCGGCGTCATCCGCCTCATCTGGCGCCCGCCACTCGATCACCCGCCCACGCAGCGTTGCTGTCAACGCGCTGGCCCTCAGACCGGGCCGCACCCCCGGTGAGAGCTGTACATTGACCTCTTCCCACTTGATGCGTCGGGTCAGCTCCGGGCCCAGCAATGCAACGAAACGCATTGGCCCCTGTAACGTGATGGAACGCGCCTGCAACTGCGGCAAAGTTCGCGGACGCGGCGGCACCAGGCCCTCACCGGTGCGCGGCGGGATCATGGGAATGGGTCTGGGTGCGTCGATACGGATGCTGCCAAGCAGGGGTCGGAGCGCCTGCAAGGCGTCGGCGTCGATGATCATGCCGGGCGCAGTTTCCCGCAACGCATGAAGGTCGATGGGATGCCGTTGCACTTCGACCTCAAAGTGTGCGACAGCTTCGTCGAGGGAGGTCCAGCGAAGCTGTGCCGAAGGCAGATCCGGCCCGGTCAGTGCCCCGGCCGAAGCACGCAGATCGTCGCGCACGTAGGTCGCACGACAATGCCAGAGGTCGCCCCGGGCCTGGCAATGGACGTGGCCAAGACGCCATCCGCGCCGGCGTACCGGCATCTGTACGATGCGCTGCCAGAGGTTTCCAAGTCCCTCATGGGTGGGCAATGCATGCTCCTGCAGGGCGTCATGGAACGCCTGCAGCCATAGGGTCTCTGCCTGCCTTTCGTCAACCTGGACGCTGTGGTGGGTATGCCCGATGTGCACGCCTGCGGGCCCGTCGGGCTGGCGCTGCAGCCAGAACACAGTAGCGCTCGCCAGAGCCAGTACGCCCATCACGGCGGGTACGCGTACACCCACGGGGGATTTCTGCACGAGGGTGCGCGGCCCGGCGTCGCGCAGCAGGCGCGTGAGCATCGCGCGAGCCCGCTCTTCATCGCGTTGCGAACTCGCGTGTGGGCTGCTTGCATGTGCCACCAGCTCGGGCGTGTCCTCAAGCAGGTTGAGCTCCGATCCGAAACGCTCCTGTGCCTGCTCGATACATGCACGCGCGGCTACCAGATCGTCTACCACGACATCGCCCCGGTTCAGGACCTGACCATTGCGCACGATCACGACCCAATAACGACCGTCCGGCAGCATCTGCACCCAGGCGTGCGTGCCCGTGGGGTGACGGGTGGCGACAATCTGGGCCGCCGAATGCGCTTCACCGCGCCAGCCCCGCCTGGTGCCAATTCCAGCCGCCGCGGTCAGGTGCACCGTGCCGACGGACTCCGACCGGCCACCTGCATGTACCCAGTAAACCGCGCCCACCGCCCGTGCCTTCCGGCGCGCCTGCAGTGACAGATCAGTACCCAGGATGGTGTGCCATTGCATGCCGAACACAAGGTGGACGTTCCGGTCGCGCACACGCAGTGGCACGATGACCGAAGCAGGCGGACGAGCATGAGCCCGGGCAGACCAGCCAACCAGGCGACCCACGTACGACCACACGCTGGCAACACCCATCAGAACCCCTCCTCCACCGCAGCGGTCAGGATGAGGAGGGTAGTTTCGCGGCCGCGCGCACTGCGGCTGGAGCCACCCAGCAGCATGGGGGCGTCTTCGTCCAGCCGGCGCCGGTCGGTCTGCGTGTACTGGCGGTCAAGCCCGGCGACGATGACGGGCTGGCCGGGCCGCAGCTCCAGTTGCTGCACGGTGCCACTGCCGTCCACGGTGAGCTGCTGGATTTCGATGGCGTTGTCGCCCTGCCCGAATTTCACGCTGGTGAGTGGCTGCGCCACTGTGGAGTCATACGCGATCGACAACAAGACCTGGCCGTCTTCCTGCGCATCTGGAATGACTGTCAGGAACTGACCGACCGTCTCCTCCTTCTGGCTGACCGAGACGCTGGGCAGGGCTCCGGAAACACCCCCTTCGCGCGTAGTGGACACGGAAGTAGTCTGGACACGGTCAATCCAGCTGAAAGTGGTGCGCACTGCGTGAGTGACCGGTCGCCGGTTGAGCGTAGTCAGGGGAACCCGAGTGTGGCGCGTGACGGTGCCGACCTGCCGCAACGCCTGGATGATGGCGCTGGAGCCTTCCCAGCGCCCGTCACTGAGGCTGGCCGACAGGCTGCCCGCCACCTGTCCCAGCACCGCTCCGCCACTGGACGCAGTGGCCGCTGCCCTGCTGGCGGCGTAGATGAGGTTCCAGTCGATCCCAGCCTCGCCCTCTTCATTGAGCACCACGCTGACCTCTTCGAACAGCAGACGCACCCGGCGGGTGAGCGCACGGTTTTCGCGTTCAAGGAAAGCGGCCACCCGATCGAGCGCTGCGGGTGTGTCAGTGACCACTACCAGCGAAGATCCGTCGCCGTGTGCAGCCACCACGCCCGCTTCTGTCAGAAACGGCTCGATGCGCGCCACGACCGCATCCATGACGTCGTCAACCGTCGATTCCACGCGCGTATTCGAGGCTGATGCAAAAGCCCCGCTACTGCCCGACGGCCCCGTCATGCCCAGGCTGGCGACAGAGGATGCTCTCAGCAGCAATGCCCGGACATTGAAGACGCGTGTTTCGGTCCGGTAGATTTCGATGGCGCCATGCTGGTACCTCCACCACACGCCGAGGTGCGCTGCCGCATGATCGAGAACCTGCGCGAGCGGCTGGGCGCCGGTGGGCAGTATGAAAGCCGGCCGGCGTGCCACAAGTTGCGTACCCGCCGTGCTTCCTGCCAGACGTGGCAGGAAGCGCTCGACCGGCAGCAGTGCGTCGGGGTGAATACGTACCGGAATGCCGGTGGCCTGGGTTACCCGTTCGGCCAGAGCGGGAAGATCGACACGGTTGTCGGGAAACATGAGTGCGGTCTTGACGTGAGTACGCAGTGCCT
The DNA here is from genome assembly GCA_937891425.1 of uncultured Pigmentiphaga sp. Classification (GTDB taxonomy): domain Bacteria; phylum Pseudomonadota; class Gammaproteobacteria; order Burkholderiales; family Burkholderiaceae_B; genus Verticiella. Next base: position 17,567 of record CALAGD010000051.1, read on the forward strand.
CGGGCAGGGTCACCTCGCGCGCCAGCGGCTGCGCACGCCCCGCGAGCCATGGCCTGTTCACTTCCTGCGCGGCCCGGCGGGCACCGGCGTCGTTGAGGGTGGCGGCAAAACGCTGCTGTTGCGTGACCAGCTGCTGCGAAGCATCCTGTGCTGCCTGCCTGAACGCACGCGACTGTTGCAGGACGCTACACCCCGACAAGATGGAGGCTACCGCGAGCGTCACCGGAGCTAGTGCCAGACCCCTGATTTTGCTGACCACGGCAACCTCGCTACGACAGGGGCGCCAGGGCGGCCACGGGGGATACGGTGCGATCACATGGCTGCGACAGAGGTACGACGCGCAACACCCGGTTGGAATAAAAGCAGGGTTGCAAGGGGTGGTCGGCCAGTTCCGTCGCGCTCAGCAAGCCGCGCACGGCTTCGCGAAAATCGGACCCGAAGCTCGCCGATGCGGTCAGGGGGATATCGACGTCGACGGCCCAGTGTTCGTTGTCGAAGCGCCAGCCGGCATCACGTGCCCAGCGCTGCAGAACCTTGCGCATGTTGCCATCGGACACCGCGGCGTCGAACTCGAGCACACGGTACTGTTGCGCTGCCTGGGGTGATGCCACGCGTGCGTATGCTTCCGCGCCAGACGCCGATGCGGGCCGCGCGCCGGATGGGTTGGCCGCCGCACGGTAAGCCGACGTCGGCTCAGGTTCCACCGTGGATGCGACGTCCTGGTCTGCCGCTGGAGATATGGCGGCATGTTGCCAGGCCTGAAGCGCATGGTGAGACGACAGCCTGAGACCGGTGCGGGGCGCGTTGCCGATGTAGTCGGCCCGCGCCGTGGCGTTGCCCAGCCGCATGACGATGGTGGAAACGACGCCGTCGAGCACCAGATAAGGCCCCTGGCGTGTATACGCCGCGAGCTGCAACGAGCCCGTGTCGCCTGCTGCCGCGGCGAAGATGGCGGGCAATACCTGACCTGGATGATATTGCAACCAGGTAGTGCTGCCGTCATCGAATACCTGGATGGGAGCGACCCGCCGGTCGCCCGACAGCCGGTAGGCGAAATCGAAACTCTTTGCGCCGGATGCACCAGCGACGTGTGCTGTAGCCGGAAACAGGAGCGCGCTGCAAGCAATGACCGCACTCCTGCAGAAGTTCGCAATGCGCAACTGCATTCGAGCCCCCGATAAGGATAAGTAGCCAACCGGCTCGCACGAGCCGGCCAGGATCAGCGAGCCATAGTGTGCAGGTGCGAGAATGAACCCACAATATCGGAAGCTACTTAGCAGGGTCGGCTTACGTGTGGGACGCCCGCCGTGCCCTGACGGAGCGATAATGGCGCTTCAGCCCATCCCGTCGATAGTCCCGCACTGTACTTGTTGCCGTCGTTTGCATATGAACCAGGAATGCCTGCGTACCGAATTCCAGAAGCTGATGCGCAAACATCGCATCGGTTCGCTCGCCACCCTCACCGAGCAGGGACAGCCCCTTCTTGCGGTGACACCCTTTGCCATCAACACAACGGACGGGACGCTCGTCATCCACGTCAGCGAGCTGGGTGCCCACACGCGCAATCTGCTGCAACGGCCGCAGGCCGCTTTCATGGTCTGTGCGCGTGAACCCGTCGCCGGCCCGGTCCACTCGCTCCCGCGTGCCAGCTTCCAGGTCCATGCGACAGTTCTTGCACGGGGCAGCGCGCCGTGGAACCAGGCACGCGCGTGCTACCTGACGCGCTTTCCCGATGTGGAGTTCATGATGGACTTTACGGATTTTCACCTGTTCAGGCTGGAGATCGTCCGCGTACGGCAGATTGCCGGTTTTGGCATCGCAAGAACGCTCCCGGCTAGGACGGCCGTCGCCTGGCTGAAAGAGTCGGACCTGAGCTGAAGAATGAGCAGAAAGACGTTACCCGTGCGCCCGTCCACCTGGCCAGCTCAATCGCGCCGTTTTCACATCTGCCCTGCAAAATGCTGGCACAAATCCAGCCTATCGGTACAAATTGCATCAACCCCTGCGCGCAGCAGGGCCTGCGCGTGCTCGATGCTGTTTACCGTGTAGCACATCAGGCCGTACCCGGCGGCCTTTACCGCGGCAATGCACGCAGTGCCAACATGTCGGTAGTCGCAATGCAATGCGATGCAGTCAAGCGTCTGCAATTGCTGCATCCAGTCGACCGGCACCTGTTCGACCAGCCAGGCGCGCGGCAGGTCGGGAGCCACGGCACGTGCAGACTGCAGGGCGTGCTGCGAGAATGAGGACAACAAGAGGGGAGGAAAACTTTGCGTCTGCCGCTGCCATGCGGCTACCGCTGCTGCTACCACTTCGCCGGTTTTCGCTTCTTTTCCCCGGGCCGGCTTGATTTCCACGTTCGCCCACAAGCCTTGGCGCCCCAGCCAGTCGAGCGCCTCGCTGAGGGTGGGTACGGGCTCACCGGCAAAGCGGGGATCGAGCCAGCCGCCCGCATCCTGCTGCCGCAACGTGGCATAGTCGGTTTCGGCCACATGCCCTTGCAGCGGGATGGTGCGGCCAAATTCCTCGTCATGAATCAGCACGGGCACCCCGTCCGCCGTCAGCATGACATCGAACTCGACGGCGCGGAACCCGTGGTGATAGGCGGCTTCGAACCCAGCCAGGGTATTCTCAGGCGCCAGCGTACCGCCACCGCGATGCGCCAGCAGCCGGGGGAAGTGCCAGCCGCGAGGAAGACTCACGGTCTAGCGCTTGCCCGAGAGCACCTGCGTGGTGCGCGCCACGGCATCCGCCTGTGCCTTCATGGGAGGCTTCTGACCATTCAGGGCGGCCATGGTTTCCTCTGCGAGTATGGCACGCACGGCTGGGTACTGCGTCAGCCGCAGCCCCTGACGCTGCTTGCCCGCATTCGTTTTCACCAGCTGCACCACCTGCTGGGCACCGGGGATCTTCTGGTAGAAGGACACGTCGGCAGCACGCGCTGCAGCGTCGGTGATCGGCAGGAAACCGGTTGCCTGGTGCCATTGCGCAGCGACGGCGGGCTTGGTCAGCCAGGCGATGAAGGATGCGGTCGCCTTCTGCTGCGGCGTCGGGTGCCCGGCCACGACCCAGAAGGACGAACCACCCACCAGCGGCGCGCCGGGGGTCTTGTTGGAACTGTCGGGCGTAAACGGCAACGGCGCTACGCCAGCGGAAAACCTGGACTGCCCCAGTTGCGCCCAGGCTCCGGTGCCGGACGTCAGCACCGCGCACTCGCCCTTCGCAAACAGCGCATCCGGTTCCGTGCCCTCGCTCGCCTGCGTGAGCAGACGCGAACGCACCCAGCTGGTCATGAGCGCCAGGTGCCGCACGTGCAGCAGGCTGTTGATCAGCAGGGGGGCGGGCGCGCCGTCGAAACCATTGTTGTGGGAGGCGAACGGCTTGTTGTTCACACTGGCCAGGTTTTCCTGATGGATCCACACGGTGCGGCTGCTGGCATAAGGGCATTGCACCCCCGCCTCCTGCAGCCTGATGAGCTGTTTCTGCAGATCGGCCCAGGTTTTCGCCGGCTCGTCAGGGTTCAGTCCCGCCTTCTTGAACAGGTCGCGGTTGTAGAACATGACCGGAATCTCGGCCATGTAGGGCAGGGCCAGCAGGCGGCCGCGGCTATCACGTACGAAACTGGTGGTCTGCGGCAGGAACCACTGAGCGTCCGCGATGGGGTACTTGGCCAGCAGCTCGTAGAGGGGCATGATGCGATTGGCCTGCGCCACGGCTTCGGGCGCATGCTGATCAGACAGTTGCACCAGGTGTGGCAGGGGTTTCTTGCTGGCGACGACCTGGCGCAGGCTGGACTCAAGTGCTTCCATCGTGGGAGCGGCCTGCAGCTTCACGACCACGTCGTCCTGTTCACGATTGAACTGCTTGACCAGCGATTCGAGTGCCGCCTTGTGCGCAGGTTCGAGCGCATGCCAGACTTCGATGGTTTCCGCGGAGAACACCGGGCTCATGCCTGTGGCCAGCATCGATACTGCAATAAAGCAACGCTTGACGAGTTTCACGTTATCTCCTGATAACCGGATCGGGTGACGCTCCTGGCGTCACCGGCATCGTTGGAACTGCCCCATCCGCGCTGCCGGAAATCGGGATACGAATGGAGTATAGGGTGTGCTGGAACGGGCGAGCTCATGCCCCAAGATAAGGAAATTCGGGTTCGGGCTTGCGTCCCGAGACGATGTCGGCGATGACGCGTCCGGAGCCCGCCCCCATGGTCCAGCCCAACGTGCCATGCCCCGTATTGAGGAACAGGTTGCGGATGCGCGTGCGGCCAACCAGTGGCACGCCTGACGGCGTGGTAGGGCGCAGGCCGGACCAGTAATTGGGGGAGTTCAGGTCGAGCACCCCCTCCGGAAACAGCTGGCGCACGATCATGGACAGCGACTCGCACCGCACCGTGTTCAATGCCCGTGAGTACCCCGACAGCTCGGCCGTACCCGCCACCCGCAGCCGGTCGCCCAGACGCGTCATGACGACCTTGTGGGCGTAGTCGGTGAGGCTTACGGCAGGTGCCCGCGCTGGGTCGAGAACGGGAAAGGTTGCGGAGTAGCCCTTGGTGGGGTAGACCGGGCACCCGATGCCCAAGGGCCGCAGCAACGCGGGAGACTCCGACCCCAGCGCAACCACGAAGGCATCGCCCCGGATGCGTACATAGTGGCCATCGGGGCCAATGGCTTCGACCGCATGCACGCGTCCGCCCTCGGCAAGCAGACGCGTAACTTGCGTGGAGAACATGAACTCCACACCCTGCCGTTGCGCATGCGCGGCGAGCTCGACGGTGAACCGGTGTGCATCGCCGCTTTCGTCGGTGGAGGTGTAATCGCCGCCGACGATCAGTTCCCGCCGTGCAGCCAGGGCCGGCTCGATGGCGATGGCCTCATCGGCTGACACGATACGCCGGTCGACACCCAGGTCGCGCATGATGCTGGCCGCGCGCTGGGCGTGTTCGAAATCCTGCTGGCGCCGGTAAAACGTCAGTATGCCGCGCTCGAGCCCATCGTACTGCAGCTGCAGTTCGGCCCGCATTTCCTTCAGCGTACGCAGGCTGTACTGGGCGAGCTGCAACATCGCACGCACATTGGGTTCCAGGCGCCCCGGCAGGCATTCGCGCAGGAAGCGGACACCCCAGAGCCATTGGGCTACGTCAGCGCGCGGTCGAAACAGAAGGGGCGAGTCGTCGCGCAGCATCCACTGCAAGATGCGCAAGGGGGCCTGGGGATTGGCCCATGGCTCGGCGTAGGAAACCGAGAGCTGGCCCCCATTGGCAAAACTGGTTTCCCGGGCGGGCCCGGCGGCGCGATCAACGACGACCACCTCGTGCCCGGCCTGTCGCAACCACCAGGCACTCGATGTTCCGATGATGCCACTACCGAGAACGACAACCTTCATTGCTGCTCCTATGGCATGCGTTCAAATATTGTTGCACGCCCGCCAGGCAAATCGTAGCGTCGGAAATAAACAACTTTCAGGCGAGGTTGGCGGTATCGGCCAGCGACGTGAAGGCATCCGCGTAGAACTCGTCCTCCGGCAGCTGGCAATGCTCGATGAAATCGTGCCGGGCGGCAGCCACCATGGCAGGCGCACCGCAAGCATACACCTGGAACCCCGCCAGCGACGGCAAATCTTCCATGACGGCGCGGTGTACCCAACCCGTGCGCCCCTGCCAGTGGTCTTCGGCAAGCGCATCCGAAACCACCGGAATGTATTCGAAATCTGGCAAGGAGGCAGCCCATTCGCGCGCCAGCGCGTCCATGTAGAGATCGCGCGGCCGGCGGCCACCCCAGTAGAACCGCACCGGACGCCGGATGCCGGCATGAACCATGTGCTCGACCATGGCTTTCACCGGAGCGAATCCGGTTCCACTGGCCAGGAATATGATGGGCTTGTCGGAGCCCTCACGCAGGAAGAACGACCCCATCGGCAGCTCGCAGCGCAGGATGTCGCGTACCTTGAGCGCCGGTTCCTTTACGCCGAACACCTGGTCGGTGAACAGACCACCAGGCATGTGCCGGATGTGCAGCTCGATGCGGCCCTCGACGTGCGGTGCACTGGCCATGGAGTAGCTGCGGCGCTCGCCCCCCTTCAGGACGAACTCCAGGTACTGCCCGGCACGGAATTCGATGCGCTGCGAGGCGGGCAACTGCAGGGTGACGATCATGACATCGTCAATCACGCGCTCGAGGCTGGCCACGCGTACCGGAATCTTCCGAATCGTGATGCCCTCGACACCCTCGACCACGCGCGCCTGAATGGTCAGGTCGGACTCCGCCGTGGCGCAGCACAGCAGGGCATAGCCCTGAGCCTGCTCTTCGGCGCTGAGGCAATCAGTCTGGTGCGGCCCTTGGGCAATCGTGCCCTCGACGATACGGGCCTTGCAGGTGGAACATGCCCCGGCCTTGCAACTGTACGGAAGCGACACGCCCGCCGCGAGTGCGGCATCCAGAATGTTTTGTCCGGGCTCAACGGTGAACTCGCGCCCGGCCGGCATCACGGTGATTCGATGACTCATCGCACTGACATACCTGGGGAAAAACGCGTCCGGCACGAGGGCTCGGAGCGCACGGTGGGGATGACGGGGAAGGCTGACCATCAACAGGGAAAGCAACCGACACGGCACGCCTTCGACAGCGTGGATGCCCGCAGCGCGCGGCCGAGGCCAGCAGAAACAGCGTCAGAACTTGCGGATTTCCTTGACGCGGTTGTTCGCGTCAACCAGCACGACCTTGGGCTTGTAGTCGGCAACATCGGATTCCGACATCGGGGCGTAAGTGCAGATGATGAGGTGATCGCCCACGTGTGCGCGGCGTGCCGCCGCACCGTTCAGCGAAATCTCGCCACTGCCGCGCGGGGCCTTGATGATGTAGGTTGAAAACCGCTCGCCGTTGTTGACGTTGTACAACTCTATGCGCTCGAATTCTTTCATGTCGGCCGCATCGAGCAGGTCTTCGTCGATACCGCACGATCCCTCGTAATCGAGATCGGCCTGCGTAACGGTAACGCGATGCAGCTTGGCGCGCAGCATGACACGTTGCATGAAAAAGGGCTCCTAGGATGAAACAGGCAAACTGCGACGTCGGAAGCGTGCAGGCGGCAAGCCGCTTCGTGAGACCGTCGCGGCGCGTAATGCGCCATTTTATAGTGTTTGTGCGCCCTTCGCCGGGGCGCCGCCCGTTTTACCGAAGCCTGGCGGCGACGGCCCACGGCCGTCGCAGGCAACCTCAGGCGCGCCCGATGCGGGTCGGCTCCAGGGGCTCGATTGCCCGAATCGTTCCGCGCGCAGCGAGAAATTCGGGGCGCGGTGCCAGCCCGAACTTCGGCGCTTCGAGGATGTTCTCCATGCTGTTGTACACCATGAACACATTGGAGCGTGGCCACGGGGTGATGTTGCCGTTCGATCCATGCATGGCATTGCAGTCGAAGAACACCACGGAGCCCGCCTTGCCAGCCATGGTGCGAATGCCGCCCTGCTCAACCAGGAACTGCAGGCTGAATGGGTCAGGCACGCCGTACTCCTGCCTGCGCAGCGACTCCTTGTAATGTTCTTCTGGCGTTTCTCCTACGCACGAAATGAAGTATTTGTGCGAGCCCGGAATGATCATGAGCGGACCATTCTCGGGGACGTTGTCGGTAAGCAGCACCGAACAGCTGAGCGCACGCATCCGCGGCATTCCATCCTCGATGTGCCAGGTCTCGAAGTCGGAATGCCAGTAGAACTCTTTCCCCTTGAAGCCTGGCTTGAGGTTTGCACGCGATTGATGCACGTATACCTCCGAGCCGAGGATCTGCCGCGCGATGTTCACCAGGCGTGCATCGCGGCTGAGCCGCGCCAGCACCGGGCTGATTTCATGCACCCGAAAAATCGAACGTACCGCATTGCTGCCGGGTTCGCGGATGACTTCCTCGCGTTGCCGTATCGCCGGGTCGACAGCCATGCGCTCGACCTCGCGCATCAGGGCCGCCACTTCCTGGGGCGAGAAGAACTCTTCAAGAAACAGGAAACCATCCCGCTCGAACGCCGCGATCTGCTCGTGGCTGGCACCTGCCGCATAGGTGCCTCCGCCGTACACGACCGGATCCTGCCGCGCGATGATGGCGGCGTCGCGGTCGGTGCGTGAAAGGTACAGGTCGTGTGCCGGACGAATCATCGCTCTGCCTCCTGCAGTTCGTTTGCCTGCGCCCCGGCCAATTCCTCGATCAGCGGGTACACGCCGTTCTCGTCGTGCACTTCCTGGCCGGTGAGCGGAGGATTGAACACACAAATGACGCGCAAGGGCTCCTTGCCGCCACGCAGCCAATGCTCGTCGTGTTCGTTCAAGGCATAGACGACACCCGGACCCAGCGCATACTTCTTGCCGTCAGCAATGGTCTCGATTTCGCCGTCGCCCTCGATGCAGAACACCGCCTCCAGGTGGTTCCGGTAGTGAATGCGCGTTTCCGTTCCCGGGAAAATGATGGTCTCATGGAACGAAAATCCCATACCGTCCTTCTTGAGCAGCACGCGCCGGCTGGTCCAGTTTTCGGTGCGAACTTCGTTCTCGGTACCGATGATGTCCCGGATGTGTCTGACGATCATGAAAACCTCCTCTTAACGACTGCCGAACTTCAACACGCGAGCGACCGCGGACGTGCTGCGATCGGAAAGCAATTCGGCTACACACTGGTCGATGATCTCCAGGCCGCGGCGCAGCTGCTCATCGGAGATGGTGAGCGCCGGCAGGAACTTCACCACCTCATCGTTCGGACCAGACGTCTCGATGATGAGGCCCCGCTCGAAGGCCCGCCGGGCGACGCGCGCCGCAAAACCCGGCGTGTCGCACACCAGCCCCTGCATCAGCCCGCGCCCGCGTACGCTGAGTCCCGCACCCGGATAGCTGTGCACCATGTTCTCGAGAAAATCGCGGGTGAGGTTCTCCTTGCGCTGGATCTCCCGGGCAAACACCGGATCGGTCCAGTAAGCACGCAATGCTTCAGCCGCGGTTACGAAAGCAAGGTTGTTGCCACGGAATGTGCCACTGTGCGCGCCCGGCTTCCAGACGTCCAGCTCGGGCTTGAACAGCACCAGCGACATGGGCAGCCCATAACCCGAGAGCGATTTCGACAGCGTGATGATGTCGGGCTCGATGCCGGCGGGCTCGAAGCTGAAGAAGCTGCCCGTGCGGCCGCAGCCAGCCTGAATGTCGTCGACGATGAGCAGCATGTCGTGCTCGCGGCATACGCGCTGCAGATCGCGCAGCCAGCGCAAGGACGCCACATTGATGCCACCCTCGCCCTGCACCGTCTCCACGATTACGGCCGCAGGCTTGTCGAGCCCGCTTGAGCGGTCTTCCAGCATGCGCTCGAGATACACGATGGTATCGACATCCGGACCGAAATAGCCGTCATAGGGCATGAACGTGATATTTCCCAACGGGGCGACGGCCGCTTCACGAAACTTGGCGTTGGCCGTGGCTGCGAGCGATCCGCCGCTGACGCCGTGAAACCCGTTGGTAAACGAAATGATGTTGGTACGCCGCTTTACCTGGCGCGCAAGCTTGAGTGCCGCTTCGACTGCGTTGGTGCCGGTTGGCCCCGTGAACTGGAACGTGTAGCGCCAGGTGCGCGGCTTGAGGATGACGCGCTCGAACGTTTCCAGAAACTCGCGCTTGGCCGCGGTGGCCATGTCGAGGCCGTGCACCACCCCGTCGCGTTCAAGGTATTCAAGCAGCTTCCGCTTGAATATGGGATTGTTATGACCATAATTCAGCGTACCGGCGCCAGCAAAGAAGTCGATATACTCGCGTCCGGCCTCATCCACCAGAGTGGAGCCTTTTGCCTGCTTGAACACCGTGGGGAAGGAACGCACGTAACCGCGAACTTCCGATTCCAGTCGTTCAAAGGTTTTAAGGTCCATCGTTGTTTCTCCTTTATGGGGAGGCCCGGGACATTTGTGCTGCCTCCCGTGAACGGGAGGGAACACAGATACCCCCTGTCAATTGAGCGGGCCAATGATCAAAAGAATTTCGTCTTCATGTTCGGCATTCGCACCGAACATTGACCGCGTAAAGAGCGGTTTTTCTTGAATTTCGACACCAAACTTACGCGCGAAACGCTCGAACATCGCGCGCGAAGCCTGGTTGGAGGGGGAAACCGTGCTGTGGAAATAGCGCACTGCGCTGATTCCGGGCCGCTGCAGCAGGTGCTGCAACATTGCCGTGCCCAGCCCGTGCCCACGCGCGTCGGCGTGTACCGCCACCTGCCACACGAAGAAAACGTCGGGCTGTTGTGGAGGGATGTATCCGGACACGAACCCGACCAGGCGGTCGCCATCACATGCCACCACGCAGGTGTCCTTGAAATGATGGCATAAAATAAGGTAGAGATAGACCGAGTTGATGTCGAGTGGCGGGCAGGCCGCGATCAATGCGTGAATATGCGCACCGTCGGTTATTTCGGGCCGGCGCAGGAGGAGATTGCGACTCTGCGCCGGCAACGTCTGTGAAGCTGTATCGGGCACCATGACTACACTGCCAACCCGGACTCGGCCGGGGCATCGGACGGCGGCACATCGAGCAGAGGCGGATTCTCGTTGTGCACGTCGTGGCCCTGGTCGCAGACCTCGGGTTGCCGTTTTTCAAGGATGTCGACAATGCGCTCGAGCGATAGCGTAATGGTCGCCTGCTCGAGCTCGGGAAGCTCGTTGAGGGCCGCCGCCAGCGTCTGTTGCAGTGGCGAGGGCGCCGACCTGGCCAGTTCCATGCCGGCGGGCGTGGCGGATACGAACACGATGCGGCGATCTTCACGGCCGCGCTCGCGTCGGATCAGCCCCTTTTCCTCAAGACGATCGAGTATGCCCACGACCGTGCTGGCACTGACATGAATTTCCCGGCTGATGGCCGTAGCGGTAATGGGGCCGTTGGCAATGATCGTATGCAGACACACCAGCTGCGGGGCGGTGATGTTGCTGCACGCCGCCAGCTGTTTGGAATGTAGCGCGATGGCACGCGTGATGCGGCGCAACGCGCGAAGGATTCGAAGGTCGTACTGCTGGGTGCGAGAGGATGGATTCATGTCGGTTCCTCGGACTGAACTCGTAGCTTGCCTTTGGAGATAGTACCGGCGCCGTGCCACGCAACAAGCGTTTTGTGCACTGGCGATCTGCCCTCAATTGAGTTCATCCGCATTGATTTCAATACTAATAATAAGCGTATGAGTAATCCTGGTCAACCTGCCGCGCAGCTGCACCCTGCCCCGGCGGGCGTGTCCAGGCCGTTCCCCGCGCGCGAGCTCTCGAAGTGTCGCGTCCAGAGGCGCGTCAAACCTGGGCCTGGTCTCACCAGCGAGAGCAGTGCGGGTCAGGAAGCCGCATGACCTCGTGCCGCTTTACACCCCATGATGAATCGAAAGTCCTGAAGTTCATTCAGAAATTGCTTTTAATATCAAATTATTCTTATAGCAATCATTCTGGTGAAAAACGGGCAAGTAGAGCCTTCCGTGATCTGCCCTTGGGGAAACTCCGCTACGCAAGTTCGTCGGGTTCGTGTACTTCTGTGAGACTCGTCCAGCCAATAGGAAGTCACGCCATGGAAGTCTCGCCGTCGCTGCCCTCCCCCGTCCTGCAGAAGCCCTTGCTCGAACCTGCTGAACCCGCGATGCTCGACCGCGAATACAACCCGCGGCTCGCAGTCCCGGACCTGGGCAGGATTTTCGAACGTTGGGCGCGCGAGGGTGCGGCTGCCCGCGCGCAGTACCACCCGCGCGTCGACCTTGCTTACGGAACCCACGAACGGGAACGGCTCGACTACTTTCCAGCGGTACGTGCTACGCCTGGTACGCACCCGCCATTGTGCGTGTTCATCCATGGCGGATACTGGCGCGCCTGCGACAAGTCTGATTTTTCCTGGGTGGCCACGGGCCTGCTACAGCGTGGGTTCGCGGTTGCAGTCATCGGATATGGGCGAATTCCCGCCTCGCCGCTGGCCACGCTGGTTACCCAGGCGCAGCGCGCGCACGCCTGGCTTCATGCCCACGCGGACGAACTGGGGTTTGATCGCAATCGCATCGTGACCGCCGGCCACTCGGCAGGTGGACATCTCACCGCGATGATGCTGGCAACGCGCTGGCCCGAAGTCGACCCCTCACTGCCGCGCCTACTGGTTCGGGGTGGGCTTGCCATCAGCGGCCTGTTCGAACTCGAACCCCTGCGCCATGCACCGTTCCTGCGTGACGATCTTCAGCTGGATGGCCCGACAGCAGCACAGTTGTCACCTGCACGCCTGGAACCGGCAGCAGGCACCCGGCTGATCACCGCGGTCGGTGCCTTTGAAAGCGATGCATTCAAACAGCAAAGCCGCCTCCTGACAGACCGGTGGGCAGGCAGTTTTCGCCGCCACATCGAAATACCGGATACGCACCATTACGATGTATGCGACGGATTCGCCCACGCAGATTCTCTGCTGTGCATGGCCGTTAACGAACTGCTGGATCCGGATTGATCTGCGCACCCGACGCCGGGTTGCCACCGCACTAGGCAGCGACTACGGGGGTTACCGGTGGGTCCTGTGCCGGACCACCGACATCCGCCGGCGTGGGTGAAGGCGCAGAGGCCGCCTCGGCTACCTCCGGTTCGGAGAACGGCGTGGCCCCATCGGGAAGCGTCTCGGGCGCATCAACCAGGGCGACGTCCGCGAGTGTTTGTGCATCAGCCGGTGGTTCCCCGGATCGGTAGAATGTTTCGCCGACGTACGTCTTGATGATGTCGGACGCCTCCATTGGGCGCGCCAGCAGATAGCCCTGCACCTTTTCGCATCCCAGCTCGGCAAGCGCGGCCATCTGTTCCTCGGTTTCCACACCTTCGGCTACGACATCGTGGCCCAGGTCGTGGGCGAGCCCGACCAGCGCCGCAGTCACACGCCGGGCCGCCGGATCGTGCACGAGATCGCTTACGAACGAACGGTCGATCTTGATGACATGGCACGGCATGCGGTTGAGATAACGCAGATGTGCATAGCCGGTTCCGAAATCGTCAACCGCGATGCGCACGCCCATCGACGCGACGTCGGTGAGCAACTGTCGGGCCCGATTGCGCACGTCGATCATCACCCCTTCCGTGACCTCCAGCTGCAGACGCTCCGGTGCCAGGCCAGTGATGGCAAGAATGTCGGCAACCTGACGCACGAACTGCCGCCGCATCAGCTGCACTGGCGAGACGTTGACCGACATGGTCCAGCGCTTCGGCATTTCAGCCGCGAACCGGCTTGCTGTTTCGAGTACCCAATTGCCCAGAGGAATGATGAGCCCGGTTTTCTCTGCCAGTGCAATGAACTCGTCGGGGGGGATGTCGCCCATGGAAGGATGGCGCCAGCGCAGCAGCGCCTCAAAGCCCGCCACTTCACGCGACGAGAGGAAGAAGATGGGCTGGTACAGGATGGTGAAGTGCTTGTCGGGCGCCTGCACTGCCAGTTTGAAATCGTGCTCAAGACGCTGTACCCGCACAGGATCCAGCGTGGCAAGAAAGCGGCTGGCCGCGTCACGGCGGTACGCGCCATAGGTCTGCTCTTCGGCCCGCAGGAGGCGGAAGAGCAGGTATACCGTACCCGGGATGAGGGCGAGCAAGGTGAGCCCCAGTACCGTGGCTGCCGAGCCGAACAGCGATGCAAGCAGATCCTCGTCGTAAAACCAGGCGAACACCAGAACGGCTGCGGCACCCGCATGCGCCAGCGCCCAGCCGATGAATCCGTTGCGATGACGCACCTGTACGAGCCAGCCGACCAGCATGACACCGGCCATGATCTCGAGCAGCACCAGGGCGAAGACGATCGCAGTAAAAAAGTCCAGCATAGTGGTCTCGGGCCGATGGAACCCGATTCTCATTCAGGTAAACGGATCCAGCGAGTTGCTGCCAGCGTGCCGAAGCGTGGTACTTCGCACTACGGTGGTTCCTCGCGCTACCGGTGACTTCGCGCGAGACCGCGCCAATTGCCATGACACCGGGCCCGAGGGCCGTAACCGGCGTACGCTGCGGGCCGCACCACCAGCCGAGGCAGGGACGAAGTCACCAAGAGACGACGACAGCAAATAAAGGTCGGGTAAATCCGACCTTTACAAAACATTACATTACTGAAGCCAGCGAAGTTGGGCAAGCAACCGCGCCAGTTTTCTGGTGCACGATGCCCACCCACGCAACACTTGCAACGCCTGCCAGGCGAACGCGCAGGCTCCGCCCATCATGCGGGCGTTACTGCCCTCGGCTATATTACCGGAACCCCACGGGTGCGATTTGTCTGGCCATCCCTGTTTCGTTCCATGCGCATTGATTCCTCCCCTCCAGCAACGACGTCCGCAATCAGGCCGATTCACGCGTTTGCCATTTTCCTCGCCTTTGCCGCCGGTCATTTTCTTTCGTATGGGCTGCGGTCCGTCAATGCCACGCTGGCACCCTACCTCATACGGGATCTCAGCCTCACGCCGGCCGACCTGGGGTGGCTCTCGGCAGCCTACTACGTGTCTTTTGCGGCCATGCAGTATCCGCTCGGCATCTGGCTCGACCGCTACGGCGAACGCATGGTCGAATCGCTACTGCTGCTCATTGCCGCCGCCGGCGCCCTGCTGATCGCGATGGGTGACAGTCTTGCGGCACTCTCGTGGGGACGCATCCTGGTAGGCATCGGCGTGTCGGCCTGCCTGATGGCGCCATTCACGTACTTCCGGCGCAATTTCCCGCCCGAGCGCCAATCGCAGCTGGGCCTGTTGCTGCTGGTGCTCGGTACCAGCGGTGCAGTCACTTCCACCTGGCCAGCTGCCCTGCTCGCACAAAGCCAGGGGTGGCGCGTGGTCTTTTACATCGTCGCCGTACTGTTGCTGGTCGTGGCCACAGCCATTTTCTTCATCGTGCCGCGCCGCACTCCGGTCGTGGCCGCGGCTGACCCGGGGCACGCCGAGCAGTCAACACACCCGGCACCAGCCAGCAGACCACGCCCGCTGATCCTGCACCCGTACATTCTGCGCGTCATGCCGCTGCTCCTCATCGGCCACGGCGGAGGCATCGCCCTGCACACGCTCTGGGCGGGACCTTGGATGACCCAGGTCCTCGACATGGGCGACAACCAGATGGCACGCACCATGTTCGTTCTGATGGTAACCATGATGCTGTCGTACGTGCTCATGAGCGTGATCACGCCCAGGCTGCAGCGGCGCGGACTGTCGATGCCCTACATCGCGTACATCGGGCACATCGTCAGCGTTACGCTGGTCATTGCGATCGCACTCTTTCCGGTTGCCGACGCCTGGTGGCTGTGGATGGCGCTTGCTGTGGTCTTCCCTGCCCTGTCACTCATGCAACCCGGGGTGTCGGTGCTATTTCCGCGCGAGATGGCAGGCCGCGTACTCACGCTGTGCAACCTGTTCATGTTTGGCGGGGCCTTCATCGTCCAATGGGGTATCGGGCTGATCATCGAAGCCCTGCACATTGCCGGGCTGGGCGACAAGCAGGCCTACCCGGGTGCCCTGCTCATTCTCGCTACGCTGCATGTCCTGTCGATCATCTGGCTGCGCGTAAAGGGTGGCCAGCGCTGAACGGGGGCAGATGCTTGCCCCGGCCCCATCGGCCACGCGCACACATGACGAACGAAGCTGCGCGTCAACGTCCAGTGGCTGGTTGCTTGTACGATTCGCCCTGGCTGGGGGATGCATGCCTGCCCATCCCTTGCCCACGGCGGCGCCGCAGATAGCGCCAGACAAATCCGGGATAGGCACACGTAAGAAAGACCGAGAGCGTAATGGCGTAGAACTCCCAGCCCTGGCTGAAGCGGTTGCCAATCTGGCCTTCGAACAGAAAGCCCAGGCCGATCGTCAACGCATAGAAGAACAGTACTTCAAGCAGGCGCACCCAGATCGGCTTGCCCTGCTGGTGCTCGTCACGCGCCCGGAACGGAAACACCCCCAGGATGCGCTCCGTAACGAAGGGAATGTTCGCCGCCACCACCATGAGAATGATGACGGCGGCGATGGCCAGAGACTGGTTCACGCTGCGTATGACCCCAACAAGGTCCCGAACCCGGTGCTCAGATCAGGATCGATGCGATGGCATGTGCACACAATGCCATCAGGGGACCAGGCAACAGCCCAAGCACCAGTACGAGCAGGCCGTTGATGGAGAGCACCGAGCGGGCAACGGGCGTGGCTTCGAACGGCCGGTTCGCTGCCTCGACCGGCTCGTCGAAGTAGGCAAGCTTCACGACGCGCAGGTAGTAGAACGCGCCGATCAGAGAGAACAGCACCGCGACGACTGCGAGCCACAGGTGACCCGCGTGCACCAGTACCTGCAGGACCGCCAGCTTGGCGTAGAAGCCCACGGTTGGCGGAATGCCGGCCAGCGAAAACATGAGGATGAGGAGCAGGAAGGCGTACCACGGGCTACGACGGTTCAGGCCCTTGAGATCATCCAGCGTTTCGGCTTCGAAACCGTCAGCACGAGCCAGCAGAAGAATGATGCCGAAAGTGCCGAGTGTAGTGAGTACGTAGGTGACGAGATAGAACAATGCCGCCGAATAGGCCTCCTCGCGATACTCGAACCCGTTGCCGGCCAGCATGCCCAGCAGCACGAACGCCATGTGCGCAATCGTGGAATATGCCAGCATGCGCTTGAAATTGGTCTGCGCGATGGCGGTGAGGTTACCGATGGCCAGCGACAGCACAGCCAGTACCGCCAGCATCAGTTCCCAATGCTGGGCCAGCGCAGGCAAGGCCTCGCCCAGCAGGCGCACCACTACGGCAAACGCAGCCAGCTTCGGCGCTGTGCTCACGAGCAGCGTCACCGGCGTGGGAGCACCATGATAGACATCGGGAACCCACATGTGGAACGGAACCACACCCAGCTTGAAGGCGAGCCCCGCCACCAGGAACACCAACGCGAACACCAGTACGAGGTCGAAGCGGGCACTGCCCCCAGGCATCAGTTCGCGCGCGATGGTGGCAAGGTCAAGCGAACCCGTCGCGCCATAAAGCATGGACATGCCATACAGCAGGAACCCCGAGGCCAGCGAGCCCAGCACGAAGTACTTCATGGCGGCCTCGATCGAACGCGTCTGGTCACGACGCAAGGCGACTAGGGCGTACACCGACAGCGACATCAGCTCCAGGCCCAGGTAGATGGTGAGCAGACTGCCCGCCGATACCATGACCATCTGGCCCAGGGTGGACAACAATGTCAGCACATATAGCTCGCCGCCGCGGGTGGTCATGTCGCGCGGCTGCACGTATCCCTGTGCGTACGCGAGGGTGACCATGTTGGCGATGTAGACGCACATCTTCAGCAGGTACGACAGATCGTCGACCACATACAGGCTGCTGAACGTGGACCCGCTGACGCCGTCGGCCCATTGCACGCCGGTGAGGACCACCAGAATGGCCAGGGTGAGCTGGGTGAGCCGATACGTGAGCGCGCGACCGCTTCCCTTCAAGAAAGCGTCCACGACAAGGACGCCGCAGGCCAGTATCAGGAGAACGATTTCCGGCGCTGCCAGGGCGAAGTTGAGGTTCGAATGTTGCATAGTGGGATACACGTCAATTGTCTGCCGGAAGCGGTGCAAGCCACCGCCCCGTATGCGAGCCTGGGCCGTTATCTACAGTTTCGACACCGAAATATGGTCGAGCAGGGCCTGCACCGACACGTGCATGACGTCGGTGAAGGGCTTGGGATAAATGCCCATGTACAGCACGGCGATTGCCATCAGCGCAAGGATGGCGAACTCGCGCCCGTTGATGTCGCTCATGGAAGCGACATGCTCATTGCCGACCTCGCCGAAGTACACCCGTTTGACCATCCACAGCGAGTACGACGCAGCCAGGATCAGCGACGTTGCCGCCAGCAGGCCGATCCAGAAGTTGTACTCGACTGCACCCATGATGACCATGAACTCGCCCACGAACCCGCTAGTGGCCGGCAGCCCGCAGTTGGCCATCGCAAACAGTACGGCAAACGCGGTGAAGCGCGGCATCACGTTGATGACACCACCATAATCAGCGATCTGGCGCGAATGCAGGCGGTCGTAAAGTACGCCAATGCAGAAGAACATGGCGCCCGACACGAATCCGTGCGAGATCATCTGGACGATACCACCCTCAATGCCTGCCGTATTGAAGATGAAGAAGCCAAGCGTAACGAAGCCCATGTGCGCGACCGACGAATAGGCAACCAGCTTCTTCATGTCTTCCTGAACGATCGCCACCAGGCTGATGTAGATGACGGCAATCAGCGACAGCGCGATCATGAGGCCCGACAGTGCCTCGGACGCATCGGGCGTGACGGGCAGCGAGAAACGCAGGAAACCGTATGCCCCCAGCTTGAGCATGATGGCAGCCAGCACGATGGACCCGCCCGTGGGCGCCTCGACGTGCGCATCAGGGAGCCAGGTGTGTACCGGCCACATCGGTACCTTGACCGCGAAACCGGCCAGCAGCGCGAGGAAGATCAGGATCTGCGCGGTATAACCAAGAGGCAGCTTGTGCCAGGTCTGGATGTCGAAGCTTCCGCCCGAGGCATTCCAGAGATACACGAAGGCCACCAGCATGAGGAGCGAACCGAGCAGCGTATAAAGGAAGAACTTGAACGCTGCATAGACGCGGTTGGGCCCGCCCCAGACCCCGATGATGATGTACATCGGAATCAGCGTGGCTTCGAAGAAGAAGTAGAACAGCAGACCGTCGAGTGCCGAGAACACACCGATCATGAGGCCTGACAGGATGAGGAAGGCCCCCAGGTACTGCCCGACGCGGCTGGTGATGACCTCCCAGCCGGCCAGCACGACGATGATCGTGATGAATGCCGTCAGGAGCACGAACCACAACGAGATGCCGTCGACGCCCAGATGGTAGTAGACGGAAATCGGAGCGATCCACAACGCCTTTTCGACAAATTGCATGTCGGCTGTGCTGGCGTTGAAGCCGGTATATAGCGGAATGGTAACCAGCAACCCGACCAGGGAGCCCACCAACGCCAGCCAGCGCGCCGGACCCGGGTTGCTGTCCTTTCCGATGAACAGCACCAGAACGCCAAACACGATCGGCACGAAGATCGCAAGCGTAAGCCAAGGGAATGAGGAAGACACCATTTCGCTTGCCATCTTATTAGATCAGAACAAAGAAGGTTATCAGCGCAAGCACGCCAACGATCATCGAAAAAGCGTAGTGGTAGATGTAGCCCGACTGGAGATGACGGGATACTGCAGCGATCATGCCGACCACACGCGCGCTACCGTTGATGATGATGCCGTCGAGCAGTCCGCGGTCACCACCTTGCCACAAGCCACGGCCAAGCGCCTTGGCCCCACGGGCGATGACATTCTCGTTGAACCAGTCGAAGTAGTACTTGTTCTCGAGAATCCTGACGATGCCGGACAGATTGCGACGCAAGGCTGCCCCGGCCTGCGGACGGTACAGGCAGGTGTACCAGGCGATCACGGCGCCGGCCACGACAAGCCAGAATGGCAGCGTGACGAACCCGTGCAGACCAAACTCGAGCCAACCGTGGAAATGCGCTGCCAGGGTCGCCATGGCAGGGTGGTCCTTGAAGACCGTGATCACGCCTGAGAAGAAATCGCCGAACAGCATGGGCTTGATGGCGATGGCCCCGATGATGACCGACGGGATAGCAAGCAGCACCAGCGGCAGCGTGACGACCCAGGGCGACTCGTGCGGCGTGCCGCCGTGGTGGCCGTGCTCGTCGGCATGCGCACCGTGCTTGGCGTCAGCCTCGTGTCCGTGCGCTCCTGCCGCGTCACCGAACCGTTCCTTGCCGTGGAACACCACGAAGTACAGGCGGAACGAGTAGACCGAAGTAACGAATACACCGATCAGCGTGGCGTAATACGCAAAGGAAGCACCCCAGACGTTGGCCGCGTGCGCCGCCTCGATGATGTGTTCCTTTGAGTAGAAGCCCGAGAAGAACGGCGTTCCCACCAGGGCCAGGGTACCGATCAGGAAGGTGATCCAGGTGATCGGCATGTACTTGCGCATGCCGCCCATGTTGCGGATGTCCTGGTCGTGATGCATGCCGATGATGACCGAGCCCGCCCCCAGGAACAACAGCGCCTTGAAGAAGGCGTGGGTCATGAGGTGGAAAATGGCCACCGAGTAGGCCGACGCGCCCAGGGCAACCGTCATGTAACCCAGCTGCGAAAGCGTGGAGTACGCGATCACGCGCTTGATGTCGTACTGGATGATGCCCAGGATACCCAGGAACAGTGCGCCGATGGCACCAATCACGATGATGAGCGACAGCACTGTATTGCTGTACTCATAAATGGGAGAGAACCGCGCGACCATGAAGATACCGGCAGTCACCATGGTAGCCGCGTGGATCAGCGCGGAGATGGGCGTGGGACCTTCCATCGAGTCGGGCAACCAGCTGTGGAGCGGCACTTGCGCCGATTTGCCCATGGCACCAACGAACAGCGCTATGCACGCTACGGTAAGAAGTTGCCAGTCGGTGCCCGGGAAGCCGAGGGTAGCCAGCCGGTCGGCCTGGCTGAAGACCTCCTTGTAGGCGAACGTGCCGGTGTAGGCGTACAGCAGCCCGATGCCCAGGATGAAACCGAAGTCACCCACACGGTTGATCAGGAACGCCTTGAGGTTGGCGAAGACCGCGGTCGGCCGCGTATACCAGAAGCCGATGAGCAGATAAGACACCAGACCCACGGCTTCCCACCCGAAAAAGAGCTGGAGCATGTTGTTCGACATGACCAGCATCAGCATCGAGAAGGTGAACAGCGAAATATACGAGAAGAACCGCTGGTAGCCCGGGTCGTCCGCCATGTAGCCGATGGTGTAGATGTGCACCATCAGCGACACCGACGTGACCACGACCATCATCATGGCGGACAGCGTGTCGATGAGGAAGCCGATCTCGATGCGGACGTTGCCCAACAGCGTCCAGGTGTAGACCGTACCGTTGAACACCGTGCCGTCGAGCGCCTGCATGAGTGCGATGACCGAACCCACCGCCGAGATGGCTACCCCGGCGATGGTGATGAGGTGCGACGCACGTCGCCCGATGACGGCCCGGCCAAGCAGGAAGCTGGTACCCAGCGTGCCCGCGATGATGGATGCAACGAGCGGAGCGAATGCGATCAGCAAATATAGAGAAGGTACACCGTTGTTCATTTTTCCAGTCCGCCGTTCAACCCTTGAGCCTGTCGAGCTCGTCTACGTTGATGGAGTCGAGATTACGGAACAGCAACACCAGAATGGCCAGCCCGATCGCGGCCTCCGTGGCGGCAACAGTCAGGATGAAGAACACGAACACCTGACCCTCAACATTCCCGCTCCATGCCGAGAACGCCACAAAATTGATGTTGACGGCGAGCAGTACCAGCTCGATGCACATCAGCAGCACGATCAGATTGCGCCGGTTCCAGAAAATGCCGAACACGCCAAGCGCGAACAGGATTGCGCCCAGCACCAGGTAGTGGCCAAGGGTGAGCGTCATCATGAGCGTTCTCCAGCAGAGGCGGTGGAATTGGACGCGGCAGCACCACCGACCGGGTTCTGGCGCGGTTGCGCCGGCATGCTTACGAGGCGCAGGCGGTCGGCGGGATGCACCTTGTGCTGCTCGGCGGGGTCATTGCGCTTCACGTCGGCGCGCTTGCGCAGGGTGAGCGAGATGGCCGCGACCATGCCCACCAGCAGGACCACCGCCGCCACTTCGATGGCGAAGATGTAATCGGTGTACATCGCTGTACCCACCGCCAGCGTGTTGTTGTAGTCGGCAGGGTACGTGGGCAGAGGCCTGGACGGATCGAACCAGGTCGCACCCAGCACGAACGCCATCTCGGCCACCATGATGCCGGCGATCACCAGCCCCAGCGGCAGGTACGTACGCACGCCCTTGCGCAACTGGCTCATGTCGATGTCGAGCATCATGACCACGAAGAGGAACAGCACCATCACGGCGCCCACATAGACCAGGACCAGCAACAGGCCCAGGAACTCGACACCGATCATGACCCACAGCATGGATGCGGTGAAGAACGACAGCACGAGATGCATCGCGGCTGTGACCGGGTTGCGAGCGGTAACCGTGCGATAGGCCGCGATCACCAGTATGGCGGCCAGCACGTAGAACAATACGGTGATGAATGTCATGATTTCCTGCTCTGTATCGGCTTACCGGTAGCGCGCATCCTTTGCACGGTTCTCGGCAATTTCTTTTTCGTAACGATCTCCGATGGCCAGCAGCATGTCCTTGGTCATGTAGAGATCGCCGCGTTTTTCACCGTGATATTCGTAAATGTGCGTCTCCACGATGGAGTCGACCGGACAGCTTTCCTCGCAGAAACCGCAGAAGATGCACTTGGTGAGGTCGATCTCGTAGCGTGTGGTACGCCGGGAGCCGTCTTCACGAACATCGGAGTCGATGGTGATGGCCAGTGCAGGACATACGGCCTCACACAACTTGCAGGCAATGCAACGCTCTTCGCCGTTGGGATAACGGCGCAACGCGTGCAGTCCGCGAAAACGCGGTGACGTCGGCGTTTTCTCCTCGGGGTAATACTGCGTGACCTTGCGCTGGAACACGTACTTCCCGGTCAGCTTCAGGCCCTTGAGCAGCTCGGTCAGCATGAAACTGCCGAGAAAATCCTTGATGGCTTGAGTCATGGTGCTTTCCTGTCCAGTACCGGGTTACCGCCAGATGTTGAGAGGCGTCTGCAGCCAAACTGCAAGGAGAACGAGCCAGATGAGCGTGAAGGGGATGAACACCTTCCAGCCCAGGCGCATGATCTGGTCGTAACGATAGCGCGGGAACGAGGCCCGGAACCAGATGAACAGCGAGACGACGACGAAGGTTTTCAGGAAGAGCCAGAGCCAGCCCGGAACCCAGGTGAAGGGCGCGAAGCCGAAGGGGGCATCCCAGCCGCCAAGGAACATGATTGACGCGAGACACGACAGCAGGATCATGTTCGCATATTCGGCCAGGAAGAACAGGGCAAAGCCCATGCCCGAATATTCCACCATGTGCCCGGCGACGATCTCGGACTCGCCTTCCACTACGTCGAACGGGTGCCGGTTGGTTTCCGCCACTGCCGATATGACGTAGATGACGAACAGCGGGAGCATGGGCAGCCAGTTCCACGACAGGAAGTTCAGCTTCATGTCGGCGAACGTGCCGCGCAGCTGGACGTTGACGATGTCGCTGAGGTTGAGGCTGCCTGACACCAGCAGCACGGCTACCAGAATGAAACCGATGGCCAGTTCGTACGACAACATCTGCGCGGAAGCCCGCATGGCGCCCAGGAAAGCATATTTGGAGTTGGATGCCCACCCGGCAATGATCACACCGTAGACGCCCACCGAGGTGATCGCCATGATGTACAGCAGGCCGGCGTTGACGTTGGCAAGCACCACTTCAGGCCCGAACGGAATGACTGCCCATGCGGCAAAGGCCGGCATCAGCACCACCATGGGCGCCACGATGTACAGGACCTTGTTGGCCTGCGCCGGGGTGATGACTTCCTTGAAGAGCAGTTTGAAAACGTCGGCGAAAGCTTGCAGCAGGCCGTAAGGTCCGACCCGGTTCGGCCCCTTGCGCACGTGCATGGCCGCAATCAGCTTGCGCTCCCAGTAGGTGAGATAGGCCACTGAGAGAATGAGCGGAACCAGGATGCAGATGATGCCCAGAAGAATCCAGACCACCGTCCAGATCTGGGGGCCGAGCAGCGATTCGCCGAAATTGTGGATAGTGTCGAGCATCAGACGCGCTCCACGATGATGTTGCCAACACAAGCACCCAGCGCCGCAGTGCTGGCGTGCGCTGCAGCAATGCGCACAGCGCCGTCCGCCAGACTGTTGTCGGCGCAGGCCTCCAGACGTACCGAACCCGCCGCGCCCCGCACAAGCACGGTGTCGCCGTCAGCCACACCGAGCTGGGCGAGCGTACGCGGATTCATGCGCGCTCTCGGCGCGGCTGCGGCCGGCGTGGCCTGGAGCGAACGCGCCCGACGCACGATGGCGTCGCTGAAGTAAATGGGGACGTCGGCCACCCGCTCGACCCCCGTTGCGGAGACGTTCCCACTGCCGAGCTTGCCTTCAAGCCTATTGGACAGCTTCTCGGTGAGCGCCCCCAGGACCGAATCGCGTACGGCTTCTGACGTTTCTTCATCGAAGCCGGGCAAATGGAGCACGTTGCCCAGCACGCGCAGCACCTTCCAGGCGGGACGCGCGGCACCTTGAGGCGGTACCGTTCCCTTGAAGCTCTGGACCTGGCCAGCAAGGTTGATGAAGGTACCCGACGTTTCGGTGAAGGGCGTTACGGGCAACATGACATGTGCCCAGTCTTCGGCCGCCGAACGATAGGTGGTGAGGGCCACGTTGAACTGTGCATTGCGCAGCACTTCGACTGCCCCAGCGCCCTGGGCAGTGTCGAGCAGCGGCTCGACATTGAGCACGACGTACGACTTGAGCGGCGCAGCCAGCATTGCGACCGCATTCTTGCCGTTGCGTTGCGGTGTGGCACCGGCCACATAACCGCCCACCGCGTTGCCTCCGACCGGAAGGAAACCGAAGTTCGCCCCGGCAAGGTTGGCGACTGCCTGGGCATTGAGCGCGATCTGCGTCGCTGCCGGCGACTCGAGCACCGCACGCCCCAGCCAGATGGCAACCTTCGATCCGGTGGACAGGCTGCGCGCAATGGCTTCGGCCTGTTCCGACGGCTGTACGCCAGCGAGCTCCGCGGGTATCTCGGTTTGCCGGATGCGCGCCAGCGCCACCAGCACTTCTGCCACCGCATGCGCCAGCGCACTGGGCCGGACGGTGTAACGCGCGCTGATGGGCAGGAACCAGTCGTCGGCGGCAACGTCAATCGACAGGACTTCAGTGCCCCGCTTCGCGGCCTGGCGCAGCCGCTGCGTGATGAGCGGCTGGTCGGCGCGCATGAAACCCCCGATGACGAGGACGCGATCGAGATCGGCAATTTCCGATACGCGCATGCCGAGCCAAGGCGCGCCGGTGAGAGCACTGTCGAAGGCGGGATCGAGCTGACGGAGGCGGAAATCGATGTTGTCGGAGCCCAGGGCCCGCACGAGACGTGCGAGCAAGGCAAATTCTTCCGTAGTGGAATACTCGGCTGCGAGGGCACCGATCTGGCCCGCACCAAAGCTTTCCTTCACCTGACCCAGGCCGGACGCCACGACCTCGAGCGCTTCCTGCCAGTCGGCTTCGCGCCAGGTGCCATCGGCATTGCGGATCATGGGCGCGGTGAGGCGGTCTGCGGTATTCAGGCCTTCATAGGAAAAGCGGTCGCGGTCGGAAATCCAGCACTCATTGACTTCTTCGTTCTCGTAGGGCACGACGCGCATGACACGATCGCGCAGCACCTGCACGATGATGTTCGCGCCCAGGCTGTCGTGCGGGCTGACGGAACGGCGACGGGCCAGCTCCCAGGTGCGCGCCGTGAACCGGAACGGCTTGGAAAGCAGCGCACCCACGGGGCAGAGGTCGATCATGTTGCCCGACAGTTCGGATTCGACCGCTCGACCCACGAACGTGGTGATCTCGGAGAACTCGCCGCGGTTGAGCATGCCCAGTTCCATGATGCCGGCGATTTCCTGGCCGAACCGGACACAACGCGTGCAATGAATGCACCGCTGCATGGCTTCGGCAGAAATCAGCGGGCCCATGTTCTTGTGGAACACGACGCGCTTCTCTTCCTGATAGCGCGAAGCGCTTTGACCATATCCGACGGAGAGGTCCTGCAGCTGGCATTCACCACCCTGGTCGCACACCGGACAGTCGAGCGGGTGGTTGATCAGGAGAAACTCCATGACCGCCTTCTGCGCTGCGATGGCTTTCTCGGAGCGCGTATGCACCACCATGCCCTGGGTGACCGGCGTGGCACAGGCAGGCAAGGCCTTGGGCGCTTTCTCGACTTCGACCAGGCACATGCGGCAGTTGGCCGCAATCGACAACTTCTTGTGATAACAGAAATGCGGTATGTACACGCCCAGCTTGTTGGCAGCATGCATCACCATGCTGCCTTCCGGCACTTGAACCGGCTTGCCGTCGATCGTGAGTTCAACCATTACAGATACTCCGGAACCACGCACGATTTGTGCTCGATGTGGTGGGCGAATTCATCGCGGAAATGCTTGACGAAGCTGCGTACCGGCATGGCGGCCGCGTCGCCCAGGGCGCAGATGGTGCGGCCCATGATGTTGCCCGCCACATTGTCGAGCAGGTCGAGATCTTCGGGCCGCCCCTCGCCGTGCTCGATGCGATGCACCACGCGGTACAGCCATCCGGTGCCCTCGCGGCACGGCGTACATTGGCCGCAGCTTTCTTCGTAATAGAAATAGGAAAGCCGCAGCAGCGAGCGCACCATGCAACGTGTCTCGTCCATGACGATGACCGCGCCCGACCCGAGCATGGACCCGGCCTTGGCGATCGAGTCGTAGTCCATGGTGCAATCCATCATGATGTGCGCGGGCAGCACCGGCGCACTGGATCCGCCCGGAATGACCGCCTTCAGCTTGCGTCCGCCACGCACACCGCCCGCGAGCTCGAGCAGCGTGGAGAACGGCGTTCCCAGGGGGATCTCGTAGTTTCCCGGACGCTCGACATCGCCGGAAATGGAAAAGATCTTGGTACCCCCGTTGTTGGGAATGCCGACATCGAGGTAAGCCGCACCGCCATTACGGATGATCCAGGGCACGGCTGCGAACGTCTCGGTGTTGTTGATGGTGGTAGGCTTGCCGTACAGCCCGTAGCTGGCCGGGAACGGCGGCTTGAACCGAGGCTGGCCCTTCTTGCCCTCGAGCGATTCAAGCAGCGCCGTTTCCTCGCCGCAAATGTAAGCACCATAACCGTGGAAGGCATGGAGCTGAAAGTTGAACCCCGATCCGAGGATGTTCTCGCCCAGGAAACCGGCGGCGCGCGCCTCTTCGATGGCTTCCTCGAAGCGCTCGTAGACTTCCCAGATTTCGCCGTGGATGTAGTTGTATCCGACGGAAATGCCCATGGCATACGCCGCGATCGCCATGCCCTCTATGACGATGTGCGGGTTGTAGCGCAGAATGTCGCGATCCTTGAACGTGCCCGGCTCACCTTCGTCGGAATTGCAGACGAGGTATTTCTGCCCGGGGAAGGAGCGCGGCATGAAGCTCCATTTGAGGCCGGTCGGGAAGCCCGCACCGCCCCGCCCACGCAAGGCCGACAGCTTGATCTCGTTGATGACGTCTTCCGGCTTCATGCCGCCGGTGAGCACCTTGCGCAGGGCTTCATAGCCCCCGCGCGCAACGTAGTCTTTCAGACGCCAGTTGTTACCGTCGAGGCCCGCGAGGATTTGCGGCGAAATGTGGCGACCATGCAGGCAGGTGGAAGAAGAAAGGTCGAGTGTGCTCATCGTGCGTCTCCGGCCCCCGTCTTGAGTTCATTCAGCAAGGCGTCGAGCCGCTCTTTGGACATGCGCACGCACATGCGCTTGTTGTTGACCAGCAATACCGGAGCATCGCCGCATGCACCCATGCATTCACCTTCCTGCAGGGTGAACATGCCGTCGGGCGTGGTCTCGTTGAAATCGACGCCCAGTCGCTCCTTCAGGTGCTCGGCGGCTGCGTTGGCATCGCGCAGAGCACAGGGCAGGTTGGTGCAGACGGTGATCTTGTAACGCCCGACCGGCCGCGTATTGAACATAGCGTAAAACGTCGCCACTTCCTGTACGGCGATGGGCGGTACACCCAGATAGTTCGCTACTTCTTCAATGATTTCGGTGGACAGCCAACCGCATTCGTCCTGCGCGATTGCCAGCGCGGCGATGCTGGCAGAGATCCGCTGGTCGGGCGGGAATTTCTGCAGCTCGCGATCGATTTTTCGGTAGGCCTGTTCGGACAACAGCGTCATGTCAGTTCCTGGAACTCTTTGGAGTCAGCGATCGATCTCGCCGAACACGATGTCCTGCGTACCAATCAGGGTGACGGCGTCTGCAATCATGTGCCCACGCGCCATCTCGTCGAGGGCCTGCAGGTGATTGAAGCCGGGCGCCCGGATTTTCAGGCGGTACGGCTTGTTTGCCCCGTCGGACACGAGGTAGATGCCGAACTCGCCCTTCGGATGTTCGACGGCCGAATAGACTTCGCCGGGTGGAACGTGGAAGCCTTCCGAGAAGAGCTTGAAATGGTGGATGAGCTCTTCCATGTTCGACTTCATCCTGGCGCGCGGCGGCGGCGCGACCTTGTAGTTGTCGGTCATGACCGGCCCCGGATTCTTGCGCAACCAGTCGACGCACTGCCTGATGATGCGGTTGCTCTGCCGCATTTCGGCCACGCGGACGAGGTAGCGGTCGTAACTGTCGCCGTTGGTGCCCACCGGGATGTCGAACTCGAGCTGGTCGTACACTTCATACGGTTGCGTCTTGCGCAGGTCCCAGGCGATGCCGGAGCCGCGCAGCATGGGCCCGGTGAACCCCAGCTGGATGGCCCGTTCGGGGGGCACGATACCGATGTCGACCAGGCGCTGCTTCCAGATCCGGTTCTCGGTGAGCAGCGTTTCGTACTCGTCGACGCAGGCGGGGAAACGTTCGGTGAAGGCCTCGATGAAGTCGAGCAGTGAACCCGACCGCGCCTCGTTCATGATCTTGAGGTCTTTTTCCGAGCGGTACTTGCTGGGCTTGTACTGCGGCATGCTGTCGGGCAAATCGCGATACACCCCGCCCGGCCGGTAATAGGCGGCGTGCATGCGCGCACCCGAGACCGCCTCGTAGCAGTCCATGAGATCTTCTCGTTCACGGAACGTGTACAGGATGACCGCCATCGCGCCAACATCCAGCGCGTGGCTGCCCACCGCCATGAGGTGGTTGAGGATGCGGGTGATTTCGTCGAACATCACCCGGATATATTGCGCGCGGATCGGAACTTCGATACCCAGCAGCCGTTCGATGGCCATGACATAAGCGTGCTCGTTGCACATCATGGACACGTAGTCGAGACGGTCCATGTAGGGCAGCGCCTGCAGGTAGGTACGGTGCTCGGCCAGCTTCTCGGTGGCGCGGTGCAACAGACCGATGTGTGGGTCGGCGCGCTGGATGACTTCACCGTCGAGCTCGAGCACCAGCCGCAGCACCCCGTGTGCAGCCGGGTGCTGCGGCCCGAAGTTGAGCGTGTAATTCTTGATTTCTGCCATATTCAGTAGAGTCCGGTTGGATCCGAAGCGATACGCGCCTCACGCGAGAGCATGGCGACCAACGGCTTCACGCGCTGGGGATGTAAGGACATGGCTAGCGACCCACGCCGTAGGAGTCTTCGCGCACCACGCGCGGAACGATCTGCCGGGGAGGAATGGTGACCGGCTGGTAGACCACCCGCTTCTGCTCGGGGTCGTAGCGCATTTCGACGTGCCCGGAGATGGGGAAGTCCTTGCGGAACGGGTGCCCGATGAAGCCATAATCGGTGAGGATGCGACGCAGGTCGGGGTGCCCCTCGAACACGATGCCGAACAGGTCGAATGCTTCGCGTTCGTACCAGTTGAGGTTGTTCCACACGCCGACCAGGGACGGCACGACCGGGAACTCGTCATCGGGGGCGAACGAGCGCACCCGCAGGCGGCAGTTGTGCTCGATGGACAGCAGGTGCAGCACGATGGCGAAGCGCTTGCCTTCCCACGGCCGATTGGCGTAGGTGGAGTAGTCGACGCCGCACAGATCGATGGCGATCTGGAAGCGAAGATCGGGGTGATCGCGCAAGGTGGTACAGACGGCCAGCAAGCGCTCGACTGGCACCACGATGGTGATTTCGCCCAACGCCTCGGTGAGCGCGATGTCGTCTCCTAGCGTGGCGACTAGACGGTTGCGTAGGGTTTCGAGTTTGGTCATGCGTTATCTGCCGGATCGGACAGTGGGGACGCGCATTACTTGCGGGCGATGGTGTTGGTACGGTGGATCTTGTTCTGCAGCTGAAGCAGCCCGTATATGAGCGCCTCAGCCGTGGGCGGACAACCCGGAACATAGATGTCGACCGGCACGATGCGGTCGCAGCCCCGCACCACCGAATAGGAATAGTGGTAGTAGCCACCCCCATTGGCGCATGACCCCATGGACACGACCCAGCGCGGCTCGGCCATCTGGTCGTAGACCCGCCGCAAGGCGGGCGCCATCTTGTTGCAGAGCGTGCCGGCCACGATCATGACGTCTGACTGACGCGGACTGGGGCGGAAAATGATGCCGAACTGGTCGAGATCGTAACGCGCCATGCCCGCGTGCATCATCTCGACCGCGCAACAGGCCAGCCCGAATGTCATGGGCCACAACGAACCGGTGCGAGCCCAGTTGATGAGCTTGTCGGCACTGGTCGTGATGAAGCCTTCCTTCAGGAGTCCTTCAATAGCCATGATAGTTTCCGTATGCGAGAAATCGATACCGGCGCGCCGGCGTCATTCCCAATCGAGGGCGCCCTTCTTCCATTCGTAGATAAAGCCGACTACCAGCACCGCCAGGAAGACCATGACCGTCCAGAAGCCAAGCAGACCGACCGTGTCGTTCGCCATGGCCCACGGGAAGAGAAACGCGATTTCCAGATCGAACAAGATGAACAGGATGGCGATGAGGTAATACCGTACGTCGAACTTCATGCGCGCATCTTCGAAGGCATCGAAGCCGCACTCGTACGGCATGAGCTTTGCCTCGTCGGGCCGGCGAGGGCCGATGACCGAACCCGCCAGGTAAAGCGCTGCACCGACCAGCGCGCCGACGATGATGAACAACAATACGGGCAAGTAGGTATCGGTAGCCATCGGATCCTCAGAGACATCCGCCCTGACGGCGGAAAACTTCAGATGTACCCGAGGCCGGAGGATAGCCTCGGACAAACCCTTGTATTGTATCCCATAGGTACATGTGCTAAAAACTTCTGGTTTGAGCCGGCCACAAGCCTTTCTCAGAACCGGTAGGTTACGCCCAGCAGGGGCCCTGACAGCGTCAGGTCGAGATCGATGCCGTTGCGGCGGTAGTCCACACCCAGACGACGATAACCTATCGACACCGACCAGGCGTCGTTGAGACGGTA
The DNA here is from genome assembly GCA_937891425.1 of uncultured Pigmentiphaga sp. GTDB lineage: Bacteria > Pseudomonadota > Gammaproteobacteria > Burkholderiales > Burkholderiaceae_B > Verticiella. The sequence continues at coordinate 48,583 of CALAGD010000051.1, forward strand.
GTTGGCCGCCACCATGTATTGCCACGTCAGCTTCGAGCCGTGGCCGAACACGCCCCGACCCACATCCGCGTAACTGCTCATCGACCAGTCCGGCGAAATCTGCCAGCGCACACGCACGCCAACCACGGGGTCAACCCAGGCTTCGCGCTTGCGCACCCCGAGGTTCAGCACCGAGGCATCCAGGCTTGCGCTGATGTCCCACAACCGTGCCCCTGCTCCCAGGTCCAGCAGCAGATCATCACGATGGACCACCGTGTAGCCCGCCGTCAACGTGCCGGTGCTGAGGCGCAGGCGCGAATGCACGCTCAGCAGGTCAATCAACTCGTGATTGGCACTTTGCGAGGACCATGAGTAATCGAACGCCAGCATCCAGCGGTCGCGCCGCGCGGTTCCCGTGATGAACAGTGCACCGTCCAGATCCTTCAGGATGTCGCTGAATGACTGCCGGAAATGCACCCGCGGAATGACGGAGGGGCCGACATCAAGACTGCCGTGCGACCCGATGCCCCACACATAGGGCGTAACCTGGAAGCGCCAGCCTTCGCTGCGCTGCGGCGCTTCTTCCGATGGCGGCGTCGCCTGCGCCGCGACCGTACCTGCCAGCAAGAGCCCCGCCAGGGCCACGACCATGCGAACGGTGGGTTGTTTCATAGCGTGTCCTTGTAGATGCGCCCATCCTTCATGATGAGCCGAAGGTTCGTGTCCGGATCTGCGAGAAAATCCAGGCTCCTCGCCGGATCGCCATCGACGACCAGCAGGTCGGCCATGGCACCCGCCGCAATGACACCCAGGGCTCCCGGATACGGGTTGCGCGCTCCGGCCATCGCCAGCAACTCGCCATTGCGGGCGGTCGCCATCTGCAGCAGCTCGAGCGGGTCGTAAAAGCGGGTCAGCTTGGCAAGCTGCTTGCCTTGGGTGTGGAGGCTCTGTGGACTGAACAGGATGTCGGTACCCCAGGCAGTCCTGATATTGAAGCGCTTGGCCAACTCGTAGGCGCGCACCGTGCCTTCGGCCACTTCCATCTGTGCGAGGCGAGCCTGAGGGTCGGGCTTGGGGTTGGCGTCTTCGTCACCAAAAAACGGTTGCAGGCTCCACCAGGCCCCGGCATCGGCGATGCTCCTGGCTGCTTTTTCGTCAGCCAGCTGGCCATGCTCGATGCAGCGCACGCCGGCACGCAGGGCGCGTTCGATGCCAGCCGACTGATACACGTGCACCATGACGTAGGTGCCCCAGTCTTGCGCCGCCTGCACGGCAGTACGCAGCTCGGCTTCCGTGTACTGGATGGTGTCGAGCGGGTCGTAGAATGAGGTCACCCCGCCACCCGCCATCAGCTTGATCTGCGAGGCCCCGAGCAGCAGCTGTTCGCGTACCCGCCGCAACACTTCGTCGCTGCCATCGGCAATGATGGTAACGCCCAGCGCTTCAGCACGGCTCATCTCGGACGAGGAAGTCCGCGGTATCTCGTGGCGCAGCCGGAAATCGCCATGCCCGGCTGTCTGCGAGATCATTGCACCCGACGGAAAGATGCGTGGCCCCGTGACGATGCCTTCATCGATCGCACGCTTGAGGGCAAACGCCGGTCCGCCCGCATCGCGAATGGAAGTGAAACCGCGCAGCAGGGTACGTTCGGCCTCCCGAGCCGCCACGAGGTAGACATATCCGAGGTCGGCCGTCAGCGCCTGAATGGCGGTCAGCCCGCACAGCATGGAATGCCAGTGGACATCGATCAGGCCTGGCATGACAACACGCCCGCCGCAATCGATCAGTCTGGCATCGGCGACCTGCTCACCAGCAGCCAGCACATCGACAATTCGATTACCCTTTACCAGAACCTGCACCCCGCCGCGCAGCTGACCGCTGACACCATCGAACAGCCGCAGGTTGGTCAGAAGCAGGGGCCGGTCAGGAGCCTCGGGCTGCGCGGCAAAGCTTTCACCCTTGCCGAGGCCGACGAAAGCCAGCATGGCCGCCGACATCCCTCCAAGGAATGCACGCCGCGACAGGCTGGCCATCACCCGCTGGTGCAGCAGACGGGCTACAGGATTGGCACAGTGACAGGCGCAGAATGCGCCACGCGCATGCTGTGCCAGCGGCGCTGCAGCACCCTGCAGGGCCGTGCGCAACACCGAAACTGAATTGGACATGTGGATTCTCTCCCGGATGGGTGTAAAACTGGCACCGGTAGCTGACCGGACCACTGTGTCGAACCATTGTCGGACTGCAAGATTTTGCCACCAAGGGTAACGGACACACGGGGTCGTCATGCGCACGCCCCAATACTGCTCACCTCGCTCGGGCAACTGCCTCCTCAGCGCCGGCGAGCGGGCACCGTCCCGTGCGGTGTGCCCCCTGATGGTGCCGCCGGGCCGGGAATGGCGTCAGCCGAAGTCAGCTCACCCACGGCGTGCGCCAGGTTCACTGCTGCGGACAATGCTGCCGCATAGGCATCGACTTCGGCCATCCGGGCCGCAAGCAGATCGATCATGGCTTCGCTGGCGACGGTCAGTGTGCCCACGCCATGGCGATAGGCCTCCAGGGCAGCGTCGTAGGTGGTAGCCGACGCCACCGCCCAGGCGCGCGCCGCCTCATGCGCCTGCAGCGCGGTCTTCAGCGTACTGGACGTCGACACCAGGTTCATCACGGCGGTGTCCTGCGCCTGCCGCCATAACGCCTGCGCTTCGTCGGCGCGGGCGCGCGCCGCATGCAGGTGCTGCTCACGCAGCCCGCCGTCGTATAGCGGGAAAGTAACGCCCAGCAGCACACCGGCCGAACTGATGGGCTGGCCCAGCAGCGACAGGCCGTTCACGTTGAGGTGGTGATGAGTGACAGCGGTCACGCCGGTCAGAAACAGCTTGGGCGCAAACGCCGCCTCGGCCGCCGTCACTGCGGCCTGCGCGGCCTGGGCCGCGGCGTAGGCACTCAACACATCAGGGCGGCGTGCCAGCACGTCGTGCACGGCACGCTCTGCCTGCTCGTACAGCGATCGTGGCAATTCCCGTTGCGGCAACGGCACGATCTCGAGCTTCGTATCGGGACGCAGTCCCACGGCGGCGATCAATGCCTGATAGGCGTCCCGCTCCAGCCCCTCGGCCTGCACTTGAGTGAGCCGGGTCTGCGCGACCTGCCGGCGTGCCTGCGCAAGTTCTACCGTAGTAGCTACGCCCTGCTTCAGCCGCGCCTCCACCGCCTGCAGCACGGTTTGCGCGTTGGCATGCGCTTCCGCTGCGACGCGGGAGCGTATGCGGGCAGTGTCGTAGTTGTAATAGGCGAGCGCCACCGCCTGGATCAGCCGCTGGTGTGCCGCCTGGAACTGCACGTTAGCAGCGAACGAGAGGTGCCGCGCGGCCTCGACGCGGGCGGTCCGTTCCCCGAAGTCGAACAGCAGCCACTGTAGCGTCAGGGCCGGTATCACGCCCGAAGTGGTGGTACGTATGGAGTCGATGTCACCCAGGGCAATGGGCAGTGGCGACTCGGTGCGCTGCCAGCCGCCCACCACGGCCGCGGTGACCATGGGCAGGTAGAGCGCCTCGGCGAGTCCTACCGCACTGGCCGCCTGCCGTGCCTGTTCCCAGGCGATGCGCGTGACAGGACTCAGACGCTGTGCAAGGTCGATCAGCTCGGGCAAAGTCACCGGGTGATCCGGAATGGCCACGTCGGCAGGCTGCATCTGCCCCGCAGGCGATACCGCTGGCAACGAAAACACCGGGCGCATACCCTGCCCCGAAGTGCCCGGCCCTGCACCTGGACCTGCCGTTTGGCGGCCGGCACCGCCCGCCTGTTTACCCCCCTCGCCCGCCCCACGCATGTCTGCGAGCGGCCGCGAGGCCTGCTCCAGAACGGAAGATGACGGCACCCACGGCACCGAGGGATCAGGAGCGTAGTCGCGTGTACCGGGCAGCTGGCATCCACCAAGACCCAGGCTCGCGGTCAGCGCCGCGGCGACCAGGGCGCGCCGGGACAGACATGTTTCGAACAGGGCTGGGGCAATCGAGGCCATGGTTTGCTTGTGGATCAACGAAATCACGTCTGCAGCGAAGCTTGTGGCAAGCCCGACGACGCGGACGGCACCTGACTGATGCGGGCAATATGAAGCTCAGCTTCGTCCAGAGCTTCGTGCAGCTGTCGCCAGTCCACCTGGTCCGGACGCTGTGAGCGTGGCTCGAACGGAGCATACTGGGCTATTTCACGGATGGCACCGATTTTCTGGTAGAGGGCTGCAGCAGCGGCCGTACGCCCGATCTCGTGCTCCGCCGGAATCCGTACGAAGTCGTGCACTCCTTGCGTGACTTCGCGCAGCATGCGGTGACAAACTCGGCCCACGCCCGCAGGCCAGATCTGGGTGAATACGACGAACATCACCACATTGCCCAGCAACACCCCCCAGATGCGGTCCATCGCCACGCTGATCTGAGGGTCGGGCCCAAAACCCTGCAGCACCGTGAGCAGGAAGGCAAGGGCGATCTGGACCCCAGCGTACGAAATGCGTTCGGGCCCGCTCGCCACCCAGGCAGCCAGCAGGCAGCCCAGGAACAGAAGGAAGCCCAGCTCACCCACGCCCGACATGGACGGTATGATGTAGTGGGCAGAGAAAATGCCCAGCGCCGCACCGATGAGACAGCCGATGATGCGCAGCGTCAGCTTGTGTACCGTTTCTGCCGTCGTGCCCAGTGCTACGACGTAACAGGTGATCATCGCCGTATGGATGTCCTGCCAGTCGATCGCCGTATAGATGAGATAGGCGATGAGCGCGGCGAGTGTCGTCTTGAGCGCGTAACGGATGTAATCCGGATTGGTGAGTGCATCCGGCACCAGAAATGGCTGCTTGGCCGGCGCATCGTCCGGGCGCTGGCTGGTGTCGCCCGCCAGACGCTGCAGGCTACGCACGAGCAACGCGCGCCTGCCTGACGGAACTGCACTCTTGCCGGGCGAATCAGTTCCTGCCGCGGCTGCGTGGGTTGCTGTCGCTGATGGTGGCACCCACCCCTCGCGCAATTCGCGCGCACGCGCGCGCACCCTGTCAGCAAGATGCCGCAGGTCTTCGGGTGTATCTTCGCCCGGCACGACCGCGAGCCCCTGCCCATCTCCGCCTAGGGCGGGCGCCACCGCCAGCATGGCCTGGTAAGTGGCGCTGACGGCGGTTGCCAGATAGCGGGATTCGTCGGACGGGCATACATGCACCAGCCTGAGCAAGGCGACGCGCTTGTCGAGCTCCGCGTTCCCCTCTTCCAGCAGTTCGCGCAGCTCCTGCAGCACCTCGGTCTGGCCGGGCTGCTCCAGGAGGGTTGCCACTACCTCGAGACGACGGGCGAGCCGCTCGCGGAGTGCCCGCACCGGGTTGAGCGGCACCAGCATGATGAACGCCACGAGGATCGCCATGGGCGTGGCAGCCATCAGCCAGGCATACAGGATGCCCCGGGTGAGTACCTCGCCCATGGGCACATAGTTGAACAGGGTGATGAGAAACGCAAACACCAGCGCCAGAATGCTGCCTGCCGGCCCGACCTGGCTGGCCACGCCCAGCCACATGAACAGCACCGATAGCAGCACGATCACCGCCAGGCGCAAGGGTGGCGACTCGAGCGTGAGATTGCTGATGACGAACATGAGTGCGACTGCTACCGAGACCAGCACGATGACCCCGATACCCATCACCACGCTCTCGACCGAATCGGGCTTGAGGATGAAGAAGATGAGATAGCACCCGATGGCGGCCAGCGGAATCTGATAGGTCATGAAGACCACGCCGGTGAGCGCGCACAGCACGGCCGTACGCCAGGTCAGCGCCCAGCGTTCGGGCGAATACCGAAGATCGGCGCGCACCGTCCGCCACAGCTCGCCTGGCGGGGGTGGCGGCAGCGGGTGGGCGCCTGGGTTACCGGCCCGCGCTGCCGTGCGGTGGACGTCAGCAGTCGGTTTCATCGTGCAACCGTACGATGGCTGAGGCCCCGACACGCATGAGGTCGGCCGGCGGGTCTTTCAGGAGTACCCGCACGGGGAACCGTTGGGCTACCCGCACCCAGTCGAGCGATTTCGGCACGTAAGGCAGACCACGGGGAATTTCGAGCAGGCTGGTGGAAGTGACGCCCCAACCGATGTTCACGACGCGCCCTGAAATCGCCACCGTGGGCTGGCTCATGACGAAGACAGTGGCGCACATTCCATCATGAATGCGTCCGAGCACGGTCTCCCGGAACAGTGCCGAGGCGTACCACTTATTGGTGACGATAAGGGTGAACACGGACTGGTCGGGCGCAATGTACTCGCCGGTGGTGACATTCAGGCCCACGACCCGCCCTGCATGAGGAGCGTAAACGCGAGTGTCCGCCAGTGCGCGCTCTGCAAGAGCCAGGGCTGCCTCCTGGGCCTGCACGGCCGCTCGTGCTCCTTCCAGGCTGCCGACGAGGTCCTCGGCCGCCCGTGCGGCCGCCTCGGCCTGGGCCAGGCTGGCCGCAGCATTGTCACGCAGGGTACGCGCATCATCGAGCTGTTGGGCCGTAACGTATCCCTTCGCGGCCAGGGGCCGCAGCCGTGCCAGTGTCTGTTCGGCCAGTGCCAGATTCACGCGTGCCCGTTCGATCTGCTGGTCGGCCACAACGACATTCGACTTTTCCGCATTGATTGACCGTTCCCGTGTGGCAAGCGCTGCCTTGGCAAGCTCCAGCTGGGCTCGCGCCGCGGCGACCTGCAGCCGGTAGGACTCGTCGTCGAGCGCGAACAGTAGCTGGCCGGCCTCCACGAGGCTGCCTTCCTGGACATGCAGTTCGCGAATGCGCCCTGGAACGGGCGTGCTGACGTGTACCAGGTCGGCCAGGACGATGGCATCTTCCGAAAGGGGATTACGCTCTACATCGCGCCAGTGCCAGACACCGAGCACGACGGCTCCCGCCAGAAAAACAAGTGCAAGTGCCCGGGCCAGCTGCTGCCGTATGGTTGAGGCGGGACGGGAAGATGCAGAGTTGTTCATCGGGACCTGCACTACGGCAATGCGGGTGAATGCGTTGGGCCAACGAGACGCTCAGGGCAGGCGCCAACCGAATAGAAGCAACGCGAAGGTGAAGGCCAGCGCCAGCGCGGCATAGGATACGACGCGAAATGGCATGTAATCGTCGATGCCGACCCGGATGAGCACTGCGCGGCACACCACGCTCGCCAGGATTCCCACCACCAGATACAGCATCCAGATGGGGAAGTAGGAGCCAGTGATCTCGATCTCGGGGGCGTGCTCTGCCATGCACGACCCCGTCGCGGCAACAAAAACCGCCAGTGCCATGATGGCCTGGCGGCCCAGTGCGGAAAAGACGGCCGAGTACGGTACGTGCCGTGCCTGCTGCCAGTGCGACATGGAGCACGTATGCGGGCCATGACGGAAACGGCGTACCCGACCTCTTGCAGAATACGTTGAAATGGGCACCCCACCCTCCAGCGCACGGCAACCCACCGTACGTAAACGTTCTCAATGCTGGCCCGAGTGGCGCCTCAGGCGTATCATCGAGTATAGCAAGAAGACCTGTCCGCACATAAGGCTCATTCAGGGCCGGACATATGAGCACTGGCGTGCCGCAGGCCAGGCCGCATGTATGAACATAAAGCGTGATTCCAGAAAAAAACAGCATGTCGCGTACTCACGACATGCTGTTCGAACATGAGCCTGGCCTTGCGCGGCGACGCTGGGCCCGAAAACGCGGACCGGGTACGGCTCAACCGGCGGCGCGCTCCTGCAGCACGGCAACGGCCGGCAGCGTCTTGCCCTCAAGGAACTCGAGGAAGGCGCCCCCTCCGGTAGAGATGTATCCGATCTGTTCGCCTACACCGTACTTGGCGATTGCCGCGAGGGTATCGCCACCGCCGGCCAGCGAAAATGCCTTCGACTCGGCTATGGCACGGGCCAGGGTTTCAGTGCCCTTGCCAAAGGCATCGAACTCGAACACCCCGACCGGACCGTTCCAGACGACAGTACCCGCGTTGCGGACGATGTCGGCCAGACGTTGCGCAGTTTTCGGGCCGATGTCGAGGATGAGGTCGTCGTCTGCGACGTCTGTCGCCGCCTTCACCTCGGGGGTGGCGTTGGCGGAGAACTCCTTGGCACATACCACATCTTCAGGAATGGGTACTTCTGCACCGCGTTTGCGCATGAGCTCGATGAGTGCCCTGGCCTCGTCAACCTGACCCGGTTCAACCAGCGACTTGCCGACCGGCAGGCCAGCAGCCAGCATGAAGGTGTTGGCGATGCCGCCCCCCACGATCAGCTGATCGACCTTGTCGGCCAGCGCGCGCAGCACGCTGAGCTTGGTGGATACCTTGGAGCCGCCCACAATGGCTACCATGGGGCGCGCCGGCGATTCGAGCGCCTTGCCCAGGGCTTCCAGCTCGGCGGCCATGAGCGGGCCGGCGCAAACCTGGGGCGCAAACTTCGCCATGCCGTGGGTAGTTGCCTCGGCGCGATGGGCGGTGCCGAACGCGTCGTTCACGTAAACGTCGCACAGTGCCGCCATCTTGCGGGCAAGGGTCTCGTCGTTCTTCTTTTCACCGACGTTGCAGCGGCAGTTCTCCAGCAGCACGACCTGCCCGGGCTCCACCTCGACCCCATCGACCCAATCCTGCACCAGGGTGACCGGCTGACCGAGCAGTTCGGACAGTCGGACGGCCACCGGGGCCAGTGTGTCTTCGGGCTTGAGCTGGCCTTCAGTGGGTCGCCCGAGGTGGGAGGTGACCATGACCGCCGCGCCTGCTTCCAGGGCCGTCCGTACCGCGGGCACCGACGCACGAATGCGGGTGTCTTCGGTAATGTTGCCGGCGTCGTCCTGCGGGACGTTGAGGTCGGCGCGGATGAATACACGCTTGCCCCGCAGTGCCCCGCTCTTTGCGAGTTGTTCGAGAGTTAGGATCGCCATGGTCGCAGCACGCTTACTTGGCGTTCATCAGGGCCACGGTGGTGTCGAGCATGCGGTTGGAGAAGCCCCACTCGTTGTCGTACCAGCTGGACACCTTCACCAGGCGGCCGGAGACTTTGGTGAGCGTGGCATCGAACACGCTGGACGCCGGATTGTGGTTGAAGTCGACCGAAACGAGCTGCTCGGTGTTGTACTCGAGAATGCCCTTGAGATCACCTTCCGCAGCTTCCTTCATGATGGCATTGACCTCTTCCACCGTGGTGTCGCGCGAGGCGATGAACGACAGGTCGACGATCGACACGTTGATGGTCGGAACGCGGATGGCGTAGCCGTCGAGGCGGCCGTTGAGTTCCGGCAGCACCAGACCGACGGCCGAAGCCGCACCCGTCTTGGTGGGGATCATGCTCTGGGTGGCGGAACGCGCGCGGCGCAGGTCACTGTGATAGACGTCTGTGAGGACCTGGTCGTTCGTGTAGGCGTGCACCGTGGTCATGAGCCCATTCTCGAGGCCGATCTTCCGGTGCAGTGGCAGAACCAGCGGAGCCAGGCAGTTGGTGGTGCACGAGGCGTTCGAAATGACCGTATGTTCCGGCTTCAGGACGTTGTGGTTGACGCCGTACACCACGGTCGCATCGACGTCCTTGCCGCCCGGCGCGGAGATGATGACCTTGCGCGCGCCTGCCTTCAGATGGGCACTGGCCTTCTCCTTCGAGGTGAACAGGCCGGTGCACTCGAGCACGACGTCGACATTCAGCTCGCCCCAGGGCAGCTGGGAGGGATCACGCTGCGCCAGAACGCGGATGCGGTCGCCGTTGACGATCATGTCGGCGCCGTCGACCTCGACCTTGCCCGCAAACCTGCCATGAGCGGTATCGTACTGGGTAAGGTGGGCGTTGATCCTGGAGTCGCCAAGATCGTTGATCGCCACGATTTCGATATCGTGCTTCTTACCGCTCTCGTAGTGGGCGCGCAGAATGTTGCGGCCGATTCGGCCATAGCCGTTGATGGCTACACGAATGGTCATGCTCGGACTCCTGTGGTTCTTGACTCAAAACGCAAATTCGATCAGGCAAGTACGCTCTTGACGGCCGCAGCAACCGCTTCCGCCGTAATTCCGAAATGCTTGAACAACACGCCGGCCGGCGCGGATTCACCAAAGGTATCGAGGCCGACGACGGCGCCATCGAGGCCAACATACTTGCGCCAGTAATCGGTGACGCCCGCTTCAACCGCCACGCGCGGCAACTGCGGGGGCAAAACCTGGACGCGCCAGGCTTCGTCCTGAGCGTCGAAGACCTCGGTGCAGGGCATGGACACCACACGCACGGGTATGCCTTCCTGCTGGAGCATCCGCTGTGCTTCCAGCGCCAGCGACACTTCCGAACCGGTAGCGATGATCACGGCACGTGCCCCTTCGGCATCGCGCAGGACATAGCCGCCACGCGCGACATGCGCGATAGTAGCCTCGTCGCGCTCGATGAAGGGCAGGTTCTGCCGTGACAGCAGCAGTGCCGAGGGACCGCCCTGCCGTACCCGCATGCCCACGCTGGCGGGTCGCTGGACAGCTGCACCCCAGGCAACGGCCGTCTCGACCGTATCGCAGGGACGCCATACGTGCAGGTTGGGGATGAGGCGCAGGCTTGCCGCGTGTTCTACCGCCTGGTGCGTGGGACCGTCTTCTCCCACGCCGATGGAATCATGCGTGAATACGTGCACCACGCGCTGCTTCATGAGCGCCGCCATGCGGATCGCGTTGCGCGAATAGTCGGAGAACGTGAGGAAGGTACCGCCAAACGGCAGATACCCCCCGTGCAGGGCCAGCCCGTTCATGATGGCAGCCATGCCGAATTCGCGCACCCCATAGTTGATGTGGCGGCCCGCCTGGAACGAGGTGCCATCGGGGCCACCGCGCACGGGCTGGGCGCCCTTCCAGTCGGTAAAGTTCGACCCGGTGAGGTCGGCCGAGCCGCCGACCAGTTCGGGCAGGAGCTCGACCAGAGCTGCGATGACCTGTTGCGAGGCCTTGCGCGTGGCTACGGTTTCGGCCTTCTGCGCGGTAGCGCGGAGGATGTCGGCAAACGCCTGCGCGAAGTGCGTCGGCAACTCGCCCTGCATGCGCCGCGTGAATTCGGCAGCCTCATGCGGATAGACAGCGGCATAGGCGTCGAACCGTTGCTGCCACTGTGTGTACAGCTGCTCTCCCCGCTGGCGTGCATCCCACGCCTGACGCACTTCGGCCGGAATCTCGTAGGGAGGATAGGGCCAGCCCAGCGCCTGCCGGGCAGCCTGAATTTCAGCTTCGCCCAGGGGCGCGCCGTGAACTTTCTCGGTACCGGCCATGGTAGGTGCGCCCTTGCCGATGACCGTACGGCATTCGATGAGCGTGGGCCCCGACATGTTGCGCCTGGCTGCCTCGATGGCCTGCGCTACCGCCTCGATGTCGTGGCCATCAACACCTCGGATGACATTCCAGCCGTACGCCTCGAACCGCTTGCAGGTATCGTCGCCGAACCAGTGCTCGACCTCGCCATCGATGGAGATGCCGTTCGAATCGTACAGGACGATGAGCCGGGAGAGCTTGAGCGTACCCGCAAGCGAGCAGGCCTCGTGCGAGATGCCCTCCATGAGGCAGCCATCGCCCACGATGGCATAGGTGTAGTGATCGACGATGGTGTGACCGGGGCGGTTGAACTCGGCCGCCAGAAGTCGTTCGGCCAACGCCATGCCTACCGCATTGGCCAGCCCTTGGCCGAGCGGACCTGTAGTGGTTTCCACGCCAGCCGTGATGCCGACCTCCGGGTGCCCGGGCGTGCGCGAATGCAACTGACGGAAATTGCGGATTTCGTCGATGGGCAGGTCGTACCCCGTGAGGTGCAACAGCGCGTACAGCAGCATCGAAGCGTGCCCGTTCGAGAGCACGAAGCGATCGCGATCGGGCCAGGTGGGATTGAGCGGATGATGCCTCAGGTGCCGGTGCCACAGCGCCGTAGCCACTTCGGCCAGCCCCATGGGCGCCCCCGGGTGACCCGACCTGGCCTGTTGCACCGCGTCCATGGCGAGCGCCCGGATAGCATTGGCCATGTGGGCCGTGATAGATTGAGGGGGAAGAGATTCACTCATAACGCTCGATTCGACTCAGTGCAACCCAAACCTGGCATTTTAACGTGATTCCTGCCAGCGCCGGTTTCGGGCCTGCCTGACCGGCAGACGCCCCCTGCCCGCGTCACCGCGCACGGCACGTCAGCATGCATGCCACGGCGCTTCATGTCCTTGCGCCAGCCCCGCACGAACCGGAACCCTTCCCTGTAGTCCTTATGCCTGAACCGCGTTTTTTTGTCGATACACCACTGCGCCCCGGGGCACGCATCGAATTGCCCGAATCCGTCGCCCATCATGCCATTCGCGTCCTGCGCCTCGAGCCGGGCAGTCCCATCATCCTGTTCAACGGCCAGGGCGGCAGCTGGTCTGCCATCCTGCACATCGAAGCACGCCGTGCCAGCGCGCAGCTCGTTGACCACGATGCGCACGAGGTGGAGCTGCCCGGTCGCGTAACCCTGGTACAGGGCATTCCGGGCGGCGACAAGATGGATTTCGTGATCGAGAAGGCGACTGAACTCGGAGCTACCGGTCTCGCGCCGATCGCCGCACAACGCAGCATCGTCAAACTGAGCGGTCCCCGTCTGGAGAAACGCCTGCAGCACTGGCAACGGGTCGCGATCGCCGCGTGCGAGCAGTGCGGCCGCAACCGGGTACCCGGCGTCACATTCCCGCTGTCACTGGCCGAGTGGATGCATCAGCATGCAACCGCACATGACCGCGTGCTCATCGCCCACCCCGAGGGAGGCATCACGCTGAACGAAGCACTGGCAGAGGTGCCGCTGCAGGGAGCTCTGGCTTTGCTGGTGGGACCGGAAGGAGGATGGTCGGAACAGGAGTTGCAGGGGGCGATTCAGCTGGGCGCGCTGCCGGTCCGCTTTGGCCCACGCATTCTGCGCACCGAAACCGCGGGACTGGCGCTGCTTGCGGCGAGTTGCGCCGTGCTGGGATGGAATGGCTAGCTAGCGCGCCCTGCTGGCCCTCAGGAGCGCGCTGCCGGCACCGGACGTATGGGATGATGCCGGCGCCGCGGCCATGGCGATCAGACGGCGTAGGCCATGACCCGATTGTTGTCGCGCACGTATTCGACCGCGTCGGCGAACGTTTCGAGCAGCGCGTCGACATGGGGAGCAATGCCGGGCTCTTCCGTGTTCAGCCCCCGCAGGATGACCAGGGCCCCGCGCGGCTGGTCGAGCACCGTGCCCGTCAGGCAGTCGAGCAAGGCGTCGAGATTGCTGCCAAAGTACTCCGGATAATCAACGGCATTGGCAATGGCGCGCAATACCGCGGACAGCGACTTGGCCTTGCTGCAGTCGGCTTCAAAAACGGCGTACCCCAGAGACTGAGCCCGTTCGACCAGTTCGGGCGCGGACCCGTCCACGCGGCCGCCTGCCTGCAACTGCTCCTCAATGGATTCGTGCATAGATGTCACAATGACTCCCAACTTACTTCTGAAATCCGGCAATCCGGAAATGCATGCAACGGCAAGACTTTGCCTTTGGCGCGATTAAACCGCGAAAACGCCCCATTGTGCACAAGGCGTTTTCGCGCCCTGTTGTGCTGACGTCACACGGCGCCATGTACGCACGATCCGGTATCTAGCGCCCCTGGTTGGCGTGAACCACGGCAAACACCGTCATGTTGACGATGCGCCGGACCGTAGCGCTGGGAGTCAGCACATGCACCGGGGCGTTGGCCCCCAGCAGCACCGGCCCAATTGCCACATTGGCGCCCGCAGCCGTCTTCAGCAAGTTATAGGCGATATTGCCAGATTCAATGTTCGGACATACCAGCAGGTTGGCGGGGCCGTTCAGCGTGCTGTGCGGCATGATGCGCTGGCGCTCGACGGGATCCAGCGCAAGGTCACCATGCATCTCGCCATCGACTTCGAGCCACGGTGCTTCACGGCGCAGGATGTCCAGAGCCTGACGCTGCTTCACCGCCGACGGCGTGTTGTGCGAGCCGAAGTTGGAATGTGACAGCAGGGCCACCTTGGGCTCAAGGTTCAGCCGCTTCATTTCTTCGGCGGCCATGATGGTGATGTTGGCAATTTCCTCGGCCGTCGGGTTCTCGTTCACATGGGTGTCGACAAGGGCGACGGTACGTTCCGGCAGCACCAGGAAATTCATGGCCGCATATGCCTTGGCGCCCTCGCGCTTGCCTATGACTTCGTCGATGTAGCGCAGGTGATTGGCAAACAGGCCGACCGTGCCGCAAATCATGCCGTCGGCCTCGCCCAGATGGATCATCATGGCGCCGATCAGGGTGAGCCGCCGGCGCATTTCCACTTTGGCGAGATCTTGCGTGATGCCGCGCCGGTTCATGATTTCCCAGTAACGGGTCCAGTACTGCCGGAAGCGCGAGTCGAACTCGGGGTTGGTGACATCGAAGTCGACTCCCAGGCGCATTCTCAGACCCAGGCGCTCGATCCGGGCTGCCAGCACGGAGGGGCGCCCGATCAGGATGGGCCGCGCGATCTGCTCGTCGATGACGATCTGTACGGCACGCAGCACGCGCTCGTCTTCGCCCTCGGCAAATACGATGCGGTTCTTGCCGCGCTCGCGTGCGAACTGCTTCGCCAGCGCAAAGATCGGCTTCATGAACGCGCCCGAGTGGTACACGAACTGCTGCAGCTGGTTGACGTAGGCGTCCATGTCGGCGATGGGCCGGGTAGCTACCCCGGAGTCCATGGCCGCCTGGGCAACGGCCGGAGCAATACGCGTGATGAGGCGTGGATCGAATGGCTTGGGGATGAGATATTCGCGCCCGAAGGAAACATCGAGCTTGTTGTAGGCCCGCGCGACGATGTCGCTGACTTCCTCACGCGCCAGTCCGGCAATGGCATACACTGCGGCCACCTCCATTTCACGGGTAATGGCGGTAGCGCCCACGTCGAGTGCACCACGAAACAGGTAGGGGAAGCACAGGACGTTGTTCACCTGGTTCGGGTAGTCGGAGCGGCCGGTGGCAATGACCGCATCATCGCGCACTGCCATCACCTCTTCCGGCGTGATCTCGGGCTCGGGATTGGCCAGCGCCAGGATGACGGGATTGGGCGCCATGCGCGCGACCATGTCGGGCTTGAGCACGCCCCCGGCCGAAAGTCCCAGGAACACGTCAGCATTGTCGATGACCTCGGCCAGCGTGCGTGCATCGGTCTCGCGCGCGTAACGGGCCTTGCGCTCGTCCATCAGGACCGTGCGCCCTGCATAGACCACACCTTCGATGTCGGTCACCCAGATGTTCTCGCGCCTGACCCCCAGCTCTTCCATCAGGCCGAGGCAGGCAAGCGCTGCCGCACCCGCGCCCGAGGTCACTACCTTCACCTCGTCGATCTTCTTGTCGACCACCTTCAGCGCGTTGACGAACGCCGCCGCAACCGTGATGGCAGTTCCATGCTGGTCGTCGTGAAAGACCGGAATCTTGAGGCGCTCACGCAGCCTGGCCTCGATCTGGAAGCACTCGGGCGCCTTGATGTCCTCCAGGTTGACCCCTCCGAACGTGGGTTCGAGTGCCGCCACGATCTCGACGAACTTGTCGGGGTCGGTCTCGTTGATCTCGATGTCAAAGACATCAATGCCCGCGAACTTCTTGAACAGGACCGCCTTGCCTTCCATGACCGGCTTGGCGGCGACTGCCCCGATCGCTCCCAGGCCAAGGACCGCCGTGCCATTGGTGATGACACCGACCAGGTTGCCCCGCGCGGTATAGCGCATTGCGTTGTTGACGTCGGCGACGATTTCCTCGCACGCGGCGGCAACGCCCGGCGAGTAGGCCAGCGCCAGGTCGCGCTGGTTGGTGAGATGCTTGGTAGGGGTGACGGAAATCTTCCCCGGGCGGCCCGATTCGTGATAGGCGAGTGCGGCTTTGCGAAAGGTGGGATCCATACGAGCTGTGACAGGCGAGAACAGGTTGAGGGGGAGGCGGATGCGTATCGGATGTTATACGACCGGCAGGGATAGTCGGGGAAACAGACCTCGCGGGTCGAAGATCAGCTTCACATCTTCCTCGAATTCGAAGATGCGGGCAGGTGAAGGGGGACGGTGCAACGGAGCGCTGTCGGACGGTTTTTCCGGGATGGGCCCCTGCCCCGCGTCCGGTGCAGCGGGCCAGGATGCAGCATGTGCGGGAAGGAAATGGGCCGACAGAAGCCAGCCAAGGCTGCCCTGGCTACCCGGCCAGACATGCGCCAGGTTCTGCTCGGGCTGCAGCAGGGCGTCTAGCCGATAGCGCGCGGGCCATGCCGGGAGATGCCGCCAGGCACGGTATCCGGGCGAATTCACGAGGATGAACAGCTGCGACACGAGGCTGCGGGCCGCGTCGCTGAGCGGCTCGCGTTGCACGTCGGCACCGAAAGGTCCGAAACGCTCGATCGCGCCTTCAGCCAGGAGAACATCTACCGCCAGCAGATACCGGGCGACACGCTCGAAATCGGCATTCGACACCTGCGCCAGCCATTGGGCAAGCAGGGCGTCGTCGGGAGCTGCCTGGAACAGCTCGGGCAGCAGCGTGCGCAGATCGCGCACTGAAGCGCCGGCTTGGGCGATGATCCGCCCATCGGCAAGTCGGCGCACGGCATTCAGCGCATGCGGATGAACGATGAGGGCCGGGATGTGGTCGGGCACCGGGCAACCGGCAAGCACCAGCAGGGTTCCTGTCTCGACGCACAGGGCGCGCGCATGCAGCAGGTCTTCCTCGCGAGCCGGGTAGAGTGCGGCGCGGTCTGCCCCATCAGGGGAAGGCGGGCCTGGCTCAACCCGGCCATGAATGCACCGCGCAAGGCGGCGGCAGAAACGCGTCCAGGGGTCTGCAGCCGTGCTGAACCCGGTCAGGAAAGCGCGTCTGGAAGGGCGCATGGACTACCTTCTGGGCAAACGGTGAAACGAACGGGAACGCGTCTTGGCATACGGCAACGGGTTTGCTGCACCAATGAAAACGCCCCACGACTTCGTGGGGCGCCTATCGGCGCGACAACGCAATTGTAGCGTTCGTTGCCCGTATCGGCTGCGCAGGGTGCCGGCTTACATGCCCTGCCAGCGCAACGAGAAGGAGGAAACCGGTTCGAAATCGTTCGCCGCCACCCGCGACTGCTGCCCGGTACCTTCAGGAAACAGTCCGCGCGCCACGGACCGGGCCGCTTCGCCAATTGCCCGTGTGGTTTCGTCTTCGTCATCCAGGCGTGCACTCCGGATGTCCCGCTGTCCGGGCTGTTCGCTCTCGAGGGGGGGTGCCACGACCTGCGGCTGGTCAGGCGGCGAGGACCGCGCAACTGGCGCGACGCGGGTCCGCTGCGATGCCGCAACGGCGGTGCTGCCGTCTTGCGTGACATTGCTGGCTACCATCACGGGAGCTCCGGCGTTACCGATCGCAGCGCGCAGGCGGTCCAGCTCCGCCAGCACGCGCTTGCCATACTGGCTGCTCTTGCCGGAAGCACCCACGTAACAGGTCAGGCCACCCGCCACCGAACCCCGCTGCTGGATGCACTCCTTCAGGATCTGAGCCCCCACCTCGATGTTGGCTTCAGGTTTCCAGACGGCCTTGACGCCCCCGAACCGCTCGAAACGCTTGCGGTGGATCCGCGTCATGACCTGCATCAGCCCCTGGGCCCCCTTGGGGCTTTGCGCGCGCGGATTGAAGTTCGACTCGATCGCCATCACCGCCAGCAGCAGCAAGGGGTCGAGCTCCATGGCATGCCCCACTTCCCAGGCGGTCGACACGACGGTCTGGACGGACTTGGCGGAAACCTTGTACTTGTTCGTGATGTAATGCTGCAACGGTTCAAAATGCGCCTTCACGGCAAGGGCACGCTCTCTGACGGTCGCCATCATGCCGGGGCTGCCGGGAGCATGCGTCGTCGCGACCTCGGATGCGCCAACTGGCTCCGGCCCGGCAGGATGCATGGTCTGCGCGACACCTGATGGCACAGCGGCCGTGCCGGGCTGCGACGGCTCGGGTGGGCGGTGTCCGGCCGGCACCGATTCTGCTTGCGCGGGCATGGCCACCGAGGCCAGTACCAGCATGGCCGCCATGAGCACGCCACCTGATCGGTGCACACGGGTAGCTCCTGCCGGAATCCGCACCCCAGCCGGCGGCGGTTCGACAGAACCGGAAAGCGGAAGACTGGCGAGTCGGACAGCGCGGCCAGCGGGGACGACGGGGCGCACAGAGGCGCCACCGGCACACGCAGCGGCGCTGATGGCGGGGCGGCGGCTGGCGGCACGAGCAAAACGGTATGCCAGCCTGCGCAACGTGGACCATCGCACGTCGGGCATGTCGGACCTCCTGCTAACGGGAAACTTGCACGACCGTGCACACCCGGGGGTATGCTTTGCGGCCGTACCGGGAAGTAATCCGGCGATGATCGCCAGATGGGCTTGCGCATCGCCGCTGCGATGCACGAGTCCGCATCCCTGCGACTCGTAACCCGCCCTTGCGGGCAGTCCACGGGTCGACCAGGGCACGAGGCACAGGGCGTGTATTGTAGAGACCCAATCCGGCCATCAACCGCCCGAATGGCCTTTTTTACCCGGGTACAAAATGAAAATTTTGTAAGAATTGCGTAAGCTTTACCCAAACTTCCCGACCATGACCCCACTCATCGCCCGTTTCCGCCCGACATGAAATACCAAGACCTCCGAGACTTTCTGCAGCAACTCGAAGCACGCGGTGATCTGAAGCGTATCCGTACCCCCGTCTCCACGTATCTGGAAATGACGGAAATCTGTGACCGCGTGCTGCGACAGGGTGGCCCTGCCCTGCTGTTCGAATCCTCCGTTGACCGTGCCGGCCAGCCCACGGGCATGCCTGTGCTCGGCAACCTGTTCGGCACGCCGTTGCGCGTGGCGCTGGGCATGGGCGCCGAAAGCGTGATGGCCCTGCGCGATGTGGGCGAGCTGCTGGCCTCGTTGCGGGAACCAGAACCTCCACGCGGCCTGCGCGATGCCCTCGCCAAAGTGTCGATGCTGAAGAGCGCCCTCTGGGACATGGCACCCCGCGTGGTGCGGCAGGCCCCATGTCAGGAGGTGGTACTCGAAGGCAAGGAGGTCAACCTGGAGCACCTGCCCCTGCAGTACTGCTGGCCTGGCGACGTGGCACCCCTGCTGACCTGGGGCCTGACGATTACCCGGGGCCCGCATCGCAAACGGCAGAACCTGGGCATTTACCGCCAACAGCCCATTGGTCGCAACAAGCTCATCATGCGCTGGCTGGCTCACCGGGGCGGGGCGCTGGATTTCCGCGATCACGCGCTTGCCCATCCGGGCACGCCCTTCCCGGTGGCAGTGGCCATTGGCGCCGACCCCGCGACCCTGCTCGGAGCCGTCACGCCGGTACCAGATGCTCTCTCGGAATACCAGTTTGCTGGCCTGCTTCGCGGCAGCCGCACCGAAGTGGCGCGCGCCCTGGGCAGCGACCTGCACGTACCCGCGCGTGCCGAAATCGTGCTGGAGGGCCATATCTTGCCTGCCTCGCATCCCGAGGCACGCCCGCACCACGCACCGGACGGCGCAACGCCTCCATCCAGCGCCTACGAGATTGCTCTGGAGGGACCTTACGGCGACCATACCGGTTATTACAACGAGCAGGAGTGGTTCCCGGTCTTCACGGTCGAACGCATCACCATGCGCCGCGACCCCATCTATCACACGACGTACACCGGCAAGCCGCCCGACGAACCCGCAGTGCTAGGTGTCGCCCTCAACGAGGTGTTCGTGCCGCTGCTGCAGCGCCAGCTTCCCGAGATCGTCGACTTCTATCTTCCGCCGGAAGGCTGCAGCTACCGAATGGCGGTCGTCTCGATTCGCAAGCAGTACGCAGGTCATGCCAAGCGGGTCATGTTCGGCGTGTGGAGCGTGCTGCGCCAGTTCATGTACACGAAGTTCGTCATCGTGGTGGACGACGACATCGACATCCGCAACTGGAAGGAAGTGATCTG
The DNA here is from genome assembly GCA_937891425.1 of uncultured Pigmentiphaga sp. Lineage (GTDB taxonomy): Bacteria > Pseudomonadota > Gammaproteobacteria > Burkholderiales > Burkholderiaceae_B > Verticiella. Next base: position 68,503 of record CALAGD010000051.1, read on the forward strand.
GGCCGTTACCACGCGCATGGATCCGGTGCGCGACACGGTGCTGGTCGACAATACGCCGATCGACTATCTGGACTTTGCTTCGCCCGCTTCAGGACTGGGCGGGAAAATGGGACTGGATGCCACCAATAAGTGGTCCGGAGAAACCACCCGCGAATGGGGGCGCCCCATACGCATGGACGACGCGGTTCGCGAGCGTGTTGACGCTATCTGGAATGAGCTGGGGCTGTAACAGACGACGGGCATTGCTCACGGTAGCAAAACACCACCTGCGCCGCACCTTGCGCACGTGACCGTGGCGGCGTGGAACAGCATGGGCACGGCCCCTGCGGGCCTGCCTGACTGCCTGAAGCACGTCATCAGCGTCAGCGACGCGCGCCACGCACGGCTTTCCAGGCCTTGCGCATGGCCAGAAACGCCGTCACGATCTTGACCAGCCGCAGGGCATTGCCCTTGCGCAGGAACAGTGCCGCACCCGACAGCAGCGCCGGATTGTTCAGCAGCTGGCCGCCCAGCCGGTGGAGCAGCCCTTCGCCGACACTGCCACCCATGGGAACGATGCGTTGAACCAGGTTGCCTGGCGACAGGGCATTGCGCATCTCGCCCACGCGTTGCGCGAGCTCGATCCGCTCGAGTTCGGCTTGTGCCTGAAGGAGAGCCTTGCGTACGGCCCGGTCGGACGCTGCACTCATCGTGGATCACCTGGATCGACTGGATTGTAGGCACCAGACGCTGCGCTGCGCGCGGGCGCGTAGGATCGGCGCCCGCCGGACTGTGGCTCGGCCAAAGGCGATGACAGCACCTCGATGTCGCGTTCGAGCTCGGCAATTGTAAGAACAAATGGATGCCTGGCACGACGAGCGGTACGCGCGACGCACCACAGGCACAACAGCCCCGCTACGAGCCAGGCCAACCCGAGCAGGCCGATGGCAAGCAGACGATGCTCGGTATCCCAGAACACCGCCGCGATCAGCGCCGTGAATACGGCAGCGGCCATGGCCACGCACAGCAGGCCCAGCGCCGCCGTAATACCCATCCTGACGGCATTGGCCTTCAACTCGGCCAGCTCGATGCCGAACAGCTCGAGGCGGGTACGCGCGGTAGCAACAATTGCCGCAGACAGCGCGCGCAACGCTTCAGGTATCGACGGCGTGGGCGTGGTCATCAGCGGCGCGTCACGATGAGACCGATGATGACGCCCACGGCTACCGCCACGCCCAACGCACGCCAGGGATTGTCGTGTACATAATCGTCGGTGGCACGCGCCGCTGCCTTGCCCCGCTCAACCACGATATCCTGGACATCTGCCAGCCGTTCACGCGCACGCTTCAGACTGGTAAGCGCAGTGGCCCGCAGTTCGCTGGCCTTTTCCCCGGTGGAAGCTGCCGCTTCCTTCAGCAGGTCTTCGACCTGCCGCAACCCGCTCTTGACCTCGGAAATCAGTTCGTCGTTGGAGACAGTGCTCTTTTCCATTGTTGCCGTCCTCTGTTGAGCGTCATACGAGACTATCATAGCAGCGCAGAACCAACCTGGCACCTTTCCTCGCAAATGAGTCTTGCCCTCCTCTGGATCCCCTCCACCATCGCCGCCGCTGCCGCCCAGACGGCCCGCAACGCCATGCAGCACCAGCTCACCGCAGAAATCGGAACGCTCGGTGCTACCCAAGTGCGCTTTCTGTACGGTTTTCCCTTTGCCCTCGTGTTTCTGGCCGCCATTTCGCTGGCCGGCGGATCCTTGCCGCCCACCCCCAACAGCAAGTTCCTTGCCTACATCGCCTGGGGTGCTCTCACCCAGATCCTGGCCACGGCCCTGATGCTGGCGGCCATGAGGGAAAAGTCATTTGCGCTGACCATTACCTACATCAAGACGGAAGCCCTGCAGGTAGCGCTGTTCGGGTTCCTGTTCCTGCGCGACCCGCTCACCAGCGGCAGCTTGCTGGCAATCCTGACCACTACCATCGGCGTCATCGCCATGACGTGGAAACCAGCCGCCAGGCAATCGCTGATGGACTGGCGGCCCATGCTGCTGGGCATCGGCTCCGGCGCCATGTTCGCTCTTTCTTCAGTGGGATATCGGGGCAGCATCCTGGCGCTGGAGTCCGGCTCGTTTCTCATGCGCGCGAGCACCTCGGTGACCTGGGGGCTGGCGCTGCAATCATTGCTCCTGCTGGTCTGGCTCGGACTGTTCCAGCGTGAGGCCCTCGTGGGCAGCCTGCGGGTGTGGCGTTATTCGCTGTTTGCCGGATTCATGGGTGCGCTGGCATCGCAGTTCTGGTTCCTCGGCTTTGCGCTGACCACTGCGGCGAATGTACGGACGTTAGGCCTGGTGGAGGTGCTGTTCGCGCAGATCGTCTCGCGCCGCCTCGCGCAGCGCAGCACCGGGCAGGAGCGCATCGGCATGGCCCTGGTGGTGCTCGGCGTGCTTTGCCTGCTCTGGTTCGCGCAATGATGCGCATCCACGCTACGCCCGCTGGTACCGACTCGCCCCGCGCCCATCATTTCCGATCCATGCACGACTCATACCGCCATTCATTCATGGAACACGCATTGAAAGCACCGCCCGGGCGACGCCCGTGGGTGCGCCGCCTTGGCCTTCTCGGCCTGGCCGCCCTGTTCGCAGGATGTGCCACGCCGGACCCCGCGTTGGCCCCAGGCGCGCGCGACGCAAACGACACTGGACACGGAGCGGCCATCAGCCAGATCAGCCGTGTACCGGCACTGACCCCCGTCAGTTATGCAGCGCATCCGACGAGCATCCAGGCCCTACCTGGCGAACTGCAACGGCGCTGGGCCAGTACCGGGATCCCCGAAAGTGCCCTGTCGCTGGTCATCGCCGAAGTGGGCCGCCCGCCCATCGTCGCGATCAACCCGGAGGAGCCGCGCAATCCCGCATCGGTCATGAAACTGGTGACGACCTACGCTGCGCTGCACGCTCTTGGACCCGCCTACACCTGGCAGACCGGGTTTTTCGCAGGCCCTGGCGCCACGGTCAGCAACGGCCGGCTCAGCACGCCTCTCTACGTCAAGGCGTCAGGCGACCCGACGCTCACTACGGAAGACGTTTCGGCCGTATTTCGACGGCTGCGCGCACGCGGCATCCGGGTTCTGCCCGGCATCGTGGTCGACCGCTCAGCGTTCGGGCCCATCGGTATTGACCCCGGCGCCTTCGACGAGCGTCCGGACCGCGTCTACAACGCCAGTCCGGATGCCCTGCTCATCAGTTCGGGAGCCCTGCAAGTGCACTACTTCCCGACGCTGAACGGCCGAGCCTGGGAGATGGCCGTGGAGCCCCGCATGTCCGGGGTGCGCGTTCAGAGCCAGCTGCGCGCCAGCCAGGGCACATGCAGCGGTCGCCCGGCCGTCAAGACACAGGTGACACGGCAGTCCGGTACCGTGGTCTTGCAGGTGAGCGGCACGGTGCCGTCCAGTTGCGGCGCGTTCAGCCTGCAGCGCCTTGTCCTGCCGCCAGCCGAACATGCCGCGCGCGTGCTCCGCAGTCTTTGGGAAGACCTCGGAGGACAGCTCACGGGGCCTGTCACCGACGGTGCCGTGCCCGACGGCGCCGTCCTCCTTGCCAGCCAGGAATCGGCGCCACTCGCCACGGTCGTGCGCCAGATCAACAAGGAAAGCGACAACCTGGTCGCCCGCATGCTGCTGCTCGCCCTGGCGCGTGCCAACGGCGCCGAACCGGTCACGCCCGAGCAGGCGCGAGCGGCCCTGCAGACGGCACTGGCCCGCGCTGGTTTCAAATTTCCTGAACTGGTGGTCGAAAACGGCGCCGGCCTCTCACGCCAGGCGCGCATCTCCGCGGCCAGTCTGGCCGCCCTGCTGAATCAGGCCTGGCAGTCGCCCCGCATGCCTGAATTCGTTTCATCGCTGTCGATTGCCGGTGAAGACGGCACCCTACGCCGCCGTATGCGCGATGGCGTGGCGCGTGGCGCGGCGCACCTCAAGACGGGTACACTGCGGGATGTAAGCGCTGTGGCCGGTTACGTGACCGGGACCAGCGGCAAACGTTACGTCGTGGTGGCCTTGGTCAACCATGCACAGGCCCACGCAGCCCGCGACTTCATGGACGAGGTGGTGGCCTGGACGGCAGGGCGGTGACCCCACCGCCGTGCCCACAAGCCACTGCCTCCATGCACGCGACGCTCGAACCGGATGGAGACCGGCACGCGCCATCAGGCGGTGCCGCAAGCTGACATAACGATGAACTGGCTCGATTGGCTCAAGCCCTGGGAACCCTCCCCTCTCTTTATTGCTGCTTTCCTGGCCTCTGCCATCCTGTTCTGGCGCGGCGAACGGCGCATCCCGGTCAACCCGGTGCGCCGCGCGCTGTTCTGGTCAGGCATGATCATTCTGTACCTGACCATGCATACGCGGCTCGATTACTACGCCGAGCGCATGTTCTTCATCCATCGCCTGCAGCACCTGGTGCTGCACCATGTGGGGCCACTCCTCGTCATGGCGGCCTATCCGGGTTCAGTGATGCGCGCGGGCATGCCGTTGCGCTGGCGCTTCCGGCTGTACCGCTTTCGCCATACGCGCAGCGGGCGCCTGCTTGAGGGGTTGCTGACCAACCCCTTTCTGGTGTGCACCGCGTTCGTGGCGCTGGTGCTGGTATGGCTGCTTCCCTCGGTGCAGTTCTATGCCATGCTCGACTGGCGGCTGTACCGTTTCATGAACTGGACCGTCGTCATCAGCGGCCTGCTGTACTGGAACATATTGCTCGACCGGCGTCCCAGCCCACCCGCAGCACTGTCGCCGGGGCTGCGCGTGCTGGTGCCCGCCCTGACCATGACCCCGCAGATGATCGCGGGCGCCATCCTCACGTTCAGCGAACGCGATTTCTATCCGGTATACGCAGTATGCGGTCGGGCGCTCGATTACGGCGCCGTGCTCGACCAGAACCTGGGCGGACTGATCATGTGGGTGCCCGCAGGCATGGTGGAATCCATCGGCGCGATCATTGCCTTGCGTACGCTGATGCGCCTGTCGGCCGAGGGGCGATACCGGCGCAAGACACACACGCCAGCCCGCGCCCAGGCACGCACCGGACCCGCGTGATGCGCACCGCGGGTCCGCCCCGGACCTTACGCGGTACCGCCCACCGTAAGCCCGTCGATGCGCAGCGTGGGCTGGCCAACACCTACCGGCACGCTCTGCCCTTCCTTGCCGCAGGTGCCTACACCCGAGTCAAGGCGCATGTCGTTGCCCACCATCTGCACCTGTTGCATGGCTTCGGGCCCGCTGCCGATGAGGGTGGCGCCCTTCACCGGCCGGGTAACCTTGCCGTTTTCGATGAGGTATGCCTCGGATGCCGTGAACACGAACTTGCCGCTGGTGATGTCGACCTGGCCCCCGCCAAAGTTCACCGCGTACAGGCCGCGGTCGACCGAAGCGATGATCTCTTCCGGGTCGTACTCGCCCGCAGGCATGTACGTATTGGTCATGCGCGGCATGGGCAGATGGGCAAACGACTCGCGCCGGCCGTTGCCGGTGGGTGCGACCTTCATCAGGCGCGCATTCAGGCTGTCCTGCATGTAGCCGCGCAATATGCCGTCTTCAATGAGTACGTTGCACTGCGTGGGGTTGCCTTCGTCGTCGATGTTGAGCGAACCACGCCGGCCTGGCAGCGTACCGTCGTCGATGACCGTGACGCCTTTTGCCGCCACGCGCTCACCGATGCGGCCCGAGAACACGCTGGACCCCTTGCGGTTGAAGTCGCCCTCGAGCCCATGGCCAACGGCCTCATGCAGCAGGATGCCCGGCCAGCCCGAACCCAACACCACGGGCATGACGCCCGCCGGTGCTTCGCCCGCTTCCAGGTTGACCGTCGCTTCATGCACTGCGCGCCGCACATACTCTTCTAGTACCTCTTGAGTGAAGTACTCGAACCCGGTCCGTCCGCCGCCCCCGGCCGTACCGATTTCACGGCGGCCATGCTGTTCAACGATGACAGTGAGACTAAGTCGCACGAGGGGCCGTATGTCGGCCGCCATGCGCCCGTCGCTGCCGACCACCAGGACGACGTCATATTCGGCGCCCAGGCCCGCCATCACCTGGATGATACGCGGGTCGGCCGCGCGCGCCATGCGTTCCACCCGCTCCAGCAGTTCCACCTTCTGCGGGGCATCGAGGGTAGCGACCGGATCGATCCCGGCATACAGGTCGCGCCCAAAGGCGGGTGCAAGGTTGTCGGCCACGCGCACGATGCCCGACCCGTGCTGCGCGATGGAGCGTACTGCCCGAGCCGAAGAAAGCAACGCTTCAGGCGAGAGGGTGTGCGAATAGGCGAATGCAGTTTTTTCACCGCTTATGGCACGCACGCCCACGCCCTGCTCGATGGAATAGCTGCCGGTCTTGACGATGCCCTCTTCCAGGCTCCAGCCTTCGCTGCGCGTGTACTGGAAGTACATGTCAGCGTAGTCGACCCGATGCTGGAAGATCTCGTTGAGCGCAGCCGAAAGATGATGGTCGGCCAGACCCCAGGGCTCGAGCAGCAGTGACCGCGCGGTTGCCAAACGGGACTCTGCAGGACGGGTTTCAGTCGCGACCGACATGAGCGAGGAGAGTTTCGTAGGTATTGCGATCTTGGACATTACATGACTCGATGACGCAGGGCTGGCAAGGCCGTGCGAACTTCTGCCAGGTGGGCCGGATCGATGGACCCGAACACCACGCCGGGACCCTCGGCACGCATCTCGAGGACATCGCCCCAAGGATCGATGAACATCGAATGGCCCCATGTACGGCGGCCGTTGGGGTGAATGCCGCCCTGCGCGGCCGCCAGCACGTAGCACTGGTTCTCGATGGCCCGCGCGCGCAGCAGGATCTCCCAATGCGCGCGCCCGGTGGTGTAGGTGAAGGCAGCAGGTACAAGAATCAAGTTCACCTCGCCCAGGGCGCGATACAGTTCGGGGAAACGCAGGTCGTAGCACACCGACAACCCTGCGCGGCCACCGGGCGTGTCGAACGTTACCGGTTCACGGCCCGGCATGATGGTGGCCGATTCGTCGTACGATTCGGTGCCGCGCCTGAAATTGAAGAGATGGATCTTGTCGTAGCGTGCGATTCGCTTGCCGTCCGGGCCATAGACCAGGCTGGCGTTGAACACCTGATGCGGACTTGGACACTCGATGGGCACGGTACCCCCGACAAGCCAGATCCGGTGGTTGCGCGCCTGTTCGGCCAGGAAGGACTGGATCGGACCTTCGCCATCCGGTTCTCGTACCTTCACCTTGTCGGAATCGGACGCCCCCATGATGCAGAAGTACTCGGGCAGGAGCACGAGCTGCCCGCCACCCGCCACGGCCTGGGCTATCAGGCCCCTGGCCACCGCCAGGTTCTCCTGCACATCTGGGGTGGACACCATCTGGATCGCCGCCACCCGCAGCGACGCCGGATTCACATGAGAGGAGCTTTCCATGGACGCACGCAATCTTCGATACAGGTATCACAGTGTATACCCAGAACCCTGCGCGACCGCCGGGAAGAGGGTACGCACGAATGCTCAGTAATTGGGCAGGTCTCCCAGTCTTGCCCCCGCTGGCACGTGTGCATCGCTCGCACTCGCCGTGTTGCCGCGGGGCTCGCGCACGCGCAGCACGCGCGGATCATCCCAGTTGCCGCTGATCTCGTATTCGTAAGTAAACGCGTTGGCCAGAGGTTCGCGCAACAGCCATTGTGTCACCAGTGCCCCCAGCCCCACGGCGGGGTTGATGGCGACTCCGGCCAGCAATGCGGCCGCACTGGCGTCGATCTTGGGGGCCACCACCACCTTCAGATTCTGGGTTTCATTGATGAAGTCGACCGAGCCGTTCATCCCGGCCAACGCTCCCTGCCCCTGCATCTCGAAATGCTCGATGCTGGCAATCCCGTTCTTGATCACCGCTTCGCCGCCGAGCGTGTCCCACGCAAAACCCGAGCCGAAGACACTGCCCGGTGCGAACGTGGCGGTGCGGGCCAGCGACTGCAGCGACAGTATGCCCAACAGGCGTGCCGCATTGGAATGAATCTGAAGAAAGCGTCCCTGGCGCAGCGCCAGCTTCAGCTGCCCGCTCAAGGTATGCACGTCGTATACGAATGGCCGGCCGCGCCAGTTCACATTGCCCGACAGTTCGCCACTGCCACCCGCGAGCACGTCGCCCATCCCGAAGCGGCCCAGCAGCTTGCCCGCATCCCGGATCACCCAGTTCAGATCCAGACTCATCTCGCGCTCACGAGCGACGCGCGCCGCGGTTGCCCAGCTGCCGCGCGCCGTCAGGGTTGCCTGCGGGTTCTCCAGCACCAGCTTCTTCAATTCCCAGCTGCGCGCAGCTGCCGTATTGCGCGCCTGCAACTCGAAGCGTCCGAGGTCCCAATCGCCATAGCGCAGGTCACCCACCTCGAGGTCGACATCCGGCATGGTGTCGGGGACGAAAGGATCAGACATCTCCGGCGCTGAGGCGCCCCCAGCTGAGGCGCCCCCGGCCGACATGCGCGGGATGACTACACGCTGGAACTTGCCGC
>CALAGD010000052.1 GCA_937891425.1 uncultured Pigmentiphaga sp.
AGCGAGTTCGACGACTTCCAGACCTGGAAGCATGCACTGCACCACCATCTGTCCCGACTACGCGTGCTGCACGCCAGCGAGGTCAGCGACCCCCTGGAAATCCACTACGCCCTTGTGTGGAAGCCGCCCCTGGGTTTTTTTGCCGGCATGGCGAACCTGCGCCTGATCATCAATCTGGGCGCTGGCGTCGATGCTCTGCTGAATCGCGTCGACCTGCCCGGCAACGTCTACATCACCCGCATCGAAGACCCGAACATGGCACGCATGATGGCGGGGTATGTCCTGTTTGCCGTGCTGCGCCACGCCCGCGAGATTCCCTACTTCGAGCAGGCGCAGCGGCGCGCCCAGTGGGCGTACCGGCATCCACGCAGTCACGAAGAGATCACGGTAGGGGTACTCGGACTGGGTCAGCTGGGCCGGGCTGCGGCCCAGGAGATCCAGCGCCAGGGCTTTCGGACCCTCGGGTGGTCACGCTCGCCCAACCACATCGAGGGTGTCGAGTGCCTTGCCGGCCCCGAGGCGCTCGACACCATTCTGGGGCAATCCGACATTATCGTGCTGATGCTGCCTGACACCCCGCACACCCGGGGCCTGCTCGATGAGCGCCGGCTGCGCAACATGAAACCCGGCGCAAGCCTCATCAACGTGGCACGCGGTTCTCTGGTCGATCAGCCCGCCATGACGCGCCTGCTGCAAGAAGGACACATCGGTGCTGCAACGCTCGACGTCTTCGCGGTCGAGCCGCTGCCCCCCGACGACCCTCTGTGGCGCCTTCCCAATGTGCTGATCACGCCCCACCTGGCTTCCGTCGCGATTCCACAGTCGTCGGCCCGGCAGATGGCCATCGACATCGAGCGGGTAGCGTTTGGCCAGCCCCCCCACAAACCGGTCGATCGCAACCGGGGCTACTGAGCGCTGACAGCGCCGCTCCATGAAACAGGCGGGCACGTTTCCGTTCTCGACTGGAGACGTGCCGCGCAGCATTTGCGCAACACGCCGAGTGCTGCTATCTTGCTCTGAGGCTTCGCGCTGCGCATTCCTCTGTTCTATGGTGAAAAGTCCAGATCCCTCCCAACATCCCGACCGTGTCGAGTCTGCTCTGGCAGTGGCCGAAGCCTTGTGCCAGCGACGCGGCCGACGCTTCACTCCCATCCGGCGCAAGGTGCTCGAACTTCTGCTGCAGCACGAGCGCAGTCTGAAAGCCTACGAACTGCTCGACGAAATCCGCGCCATCTACCCTAACGCCACACCCCCTACGGTCTACCGGGCCCTCGATTTCCTGCTGGAAGAAGGTCTGGTCCACCGGGTGGAAACGCTCAACTCCTTCATGGCCTGCGGCGACGCAGCGGGGGCGCCGCACAACCTGCTCGTAGTCTGCACCCGCTGCGGAAACGTTGCCGAGATCCACGACGACATCGTGCGCAACCGGCTTGCCGACCGCATCAGAACCACGGGCTATCGGCTGGCGGGCGAGGAAATCGAAGTCAAGGCGCTGTGCGTCGAATGTCAGACCGACGCCGACAGACCCGCGCACGACAAGTGCCACGTGCACGCCTGAGTCGCGCCCTCCCGGCGCTTGCGGCCACGCACCCATGCAAGCAGGCGCACGCTCGGTGAAGGCGCACACCTTGCTTCAGGCGGTCTCGCGAAACTGCATCCGGTACAACGCCGCGTACAGACCGTCGGCTACCAGCAGCTCATCATGGGTTCCGGTTTCCCGGATCTGTCCGTGGTCCAGCACAATGATGCGGTTGGCAGCCTGGACAGTGGACAGACGGTGTGCGATGACCAAGGTCGTGCGTCCCTGCATCAGCCGCTCGAGCGACGCCTGCACCTGGCGCTCGGACTCGTTGTCCAGGGCCGAGGTGGCTTCATCCAGGATGAGGATCGGCGCATTCTTGATCAGTGCGCGGGCGATCGCCAGCCGCTGCCGCTGACCGCCCGACAGACGAGCGCCCCGCTCTCCCACGCGCGTGTGGATACCCTCGGGCAGCGACTCGACGAATTCCAGCAGATTGGCGGCCTCGAGCGCCGCGCAAATCTCGTCTTCGCAAGGAGACGAAGCTGCACCATAGCCCACGTTGGCGGCGATCGTGTCGTCGAACAGCACCACGTCCTGGCTGACCAGGGAGATGTGGGCACGCAGGCTGGCCAGCTTGAGCTCGGCGATGTCGATGTCATCGATGCAGATACGTCCACCCGTCGGCAGGATGAAACGCGGCAGCATGTTCATGAGCGTGGTCTTGCCACTGCCCGAGCGCCCCACCAGGGCCACCGTTTCACCCGGCCGCGCCTCGAAACTGACGTTCTTCAAGGTATCGGTTTCAGCATCCGGGAACCGATGCGTCACGTTCTCGAAACGAACATGCCCCCGTACCGGAACAGGCAATACGCGGGTACCATTGTCCGCCTCTGGTGGATGATCCAGCAGGCGGAACACGCTCTCGCTAGCGACCAGCATGCGCTGCATCGGACCGGCCGCGTTGGCCAGACGGCGCAGCGGGTCGAGCAGCTGTGCCATGGCGCCCACGAATGCGGCAAAACCGCCCACGGTCAGGTCACCCGAGCCGGACTGCGCCAACGCCACGCCGATGACCGCCGCGAGGGCCACCGAAAGAATCGCCTGGGAGACCGGGCCAATGGCACCCGACGCAGCCGCCCCTCGAATGGCGAATCGGCGCAGCCGTGCGTTCACCTGCGCAAAGCGCTCGTTCTCGTATTCGTAGCCATCGAACAGTTTGATTACACGCTGCCCTTCCAGCCCCTCGGTGACGATGCGCGTCAGCTCCGAGTTCATGTTGATGGTATGGCGGTTGACCTCGCGCAGCCTGCGCATGAAAAGTCGAGAAACCAGAGCCGCCGGCGGCAGCAGCACGAGCACGATCAGCGTGAGCTTCCAGGACATGTACACCAGCACACCAAACAGCGAGATGACGATGAGTACCTCGCGGATCAGGGTGGCGAGCACCTCGGTGGCATGTTGCATGACCGTCGAAGCGTCGATCGTGAAACGGTTGAGCAGACCGGCGGAACCGAGCCGTCGAACGTCGGAATCGGGCAGATGCAACAGGCGCGAGAACATGTCGCGGCGCAGGTCGCGCAGTACATTGTTGGCTACCCAGGCCATGAGGTAATTGCTCAAGTACGCAAACGTGCCGCGCGCGACAAACAGCCCCACCAGGATCAGCGGCAGCATCCACACATAGGATGGCCGCTCGCCACTGAAGCCCTCGTCGATAAGGGGCTTCATCAGCAAAGCCAGCAACGGGTGGGTAGAGGCCACTCCCACGGTAAACAGCATGCCTGCGGCCATGCCCTTCCAATACGGCCGGACATGACGATAGATTCGGCGCCACAATTCCCGCTTGACGGGATGCGACCCGGGCGCCAGCACGACAGAAGAAGAACTCAAGGTTACTCCGTTACCAGGCGGCGCAACGCGCCTCAGATGTATACAATGGTAGCGTGCGATTGTACGCGGCTGCGGGCGTGTTCACAGCACACGGTCCGGCTGAACTCCACCCAAGATACATGCTCACACCCATCTACGTCAGGTTGCCCAACTGGGTTGGCGATGCCTGCATGGCTCTGCCAGCGCTTCATCTGCTTCGAACGGCAGGGTTCCAGCTCATACTCATCGGCCGTCCTTGGGCACGTGACCTGCTCGCGGGGCTGGAGCCAGTCGACTTCATTGCCCTGAAAGGGCCGCTGCGCAACGACGTCGAAATCGTCCGGCAGCATGTCCGCACTGGCGGCTCCGCGCGCCTCGGGCGCACACCCGCAGGCCCCCCTCCGCGCGGCATCTGCTTCCCCGACTCCATTTCAAGCGCCCTCATCTTCCGGCTGGCCGGCATCCAGGCCGGAGGATATCGCGACGAAGGACGCAGCTTCCTGCTACGCTGGCCCGTGCGCAAACCCAGGGAAGACTTGCACGTCGTGGAATCGTACTACTACCTGGCGCGCTCCATCCTCAGCCGCTGGGGTGTACAGGCCGAACTGCCCACCGCAGCAGGCAGCACCCTCGAGCTGCCTCTGACCCGCGCGCACGAACAGGCGGCCCTGGCCACCATCGAGCTTGCCGGGCTCGAACAGCCATTCGTACTCCTGTCGCCCACGGCCACTGGGCTGCACCGGGGCCGGGTCAAGTCGTGGCCCCATTATGAACAACTGGCGCAGGCGCTGATCTCGGCAGGCTGGGCCGTGGCCATGTGCCCGCCGCCCAGCGAAGTCGATGCGGCACGTCACGCTGCTCCCAGCGCCCAGCTGCTGCCCTCGTTGCCCCTGGGGGCATATGCCGCCCTCACACGGCTGGCAGCACTCGTCATCTGCAACGACTCGGGCACGTCCCACGTGGCTGCAGCGGCGCAAAGCCGCCAGCTCACGCTTTTCGGGGTGACCCGGCCGGAACGTACCCGACCGTGGTCGCCGCGCGCCCTCTGGTTGGGCAACGAAACCGGCTGGCCAAGCCTCGAGGAAGTAACCGTGTGCGCGCTGGACGCACTGCAGCTGTCGTCACCCCCCTTGTATCAGCGCCGGTAAGGGGCTGCGGGTGGATGCGGCTTCGAGGCGTCCCGGAAGGTGCACCTCTGCCGCCGTCCATCCATTGGCCCGCCACGCCCGCGTGCCCGACCCCGCCGGTCATTTCAGCTGCATGGGCCAGGCGCGCGCCACCCGGGTCGCAACGACACTCGTCACCACGGCTTTCACCAGGTCGCCAGGCAGGAAAACCAGTGATCCTGCCAGCGCCTTGGCGAAACCCATGCCCGTGACGAGAGCGAGCCATGGTACCCCGAACACGTATACGACCAGAACGCCGCCGATCACGCACGAGAGCAGGTACAGCAGGATCTGGCGCAGGGCAGTCTGCCCGCGGCGCAACAACAGATCGACCAGCGCGCCTATTACGAATGCTCCCGCGATCATCCCGACGAGGAACCCGCCTGTAGGTCCGGCGAGAACGCCGAACCCGCCGCGTCCGCCTGGAAGGATCGGCAGACCGACCAGCCACAGCAGGGTGTACAGCAGCACTGCCAGCAGGCCCCGACGTGGACCCAGCAAGGCTCCGGCCAGCATCACGCCCAGGGTCTGGAGCGTGATGGGCACAGGTACGACGCCCAGCGGCAGCGGCGGCACCAGACTGAGCGCAGCAATCAACGCGGCAAACAATGCAATGAGGACGACGTCCTTGATATTCATGCGACTTACCTGAAGAAAACATCAACACATGACGCAGCCCGCCCCGACTCAGGGTGGGTCCTGACTGCGCGTGGGAGGAAAACCACGAGCTTCGATCGCCTCGGCGATCTCGTCGGCGCTTTTCAGAACCGATATCACCAGCGGCACGATCAGCCTCACCGGATGTGCCCGCAAGCCGCGCGCAGCCTGAGCTTCACGAATCAGCTCGTAGCGCCGGTAGATTTCCGGCATGAAACGCAACGCCAGAGCCAGTGCGAGACTCACTTTGGCCGCGTTTGCCCAGCCCCTGCGTTCGAGTGGCCGCAGGGCGCGCTCACAGGCGGCGATGAGGTCGGCGGAGCGGGTCGTGAAAGTGACCGCGAGGGCCAGGCACATCAGCGCACACAGGCGCAGCAGTACCATCATGGTGGCGGCCCATCCCTGCAACAGCGTCAGCACACCTCCCAGCGCCACGATCAGCACCACCAGACCCCGGGTTTGCGCCCAGATGCGCGCCAGCGGCACCCGCGCCGACGCCAGCAGCACCAGCGCCAACCCGGCAGCGATTGCCAGTGGCAGCGGGTGATGGAGCAGAAAGAGCATGATCCCGGCTGCCATCAGCACGCCCAGCTTGACCACCGCAGGCTGGCGATGCAGCCACGAGGCGCCCGGCACGTACAGGGAATGAATCATGCGCAATGACTCCGATACCACTGCACCGCTTCGCGAGGTCCTGCATCGCACACGATACGGCCGCCCTCAAGCACCAGGACACGATCATAACCGTCGAGCAGCTCGAGGTCGTGAGTGACTACCCACACCGGCTGCTCGAGCCGCTCGAGAATGGCGCGCAGCCGATTGCGGTTGCGCAGGTCAAGCAGTGTGGTGGGCTCGTCGAAGACCAGCAGTTGCGGGCGCATGACAAGCACCGCAGCCAGAGCAACGAGCTGCTTTTCTCCCCCGCTCAATCCGAGCGCAGACCGCTCGGCAAGGTGCTCGATGCCCATGTCGGCCAGTACCTGCTGCACGCGGGAGGCGTGCTCGCTGCGGGGTACTCCCTGGTTCTTCAGTCCGAAAGCGAGATCCTCACTGACAATGGGCAACACGATCTGGTGGTCGGGATTCTGGAATACGAAACCAACACGACGGCGCACTTCGCGGGTTTGCTGTACCGTATCGTATCCATCGACCCGCACGGTTCCGCGGGACGGCCGCACCAGCCCGTTGAGCAGGCGCGCGAGCGTACTCTTGCCGGACCCATTGGAACCAATGACGCCGACTCTGGCCTCACTTACGCGAAGCGTCAGGTCGTGCAGCACGGGCCGCTCATGCAAGTGTACGCAGACGTCCTGGAACTCAACTAACATGAAATTCAGCCGCCATCCGTAGCCGGTGACCCAAGAAGGTGAAACATCAATGCTTGCCCGATCCATGGACGGGTTGCATTTTTGCAACTCGTACGCCCGCCTGCCGGGGGCGTTTTACACCCGGCTGCAGCCACTCCCGGTGAGAAATCCCCGGCTGCTGCACGCCAACCCCGATGTCGCGCGGCTGATCGGGCTCGACCCGGCAGTGTTCAAAGAGCCGGAGTTTACCGAAGTCTTCGCCGGCAATCGCCCCCTGCCCGGCGGTGAGCCGCTCGCGACGGTCTATAGCGGGCATCAGTTTGGCGTGTGGGCCGGGCAACTGGGCGACGGCCGTGCGCATCTGCTGGGCGAGGTGAAAGGGCCCTGCGGCCGGTTCGAACTTCAGTTGAAGGGCTCCGGCTTGACCCCGTACTCCCGCATGGGCGATGGCCGGGCGGTGCTGCGTTCGTCGGTACGCGAGTACCTCGCATGCGCGGCGATGGATGGCCTGGGGATTCCCACCACGCATGCACTCTGCATCATCGCAGCTGACGACCCGGTGCGGCGGGAAACCCTCGAGACTGCCGCTGTCGTCACCCGCGTAGCACCGTCGTTCGTGCGATTCGGCCATTTCGAGCACTGGGCTGCCACCGGCCGGCACGACCATCTGGCCACGCTCGCCAACTACGTCATCGACCGCTTTTACCCCGAATGCCGTGAAGTGCCCGCCGGTGAAGCCGATTACCCGGGCGCGCCCGTGGTACGCATGCTGGATGCCGTCATGCGCCGTACAGCGCGCCTGCTGGCCCAATGGCAGGCGGTGGGCTTCATGCATGGGGTGATGAATACCGACAACATGTCCATCCTGGGGCTCACGCTCGATTACGGCCCCTACGGTTTCATGGATGGTTTTGATGCCCGTCACATCTGCAATCATTCCGACACCATGGGCCGGTACGCCTGGAATACCCAGCCCATGATCGCGCACTGGAACCTGTATCGGCTGGCCGAAGCGCTGTACCCGCTGGTCGGAGCCACCGAGCCGCTGCTTGCCGTACTCGAACAGTACGAGGCGGAATTCACGCGTCATTTCCACGGGATCATGGCGGTCAAGCTGGGACTGCGCGAGTTTCAGGACGGCGATGCTGACCTGCTGGAAGAGCTCTGGCGCATCATGCATGCGCAACGCGCCGACTTTACCCAGACCTTCCGACGGCTGGCCTGGGTGCCCTGCGATGAAGACGACATCACGCGGCCCACCCCATCTGGCAACGACGCCCCCGCACCGTCGGCCTCCGGTAGCGCCGACCCGGCTGGTCTTGAAGCACTCTTTCACGATCTTGAGCCCGTGCGTGCGTGGCTCGCACGCTATCGGGCACGGGTGGCCTCCGATCGCCGCCCCCCGCGCGAAAGGCAGGACACAATGCTGCGCGCCAACCCGGCCTACGTGTTGCGCAATCACCTGGCGGAGCTGGCCATCCAGGCCGCGCGCCACGGAGACGCGTCCGAGATCGACAGGCTGCTCACCGTGCTGCGTGATCCCTATGCAGAGCGCCCGGGATTCGAATCGTATGCTGCGCTGCCGCCCGCCTGGGCCAGCAGCCTGGAAGTCAGCTGCTCGTCGTGAACACTGCGTACGACGATGCACCGTGTGGGCAGGTTCTTTTCCATAACTGCCAACTCTGGTACACCAATTCACTTCTTTTCCGTTCTTCACGTGAGACGCCCATGAGCATCACCAAGGTCAGGAAATCGGACGCCGAATGGCGCAACCAGCTTTCACCCGAGGAGTATTACGTGGTCCGGCAAAAGGGCACTGAACGCCCTTTCACGGGCCGTTACTGGAACCATTTCCAGCCAGGCATCTACCGCTGCGTGGGCTGCGGCACTCCGTTGTTTGCGTCCGACACCAAATTTGATGCCGGCTGTGGCTGGCCCAGCTATTTCGCACCCATCAACCCCGACAACATCCGGGAAGAGCTCGACACCAGCCACGGCATGATTCGCACCGAGGTGCTCTGCAACGTGTGCGATGCCCACCTGGGGCACGTATTTCCCGATGGCCCACCGCCCACGGGGCTGCGCTACTGCATCAATTCCCTTTCATTGAAGTTTGAGGAAGAACACCCTTGAAGAAGCTACTGTTCGACCTGTTTCCCCTGCTCCTGTTCTTTGTCGCCTACCGCTACGCTGACATCTACGCGGCGACAGCGGTGGCCATGGTGGCCAGCGTGGGCCAGATCGCGTGGCTCAGGCTGCGGCGCCGTGCCATCGAAGTCATGCACTGGGTCAACCTGACCATCATCATTGTCTTCGGCGGAGCCACCCTCCTGCTGCAGGATGATGCCTTCATCAAGTGGAAGCCGACCGTGCTGTACTGGCTGTTTGCAGGCGTGCTGCTGGGAGCATTGGCGTTCTTCAGGCGCAACGTGCTGCGCAGCCTGATGGGCAGCCAGATCGAATTGCCCGAACCCGTCTGGACTCGCCTCGCCATCGCCTGGGCCAGCTTTTTCCTGATTGCAGGCGCGCTCAACCTGTTTGTCGCGTTCAGCGGCTATTTCACCGAGTCCCAATGGGTCACCTTCAAGGTATTCGGACTGTTCGGACTGCTCGTGCTCTTCATCATCGGGCAATCCGTGTATCTCTCCCGCCATATCCAGACACGCGACGATGAACACCAGGGTTGAACAATTGATACGCGAGCGCCTGGCCGAGCTCCACCCCCTCGCACTCACCATCGAGGACGAGTCGCACATGCACGCCGGTCATGCCGGCGCGGCCTCCGGCGCCAGCCATTTCCGTATCCACATTACTGCCGACATATTTCGTGGCATGAGCCGCATCGCGCGCCATCGCCTGGTGTATGATCGGCTCAGCGATCTACTGCCCCACCCCATCCATGCACTGGCCATCCACGCCAATGCGCCCAATAACTGAAGAAGGAAGTCATTCCCTATGAAACGCCTCGTCATGCTGATTGCTGCAAGCGCGCTGCTTCCATCGGCCGGAGCGCAGCACGCAGCCATCGTCAACGGTAAGGAGATACCGGCCTCCCAGGTCGACCAGTTCGTCCGGATGATGACCGAACAGGGCGCACCCGACACCCCGCAGCTGCGCGAGCAGATCCGCGAGGAACTCATTAATCGGGAAGTGATGGTCCAGGCCGCCGAGAAGGCAGGCATTGCCGACAAGCCCGATGTCCGGATGGAGCTTGAATTGGCCCGTCAAAACGTGCTTATCCGCGGGCTGTTCAACCACTTCCTCGAGAACAACGCCATCAGCGAGAAGCAGCTGCAGGCCGAATACGACAAGCTCAAGGCCGCCAGCCAGCAACTCGAGTACAAGGCGCATCACATCCTGGTCAAGGAAGAACAGGAAGCCAAGGACATCATCACCCGCCTCGAGAAGGGCGAAGATTTCGCCAAGCTCGCCAAGGAGCACTCTCAGGATCCGGGTTCCGGTCCCCGCGGTGGCGACCTCGGCTGGGCCAGTGCAGACAGCTATGTCCAGCCTTTTGGCGAAGCGCTCAGCAAGCTCAAGAAGGGAGAGACCACGAAGGAGCCCGTCCAGAGCTCATTCGGCTGGCACGTCATTCGCCTTGAAGATACCCGCCAGGCCTCTTTCCCGCCTCTCGAGCAGGTGAAGGCGCAGCTCGAGGAAATGCTCCGCCAGCATGCCCTGGCCAAATACCAGGAAGAGTTGCGCAAGTCGGCCAAGGTCGAGATCCCGGAATCCAGGCCAGAGGCAGCCAAGGCGGCGGCTGACGCTGACGCCAAGCTCGAGAAGAAGGCCAACTGACACTACAGG
>CALAGD010000053.1 GCA_937891425.1 uncultured Pigmentiphaga sp.
AGGTTGGCGTTGCTGCGGGCAGGCGTCGACGGTGCGCCTTCGCTCAGCTCCCACATCGAGCATTCGAGCAGCGGAATCGCGCTCTGCCCCGTGAGTGGGTTGACGTAACGCACGCGCCGAATGCCGTCGGCGCCCGCCGGTGCATGCTGCAGGGCCCTCACGGCGTCCTGGTACGGATAGCGGAAGACGGGCGAATGGACGTCGTGGGGTTCTGGCAGGCAGGGCACGATGTTGGGCGCCGAGAATGCCGCATCAGGGATGGTCTTTGGCGGCACCACGATCGGGCCCGGCTCGAAAATCCCCGTGCCCAGGTACACGTGCAGGGGAACGTCGAGTACGTCGAGCCAGACCACGGGTTCGGATCCATGGTGGTAATGCTCATGCCAGGTCATGCCGGGCGTGAGCACCAGGTCGCCGAACTCCATGGGGCAGTCCTTGCCGTCCACGCGGGTGATCACCCCCGAGCCTTCGAGCATGAAGCGCAGGGCGTTCATGGTGTGGCGGTGTGGCCGCGCGGTTTCGCCGGGCAGCAGGCACTGGAAGGCTGCCAGGACGTTCCCGCAGGTGAATTCGTCCGCCATTGACTGCGCGCGTGGGCTGATCATCTGCAGAACGCGCCGCTGTACCGCGGCGGGTGACGTCTGCTGAAACGCCAGGTCAATCAGGGGCCGGACGTCCTGCCAGCGCCAGACATGACTTTCAACGAAATCGTCGAGTTGCCGGTGCGCGGAAGGGCTTTCCCACAACGGAGCGAGGCGGGCGGCATGCCAGTTTTGTCTGACAGTATTCGCGTCGGAGGACATGTTCGTATCCTGTATGAGAGGTTTTACGCTTCGGTTGATCGCAGACCAAACTCTTTGCCGATCGCATGCTGGTGCTCGCGGAAAACAGGCGCGGCCCGCTCTGCGGGGCCTCGCTGACCATCGATGCGTACCGGACGGTGAATTGCAGTGAGCTTGCCGACTTGCGGATGCTCGACCTGGTAGAACAGTTCGAGCTGCTGCACCTGCGGGTCGTTCATGACTTCGGCCAGGTTGTTGACCGGTGCGAAGGGAACGTCGTTTGCCTCGAGCCGGGTACACCATTCGTCGCGCGGGCGCGTCGTCATGATGGGGCCCAGCACGTCGGCCAGTTCAGTGTAATGGCGTGTGCGGTCCTGCGGAGTGCGGAAGCGCTCATCCTGGGCGAGGTCCGGGCGTTCGATTGCCGCCAGGAAACCCTGCCAGAACTTCTCGACCGACGACAGATGAACCACGAGCAGGCGCTCGTCGGCACACCGGAATGCATACGACTGCGAGACTGCCACGCGCGACAGCGGCCCCGGAACGGTGCCATTGCGCGTGTATTGCGCGAATCCTTCGGGTGAGAACGCAACGGCCGTCTCGAGCATGTTCACTTCCACGCGCGCGCCCTTGCCTGTGCGCTGACGCTGGTGCAGTGCGCCGAGGATGCCGTAAGCGGCATACATGCCCGTGATGTTGTCGCAGATTGTGGGTCCGTTCAGGCCTGGGTGCCGCGGGTCGACCATCAGGCTGGCCAGGCCGCTCAGGCCCAGTGCCACGGTGTCGTAGCAGGGGCGGTCGCGGTAAGGACCTTCCGCGCCAAAGCCCGTAATCGAGCAATGGATGAGGCGCGGGTTGATCTGCTGGAGGGTCGACTCGTCGAAGCCCAGCCGCGCCATGACGCCGGGGCGGAAGTTCTCCAGCAGGACGTCGGCATGCTGGAGCAGCGTGCGCAGGTCGGTCTTGCCTTCTTCCGATTGCAGGTTCAGCGCGATGCTTTCCTTGCCGCGATTGTAGGCAGCAAAATGAGGGCTATAGAGCCTGCCGGCGTGCCGGCGGAAGGGGTCTCCGCCTTCGGGGTGCTCCACCTTGATGACGCGTGCCCCCAGGTCGGCCAGCATCATGCCGGCCAGGGGTGCAGTAAGAACGGTGCCGAGTTCAATGACAAGTATGCCTTGGAGGGCGTCTTTCATGGGTGCGGCCTAGCTGTAGTGCTTGAGAATGTTGCGTGCCAGAGTGGTGCGCAGCACTTCCGTGGGTCCTTCGGTAATGCGGTAGCTGCGCAGGTCGCGCCAGAACCGCTCGATCGGTGTGTCCTGCGTCAGGCCAAGGCCGCCATGCAGCTGCATGCACATGTCGACGACCTTGTATCCCATTTCAACGCCGAACGTCTTGATCATGAAGGTTTCCATGCGGGCGTCGATGCCGGCATCGATCTTGCGCGCCGCGTCGTACACCATGAGCCGGGTGGCGTAGACCTCGGTGAATGCGTCGGCCAGCATCCACTGCACGCCCTGGCGTTGTGCCAGGTACTCGCCGAAGGTCTTGCGTTGCAGTGCATAGCGGGTGGTCAGCGACAGGCAGCGTTCGGCTGCACCCATGGCATGAGCGCCCTGGCGGATGCGGCCGTGGTTGATGTAGTGCTGTGCCAGGGCAAAACCCTGTCCTTCTTCACCAACGAGGTTCTCGAACGGGACTTCGACATCCTCGAACACGATTTCCCAGGGCTGGTCGCCGGTCACCGTGCGCTCCGGTCCGCCAAGCCTGACGCCGGGAGAATCCATGTCGACGATGAAGCAGGAGATGCCACCGCGTGCGCGTCGCTCGGGGTCGGTAAGTGCCATGACGATGGCGAAGTCGGCCTTGCCCGCGCGGGTAATGAAGCGCTTCACGCCGTTGATGCGGTAGCCATTGGCCGTGCGTACCGCGCGCGTGCGCATTGCGGAGGGGTCGGAGCCTGCATCGGGTTCGGTCTGGGCAAAGCAGTAGCGCTTCTTGCCCTCGATGACCGGATACAGATAGCGCTGGCGCTGCTCTTCGGTCAGGCCGAGCAGGATGGGACCGATCATGGGGCCGAAGATGCCATGGTCCCTGGCCATCGATGCAACGGTGGTGCGTCCCACTTCTTCCCAGAATACGGCCAGCGGCAGCAGTGACAGTCCCTGGCCGCCGAGTTCTTCGGGAACGTCCAGCAGCCACAGGCCGGCGGCGCGGGCACGTTCGCGCAGCTTCTGCGTGATCGATTCTTCCAGCAGACCGTCGGGGCCGAGCTGGGGTTCATACGGCATGAGCTCCCGTTCGACGAAGCGTCGGATGGAGGAGCGGAAAGTCAGAAGCTCTTCGGGAAGAGCTTCGTGCGGAATCATGTCGAGCATGGATGACCGGCGTGAATGGGGTTGGTTTTGTGAAGGTTCTGTAGCGACAAAGGCGCGTAGGTTACGCGCCTTGTCGGATCGGTTACGGATCAGCCTGCCTTGTTCTCTTCCGCGCCGGGCTGGTGCGGGAGAACGAGCGGCTCATCGAGCGGCTGCCACTGCTTGGTCGGCTTGCCATCCCGGATGAGATCCAGTTCGCGCCAGAAGATGCGTCGCAACGTGATGATGCCCTGGTCCGAGCGACCGAGGATTTCGTTCTCTCGATCCGCAATGACACCCTGGCCGCGGATCGACAGGTAGTCCTGCGCAGCCGTCAGGCCGACGTAGATGTCCTCGGGGTTCTTCCAGACGCGGGAAGAAAAGAGTTCGTCATGATGCTTGGCAGGATCGTACTTGCCATACTTGGCGAAGTAGTCGCGGAAACGGCGGCGCGATACTTCATTGGCCTCGGGCGGCAGGCAGTAGATCATGAAGCGGGTGGTGTGATACTTGTCATTGGGGGTTACCCACACGAAGGTGTCGAGCCACGGATCTTCCGGCGTCAGCCCGGGCACGCAGATGTGGTTGTTGTTCGGGAAGGTCCAGTCGCTGACGCGCACGTTGTTGGCCGAACGGCGCGCGGTCTGGCGGATGCCGGCCGAGGTCTCTTCATAGCTGAGCTCAGGAATGGCGGGCGTAACAGCCTTGCCAAAGGGTCCGACGGTGAGCGCCTGGTGCACAAAGCTCACGTGCGTGGCGTCGAGCGAGTTCTCGACCTGCTGGAACCAGTTGTTGTCCCAGACTTCCTTGCCGTTGGCAATGAGGGCGCCCTCGCGCTCAGTGAGCTCCTTGCGCGGCAGCGCGAATTCCGGCGGTTCTCCTTCGCCGAGGTAGGCGAACACGAGACCCTGGTATTCCTTCACCGGATACCCGGGAATCTTGGTGCGCGGCATGCCCGTATCGGGTTCGGCGGGGCGTTGAACGCAGGCGCCCGTGCCATCGAACTGCCAGCCGTGGTACATGCAACGGATTTCGTCGCCGACGATCCAGCCGGTGTGGAGCACCGTGCGGCGGTGGGCACAGAAGCCACCCACGAGATGGACTTTGCCGCTTGCGCCGCGGTAGAGTGTCAGATCCTCTCCGAGCACTTTCACCGGAATGGCAGTGTTCAGTTCAACTTCTTCCGACAGGGCGATCGGGTGCCAGAACTGGCGCAGGAGCCGACCCATGTCGGTATCCTTGTCAACCTCGACGAGGCGCTCCAGTTGCCGCAGGCGTTCCTGCCGACGTTCATCCATCGTGCTCATACATCCTCCATGCGAGAGAAACCTTTGGACGCATGGCATTCTCCGCGCGCGTCAGGGTATGAGCAAGACGAGATTCGGGAATACTGTTATTCGAAATTTGAAAATCTCGTGGCAGCCCGATATACTGCGCCGTCCCCGCAGGCGTGCGGGTCAAGAGTCGCTCTCATGGAAATTTCACAGCTACGCAGTTTCGTCGTGGTGGCTGACCTGGGCAGCTATGTCAAGGCATCCGACGTCCTTTCCATTCCGCAGCCAACGCTCAGCCGGCAGGTGCGCGCGCTTGAAGTCGAGCTGCGCGCCAACCTGTTTCATCGGCATGGTCGTGGCGTACGACTGACCGACAAAGGAAAGAAGTTCGTCGAATACGCGCGATCCGTGTTGCACACGGTTGATGCGGCGGTGCTGGCGGTGCGTGGCGACGATGCCGAGTATACCGGGCGCCTGATCATCGGTCTGACGCCCGGTATCGGGCGGCTGCTGATCCCCGGTCTGGCACGTCTGCTGAAGGCGCGCTTTCCGCGGGCCAACATCAGCCTGCTCGAAGGTCTGTCCGGCCCCTTGTACGAGCAGGCGCTGCTGGGGCAGATCGATTTTGCAGTGGTGCTGAACCCCGCCAACTCGCCTCATTTGAAAATAGAGCCCCTGACGACCGAGCAGCTCTATCTGGCTGGTCCGGACATTCCTGGTGACCAGGCCAGGGTGATCTCGCTGGAAGCGCTTGCCGAGTTGCCGCTGATACTGCCGCACAGCAACCAGTGGACCCGTCCCGCCGTGGAAACCGCTGCGGCGCGCAAGGGCCTGCGGCCGCGCATCGAGCTTGAGGTCGACGCTACCTTCTCGTCGCTGGAGCTGGTTGCCGAGGGCGTTGGCTATACCATCGTCCCGGGCAGCATACGCCGTTCAAAGTCCATTCCCAGGCTTTCATGGAAACGAATCGTCGACCCTCCGCTGGAAGCGACTGTCTGCCTCATCACCCCCGAGCGCAGGCCGGGAACGCAGTTGACTGCTGCGGCGGCCGAAATTGTCAAAGAGCTGGTGCGCAGCGAACTGGGAACCCTGAGCGTTCAGAAAGGTGACGGGGCTGACGGCTGAGTGTTGTCTCCGGTGGCTGTCAGCGACCGGGGGATCGCGCGTTCACGGATGGTGGATCCTGCGAAGTGAGGTGCAGCATGTTGCATCGTCGTTCCCGCGGAACATGATGCAGAGTGCATCTTCGGGCGTCGACAGGCATGCCAGATAGCGTACTTCACCCTTGAAGCATCATTCTGCGCACTGCAGTTCCCGGTGAGTCTTGCAGATTGCGTATAGCTGCATTGACCAAAATCGGCTTGTACGTGCCCGTGCTGGCCGTTGATAATCCGACGCGTCGCAACATTGGGGTTGCCTGCAACGCGAGGGTAGGAGAGTGATTCGTAATATTCTGGCTGCCTGCATGATGGCGCTTTCGGCGAGTGCCGCTGCATCCAGTTATCTCAGTATTGTGGTTCCCTTTGCTCCGGGGGCCAGCGCGGACGTCATGACGCGCATGATCGCCCAGCAAGTGGCGGAAGATACCGGCAGGAACATCGTCATCGAGAACAAGCCGGGCGGGAATGGAGTGATTGCCGCCGAGTCCGTGAAGCGCGCCTCCAAGGATGGCAAGACGCTGCTCCTGGCGAATATTGGAACAAACTCGATGAACGAGTTTCTGTACGACAGTCTGTCGTACAGCGCGGACGACTTCGATCCGGTCGTATCGCTCTGGCGCTTTCCAAGCATCCTGGTGGTGCCGGCTTCGAGCCCGGTCACGTCTGTCCAGGAGCTGGTTGAGCTTGCCAACAAGTCCAGCAGGGGGCTGAGCTATGGCTCCGCAGGAACTGGCTCGGGTGGTCATGTGCTGGCTGAAATGCTGCGCATGGCAACCGGCGCCAACATGGTGCACGTGCCTTATCGTGGCATTGCGCCTGCCATGGTTGACCTGATGGCTGGCCGCCTGGATTTCCTCTTCTCTTCGTATGCCTCGGTAGAGAAGCAGGTTGAAGCGGGGCAGTTGCGTGCCCTGGCGGTGGCGTCTGACGAGCGGCTGCCCGCTTTGCCGGACTTGCCTACCCTGAAGGAGCTGGATCCGAAATACGACATCGTACTGCAGCAATGGTTCGGGCTGGCCGCACCTGCCGGCACCGACCCCGCCACAATCGAGAGCTTGCAGAAAGAATTCGCACAGGCCATGCAGAGCCCGCGCATCCGCGACACGCTGATGCGTCAGGGTGTCGAGGTCTACGTGATCGGCCCGAAAGAGTTCGGAGAGCTCATCAGGAGCGATGCTGAACGTCTGGGCAAGGTCATCAAGGCGATCGGTGCAAAAGCAGAGTGAGAGTGATGCTGATGCAGCAGGGTTGGTGGCCCGCGGGCGAAAGCCGGTGGGCGCGGGCCACCTGTACCTGCAATTGACCAGGACAAGGTCGAGGCTCATCTTTCCTGCAGACAATAAGTTGTGTCATTGCAACACTTGCCGGCCGAAAATGGCCTGAACAGCAGATTGTTCTTCCCCCGGGGCCGCATACCAACTATATAATGGTCGTTCGCTTGCTAGCTGTAAATATACGTACAAATTTGTACCAGCATTTTCGTACGTATTTCGCTCTGGTGTACTTTCATTGCGAAGCATAGTCTTGAGAGAGTGAAAACGATGGGAACCGTTTGACCAGCGAAGCAGTCAGGACACCAGAAGTCTTCTTGAGGAGATGTTCTTAAATGAAGTTCAACAAAACCATCATTGCCGCATCACTCGCGGCTGCAGGTCTGGCAACCCACGCCGCGCACGCCCAAAGCAAGGTTGAGCTGTACGGCATCATTGATGTCGGCGTGAAGATCTACAACAACGCCCCGGATGGTCAGGGCGGCAGCAAGACGGTTTCCAGCCTGGCTTCTGGTAACCAGACGCCTTCCCGCTGGGGTCTGCGTGGCTCCGAAGACCTGGGTGGCGGCCTGAAGGCCGTGTTCCAGCTCGAAGGTGGTTTCAACGCTGCAACGGGTCGCTTTGGTGATTCCAGCCGCCTGTTCAACCGTGTGTCGATGGTTGGTCTGGCCGGCAAGTGGGGTCAGATCGGTCTGGGCCGCCAGTACTCCACCTCGCACTCGATGATCACCTCGGTCCTGCCCCTGGGCGTCATCGACTACGAAATGGCCACGTACTTC
>CALAGD010000054.1 GCA_937891425.1 uncultured Pigmentiphaga sp.
CTCGCGCGTCGTGCAGAGAAACGAGACTATAGCAGAAGTTTTTTGAGGGTGTCAAATGCAATGCCGCATGTAGCTGAATCACCACGAGGCCGACTTCAACACAACAACCTCGCGATCAATTCTATCCCTATTTTGCTCCAGGCGCCCGCACGCTCCGGTGTTGCCGTATCTGCGGCAACGGTCCAATCACCACTCGTTTTTCTACTGTGGCACGAATCCCGCCCGCTTGATCACGTCCGCCCAGTGTTTCGTTCCATCCACCACCCAGGCCCGCAACTCCTCGGGGGAGGTCGGGGTCACTTCGTTGCCCATTTCCTCAAGTCGATTGCGAACGGCAGGCTGGGCCAGCACCCTGTGCAGGGCTTCGTTGAACTGCGTCACAAACTCAGGTGAGAGCCCTTTGGGGCCGAAGAAGGCCAGCCAGGGATTGCGCTCGAGCCCCGCGACGCCCACCTGGGCAAAGGTGGGAACATCAGGTCTGGTCTTGTTGCGCTCCTGCCCCGACGTCGCCAGGATTACCACCCTGCCAGCTTTCTGATGTTCGATGAGCTCGGTCATGGAGGCCACTGCCCCCGCGACATGCCCGCCAATCAGATCTTGGATAAGGGGCGCGCCCCCTTTGTACGGCACCGAACTGACCGGCAGGCCAAATGTTTCTCCAATGATGTGGACCGCGAACTGGGGCACGCTGCCGTACGCCGGCACTCCGATGTGCGCCTTGTCCGGATTTACCGCCAGCCACTCTTTCAGGTCTTCCATGTTGTTCACTCTGAGGGCCGAATTCACCCCCAGTGCGTTGTAATACTGCGCCACGCCACCGATGGGGGTGAAATCCTCCACCGGGTCGTAGCCCGCGGCCGCGATGGTCAACGGCACGATGATCTGGCTGTGATCGATGGTCAGCATGACCGTGGAGCCGTCGGGCGCTGCATTCTTCAGTGCCTGAGTTGCGATCTGCCCGCCGGCCCCCGGACGGTTTTCCACAAGCACGGGACGGTTGAGTTCATTCTTGAGCTGTTCGGCGATGATGCGGGCGACCACGTCGGTTGCACCCCCTGGCGGAAAACCCACCAGGATGCGCAACGGTCCAGCAGTCTCCCCCGCACCTACGCCACCGGGCATCCCTGCTCCGGCCAACGCCAGCACCGCTGCGGCCATCATCCCCTTTAATGCCGTACGTCGCGATTTCATGATGTCTCCCCTGTGGTTGCCTCTTCACGTCCCCTGCTGCAATTTGAGCCGCGCCTGGATCAGGAGCACCTCGACCTCATGCGCACGAACCAGACGCAACCAACGCTCGTCATCCATGCCGGCGTGACGCCAGGCCAGCAGATTGACCTGACAGACTTCAACTGGCTGGCCGATATCGACGCCCCGCACCACCACCGCGGCAATCCGTGAAACCAGCTGATCGGGTCGGCTGCCCACGTAGTAATCCACCCGCAGGCTGGTAGGGTCGCCCACCGGACGCACCAAAGTGAACGTATCGTCGAACAGAGACCGCCCACGGAAGATACCGTCGCCGATGGGTTGCGTATCGAACGAGCCCAACGCCCAGGTACCCAGCTGGCGCCCATCGAGCAGGAAGGCGTAGGCGACCTCGGCCGGTACCGGACACAGTACCGACGCACAATGCGACAACGACGCGTAAACGACGGGTATCACGGCTGGCCTCATGTGTGCATCAGGCGCGCCAGCGTACGCAGCGCACGCACCACGTCATCTTCCGTGTTGTAGAAATGCGGTGCGACGCGAATCACGTCGTTGCGCGCCGACACTACAAACCCCTCGCGGGCCATGCTCCGCTCGACCGCACCCGCATCGCGCACACGGATTGCCGTGGTGGGTCCCTTGGCATCGACATCGGTCGGGCTGACCACAGTGAGCCCCAGCCGCCCCGCTTCTTCCAACGCCACCTCCGACAACCGGCGCAGCCATGCCTCGATGGGTTGCACCCCGATTTCGTTCAGCAAGCCAAGGGCGGCCTCGGCCATGCTGGCAGCCAGCATGGGTGGCGTACCGGTATTGAAGCGCTGTGCCCCCGCCGCGAAATCCAGTTTGCGCGGATCGAAGGCAAACGGCTCCGTCCGGCCAAACCATCCGGTGACAGTAGGTTCCAGACGCGCGGCCAGTGCAGGAGCGACGTACAGGAAGGTCACGCCCGGAGTACCAAGCAGGTACTTCTGCATCCCGGTTGCCAGCAGGTCGACCCGCTGGGCCTGCACATCAATGTCGATGGCACCGGCCGACTGATACGCATCCACGAACTGTAGAGCCCCGACCCGCCGCGCGGCATCTCCAGTGACCGTGATGTCGGTCAGCTGGCCATCGTAAAAGCACGCGTGCGACACCGAAACCAGTGCCGTCTGCCCATCGACGTGCAAGGCGACCAGCTGGCCCGCCTCGGTGTTGCCGGGAATTGCGTTGACAAATTTGACCTGCGCCCCCCTGCGTTCTTGCGCCAACCACACGTGACACACCGACGGAAAGTCGAGCGTCGTGGTGATGATGCGGTTGCGCCCTGGTGAAAACTGCAAGGCCGATGCCACGGCCGACGCCGCATCCGACACGCAGCTGAGCAGGGCGACGTCGCCCGGGGTGGCATTAATCAGCCGTGCGAACCCGGCGCGCGCCGCCTCCACACGCTCCATCCAGTATCCCCAGTCGGCTCCTCGAGTTTCCCAACTCTTCAGGTAATCAAGCGCGGCGTTTCGCACCGGCAGGCTCAGGGCGCTCTGCGAACAGCTCGAGAGCTGCACGGCGCTTTCAAGTATGGGAAACAGCTTCCGGTATGAGGCAAACGGATGGCTCATGAATCAGCGATCCTGTATGTACTTGCATTGAGCAGTCATTGTGGCTGGCCGCGGCGCAGACGGGCCGTAACCTCGATCTCGACCCGTGCCTGCTCGATGGTCAGCTGGCTGCAAACCGTAGTATTGGCTGGCCGTGTATCGCCCAGCCGGCGCTTGATGACTGCGCTGACCGCAGGCACATCAGCGCGGCTGGCAACGTAAACGCGCATGCGAACGACATCGTGCAAACTGGCTGGTACCTGCGCCAAGGCCAGTTCGATATGGTCGAGCGCGAGTTCGGTCTGTGCTTCGGCAGATTCGGGAAACTCGAGCGTCTCGAAGTTCTGGCCCAACGTGCCCGAAACGAATATCCAGTCCTCGTCGACAACGGCCCGTGCGTACCCGGCCAGTTCCTCCCAGGGCGAACCGCTGTAGATCAACCGACGCTTCGACTGCTGCTGCATGTGTCTCCTCCCGCCTGGTGCCAGGTTGCACGCGCCCGCCGTACGGCTTCGGGGTTTACGTTATCACGACGGTGCGCTCCGGGCTATCCGGCGTTTCATCAAGCCGGACTCGCCACGACATGACCAGGAGTACGGAGCATGCGCACTCCTGTCGACTACCGTTGTGAGTTGAGCCGTCCGACCGGCCACCACTGTGCGCCTGCGCCCGCCGTGATGGTATAGACTTGCCGCATGAGCCTGCGCGTTGGCATGCGTCAGGTCCGGCTCGACCGGCGCCCCTGTCGGCGCCTGCATTCTGGAAGGAGCAAGACATGCTGCACAAACTGCGCTTACAGATGTACGCACGACTCGGGGCGCAGCGGCGGCTGTACTTCTGGCAAACGGTCTGGAACCAGGAGCGGCTCGACGCACAGACGCCAACCTCCGGACGCTTTACTCCACCCCGCCCGGCCGCCTCATGGCCCTACGACCTGGATCCGGACGACGAGGAGGAAGCCGATGCCAGGCCCGACGCAGAACCCTAAACATGCCGCAACAAGGATTCATCATGAAGTTCACCGTGCCCGACATGAGCTGCAACCACTGTGTCAACGCCATCACGAACGCCGTGAAGGAGCTTGACCCTGGCGCACAGGTGCAGGCCGATCTCGAGACCAAACTCGTCACCGTGACGACGGGTCTCGACCCGGCAGCCGTCGCCCAGGCCATCACGGATGCAGGGTACGCCCCCACCCCTGCGACCGAGTAATCACCTGCCGTTCATCCGCAGCGGCTACCAGGCGATTCCGCCGAAAGATCTCGTCGGCTCCGGCACCCCGGGGCCGCTCGCTCAGGCCGATTGCGAGGCACGCTCGCGTGGTTGAGGCAACGTCAGAAAGGCGATCGCACCTGCAACCAGCAGGATCGCGATCAGCCAGAACACGGCACTGTAAGGTTCCACACCGTATTGCACCGCCTGGTCCGCAACCCAGCCGGTCAGTGCCTGCATGATGGCCACGCCCATGAACATCGCCATCGTGAACAGTCCGATGGCGCGCCCCAGCACCGCGGGCGGATAGGCCGCCCGCACATCGGCGTACTGCCAGATCGTGTAGCTCGACATCACCCCTACCACCCAGGCCAGCGCCATCGCAACGCCTGCAGCAACCGGCAATGCCAGCACTGCGAACAAGGCGGCCAGCACGACGGTGCCCGCGACCAGCGCCGGGCGCCGCCAACGATCGCCAGGGTCAAGGCGCCCGACAATGGGTGCGCTGACGATCATGCATGCCGACATGACGAGCGCCACATCTCCACTATGCACCAGTGACATTCCATACCGCTCCACCAGCAACGGTCCGAGCCACAGTCCGCGCAACGCCATGATCGATGCATACACCACCAGCGCAAGCAGGATGATTCCCCACGTATGAGGCACGGCGAACAGCCGGACGAAGCCCATCAGTACCGTACCCAACGAAGCTTCGCGGCCGTCGTGGCGCGTATCCACGCGCACCACCAGCCACACGGCCATCCAGGCCACGATCGAGGCCCCCCCGAGCACCTGGAACGCGGCACGCCACGAGCTGATTTCGATCAGCCAGGCCAGGGGCGATGCCGTCAGCAGCATGCCCAGGCTGCCCAGCCCGAGCGTGATCCCCGAAAGCGCGGCAAAGCGTTCAGCTGCGAAACTGTGCGCAATGACGACCGTGCAGGCCAGAAAGGCGGGAGCACATCCGATTCCGATCAGCGCCTGCCCCAGCAGCAACAAGCCGTATCCCGGTGCCCACGCCGACACCGCAGCTCCGACTACCGCACACGGGAATATCGCGAGCATCACCCTGCGTGCCCCGTACGCGTCGATCGCCGCCCCGACGAATACCTGGGAAGCGGCAAAGACCAGGTGAAACATCGCAGCGAACCAGCCCAGCTGGCTCGCGGTGAGTTCAAGATCCACCTGCAAGGCGGGCGCCATGACGCCCGCGATGGTCCGGAAGGCCTGACTCAGGCCGAATGCGACAATCAATGCAAGCAGCATTGCCTGCACAGAAGCCTTGCCTTTCATCGTCTCCACGCCCTCTTGCGCGCCGCGTCACGGGCGACTTGAACCCGCGCGCGCCGTCACCCCTGTTGTCGAAAGCATTGTGCCGAGGCACAAAAAAAGGGGCCTTCGTGCATGCACGAACACCCCGCTGTCCGCAATGTGCGCGGGCAGGTGCCACGCCGATGGAAAGCACGCCAGCAGCGTGCAGCGTCAGATCTCGACGACGCCTTGCGCCCCCCTGGCGTCCGACCCGGTGTCGGACGGTGACAGATCGACTCCCCTGCCGCGATGCACCGCCAGCCAGATCGTGGGTCCGCCTGCGTCGGTGCGCACGATACGATGTTTCAGCCCTGCCGGCAGCCAGCAGTGATCGCCTGGCTGCAACACGCGCGTGCCGTCAGGATTCTGAAACTCCATCAGGGCGTATCCGCGCAGCACCACGACCCATTCGTCCCAGAACTGGTCATACCAGAAATCGGGCGGGCTGGCCTGCCCGTACGAGACGATGCGCTCGATGAGCAAACCCGGTTCGCGCAACAGATCGGTGAACGACTCCTTGTCGCGCTGCTCGGGCAGCTGGTCGAATATGTTGGCATATGTTTGCATGGCTCGCAGACCTCCTCTGCACACGAAGCAGGCGCCACACCTGCGTGTCGCCACGCGTCACGAAGCCTGCACCCCGGGCAAGAGCAGTTCCGCGCACTGGGCACGCGCAGTGAACTCGAGCGCTGCGACAACGCGCTCGCAGGCGGCACGCACGGCATCCACCACCGATGCCCCGTTCAGCCACCGCGCAACAAGCTCGGCGCTGAACAGATCTCCCGTGCCTTTCGGTGTGGTATCCAGGCGCCGATGCTCGATCAGTTCTGCCCCATCCGCAGTGACCACGAGAACCCGCATCTGCCCTTCAGGCCAGGTTTCCGGTGCAGCACTCGTGACCGTAATCCATTTGAGCCGGTCAGACAACAGGCTGCGCGCCGCAGCTTCCACCTCTTCCAGCGTACGCACCGGCATACCGGTGAGCCGTTCGAGCTCGAACCCGTTCGGCGTGATGCCATGTGCAAGCGGCAGGATCTCGGTACGGTACGCCTCGACCATGCGCGGGTCGACATACACCCCATGATCGTGGTCGCCGATGACCGGATCGACAATGAACAGCGCACGCGTGCCTTCCGACTCGATCAGACGGAGCCATTCGGCCAGCACCGCAGCTTGCTCGGGCCCGCCCATGAACCCGGCAAGCACTACGCGCACTGACTCGAGCGCACCGCGCGCACGCAGATCATCGAGGTAACCCTTGAACCAGTCGGTGGGAATGGGCCCGCCATGGCAGGTGATGTAATGTGGGGTGTTGCTGAGCACGACGGTGGGTACCGCCGCCACCTCAAGGCCGTGCTCACGCAAGGCCGGCAATGCAACATTGTTCCCCACCCGGCCATAAACCACCTGCGACTGTACCGCCACCACCGTGATCGGCAGTGGCCGCAGATCAGATCGCGCGGGCCATGCAGCGTTGTCTGGCGTGCTCATCTGGCGCCCGGCTCCTGAGGCCAGTAGTGGCTGTCGGGCAGGGCACGCGCTCCGAAGATCGCCTGTCCGATGCGTACGATGGTAGCTCCTTCCTCGACGGCGATTTCGAAGTCGCCCGACATTCCCATGGACAGTTCGTGCAGTACCATGCCATCAGGCGCCTCCTGCTGGAGGCGATCGCGCAGGTTCCGCAACTGCACGAAGCACGAGCGCACGCGGTCGGAATCCGCGGAAAACGCAGCCAGCGTCATGAGCCCGCGTACCCGCAATGCCGAAAATGCAGGCAGTTGCCGGATGAAACCCGCCACATCGTCCGGCGCCAGACCGTACTTGCTGGGCTCACCCGACGTGTTCACCTGAACCAGTACGTCGAGCTGGCGCCCCTCCTGCTGCAGCCGTCGGTCGAGCACTTCGGCCACGCTCAGCCGATCCAGCGCCTGGAACTCGGCAGCAAAACGGGCGACATACTTGGCCTTGTTTGTCTGCAGGTGGCCAATGATGCTCCACTTCAGGTCGGGCAGGTCCTGCAATTCCTCCCACTTGCGCATGGCCTCCTGCACCTTGTTCTCTCCGAGGAAGCGGCAGCCCGCCTCGTACGCCAGACGGATGCGGTCGAGGTCGACCGTCTTGCTCACAGGCAACAGTCGCACGCTCGCGGGGTCGCGCCCCACACGCGCACACGCGCGGTCGATGCGGGCGCGTATCGCGGCCAGGTTGTGCCGAATGTCGTCCAGAGTCACGGCCCTGGCATAGGCACCGTGCAGATCGTGATGAACAGGCGTATCCAGAACCTGGGAAGTGTCGGAAGGTTTCAATGTGCGGCCTCTTGATAACGGAGGAACTGACACGCTCGACCAGGCGGTCAGCAGACAGGCAGACGCCCCTGGCAAAGGGAGGAATGACGGACATCCGGGGAAATTATACGATCCGGCTGGTCGCCGCTGACGGCCAAGGCCGTGCCCGACCTCGTCGATGCGCTGACACGAACGGCGCGCAATCCTCGAGGCCGCGTGGCGCCCCACCGCACATGGGACAGCGCGCCCGCACAGGGTACTGGCATCTTGAAAATTTTTCTGCTAGAATTGCGGTCTTTGCCGGTGTAGCTCAGTTGGTAGAGCAGCGCATTCGTAATGCGAAGGTCGAGGGTTCAAATCCTTTCACCGGCACCAGCCAGATTTCCGCGAGAACGCCAGCCTATGGGCTGGCGTTTTTTGTTTCTTGCATGACTTTCTCGCGTGCCAGCCGCACCCCGCTTGCCATGCCCTCTTTTGCGCACCTTTGGTTAGGTCGCCTGCGCCCGACCGCGGCCCAGCCTTCTTTGGGCACCGCACACATCACTCTTGCAGGACGTCATTTTCCACGGCCGCCTCGGTAAGGCGTTTGTAATTCTGCATGAGCAGGACCCCGGCGTAGTACACGTGCTCGCGCATCAATGCTTCGGCGCGCTGTGCATCGCGCGCCTCGAGCGCTTCGACGATCCGATGATGGTCCTCATGCGAGCGCCAGATGATGCCATAGTCATCCCAGAGCATGATGCGGTCCGATGCGAACGGCGTAGTCTTCGCCTGGTTCGCAAAGCGCATCACCCAGGCATTGCCCGCGGCTTCGATGATGCACTCGTGGATGGCGACATTGATCTCGCGGTACGGGCCAAGATCTTCGGGCCGCAGATGCCCGCACGCGAGAATGGCGTCTCCGGCCTCGAGGCAAGCGCGCAGGCGGGCGAGCGTTTCCACACTGAGACCGCGCTGTGCGGCCTTGCGGCACGCCAGCCCTTCCAGCACCGACCGCACTTCGTACGCGCCCAGAATGTCGTCGAACGTGTAGACACGCACGGTATACCCGCGTTTCGGCCGGTGCTCCAGTAGCCCCTCATTCCCCAGCGTGGCAAGGGCTGCCCGCACCGGCGTGCGCGAGACGCCCAGTTTTTCGGCGAGCGGTATCTCTTCCAGCCGCTCCCCCGGCTTGAGCTTGCCCTGCAGAATCCAGTGGCGTAGCCGTTTCGTAACCAGTTGCGATAGCGTGTCCATGGTCCATGTATACATTCATCCGGGCGTGCTTCCAATGCCTGACGAGCCCGGGTTTGCCCTAATCTTCAGACGTTTCGCTTCTATACATAATATTCTGCCGTCGTTCCGGTGCTGCCGATACGAACCGTCGTGCATGATTTGCCCATGCATGTATACATGAACCCTATCAGCGCCACGGGCGCCGGGTTGCTGCCAGGTCCGCCCCGGCCGGTCCGACGCGAACCACGACCGTCCAGTGCAATACACCCCAACATACTCAAGCACCAGCTGAATCGAGAACAAACAGCACGGAGGAGGCACGCATGATTTCCATCAGGAAACTGGCACTCGCCACGATGGTCGCCAGCCTGGGTTGGGCACCCCTCACCCTGGCCCAATCCGACCCTGGAGTCACCGACACCACCATCAGGATCGGGCTGTTCTCCCCCCTTTCCGGCCCGGGCATGGCTTACGGCTTCGACGTCGTGAACGCGGCGAAGATGTGGTATGACAAGGTCAACAAGGAAGGAGGCATCCACGGGCGCAAGATTGAGCTCGTCATCGAAGATACGCGCTGCAATGCCAACGATCTACTGGCCGCGGTCAAGAAGCTGGTCGAGCAGGATCGCGTCTTCCTCCTGAACGGAGGCTCGTGCTCGGCGGCCGTGGTGGCAGCGCGCGAGTACATCGAACGATCCAGGGTACCGCACCTGATGCTGAACGCTTCGGGTGACGGGGCGCTGTATCCTCCCTCGCGCTACATCTACGGTGCGTTCTCCATCTCACAGCACGCGCTGGGCGGATCCGCGGTCCAGTTCGCCGCCGAACACCTCAAGGCGAAAAAGATTGGCTACATCAACCACGACGACGCCTACGGCACCTGGAACCTTACCGGTGCCAGGGCCCAGGCCGATCACCTCGGGGACGTGCAGCTTATTGTGCAATCAATCAACCCCAACATCAGCGACGTCACTGCCCCCATGCTCAAGATACGGGCGGCAAACCCCGATGCGCTGGTTCTTACCACCTATGCGCGCCCCGCTGCCCTCATCATCCGCAAGGCACGCGAACTCGGCTTCAACAAGCCCATCATTCTCACCGTCACCGGTACCGCCGATCTCACCCAGCTGGTCGAGAACGTGGGCGGCCCGGCAGCGCTCCAGAACTTCTACGTCCAGGACGTCCTCAGGGCCCTGCCGTCAGATCCCTCACTGGCATGGGTTTATGAAATGTATCAACAGTACTACCCCGAGCTTGCGGCGAAACCCGGGCATCCACAAAGTTACATGCCGTACGGACTGTCTTCAGCCATGGCAGTAGTTCAGGCACTGAAAGACGCCGGCCCCGACCTCACCCGCGAAAAGTTCCTCGACGCGCTCGAGAACATGACGCTCGAAACCGGCATCATGGCGGGTCCGATCCAGTTCACGCCGAACGATCACGCCGCGCTCAAGTCGGCCATTTACATCAAGTTCGACGGCAAGAATCAGGAACTCATCCCTGGCTCATACAAGAGCATCTGGGAGTACAAGCCGTAATGTCGAAGGGCGGCCCCGCCCGGACGGGCCGCCGCTAGCGGATTCACCATGAGTTGGAGCGATATCTGGCTGTTCCTGCAGCAGGGGATACTGTCCGGCCTGGTCTCGGGCAGCATCTACGCGCTGCTCGCCATCGCCGTCGTCACGGTATTCAAGACCACCGATGTGCCAAACTTTGCCCAAGGGGAAATCTTCATGGTGGGCGGGTACATCGCCCTCTTCATGCTGCTGGTCGCGAATGCCCCGTACTGGGCCACCATCATCGTCACCCTGTTTGGCGTTGCGCTCGTGACGCTGCTGTTCGAACGCGTCGCGCTCGAAAAGGTGATCAGCTCACGCGGCACGCCGGTGCACATGGTCATTGCCACACTCGGGCTGGCCTACGTGCTCAAGGGCGCCGTGCGCCAGACGGGGCTCGGAGACGCGCCGCGGTCACTGCCCTCTCCCATTTCCACCGATGTGGTCATGATCGGAGACGCCTTCCTCACCTACCTCGACCTGGTCATCTTCGGCGTGGCGGTCACCGCCATGGCGCTGCTGTACGTCATGTTCAACTACACGCGCATCGGCAAGGCCATGCGCGCGGTGGGCATGAACGCCCGCGCGGCCCAGCTGGTGGGAGTCAACCTGCGGCGTGTCAGGATGGCTGTCTGGGCTCTGGCCGGCCTGGTGTCGGCCATATCCGCGCTGCTTATCATGCCCAAGATCCTCATAACCCCGGACATCGGCCACATCGCCATCCTTGCCTTTGCGGCAGCCATCGTAGGTGGCATCGCCAGTATCCCCGGCGCGGTCGTGGGCGGTTTCCTGATCGGCATCACCGAGAACCTGGTTGGCCTGTTCGTTTCCACCAATGCGATCGTGCTGGCACCGTTCCTTGCCATCCTCATCGTACTGCTGCTGCGGCCCCAGGGCCTGCTCGGTGGCAAGCTGCAAGTCAAGAAAGTATGAAGAAATCCGACGCCTGGCTGCTTGCGTTGCTCGGTCTGGTCCTGCTGATCCTGCCGTTTCTTGCGACCGGCTACGTGCTGTACATCGTGAACCTGCTCATGGTGTATGTGGTCCTTGCCCTCGGGCTGCACATCGTCCTGGGCGAGACCGGCCAGTTTGCCCTGTCGCACATAGCGTTTTACGGCATCGGCATCTACACGTCCGGATTGCTCAATAACGCCTTCGGCCTGAACGCGCTGTGGCTGCTGGCCGCCTCCACACTCACCTGCGGCATCTTCGGCTTCCTGTTGGGTACATTGGCCATACGCATGCGCGACATCTATCTCGCGCTCTCCACCTTCGCATTTGGCGAGGCCATGCAATGGGTATTCCTCAACTGGGAATCGGTCACCAACGGTTCCAACGGATACCGTCTCTCACCCATCCGGTTCTTTGGCCACGTCATGGCCACCGACGCTCAGGCGTACCCATTTGTGGTCGTGATGACCGCCCTGGTGCTCGCATTCACCGTGCATCTCTCGCGCTCGCGCCTGGGTTCGTCATTCCGGGCCGTACGCGAGAGTGACGTTGCCGCGCAGGCGGTCGGCATCAACGTCAACCTCGTCAAACGCGTGGCGTTCATGTTCTCAGCGGCCTATGCGGGCCTGGCTGGCGCGCTGTACACCACCTTTTCATCCTTCATCCACCCCGAGAGCCTGGGCTTTCAGGCCATGATCCTGGTCCTGATCATGGTAGTCGTGGGCGGCATCGGTTCCGTTCGTGGAGCAATCACCGGCGCAATCATATTCGGCCTGATTTCCGAGCTGTTGCGCCAGCTACTCTCTTTCCAGGAAGTCATCTACGGTCTGGTGCTCATCCTGTTCATGATGTTCATGCCAAAAGGTTTGCTGGGCAATGGCCGCCCGCTGCGTTTGAAGCGCGCAACGCGTGCCCCGGACATACCTGGCCAGGCGCCGGTTGAAGAAGGCAATACGGTCGGTGTCGGCGCAAGGAGGAGCGAACAGGCATGACACAGGACGTGCTGCTGTCAGTCAGAAATCTCACGGTGCAGTTCGGCGGGCTGGTCGCCGTGAGGAACCTCTCGTTTGATGTGCGCCGCGGCGCCATCCACGCCCTGATCGGGCCAAACGGCGCGGGCAAGTCAACCACGTTCAACTGCATCTCGCGTTTCTACAACCCCACGTCCGGCACAATCCATTTCTCCGGCGAAGACATTACCCGGCGCAAGGCATCGCAAATCGCCGAGCTCGGCATCGCACGCACGTTCCAGAACCTCGAACTGTTCAACGAGCTTTCGGTGCTCGAGAACGTCATCCTCGGCACCTACGCGCGCAGCGCCAGGCGTTGCCTGACGCTCTTGCAGCGCCCCCACCGTGAAGTCGTGGAATTTGCCGAACATCTGCTCGAACGCGTCGGTCTGGCCGATTTTCGGCACCAGGTAGCAAGCGGTCTCGACTTCGGACGCCAGAAGATGCTCGAGCTTGCTCGCGCGCTGGCCATTCAGCCACGGCTTCTGCTGCTCGACGAGCCGGCTGCGGGTTTGCGCAACCGTGAAATCGCCAAACTCGATGCCATCCTGACCGACCTCGCCAGCCGCGATGGCGTCACGGTGCTGCTGGTGGAACACGTAATGCAACTGGTCATGGCCGTATCGGAACGCATCACGGTCATGTCATTTGGCGAACGCATTGCCGAAGGCACCCCCGACGAAGTTCGCAATGACCCGCGAGTGATCGAAGCCTACCTGGGCAAGGGGGACGACGCATGAGCGCGCCACTGCTGAAACTGGAAAACGTATCGGCCGCTTACGGCAACATCTCGGCGCTCGAGAATGTTTCGCTGCAGGTACCGGAAGGCCATATCGTTGCCCTGCTGGGCGCGAACGGCGCGGGCAAGACGACGACCTTGAACGTGATCTCCGGCATCGTGCGGCTTGCCCGCGGCAGCATCCTGTACGACGGCAATTGCATCAACGCGCTCGATACCGACGAGATCGTACGCCGTGGCCTGGTACAGATCCCCGAGGGCCGCGAGGTATTCCGCGACATGTCAGTGCGCGAGAACCTTGAAATGGGCGCCTACCAGCGGCGCGACCGCCATGGCATCGCGCGCGACATGGAGCAGGTTCTGGAGCTGTTTCCGATACTGAAGGAGCGTTACCAGCAAAAGGCCGCAACCCTGTCGGGCGGCGAGCAGCAGATGCTGGCCACGGCACGCGCGCTGATGGCCCGACCGAGGCTCATGCTGCTCGACGAACCGTCGATGGGTCTGGCACCCAAGGTAGTGCAGCAGATCTTCGAGGTGATCCGCTTGCTCAATCGGGAGCGCGGCATGACCGTGCTGCTGGTCGAACAGAATGCCCGGCTTGCACTGAGCATTTCGTCATATGCCTACATTCTGGAAAACGGTGAGCTCGTGCTGGAAGGCCCATCGGCACGCCTGCTCGACGACGACGCCGTGCAACGTGCCTACCTGGGTGTATAGCGCCTGGCGGGCACACATGACAAGAGGTGACACATGTGCCCGGCAACCAGGGCAGACCGTCAGGCCGTCAAGCTTTGGGGACAGTCATTTGCATGGATTGACGCTTCGATACCTCGGTGAACCAGTCTGCCAGCCGAGGGTGCCCCGAACGCCAGTCCTTGTCGGCAAAGCGGAAGTCGAGGTAACCCAGCACACACGCGGCGGCAATGGCGCCCGCGTGGAAACCGCCGTTGACAAGCGACTCGAACCAACGCGTTTCCAGGGCATCGAGACCAGAGTCGATCTTGTCCATCTGGCCGTTGTACCAGTCAGCCCAGAACAGCTCCTTGGGACGCAGCACCGTCTCGTACCGGCACAGCAGGCAGGCGTCGAGAATCGAATCAGCCAGGGCTTCGAGCGTAAGAATCTCGAAGCGGCGGTCGGTCGGGTACAGGGTACCCTCGGGACCGGCAAGGTAATCAACGTACTGGGTGATGACACGGCTGTCGAACACCGGCTGCCCATCCGGCAGGATCGCGCATGGCACCTTTCCGGAGGCGTTCACGGCAACGATGTTCTGGTCGCGCTTCACCGGACCCGCCGCGGAAGGCAGCAGTTCGATCTGGTCCTGGATGCCGCGCTCCCACGCGGCCACCATGACCTTGCGGACGAACGGCGAAGCGGGCGAATGAAACAGTTTCACGGCGGGTCTCCTGTACTTGCAGTTGGGGGTCACATGAGGCTCTGCAATTCGCAATTCAAAAGCGCATGCAGCTGATTCGCAATATACCGTGAAGCGCGCGCAGGATGAGGCGCGATGCGCAGAGGATGAACACAGCAACCACCGAAGAAGGGGGTTCTACGATGATGGATGGCTTTTGTCTGGTAACCGGAGCAGGCGGGGGTATCGGCAAGTCGGTCGTGCGTCGGCTGGCGGCTGACGGTTTCAGGATCCTCGCGGCCGACATCACAGAGGAAAAGGCAGCCGGCGCATTGCTGCAAGCAAGCGGCGCAGGCCATCAGACCATCGCCCTGGACGTCACCAGCGAAGAAGCAGTCAGTCGCACGTTCAGCCTGTACCAGATCGATCAGGTCGTGTCCGCCGCAGGCGTCTTGCTGTTCGCCCCGGGCGGCGAACGTCCCCGCATTGTCGACATCAGCCTGCACGATTGGGAACTGACCCACCGCGTCAACCTGACCGGCACCTTCCTGGTGGCTCGTGCGTACCTGCGAGAAGCCGACCGGCGCTCCATCCCGCATGGCCGTTTCGTGGGTTTCTCGTCGGTGGCCGCACAGCTGGGAGGTTTTCGCTCAAGCTCTGCCTACATTTCGTCCAAGGCGGCCATCCTGGGGTTCATCAAGGCAGCTGCACGCGAGGCTGCACACCTAGGCATCACCTTCAATGCCGTCGCCCCCGGCCTGATCGATGCACCCATGCTGCACCAGTCGCTGCGTCCGGAAAACTACGGACTGGTCAGCGACAGCATCCCGCTCAAACGCATAGGCTCGCCTGATGAAGTGGCGGCAGCGGTCGCCTTCCTCATGAGCCGCGATGCCTCATACATAACGGGTGCGGTCATCGACGTGAATGGCGGATACCGCATGCAATGAAGATTGTTCCACCGGAGCCACGGAATGTCGCACGAATACGCCCTCAACATGGATATGCCCCTTCCCGCCGAATGCGACCTCCTGGTGGTGGGATCGGGCGCCGGCGGACTGGCCACTGCAGTCACTGCCGCGCTGCACGGGCTGCGGCCCGTCATCATCGAGAAAGCGAAATGGTTTGGCGGTTCAACCGCGGTGTCGGGTGGAGCAATCTGGTGCCCCGCCAACCCCCTGATGCTGGCCGCGGGCATGAAGGACGACCCCGCAGCTGCACGCACTTACCTCCAGCGCGAGGCTGGGCCACGCTTCAACGCTGAACTCGTGGACAGTTTCCTGGCGCATGGTCCGGAAGCCATCGGCTTCTTCCACGAGAAGACCGCCCTGAAAATGGCCCATCGGCCTCAGTACCCCGATTACCACCCCGATCTCGAAGGCGCTGCCCTCGGCGGCCGCACCCTTGATGCCCTTGAGCATGACGGACGCCGACTGGGCAAGGCACTCGCCTGCCTGCGCCCACCCATACCCGAATTCACCATCCTCGGCGGGCTGCAGCTCGGCCGCATGGACCTCTACCATTTCGTGCGCATGACGCGCCAGTTCGACTCATTCGCCTGGGCGGCGAAAACCGTGCTGTCCTATGGCTGGGATCGCGTCCGATACGGCCGTTACACCCGACTGAAGCTCGGTGCCGCCATCGTCGGCCGCCTTGCGGAAACAGCGTTCAGCCTCGACATTCCCCTCTACATCCGCCACGAACTGTTGGGCCTCGAGAAAGATGCGCAAGGACGGGTGTGCGCCGCCTCGGTGGCCACGCCGGGCGGTACGCGACGCGTCGTAGCCCGACAGGGGATCGTGCTCGCCACCGGTGGCTATCCGCAAGATCCGGAACGCAGGGCACGCACCATGCCCCACGTACAACGGGGCCTGCCCCACTACTCCATGGCACCGGAGAGCTCCACCGGCGGCGGACTGCGGGCGGCGGAGGCCATCGGCGCACGCTTCGTAACATCCAATTCGAACGCAGCCAGCTGGACCCCGGTTTCCCTCCTGCCCCAGCCCGACGGCTCGGTGCGTCCATTCCCGCACCTGTTCATGGACCGCGCCAAACCGGGCGTCATCGCCGTCGGTCACGATGGCCGCCGGTTCACCAACGAAGCGGCCAGCTACCATGACTTCGTCCAGGACATGCTCAGGAAGCTGGACGCTGAAGGACGCATGTCGGCATGGCTGATCTGCGATCATGCCGCGCTACGACGCTATGGTCTGGGAGCAGTGCCCTGCACGCCCGGGCGAATTGGGCCATACCTGCTCAACGGGTATCTCAAGACGGGGGCGAATGTGGAAGAACTGGGCCGGGTAACCGGCATTTCTGCCAAGGGGCTGGCAGCCACCATCGCGCGCTTCAATGAAAACGCGAGCCGTGGTGAGGATCCGGAGTTCGGCAAGGGCTCGACGGAGTATCAGCGCGTGCTTGGCGATCCGGACCATCGTCCCAACCCATGCCTCAAGCCCATCACCGGCCGTCTGTATGCCATCGAAATCTTTCCCGGAGACATCGGCACCACCATGGGGCTGGACATCAACGCCCATTGCGAAGTGCGCGACGTCGAAGGACAGATCATTCCCGGGCTGTACGCGGTTGGCAACGATGCCAACTCACTCATGTCGGGCACCTACCCGGCCGCAGGCATCACGCTGGGGCCGGCACTGACCTTCGGTTACGTCGCGGGCCGACGCGCCGCGGGACAGATATAGGGTGTTGCCCCTTCCCCGCCAACCCCATGCCGCACAAGGCGAGAGAACGACTGCCTATTCGAGCCTGATCGCGGCGCGTTCACCAATCGCCTTGTACTGACCGATTTCCTTTCGCAGCAGGTCGGCGAACTCGTCGGGCCCCATGCCCACGGGAACCAGTCCGAGGTCGGTCAGCTTCTGCTGGAACGCCTCCCGCGAGAGGATGCTGAGAAGTTCCTCATGGATGCGCGCGACGATGGACGGATCAATGCCTGCCGGGCCAGATACGGCCAGCCAGTTGTCACTCTCCATGCCGTCCAGGCCAAGTTCGGCAAATGTTGGAACATCTGGCAGCAGACTGGATCTTTCCTTCGCGGCCACGCCAAGCACGCGCACCCGCCCGTCTTTCACGAATGCCAGCGCCGAATTGAGCGCAACCCACGCCGAATCGACTTCGCCCGAGAGCACCGCGGTGACCGACTGACCCGAACCCTTGTACGGAATGTGGTTGAACGCGAGGTTCGTCAGGCCGCCCAGCCGCTCGCCGGCCAGGTGCACCGTGGTGCCGATGCCCGAAGTCGCATAACTGACGGTACCCGGAGCAGACTTCGCCGCGGCAAGGTAGTCATCCAGCGTCTTGTACGGCGAATCGGCCCGCACGATCAGCATGTTGGGCGCGGTGGCCACCAGCGTAATGGGGGTGATGTCCTTCACCGAGTCGTACGCCAGATCGTTGCGGAACGCGCCGTTGATCGTGTGGTTGCCTGGAAGCAACTGAAGTGTGTGGCCATCGGGCGCCGAACGCACCACATACTGTGTACCGATGATGCCCGAAGCACCGGCGCGGTTCTCGACCACTACCGACTGTCCCCAGTCTTTCTGGATTTCGGTTGCCAGAAGGCGCGCAAGGATGTCGGACGCGCCTCCGGGCGCGAATCCCACCACGATGGTGACTGGCCGGGCCGGATAATTGTCGGCGACAGCGGCCGCTTGTACGCCCGGCACAACACCGGACACCAGCATGGACAGTGACATGCTTGCTGCGAACAGATGCTTCCTGATCACTACAGACTCCTGAGTAGGCAATGTTGTGCTTCGGACGACGGGTGCGCCAGATCCGACTGCACGCCAGGTTGCCTGCGCATGGGAGCGGAAGCGATGTCGCTGGCAGATGCGACGTGGCCGGTGCAGCTCGAGCCTGAAACATCGAAACCCGACGCCGGCCTGCTGATACAAAATGCGACTTGATTTTATGTGAACGCGCCCTGGCCGCCTATGCCTGTCTCGCAGGCTGGTTGCGCTCCATCCCGTCTTCAC
This sequence comes from uncultured Pigmentiphaga sp., assembly GCA_937891425.1. Lineage (GTDB taxonomy): Bacteria > Pseudomonadota > Gammaproteobacteria > Burkholderiales > Burkholderiaceae_B > Verticiella. Next base: position 18,430 of record CALAGD010000054.1, read on the forward strand.
GCCGGGTCAGCCCCTTGGGCAACGGGAACGCCACGCCTTCGGGCTCGCCCGGCATCGACCGCACCGAGACGGCACCCAGGTCTTTGAGACGCTGCACCACGCGCTGCACCAGCACTTCCGGCGCCGACGCACCTGCGGTGATGCCCACCCGCGTAGCCGCCGCAAGCCACTCGGGACGGATGTCTTCGGGCCCGTCGATGAGATAGGCCCTGACCCCGCGGCGTTCAGCCACCTCGCGCAGACGATTCGAATTGGAGCTGTTGACGCTACCGACGACCAGTACCAGGTCGCAATCGGCGGCCATGACTTTCACCGCATCCTGCCGGTTCTGCGTGGCATAGCAGATGTCCGCCTTCTTCGGCTCGAGAATCCTGGGGAAACGGCGCTTGAGCGCGTCGACGATGACGGCAGCATCGTCGACCGACAGCGTGGTTTGCGTTACGTACGCCAGGTTGTCGGGATCGCGTACCTCGAGGCGATTGACATCATCGACCGTTTCGACAAGATAGATGCCGTCTTCGGCCTGACCCAGCGTACCCTCGACTTCCGGATGCCCACGGTGCCCGATCATCACGATCTCGCGCCGGGCAGCCCTCATCTTGGCCACCTCGACATGCACCTTGGTAACCAGCGGGCAAGTGGCGTCGAACACCCTCAGCCCACGTGCCTCGGCCTCCTTGCGCACGGCCTGTGAAACCCCGTGGGCCGAGAAGACGACGATGGCTCCCTCGGGAACCTTGTCGAGCTGGTCGACGAAAATCGCCCCTTTTGCGCGCAGTTCGCCCACCACATGGCGGTTATGCACGATCTCGTGACGCACATAAATGGGGGCGCCGTAGATCTCGAGCGCGCGCTCGACAATCTCGATGGCGCGATCGACGCCCGCACAGAATCCGCGCGGATGCGCCAGGATGACTTCCGGCCGTCCCTGCATGGATTGCACAGCGGACGGTAGCGCCGCCGGTCTCGTGGCGGACGCGTCTTGCGCACCGTTGCGCGCGTGAGTACTGGCTGCAGTCATAGAACCCCGAGGATGGCAACTTCGACCTTCACCGTGTTGCCTGCAAGCGGATGGTTGAAATCGAGGACCGCATGGTCGGGCGCGAGCTCCTTGAGCATACCCGCATATCGTTCACCATTGGGCGCTGCGAACTCGACGGTATCGCCCGGCTCGAACAATTGGCCCGGTACGGCATGCTCTTCGAAAGCTTCCCGGGTGAGCGTTCGTACGAGGTCGGGGTTGCGTTCGCCGTAGGCCTCCGCCGGGGCCAGCACATAGCTGAACCGTTCGCCTTCGGCATGACCGATGAGCGGTGCCTCCAGCCCCGGAGCCCACTGCCCGATACCCATTTGTAACGTGGCGGGCCGGGCGGAGAAGGTATCTATCACGACACGTTCTTCGCCCGCGCCGTCGAACACGCTGATGCGATAGTGCAACGTGACGTACGAGCTGGGCCCAATGCGGGGCGGATTGTCGAACTGTGTATTCTCTCGCGCAGTAGCCAAAGGTGTGCTCACAACAGTGTCAAGATTGGGGGACGACCAGCCATTTTAGAAGGTATCCGTGAATTCCCGAAGTTCCGTGGCCCGACTCTCCGATCTCCCCGCACCCAGCCGGCCCCGCGAGCGCCTGTTACGCCATGGGCCGGCCGCCCTCACCGATGCAGAATTGCTCGCCATCGTGTTGCGTACGGGTACACGCGGCTGCAATGTGGTCGCACTGGCGCAAAGGCTGCTGCATCAGTTCGGGGGCCTGCGGCCCCTGCTGGCTACCGATCACGACCAACTCTCGAACACTCCGGGCATAGGCCCCGCCAAGGCTGCACAGCTGGTGGCCACACTGGAACTGGCCCGCCGTTCGCTGGCCGAAGAACTTGCAAGAGGACCCGTGCTGAATCGCCCCGAACTGGTGGAAACCTACTGTGCCTCGATACTCGCGCACCAGAAGGTTGAAGTCTGTATCGCACTGTACTTCGACAACCAGCTGCGCCTGATCACCACCGAGGAAACCAGTCGCGGCACGCTGGCGCAGGCCGCTGTCTACCCCAGGGAAATCGTCCGTTCAGCACTGCACCATCACGCGGCAAGCGTGGTCATCGCACACAACCATCCGTCGGGCCTGGCCGAACCCAGCCGTGCCGACCTCGAGCTTACCCGCCATCTACGTGAAGCACTCGCCCTGGTCGATACCCGCCTCATTGACCATATCATCGTCGCCGGCAAGGAAACCGTGTCGCTGGCGCGCCTGGGCAAGCTATGATGCTGCATGACACACCGCGACCGCACCTCGTCACAGCCCCAGCATTTTGCGTTGCGGTGGTTTTGCGCTCGTGCTAGAATTTATAGCTTTACTGATACCAGCGCATCTTGCAAGATCACGGCGTATTGCCAGGTCAGTGCTTGCAACAGGCCACGACGGGCCTTTCAAGGCTTCATCAAGCGGGTAGCGCCAATACCATTAACAATTTATGGGCAGCGAACCATAAATTATTCATGGTTATGGCAGGGCCGGGTTGCAGGCAATACGCGAACTGGCAAGCGCCCGTCTTTCAGCGCCCGCGTCAAGGCATGGGCTCTTCGCGCTGCAAGGAACGTCAACAGTTTGCATTTGAACTGCGGTTGCACAGCCTGTGCTGCAGTAACCGCGTCGACAATTTACGGAAAAGAGGTTTGGTCATGGCGCGTGTATGCCAGGTAACCGGCAAGAAGCCGAAGGTGGGTTACAACGTCTCCCACGCCAACAACAAAACCAAGCGCCGTTTTCTGCCCAACCTGCAATCGCGTCGCTTCTGGGTAGAAAGCGAAAACCGCTGGGTGCGCCTGCGCGTCAGTGCTGCCGCCCTGCGTACGATCGACAAGAAAGGCATCGACGCCGTCCTTGCCGAAATGCGTGCACGCGGCGAGCGGATCTAAGCAGCGCCGTTTCTAACAGGAGCTCATCATGGCCAAAGGCACTCGCGAAAAAATCAAGCTCGAGTCCAGCGCGGGCACGGGACACTTCTACACCACGACCAAGAACAAGCGCAACACGCCTGAAAAACTGGTAATGAAGAAGTACGACCCCGTTGCACGCAAGCACGTCGAGTACAAGGAAACTCGGCTGAAGTAAATCCCGTCACAGCAGACAGGCGGCAAACCGCGAGCATCTTGCGGTCTGCCCCTTGCTGTGTCGCACCTGCTCCGCCGCAGATTCTTTTCTTCCCCTCTCTTCTCCCTCGTCGGCGCAACGCCACATCCTGCGCATTCTCGCGCATATCTCCTGCTCAGGTACGGCCACACGCCCGGTTCCAATGCCACATGGCATGAACGGCAACTCATCCATGCGCGCCGCCTGCGCCCAATCGAACACGAAAGCCTGCTACGCAAAGGCCGACACATCGTCCGCATGTATCAGCCGCACGCCTGCCTCAAGCATTTCACTCCGCGCCGCTTCCAGCGAGCCGTCCACGTTGATGCCACGACACGCATCTTCGATGACCACTACATCGAACCCGGTCGCACGCGCGTCAAGGGCACTCCATTTCACGCAGAAATCGGTGGCTATGCCGCAGAGGAACAGCCGGCGGATATTCAGCTCCTTCAGATAGCCGGCCAGGCCGGTGGACGTGCGCCGATCGTTCTCGCGAAAGGCCGAATAGGAATCGATGTGCGGATACATGCCCTTGCGCACGATCAGCTTTGCCCGCGTGGTATCGAGCTCATTATGGAACTCAGCCCCCCGCGTGCCCTGGACGCAATGATCCGGCCACAGCACCTGCAGACCATACGGCACTTCGATCATCTCGAACGGCTGCCGGCCCGGGTGCGAACTGGCAAACGACTGATGCCCCCCGGGGTGCCAGTCCTGGCTCAGCACGACATGCTCAAAGCGCGCCTGCAGGGCATTTACCAACGGGATAATCTGATCTCCCCCCGGTACCGCCAAGGCGCCACCGGGACAAAAATCGTTCTGGATGTCGACTACCAGAAGCGCGTCGCTGGATGACACGATCTCCTCCATGCACGAAAGCGGGACGCAAGCGGATACCTGACAGAGGTGTTGCAGCGTCAGATGAACAGAAACATTGACTTGAGTTATGCTCAAAGTTAGCATAAATGGCTTACCCGCGGGGAGTGGTCCAACCCAATTATGCTCAAAATGAGCATAATAATATTTTTCCAAGGAGAACGCCGGGTGAAATACGCTCCGGTTACCAAATGGATTGCCGGCATCGCTGCCGTTGCAACGATCATGACGTCGTCCGTCGCCGCAACACGCGATGAGACGATCCGTATTGGCGAAATTAACAGCTACAAGGCGCAGCCTGCCTTTCTTGAACCCTATCGCCAGGGGTGGCAACTGGCTCTCGAGGAGATCAACGCCGCTGGCGGTGTGCTCGGCAAACCGCTTGAAATCATCTCGCGCGACGATAACGGCAACCCCGGCGACTCCATCCGCATGGCGGAAGAGCTGCGAACCCGTGAGAAAGTCAGCCTGATTTTTGGCGGCTTCCTGTCGCACACGGGCCTTGCCCTTACTGACTATGCGCGCCAGCGCAAGATGCTGTTCCTCGCCGCCGAGCCCCTGACCGACAAGATCACGTGGGAGCAAGGCAACCGTTACACATTCCGCCTGCGCCCTTCCACCTACATGCAGGTGGCCGGCCTGGTACCGCGTGCAGCCGCCCTGAACAAGAAGCGCTGGGCCATCGTCTACCCCGACTACGAATACGGCCAGTCGGCCATGAACAGCTTCAAGCAGCTGATGCGTGAACGGCAGCCCGACATCGAGTTCGTGGCGGAAATTGCGGCTCCCCTCGGCAAGGTTGATGCCGGCAATGTGGTACAGGCCATCGCCGACGCCAACCCCGATGCGATCTTCAACATCCTGTTCGCCACTGACCTGTCGCGTTTCGTGCGTGAAGGGACGACCCGCGGCATCTTCGATGGGCGCGCCGTCGTCTCGCTGCTGACTGGCGAACCCGAATACATGGATGCGCTCGGTGCCGAAGCGCCTGAAGGCTGGATCATCACCGGGTACCCCTGGTATGCCCTCGACACCCCCTACAACCGCAAGTTCGTCGACTCCTATCGCGCCCGATTCAACGACTACCCCCGCCTCGGTTCGGTCGTGGGCTATGCCTCGGTCAAGGCCATTGCCGAAGCCATCCGACGCGCCGGCAGCCTCGACACGGAAAAGCTGGTCGAAGCATTCCGTGGCGTCGAAATCGAGTCGCCGTTTGGGCCCATCTATTTCCGGCCCATCGATCACCAGTCCACCATGGGGGTATATGTGGGCACATCTGCCGTACGCGACGGCAAGGGCGTGATGGTCGATTTCGAATACATCGACGGAGACGCCCTGTCTCCCTCCGACGAGGTAGTACGCAAGCTGCGGCCGGCGACTGACTGACATGACACTCGCCGGACTTCTGGTCCAGCTGCTCAACGGGCTGGCCAACGCGAGCGCGCTGTTCCTGGTTGCGGCCGGCCTGTCGCTCATCTTTGGCGTCACTCGAGTCGTGAACTTCGCGCACGGCTCGTTCTACATGCTGGGGGTCTATCTGGCGTATACGGCCGCTACCCTGCTGCCGGCATCCGCCACCAGTTTCTGGGTCAGCGTCATCGGTGTTGGCCTGGCCACCGCTCTGCTGGGAGCGATCGTCGAGATCTGCATCCTGCGCCGAACCTATGGCTCGCCCATGCTCTTCCAGCTGCTGGCCACGTTCGCCCTGGTCCTCATCATCCGCGACGCCGTCTACTGGTACTGGGGGCCCATGGATCTCTTCGCGCCGCGTGTCCCCGGGCTCGACGGCGCCGTCAGCATCCTGGGCAGGCGCATCCCCCAGTACGACCTCGTGCTCATCGCGGTCGGCCCGTCGGTGCTGCTGGTGCTGTGGTGGATACTCCGGCGTACGCGCTGGGGTACCCTGATCCGCGCGGCCACCCAGGATCGCGAGATGCTTTCCGCGCTCGGCGTCAACCAGGCATGGCTGTTCACTTCGGCCTTTGCCCTGGGCTGCTTCCTGGCGGGTGTCGGTGGTGCCCTGCAAAGCCCACGCATGCCCGCAACCCTGGCGCTCGACCTCGAAGTGCTCGGCAGCGTGTTCGTAGTCACGGTGGTGGGCGGACTGGGTTCCATCCCCGGTGCCTTTCTGGCCGCACTGCTGATCAGCGAAGTGAAGGCGTTGCTGATTGCGCTCGGCCAGGTCGAAGTCGCCGGTCATGTGATTGCCCTCTCGCGCCTCACACTGGTGGCCGAATTCCTGGTCATGGCCGTCGTGCTGGTCTGGCGCCCGTGGGGCCTGCTCGGACAGCCGCCCGCGCCAGCACGCACGGGGGTCTCGCGCGTGCCCATGCAGCCGCTTGCACCACGGCGGCGCTGGCTGGCGTGTGCCGGGGTTGTCCTGCTGGCCCTGGTACCCTGGTTTACCCAGGACGCTCCCTACGTCACCATTCTGCTCACTGAAATACTCATCGCCGTGCTGTTTGCCGCCAGTCTGCATTTCATGATGGGCCCTGGCGGCATGGACAGCTTCGGCCATGCCGCGTATTTCGGGCTCGGTGCCTATGGCGCCGCCATCCTCCTGCTGAAGGCGCAGCTTCCCATGGAGCTGGCCTTGTTTGCGGGACCCTTCGTATCGCTGCTGGCCGCGGCACTCTTCGGCTGGTTCTGCGTGCGCCTGTCGGGCGTATACCTCGCCATGCTCACACTGGCCTTTGCGCAACTGGCGTGGGCACTGGCCTATCAGTGGGAAGGCTTTACCGGCGGCAGCAACGGGCTGATCGGACTCTGGCCGGCACCATGGCTGTCCGAGCCCGCCGCGTATTACCTGCTCACGCTTTCTCTGTGCGTGCTGGGTCTGTACATCATTCGGCGCATCGTTTTCGCACCCTTCGGCGTCGCGCTACGTGCCACACGCGACGCACCGCTGCGCGCGGAAGCGCTGGGCATGCACGTGGGCCGCGTGCAATGGCTGACATTCATCATTGCCGGCACATTGGGAGGGCTCGCGGGCGCACTGTTCGCATTCTCGAAAGGCAGCATTTCACCTGAAGTGCTCAGCATCCAGCGATCGGTTGACGGCCTGGTCATGGTGCTGCTGGGCGGCGTGCAGTCATTGCTGGGCCCCGTGCTGGGAGCGTCCGTGTTTACCTGGCTGCACGATAGCGTGGCACGCGCCACCGAATACTGGCATGCCCTGCTAGGCGCCATCATTCTCGCGCTCGTCATGGTCGCGCCTCATGGCATCGCCGGCCTCATCCGGAGGAAAGCATGATGCTGCAGGTCAGTCACCTTCGCAAAGCGTTCGGCGGCGTGCAGGCCGTGGACGACGTATCTTTCGAACTGCCGTCAGGCACCCTGCTCGCGCTCATCGGCCCCAATGGCGCGGGCAAGTCCACCTGCTTCAACCTCATCAACGGCCAACTTCGTCCCGACAGCGGCGAAGTGCTGCTCGACGGGCAACGCATCTCTGGCATGCCCGCCCGCGCCATTGCCCACTTGGGCGTGGGCCGCACCTTCCAGGTTCCGGCGGTTTTCGGGTCCCTCACCGTGCTGGAGAACGTGCAGATCGCACTCGCCGCCCACGCGAGACACATCTACCGCTGGTGGCGACAATTGTCTGGACAATATCGTGAAGAAGCCCTTGGCCTGCTGGCGCAGGTAGGCATGCAGGAACAGGCCGATCGCGTCGCCAGCGTACTGGCCTACGGCGACGTCAAGCGGCTGGAGCTGGCAATGGCGCTGAGTGGCCGGCCCAAGGTGCTGCTGATGGATGAGCCCACGGCAGGCATGGCCATGGCAGAACGGCACCAGATTATGAACCTCACCCGCGAGCTGGTCACCCTCCACAACCTTGCCGTGCTCTTCACCGAACACAGCCTCGATGTCGTCTTCACCCACGCCGACCGTGTCGTGGTCATGGCGCGCGGAAGGATCATCGCCTCGGGCAGCCCGGAAGCCATCCACCAGGACCCGCTCGTGCGCGAAGTGTACCTGGGTGGTGCTCCGGTACCCTCCGCACCACCACCGGCACCTTCCTCGTCCTGATGCACTACGCCTTCCCGACCATGTCTGATACGCCCGCTTCCTCTTCCAGCACTGTCGCATTGCTCTCGGTATCCGGCCTGAACGCATGGTATGGCGATGCCCACATCCTGTTCGACGTCGGGTTTACGCTGGCGGCGGGGGAAGTACTCGCGCTGGCAGGGCCCAACGGATCGGGCAAGTCCACCACCATCAAGTCCATCATGGGGCTGATTCCCCGCGTGACAGGGCAGATCCGTTTTGACGGACGCGAGATTCTTGGCTCGCCCCCCCATCGCATCGCGCGCCTGGGCCTGGGTTACGTGCCGGAAGAACGCCGGATCTTCACCGAACTGACGGTGCTGGAAAACCTGGAAACAGGCCGCCAGCCACCCCGCACCGAACTTTCCCCCTGGACCGTGGAGAAAGTCTTCGAGCTGTTTCCGAACCTGGCCACCATGGCGCACCGACGCGCGCAATACATGAGCGGCGGAGAACAGCAGATGCTGGCGGTCGCGCGTACGCTGATGGGCAACCCGCGCGCCATTCTGCTGGATGAACCTTCCGAAGGCGTTGCGCCAGTGATCGTCGAACAGATGGCACGCATGGTACTCGAGCTGAAGCACCAGGGACTGGCAGTGCTGGTTTCCGAGCAGAACCAGTATTTCATCGACAGCGTCGCCGACCGGGTCATCCAGTTACGCCAGGGCCACGTTGTCTCGGAGTGAAGGGTGCGGCACAGGCGCCGCTCCCCAAAATGCACCGTCAATTGGCGTGATCCGGACAACCTGCACCATACACCGGACCATAATTCTTCCAGCAAATCCGCTTTGTGTTATTAGATATTCTAATAACGATAATAGGCGATCCGGTATTGGGTAATTGCGGTTTCGCGCGCACACTTCCATCGGATTCGCACATACAAGGAGGAGACATGCTGGCGACCGTGAACAGCGCCGAAGCCCTCGGCATCCGCATCCGCCCGGCCACTGGGGTACTGGGCGCGGAAATCACCAACGTCGATCTGTCCAAACCGCTGACCGACGAACAATGGGCCGTCATTCATGACGCCTTCGTGAAGTACAAGGTCATCTGGCTGCCCGACCAGAACATCACCCATCAGCAGCATCTCGAGTTCGCCCGGCGGTTCGGGCAGGTCATTCATGTGCCGCAACTGCGTCCGTATGAAGAGCAGCCTGAGCTGCAGCCGATCTTTCGCAAGGCACAAGACACCGGTCGCATCATCGGCGAATCGTGGCACGAGGACAGCACTTACCTCGATGAACCACCCGCGGCCGTCGTCATGCGCTCGCTGCAGGTGCCCGACGTGGGCGGCGACACCGCCTTCCTCGACATGGAAGCCGCCTACCAGGCCCTGTCCGAGCCCATGAAGAAGATCGTCGAGTCGCTGCAAGCCGTGCACAGCGCAACTCGTATCTTCGGCTCGATGTACCTTGCGCAGAACCGCCGGTTCGACCACACATCGGTGCGCAAGGATCTGAAGGTTGAAGAAGGCGACCGCGAGGTGATCCATCCGCTGGTGATCACGCACCACCTTTCGGGCAAACGCTGCCTTTTCCTCAATCGTGTCTATATCCAGCGCATCAACGGCATGACCGACGCCGAAAGCAAGGCACTGCTCGACTTCCTGTACGACCACTGCTCGCGCTACGAATTTACCTGCCGGGTACGCTGGAGCAACAACCAGATCCTGGTCTGGGACAACCGCGCCACCCTGCACAAGGCCATCTTCGACTACCCGGGCAAGGATCGCTTCCTTGTGCGTGCCACCATCGCCGGGCCCCGTCCGTCACTCTGACTACCCGACACCACCACGGCACTTCCATCGTCACCACGACCAGGAATCACACCACACAAAATCAACGCCACCACACCAAAGCGGAGACAACAACAATGAGACTGCAACACATCATGGGAGGAGTTCTTTTGGCCCTGTCCACTGCCGTCACGCCGACGCTTGCCGCCGACTGGCCGCAGAACCGCCCGGTGCGCGTGCTGGTCGGTTACGCCGCCGGCGGGCCCACCGACACGCAGGCCAGGGTCATCGCCGACGCGCTCAGCAATGAAATCGGCACCTCGGTAATCGTCGAGAACATGCCTGGGGGCAGCGGCACCATCGCGGTCCGCAACCTGATCAGCTCCGAACCCGACGGACACACGCTGCTCTACACCATCGACGGGCCGCTCACCCAGCTGCCCCATACGATGAAGAACCTGGGATACGACCCGCTGAACGACGTCGTGCCGGTCACCCGGGCGTCACTGGGCGGCAGCGTGCTACTGGTGCACAGCTCCATTCCCGCCAACGACCTCAAGAGCTTCATCGAATGGGCCAAACAGAACCGCGGCAAGCTCAGCTACGCATCTTACGGTGTAGGTACGCTGGCACACATCTACGGCGCCGTACTCAACGACATGTTCGACCTCGACATGTCGCACGTACCATACAAGGGGAGCGCTGATGCCATGCGCGACCTGGTTTCGGGACGAGTCCAGCTCATGTTCGACGCACCAGCCACCTCACTCGCGTTCGTAGAGAAAGGGCAGCTCAAACGGCTGGCGTCCACCGGTGACACCCGGCGCCCGCTCATCCCGGACCTCCCCACGATGAAGGAGCAAGGCGTAGAAGGGTTCGAGCTCCGTTCATTCAACGGATTCTATGCGCCCAAGGGCATCAGTCCGGGAATCGTGGAGAAGATCAACGCGGCTATCCAGAACGCGACGCGCTCGAAGCGTGTACAGGACGTCTGGAAAATCCAGGGTTTCGAGCACATCTACGAAACCCCCGCCGACTTCGCCCGTGCCTACCGCGCCGCCTACGATCAATGGGGCAAGTACCTGCGCGACCTGGGCATTGCCATCGATTGATGCACCGGACCGATACCCGGCTCTACGCAACCATCTGACGCATCGTAGCGGCGACCACCTGATTGGTGGGCGCTGTCGGAAGCAGCCGCCGCGACGCGCACCCGTCCGGGCATTCCATACATCCATGCGACTGCCCGGCCGCGACCGGTTGGCATACGACCTCGTCGGCGTCGAGCCACCCCGCGCTGCCGACATTCGCCAGCCCGGCCTGCGACGCTTCATGCCCGGTGCAACAGCTCGAATACAATCCTGCGCAGCCACCGGTTGGCCGGGTCGTCCTTGTAACGGCGGTGCCAGTACTGCTTCACGGCAAGCGGTGGCACCGGAATCGGCAGTTCGTGGGTGATGATGTCGCCACGCGCAGCAAAATGACGGCCCAGCGCCTCCGGCACCACGGCAACCAGATCCGAGCCAGCCAGTACCACTGGCGCGGCCGCCAGACTGGGAATCTCCAGCCCCATCCGCGCAGAAAATCCGTACTTGCGCGCCTCCCGCTCGAACAGCGCAAGGTAAACATTGCTGCCACCAATCACCACATGCTCCAGGTCCGACAGTGTTTCAAGGGTCAGCCTGTCGGCAATTCGAGGGTGATTCCGGCGCGCCACGCACACCAGCCGGCTTTCATACAGGCGCTGCTGGTAATGAGCCGGGCGCCGCATCGACGGGTAGTAGCCGATGGCCAGATCAGCGCCGGTGTCTTCCATCATGCTTTCTGCATCATAGGAATTCGAGCTGATCACGCGTACCTTCACCTGCGGCGCCTGGGCCCGAATGGTGGAAAAAATCTTGTCGAGATATAGCAGCTGGCCAATTTCACCAATCACGAATACGAAAGTACGCGTTGACGCTTCGGGATCGAAACCGCTCGACGCAAGAATCTGGTCGGAAAGTATCTGGAAAATGGCAGCCACCGGCTTCTCCAGCTCCTCTCCACGCGGTGTTTTCACCAGCCCGCCAGCCTGCTTCACGAACAGCGGGTCACCCAGCATTTCCCTGAGCCGACCCAGCGCCTGGCTCACACTCGGCTGAGACACGCCCAAGCGCTCGGAGGCCCGTGTGGCGCTCCCCTCCTTGTAAAGCGCTTCCAGCACCCACAGGAGGTTGAGATCGAACCTGCGCTTACTTCCTTCGTGTTTCATGGCCATGATTTCAGGAAGAGTCCCTCTCGTCCGTGCAGGCTTCCGTCCGGTGTTGTGGTGCACAAAGCAGAAAAGCCGCCCTGAGGCGGCTTCTTCAATAATGCGGCCTGCACGAGACCTGTCGAAACTGATGCTGCAGTGCCGCCGCGCAGCGCACCGTACCTTCCGGATACGGCACCCGCGCGGTTGAAGAAATCAGGCAGCGTACTGGCGCAAGCGCAAGGAAAACTCTTCCAGACGCTTGATTCCACTTTGCTGTGCCCGCTGGCACCAGTCCTGGAGATCTTGCAGCAGCTTCTCGCTGGAAGCACTGGAGCTTTCCCAGATACGGGCAAGCTCCCTCTTCATCTCTACCAAGGTAGCCAGCGGCGCGCTTTGCGACAACACCTGGTTGAGATCAGCCCGTTTCTCTTCCGGCAGCAGGTTCTCGTCGCCGCCTGCGAAGTGTAGCTTCCGCTTCACGCGGCGCCACGACTTCATCGTATCCCCACCTGCCTCTTTCAGGCGACGCACCTCTTCGCGGTAGGCCTGCTTGAGCATGTCGGAATAGCGCGCCATGATCTCATAGCGGTGCGTGAGCACGGCCTGGAGCGTCTGGAGATCGACCCCCCCCTTGCCCGGAGCCAGCTGCGGGCGCGGCGCGACGCGACGTACCTTGGCAAGACCCAGCGCGGACAGGATGCGGATGTACATCCAGCCGATGTCGAACTCCCACCACTTGGTGGAAAAGCGCGCCGATGTGCCATGCGCGTGGTGGTTATTGTGCAGCTCTTCACCACCGATGATGATGCCGATGGGGAAGACGTTCGTGCTGGTATCGGGACAGTTGTAATTGCGGTAACCGATGTAGTGGCCGAGACCGTTGACGACGCCCGCCGCCCAGAACGGGATCCAGGCCATCTGCACGGCCCAGACCGTCAGGCCGAGTACGCCGAAGAGGGTCAGGTCGATGATGAGCATGATGCCCACACCCAGCGTGGTATGGCGCGAGTACAGATTGCGCTCGAGCCAGTCGTCAGGGGTTCCGTAGCCGAATTTCTCCATGGTCTCGCGATTTTTCGCCTCGAGACGATAGAGTTCGGCGCCGCGGAACAGCACCCGGTTGATGCCGAAGATCATCGGTGAGTGGGGATCGCCATCGCGCTCGCAGCGCGCGTGATGCTTGCGGTGGATGGCCACCCATTCTTTGGTCACCATGCCAGTGGTGAGCCACAACCAGAACCTGAAAGAATGCGCGACGATCGGGTGAAGATCGAGTCCGCGGTGTGTTTGACTACGATGAAGGAACAGCGTGACCGCTGCAATCGTGATGTGGGTAACGACAAGCGTGTACACCACGATCTGCCACCACGATGCATGGGTAACACCGTTGAGCAGAAAGGAAAGAACCGATTCCATGTAACTCCGAGCCTGAATCGCGGCAGGGACGCCGCTTACCGAAAGCGTACTACGATCTGTGCTTTAGTGAAACGTCCAAATACAGATACTTTGAAAAAGTTTGCCCTTGATCAGGTTACAAATTAACCCGCATCGGTTCTGCGGTCAAACACTGCTGCAAAAAATCCGTCGGTTCCGTGTACATCGGGCCGCAATTTCAGGAACGGGCCCGGCATTTCCAGCGCCGTACGCCCTGCCAGCACATCCGGCACGGGTTTCAGTTCGAAATCGGGGTGCCGGGCAAGAAAGGCCTCGACCTGGGCTTCATTCTCCTGCTCAAGCAGGCTGCATGTGGCATAAACAAGACGTCCGCCAGGCTGTACGCATCGGGCCGCGCTGGCCAATATCCTGGCCTGCAGCTCACACAGCTCGGCAATGTTCTGCGGCGATTGCCGCCACTTGATGTCGGGGTTACGGCGCAACGTGCCTGTGCCGCTGCAGGGCGCATCGACCAGCACGCGGCGCGCCTTCTGGCGCAGCCGCTTTACGCGGGCGTCATTCTCGCTCGAGATCAGTACGGGCTCGACATTCGACAGCCCGCTGCGTGCCAGGCGCGGCGTGAGGCGATCGAGCCGCGGCGCCGATACGTCGAAGGCGTACAGGCGCCCCGTCGAGCGCATCAGCCCGCCCAGCAGCAGGGTCTTGCCACCCGCGCCTGCACAGAAATCAATGATCAGCTCGCCGCGCCGCGGCGCCACCAGCAGCGCCAGCAACTGGCTCCCTTCGTCCTGTACCTCCAGGCTGCCATCCAGGAAGCGCGGCCAGCGGCTGAGATCAGGCCGCGCAAAAATGCGGATTCCCCAGGGCGACCATGGGGTCGCTGCGGGCAGTCGTCCATCCAGACCACGCGCCCGTGTGTCCTCCCGCAGCTCCTGCAACAGCGCGTCCCGCTCTATCTTGAGCGGGTTCACGCGCACATCCAGGTACGCCGGCTCGAGCATGGCGGCCATGAGGGCTTCCGGGTTGTCGAGCCGTCCGAAAGCCTCGTCGAGCCAGTCGGGCAGGCTGTAGCGCACGGGGCGCGGCAACACCGCCGCATCCAGCGACTGTACGTGGTCGATCCAGCTGGCCTCACGCTCGCTCAGTACCGATTGCAGATAAGCCCGCCCCAGCGTGTTGAACAACCCCAGCAACGCCAGGCGGCGCGCGATATCGCCCGACCCGCTCTGAGCGAAATGACGGTAGCGGCGCAGATGCCGCACCACGTTGTACACGGCTTCGGCAACTTCGGTGCGGTCGCGCGCTCCCAATTGCGGATGCATGCGGAACCAGCGCGAGACGACGGCATCCAGTGGACCCTCCCACGCAAGCACCTCGCGCAGTAGAGCCGTTACCTGTTCCGTACGCCGAGCCTGCAGGCTGCCCGCACGTACCCTACCCTTCCCCGCGCGGGCACGCACGCCCTGGCGGTCACCGGCGGACGGCCGACCCGGGTTGCGATCGGCACGGGCATTACGTGGCGACGAGCCCGGGTCGCGGTCCGGTGCCGGTTTTGCGGAAGCTCGTGGTTGCCTGCGATCGTTCATGAGCAGCGGTATCCCTCGTCAGACAACATTCAGGCCTCGGCGTCGTGCAATCCGAAGACGCGCGTAGTGCGGCCTTCAACCACGACCTTCTCGCCGTCGAGGCGCACCTGACCGTGCGCCAGCCATTGCACGACCGCCGGATACACCACGTGTTCAATCTGCAGCACACGGTCGGCCAGGGTGTCGGGCGTGTCGCCCGTGTGCACCGGCACCACGCCCTGGGCGACGATGGGGCCGTGATCGAGCACCGGTGTGACGAAGTGCACCGTACAACCATGTACCTGCACCCCAGCCTCCAGCGCCTGGGCATGGGTATGCAACCCCGGAAACAAGGGCAACAGCGACGGATGGATATTCAGTACCCGCCCGGCGAAGCGGTTGACGAATCCGTCCGTCAGCACGCGCATGAACCCCGCCAACAGGATGTAATCGGGCCGGTATCCTTCAATGAGATCGCCCAGCGCAGCGTCGAAGGCTTCGCGCGAAGGGAACTCGCGGTGCGGGACGACCGCCGTCTCGATGCCGCGCTCGGCCGCCCAGGCCAGCCCTGCGGCATCAGACCGGTTGGCAATCACGGCTACAATGCGAGCCGGCCAGCCTTCCCGCTGACAGGCTTCGACGATTGCCTGCATGTTGCTGCCACGTCCGGAAATCAGGATGACCAGGCGACACTCGCGCGTCGGATCAGAAACAAGAGTTGAAGGCGACAAGATGTGTACGTAGTTGAGAGTAGGACCGAAACACGGCGCTCCCGGTCAAGACCGGGCACGCATGAATGCATGCTCCTGCCATTATGCAGGCAAGATCGGGCATGAAATTGTAAACTCCCCCCGTGAACTATTCGGATCATCTCGTGCATCTATTCCGAGGCGTGCCTCCCAACGGCCTGAGCGAACCTTGCGCCCTGACCATCGGCAATTTCGACGGTGTCCACGTCGGGCATCAGGCCATGCTCACCCGGCTGTGCTCGGCGGCCCGGCTGCGGGGCCTGCCGCCCACGGTACTCACCTTCGAGCCGCATCCGCGCGAATACTTCGCGCGCGCGTACAACAAGCCCGAACTGGCGCCCCCACGCATTTCCGGGCTACGCGACAAGATCGTGAATCTTGCCGCCAACGGCGTTCGCCAGCTCATCGTGCAACGCTTCAACTCCCGATTCGCCGCCATTTCCGCTGAAACTTTCATCGAAGAGCTGCTCATCAAGCGACTCAAGGTGCAGTGGCTCTTGGTGGGAGACGACTTCCGCTTCGGCGCAGGGCGCCGGGGCGACCTCGACATGCTGCTGAAGTACCATGCCTTCGAGATCCAGTCGATGGATTCGATCACCGACCGCGACGGTCGGCGCGTATCCAGCACCGACGTGCGCATTGCACTGGCCGACGGCGACCTCGACCGCGTGGCCGATCTCCTCGGGCGCCGTTACCATCTCAGCGGTCATGTCATGCACGGGCTGAAACTGGGGCGCAACCTGGGGTTTCCTACCCTCAACATCCGCGTTCCGCCGCAATGCACGGCGCTGAAAGGCATTTTCACGGTGCTCGTCCACGGCCTTGCAGACCACGCCCTGCCCGGTGTGGCCAGCCTGGGGCTGCGTCCCACCGTGTCCGACTCCGACCGCATGCTGCTCGAAGTGCACCTGCTCGATTACAACCGGCAGGCTTACGGTAAACTCGTAAGCGTGGAATTCCTGAAAAAACTGCGCGACGAAGAGAAGTTCGACAGCCTCGAGGCTCTCACCCTTGCCATCGCACGGGACGTTGAGCAGGCCCGCGCCTACTTCAACGCCACGCATCCGGCAACCGCAGCACAGGCCACTGCCGCCACCGACCGAATTTGACGCTCGCTCTCATCCGTCACCCGGCGTGCAAGGTCGATTGCCCTTCTTTTTGTCGCCCCGCACGCCCACCAGCGCCTTTCTCCGGTTTTTGATCAATGGGTGCACGCGCACCCGCGACGCTCGTCTTACGGTAATGGACTACAAGAACACGCTCAACCTGCCCGAAACGCCGTTCCCCATGCGCGGTGATCTCGCAAAACGCGAGCCCGGCTGGGTTGCCCAATGGGAAGAGAAGAAAATCTACCAGGCCATCCGCCGTGCCAGCGCAGGACGCCCCCGCTTCGTGCTGCACGATGGTCCCCCGTATGCCAACGGCGACATTCACATCGGTCACGCAGTCAACAAGATTCTCAAGGACATTATCGTCAAGAGCCGCAACATGTCGGGCTTTGACGCCCACTATGTGCCCGGGTGGGACTGCCACGGGATGCCCATCGAGATCCAGATCGAGAAGAAATACGGCAAGAACCTCCCGGTCAGCGAAGTCCAGGCCAAGGCGCGTGCATACGCCACCGAGCAGATCGAACGCCAGCGCCGCGACTTCAAGCGCCTGGGCGTGCTGGCCGACTGGGATCATCCCTACCTCACCATGAATTACCGTAACGAAGCCGACGAGCTGCGGGTGCTGGCCCGCATCATGGAGAAAGGCTTCGTGTTCCGTGGCCTGAAACCGGTGAACTGGTGCTTCGATTGCGGCTCGGCGCTGGCCGAAGCCGAAGTGGAATATGCGGATCGGGTCGACCCATCGGTGGATGTAGCCTTCCCCATCGCGCAGCCCGAAGCCGTGGCGCGTGCATTCGGCCTCGAACGGCTGCCGGGTGACGGCGCCATCGTCATCTGGACCACCACTCCCTGGACACTGCCCGCGAACCAGGCGCTCAACCTGCACCCCGAGTTCGAGTACGCGCTGGTACAGGTTGAACCCGCTCCAGCTACCGGGCCGCTGCTCATCCTCGCCAGCGAACGTGTCAAGCCCTGTCTCGAGGCCTGGGGCCTCTCCGGAACGGTGCTGGCCACGTGCAAGGGCGCCGCGCTCGACCGCATCGAGTTCCAGCACCCGCTGGCCCGCTTCGATGCCGGCTACGACCGTCGTTCGCCCGTGTACCTGGGAGATTACGTCACCCTCGATACCGGTACGGGCGTGGTGCACTCGGCCCCCGCCTACGGCGTGGAAGACTTCATTTCCTGCAAGGAACACGGCCTGGCCGACGATGACATCCTGAACCCGGTCATGGGCGACGGACGTTACGCGTCCTGGCTGCCCGGGTTCGCCGGCCTCACCATCTGGGAAGCCAACCCCAGGATCATCGAAGCCATGCGTTCCGTGGGCACGCTGCTGAACACCCAGAAGGTCACCCACAGCTACATGCACTGCTGGCGACACAAGACACCAATCATCTACCGCGCCACCACCCAGTGGTTCGCCGGCATGGACGTCAGGCCAAAGGAAGGGCCCACCCTGCGCGAACTCGCCATGGACGGCGTGGAAGCCACCCGCTTCTACCCGGCGTGGGGCAAGGCGCGCCTGGCGGCCATGATTGCGGGCCGTCCCGACTGGACCCTCTCGCGCCAGCGCCAGTGGGGCGTGCCCATGGCGTTCTTCGTGCACAAGGAAACCGGCGAACTGCACCCACGCACGCCGGAACTGCTCGAGGAGGTAGCCCGCCGGATCGAGCAGGGCGGCATCGAAGCCTGGCAATCGCTCGATCCACGTGAACTGCTGGGCGATGAGGCCGACCTGTATGAAAAGAACCGTGACACGCTCGACGTCTGGTTCGACTCCGGTACCACGCACACCACGGTACTGGGAGGCCCCGATGGACAAGGCGTTGGAGACGGCAAGGGCTCGCATGGCGCCGATCTGGCCTGGCCCGCCGACCTCTACCTGGAAGGTTCCGACCAGCACCGCGGCTGGTTCCATTCGTCGCTGCTCACCAGCTGCATGCTGTACGGCCGCCCGCCCTACAAGGCGCTGCTCACGCACGGGTTCGTCGTCGATGGCCAGGGCCGCAAGATGAGCAAGTCGCTCGGCAACGTGATCGCCCCGCAAAAGGTGTCCGACACCCTCGGCGCGGAAATCCTGCGTCTGTGGGTGGCCAGCACCGACTACTCCGGCGAACTGTCGATCTCCGACGAAATCCTGAAGCGCGTCGTCGAAAGCTATCGACGCATCCGCAATACGCTGCGCTTCCTGCTGGCCAACATCAGCGACTTCTCGGCGCCAACGCAGGCCGTGCCCCTCGCCGACATGCTCGAGATCGACCGCTATGCGCTGGCCATGACCGCCACCATGCAGGACGAGGTCCGCCGCTGCTACGACCGGTACGAATTCCATCCAGCCGTGGCGCGCCTGCAGACCTTCTGCTCGGAAGACCTTGGCGCGTTCTACCTCGACATCCTCAAGGACCGCCTGTACACCACCGCCGCCGACAGCCACGCGCGCCGCTCGGCCCAGACGGCGCTGTGGCACATCACCCAGACGCTGCTGAAGCTGATGGCGCCTATCCTGTCGTTCACCGCTGAAGAGGCCTGGGCCCTGCTGCCGCATGGTCCGGACCACGACTCGCCCACGATCTTCACCGAGCTGTTCCACACCGTACCGCTGCCCGATGACGCCCCCGCCCTGCTCGAGCGCTGGACGCGCCTGCGCACGCTGCGCGGCGAGGTGACCCGCAAACTCGAGGAAGTACGCAGCGCAGGTGGAATCGGCTCGTCGTTGCAGGCTGAAGTCGATCTCTACGCCAGCGGCGCGGATCTCGAACTGCTGTCCAGCCTGGGCGATGACCTTCGCTTCGTGTTCATCGTGTCGCGTGCCACGGTGCACGCGGGCGATGGCGAGCTGCGCATCGAAGTTACGCCGTCGTCCCACGAGAAGTGCGAGCGTTGCTGGCACTGGCGCGACGACGTCGGCAGCGACCCCGAGCATCCGACCATCTGCGGCCGTTGTGTCAGCAACCTCTTTGGCGACGGCGAAGCGCGCAGCGCCGCCTGAACGCGCCCCATGACTGAAGTGCCCACCGACATTCGCCAGCCGCGCCTCCGTTGGGCGCGCTGGCTGGCGCTGGCCGCCGGCATCCTGGTGCTCGACCAGACCACCAAGATGGCCTGCAACGCGTTCATCCCTTTTGCCGATCGCGTGCATGTGCTTCCGTTCTTCGACTTCACCCTGGTGTACAACCGCGGTGCGGCGTTCAGCTTTCTTGCCGGCCAGGACGGCTGGCAGCGCTGGCTGTTCACGGCCCTCGGAGTCGCTGCCTCGGTGTTCATCATCTGGCTGCTGCGTCGCAACGCGCGCCAGCCGCTGTTCTGCCTGGCCTTGACGCTGATCCTGGGTGGCGCCGTAGGCAACGTCGTCGATCGCGTCCTGTACGGACACGTCATCGATTTCCTGCTCTTCTACTGGAACCATTGGTACTTCCCGGCATTCAACCTGGCCGACGTCGCCATTACCTGCGGGGCGGTCCTGCTGGTAATCGATGAGCTGCTGCGCAAGCGCCGCCAGCCTGACGGCACAGCCGACCATGCGCCCCACTCCTAGCCGAATCCGACACTCCTGAAGGGACGCCCGCCATGACCCTCTCCACCGACTTCGCCAACAAGCGCTTTGTCGTCGTCATGACCGGCGGCATCGCCTGCTACAAGATTGCCGAGCTGGTGCGCCGAATGCAGGACCATGGCGCGACCGTCGATGTGGTGATGACCGAAGCGGCCACCCGCTTCATCACGCCGGTGACCATGCAGGCACTCTCGGGACGCCACGTATACACCGACGCCTGGGACGCCCGGCCGGCAAACAACATGGCACACATCAACCTCACCCGTGGTGCCAGCGCCATCATCGTCGCCCCTGCCAGCGCGGACTTCATGTTCAAGCTGGCCCACGGGGCTGCCGACGACCTCGCCAGCACGTTGTGCCTGGCCCGGGCCTGCCCGCTGATCGTGGTACCCGCCATGAACGTCGAGATGTGGCTCAACCCTGCCACGCAACGCAACGTGGAGCAGTTGCGGGCCGACGGCGTCAGCGTGTTCGGCCCTGGAAGCGGTGCTCAGGCCTGCGGTGAAACCGGCGACGGCCGCATGCTCGAGCCGGAGGAAATCCTCACCGAGCTCAGTGCCTTCTTCCAGCCGAAGGTGCTCGCCGGCAAGCGCGTCCTGCTGACCGCCGGCCCCACCATGGAGCCGATCGACCCCGTACGCGTCATTACCAATCTGTCGTCGGGAAAAATGGGATATGCCATCGCGCGCGCCGCGGCGGAGGCTGGTGCCGACGTCGTGCTGGTGTCGGGGCCAACCGCCCTGCCTGCCCCCCGCGGCGTCACGCGCATCAGCGTGCGCAGCGCGATCGACATGCTGCAGGCCGTGGAAGCCCATCTGCAAGGTACCGACATTTTCATCGCCGTGGCGGCCGTAGCCGACTGGCGCGTACAGCAGCCCAGCGACAGAAAGCTGAAGAAACATCAGGGCGACGGTCCGCCGGTAATCGAACTTGCCCCCAACCCCGACATCCTGGCCACGGTGGCTGCGCGACCCGACGCTCCCTACTGTGTGGGCTTCGCCGCCGAAACCGATCATCTCGAGGAGCACGCGGAAGACAAGCGTCGCCGCAAGAAGTTGCCATTGCTGGTAGGCAATCTGGCCCAACATGCCCTGGGCGCAGACGACACCGAGCTTGTGCTGCTCGACGATGACGGACATCACCCGCTGCCCCGGCTGCCGAAGCTGGCAGCCGCGCGACGCCTGGTCCAGGAAGTGGCGCGGCGCATCCCGCCCGCATGAAACGCCACCACGGTCCGGGTGCCTGCCGCCCGCCCCTTATGCGATCGAGCCCCACCGCCACACACCTGCTGACATGAAGATTGACCTGAAGATTCTCGACGCGCGCATGCGCGAATTCCTGCCCGCGTATGCCAGCCCCGGCGCCGCTGGCCTCGACCTGCGTGCCTGCCTCGATGAACCGCTCACCCTGCGACCCGGCGCCACCGCGCTGGTGCGCACCGGCCTGGCCATCCACATCGGTAACCCCGGATACGCCGCGCTCATCCTGCCGCGCTCCGGGCTCGGGCACAAGCATGGCATCGTGCTGGGCAATCTCGTGGGGCTGATTGATTCCGACTACCAGGGAGAGCTGATGATCTCCACCTGGAACCGGGGAACCGCGCCGTTCACCATCGAACCATTCGAGCGCCTCGCACAACTGGTCATCGTTCCGGTCCAGCAGGCAAGCTTCAATGTGGTCGACGAGTTCCCCGAGTCCGAGCGGGGCACAGGCGGCTTCGGCAGCACGGGGCGCAAGTAGCCCCGGCGCGCATGAATCGGGCGAGGCCCGCTCGGGGCCAGTACCGCCTCTCCAGCCAGCGCACAACCCATGCAGCCAGCAGGCGCAGGGCGAGGAACATCCTGAACGGCCCCGCACACCACTTCCGCACCATATGCGCCGGCATTCAGGCCCAGTATCCACAGCCGCCGTCATGGCACTGAGCCTCAGGCCCAGCATAGGCAGGACATATACGCCCAGAACAGCTGGACCAGCGCCGACCCACCCCGAAACACTTCCACGTAAACCGCCGCAGACCTATGACACCCACGGCCATGGGGCCAGCCGCGCCAGCCCCGCTGCCAAATCATTTCAACGGCAATCAATACCACAGGATCTACTGCAACCCGCCTGCCCGTGCAGTTCCCGGTCAGCCGTGCCACAATATCGTCCATGATGAGCGCCGTTCTGATTACCGGTACGTCCGGGTCCGGGAAATCCGTCGCGTTACGCATGCTGGAAGACTCAGGTTATCTGTGCGTAGATAACCTGCCGGTGCATTTTCTCTGCGAATTCCTGACCAAAGCTCAAACCGACGGTATCCAGCGCGTGGCCGTCGCCATCGACGCCCGCAGCCCCAACGACATCGCCCAGCTGCCCGAAGCACTGAACGCCGTCCGTGCAATGGGCATTCCGCTGCGTGTCGTGTTCCTCGATGCCAGCACGCCCACCCTCATCCAGCGCTACTCTGAATCCCGTCGGCGCCATCCGCTCACCGACCGTATCGCCACCGACAGCGGGTGCCCGCCTTCGCTGCAGGAATGCATCGCGACCGAGCGCGAGCTGCTGGGGCCCTTGCGCGATGAAGAATACGTCATCGACACCACGGGCACCACGCCCGGCCAGCTGCGAGCCTGGATCCGCGAACTGGTCCATGTCGAGCCGATGCCCCTCGTCCTCACGTTCGAGTCGTTCGCGTACAAGGCGGGCGCGCCCATCGGCGCCGACCTGGTCTTCGACGCCCGCTGCCTGCCCAATCCGCACTACGACCCTCAACTGCGGCGCCTCACCGGCCGCGACCCACAAGTGATCGCCTGGCTGGAGCAACGCCCGATCGTGCGCCAGATGGTTGATGACATCGCCCAGTTTCTCGCAAAATGGCTACCGCACTACGCACAGGATACCCGTGCCTACCTCACGGTTGCCATCGGCTGCACCGGTGGCCAGCATCGGTCGGTCTACATCGTGGAAGAGCTCGCGCGCCGCTTCCGCGGCCACGGCCAGGTACTCGTACGCCACCGTGCCCAGACAGGTCCTGATTTCATACAGTCCAGTCGGTAATCGCGCATGGCTGTCGTTACCAATCCGCAAGCAGGCCGGGTCAGGCGCACGGTGGCCCGCCTCGCGCCCTGCACCGTGCTCGCGCTGGCCGCCTTGCTATCGGCCTGCGGCACCCGGCAGCCTGGCACCGCAGGGGGCGGTCATGGGTACGGCGCAGGCGATGGCGACTACCGGCGCGACGGCCCGCACGACACACCACCACCCAACCTGCATGCCGTACCGGACGCCGTGCCACGTATCGAACCGCTGGCCGTTGGCCCCAACCGTCCGTACACCGTCATGGGCAAACGCTACGTGCCCGACGTGTCGAATCGCCCCTACAAGGTTCGTGGCATCGCATCCTGGTACGGCCGCCAGTTTCATGGCCGCCCTACCTCCAACGGCGAGATCTACGACATGTACGCCATGACGGCGGCGCATCCCACCCTGCCCATCCCCAGCTACGCACGGGTCACCAACCCCCGCAACGGACGCACGGTCATTGTCCGTATCAACGACCGCGGCCCGTTCATCGACGGCCGCGTCATCGATCTTTCCTACGTGGCGGCCTACAAGCTCGGCACTCTGCAACACGGCACCGCGGAAGTCATCGTCGAGCGCATCCTGCCCGACGAGATCCGGCGTGGGGTTCCGGCCCCCGACCCGGTCATGATTGCTTCCGGCGACGCCAGCGGCACCGCCGGCGAGCCCGCCAGGGATGCCGATCAGCTTGAAGCGCTGATCGCCCGCGCCAGCTCGCTGCCCGCCCCGCCAGACGACGATTTCGAGCGCACTGCACCCGGCACCAGCGGTTTCAGCGAGATCTCGTTCGACACCAGCAGGTCCGGAATGGTCAGGACCTCGGCGTCGCCGACCACGG
>CALAGD010000055.1 GCA_937891425.1 uncultured Pigmentiphaga sp.
ACTTCCACAACTGGACCGGCAACCGCGTCACCTGCCGCGACTGGTTCCAGCTCAGTCTCAAGGAAGGGCTGACCGTCTTCCGCGACCAGGAGTTCACCGCCGACATGATGGCGGCCGCGCTGCGTGAGCAGGCCGGTGACCTGCAGGGTGAAGCCCTCCGGCGTGCCCAGCAAAGCGCCCGGGCGGTCAAGCGCATCGACGACGTTCTGGTTCTGCGCGCTGCGCAGTTTCCCGAGGACGCCGGTCCCATGGCGCACCCCATACGCCCCGAAAGCTATCAGGCCATCAGCAACTTCTATACGGCCACCATCTACGAGAAAGGTGCTGAAGTCATTCGCATGCAACACACCCTGCTGGGCGAAGAAGGATTCCAGCGCGGCATGCAGGAATATTTCCGACGCAACGACGGCAAAGCGGCTACATGTGACGACTTCGTGGACGCCATGGAAAGCGTCTACAAACAGCAGAATCCGGGACGCGATCTCTCCATCTTCCGTCGCTGGTACAGCCAGGCCGGTACGCCCCGCGTGCGTGTGCGCCTCGAACACGATTCTGCCACGCGCCGCTGCACACTTGCGCTCGAACAAAGCAATCCGCCGGTCGGTATCGAGAAACTGGCGGGCGGCGAGCTGGTGAAGCCGCCACTGCACATCCCCGTGGCTGTCGGCCTGCTCAGCGCGCAAGGTCAGCCGCTCCCGCTGCGCCTCGAAGGCACGCAGATCACGCGCGACACCGTCCTCCTGGAACTCACGCAAGCCTCCCAGCACTGGGTGTTCGAAGACGTCGACGAGCGGCCCGTCCCTTCGCTGCTGCGCGATTTTTCCGCACCGGTGATCATCGAGTACGACTATACCGACGACGACCTCGCCCTGCTGTTCGCCCACGACCCGAATGCATTTGCCCGCTGGGAGGCTGGCCAGGAACTGGCCAGCCGCCACCTCCTGGCAATTGCCGCGGCCCTGCGCACCGGTGAGGACCTGCCCGAATCGACGGCGCTCATCGATGCCTGGCGTGCGGTGCTCACCGACAGCGGACTGGATCCTGCCTGGCGTGCCCGCGCCCTCTCCCTGCCCTCGGAACGCATACTGGCCGAGCGCAGCGTGCCTATCGATCCGCAGTCGCTCGCGGAAGCACGTGATCATGTTCGTGCGGAGCTCGGCAGCGCGCTTCGCGCCGAATGGCACGCGACCGTCCTGGCCAATCAGACGCCCGGACCCTATTCGCCCGACCCGCTTTCCGCTGGCAAACGCGACCTGAAGAACCTCGCCCTCACCTACCTCATGGCTGGCGGCGATGCCGAAGCTGCCGAGTACGTACAGCAGCAATTCGACGCTGCGGCCAACATGACCGACACCATGGCGGCGCTGTCGGCCCTGGTCAATTTCGGCCCGAGCTCGACCGCTCGGACCGCCCTGAACGCGTTCTATGCGAAGTGGCAGGACGACCCGCTCGTGGTCGACAAGTGGTTCTCGCTGCAGGCCTCTTCACGCACTGCCGACGTGGCCCAGGTGCGCGAGCTGATGCAGCATCCTGCCTTCGTGCTGCGCAACCCCAACCGGGTGCGGGCGCTCATCTTCCAGTTCTGCCTCAACAACCCGCGCGCCTTCCATGCTGATACCGGAGAGGGCTACGCGTTCTGGAAAGACTGCGTGTTGGAAATCGACCGCCTGAACCCTGAGATTGCCGCGCGCCTGGCGCGCGCGCTCGAACAGTATCAGCGCTACGTGCCCGTGCTGCGTGACGGCATGGCGGCTGCCCTCAACGAAGTGCGCCAGCATTCGGGCCTGTCGCGCAACGTCGCCGAAGTCGTATCGAAATCACTGGAGATATCCGCGTGAAATACAAGACCCTGACCCAGTATCTCATCGAACAGCAGCGTGGTCCCGCGGCCCTGCCTGCCGACGTCCGCCTCCTGATCGAAGTCGTGGCGCGTGCCTGCAAGGCCATTGGCCATCACGTCAACAAGGGAGCTCTGGGTGGCGTCCTGGGAAGCCTCGACAGCGAGAACGTCCAGGGCGAGGTACAGAAGAAGCTGGACGTTCTCGCCAATGAGATCCTGCTGGAAGCCAACGAATGGGGGGGCAACCTAGCCGCCATGGCGTCGGAAGAAATGGAAACCATCCACGTCATTCCCAACGCTTACCCGCGAGGCGGCTACCTTCTGCTCTTCGACCCGCTTGACGGTTCGTCCAACATCGACGTGAACGTGTCGATCGGTACCATCTTCTCGGTGTTGCGTGCGCCGGAAGCCAGCAACGGGCGCGAGATTGCCGAAACCGATTTCCTCCAGCCCGGACGCCAGCAGGTGGCCGCCGGATACGCTATCTACGGCCCGCAGACACTGCTCGTGCTCACGGTAGGAACCGGCACCGTCGGCTTCACGCTGGATCGCGAAACTGGCACCTGGCTGTTGACGAACGAGCAGATGCAGATTCCCGAAGACACCAGCGAGTTCGCCATCAACGCGTCGAACATGCGCCACTGGGCGCCGCCAGTACGGCGTTACATCGACGAATGTCTCGCTGGCAAGAGCGGCCCGCGCGGGCGCGATTTCAACATGCGTTGGGTGGCCTCGATGGTGGCCGACGTGCACCGCATTCTTACGCGCGGTGGCATCTTCATGTATCCGTGGGATGCCCGCGACCCTCGCAAGCCGGGCAAACTTCGCCTGCTTTATGAAGCCAACCCCATGAGCTTCATCGTCGAGCAGGCAGGTGGTATGGCCAGCACGGGTTACCAGCCCATCCTTGACGTTCAGCCGCAAAGCCTCCACGAACGCGTCAGCGTCATCCTGGGCTCGAAAAACGAAGTGGAACGTGTCATCGCGTATCACCACGAAGCCCAGGGCGAGACGGGCACGGCCTCTGCCTGAACCCGGCGGGCTGATCATGGTGGGCGGGCACATCAGGCTCGCGCCACCGTCCGGGGCAGAACAGCCGGTCGGGGGGTCGTGTCGGTGCATGCCGGCACAGGCAGCCATCCGAAGAGCCGAATCAAATGTAGATGATCAGCAGCACGATCCCGATGATCAGGGCCCAGCGGACTAGCTCGTAAACCGCGCGATTCCAGCGCTTCAGGCGGCGGCGATATTGCCCCAGCACCCAGGAAACATGGAATATCCTGTTCACCCAGCCAGTCTCGTCGCCTTCCTGGTTGGGTGATGAGCCGGCACTCATGAACACGCGCGAGAACCAGCGGTTGAACCGCCCCGCCCAACCGTAGCGCATGGGCCGTTCCACATCACAGAACAGGATGGTACGGGTGACGTCCGTCCCGTTGTAGGCACTGTGGATGTAGGTCTCGTCGAACAGCACACCCTCGCCGTCACGCCAGCTGTAACGCTCACCGTCGACCTCGATGTAACACCGGTCGTCGTTCGGCGTATCGAGCCCCAGGTGGTACCGCAGAGACCCTGCATAAGGGTCGCGATGAGGGTTCAGCTGTGCTCCGGGAGGCAATACCGCGAACATGGCGGCCTTGACCTGCGGAATGCCACGCAGGATACGCACTGTCTCGGGGCAGTATTGCTCGGCCGACGGATGCTGGGCGTCGTACCATTTCAGGTAGAAGCGCTTCCAGCCTTTCTTGAAGAACGAATTGAAACCCGCGTCGTTGTTCTTTTCCGCGGCCCGAATGCGCTGTGCCTCGGCCAGCCTGCGCGCCTCGTCCCGGATGATCTCCCAGTTCTCCTGCAGCACCTTCAGATCAGGAATGGTCTGCACCGGAAGATAAGGGCGCGCGGGAACCGCGGAAAACCAGTACATGAACACGTTCACTGGCGCGAGCACTGCCGAGTGATCGGCAATCGTACGAAAAAAACTGGCCCGCACACGCCCGCGCTGATATACGTAGGCGATTGACGCGAGCCACAATCCAACCAGAAACCACTTCATGCGTCATTTACCTGTGCCTGCACCGAATGAACCGGTGCACGCCGTTATAGAACGAATACCGTCGCTCCGTGTGTCTTGCGCGCAGCCAGCGCTTCGTGCGCCCGTGGGGCCTCTGACAGGTCGAACCGCTGCATGACGCTGGCTTTGATCTTGCCTTGCTCGACCAGACTGAACAGTTCGGCTGCAGCTGCCTGGACCTCTTCCGCCGTGCTGGTGTATGCCGCCAGCCCCGGACGCGTCACGTACAGCGAGCCCTTCGCTGCCAGGATACCCAGGTTCACGCCAGTGACCGGTCCGGACGCGTTCCCGAAACTCACCATCAGGCCCCGCGGTCGCAGGCAGTCGAGCGAGGTCTCCCAAGTGGCCTTGCCCACTCCATCGTATACCACCGGTACCATCTTGCCGTCGGTCAGTTCGCGCACGCGCTCGACCACGTTCTCACGAGTGTAGTCGATGACTTCCCACGCGCCATACTGGCGGGCGATCTCGGCTTTTTCCGGAGTAGAGACCGTGCCAATCAGTCGCACGCCCAAGGCACGCGCCCACTGGCAGGCGATCAGGCCGACGCCGCCGGCGGCAGCATGGAACAGGATGGTTTCGCCTTCCTTCAGCTCGTAGGTACGCCGGAACAGGTACTGCACCGTGAGCCCCTTGAGCATCAACGCGGCGGCATCCTCGAAAGCAATGGCGTCGGGCAGACGCACCACGTGCCGCGCAGTGACGTTATGTACCTCGCCATATGCGCCCAGTGGGCCCTGGCCGTATGCCACGCGGTCGCCCGGCTTCACGTGCGTCACGTTGCTGCCTACCGCCTGGACCACGCCAGCGCCCTCGAACCCCAGTCCGTGCGGCAATGGATGCTGGTAGAGGCCAGTGCGATAGTAGATGTCGATGAAGTTCAGACCGGCCGCATGGTTGCGTACCTGGACCTCGTCGGGACCAGGGGCGGGTACTTCAATATCGACCAGTTTGAGAACTTCCGGGCCACCATGTTCGGTGATGCGAATGGCGCGAGTCATGCGATCAGGCCTCCTGTCTTGTTGCTGTCTACTTGTCGTGCACTGAATGTCGTGAACTGAACACGAACCCCTGCCCTAGAACGAAGAACCCGGGGTCCTGAGAAATTCGATTTCGTCGTCGGTGCTTGCGCGACCCAGCACTGAATTGCGATGCGGGAAACGGCCAAAACGCTGGATGATGTCGCGATGTGCGATGGCGTACTGCAAACTTTTCTGTTCGCCAGGATCGATTCCCGCCAACGCCTCGAACAGCTCGACACACCGGTTCTGGATATCGAGATCTTCTGCGTGCATCAGCGGCAGGTAAACGAACTTGCGCTGCACCGGCACCAGCAATGCGTCGCGACCCCCTTCGATCATCGCCCATGCGTAACCCAGGGCCAGCGAGTCACCCCTGAATGCCTCGGCGGTACCGCGCCACGCGTTGCGGGGGAACTGGTCGAGCAAGATGATGCGCGCCAGCTCGCCTTCGGCTGAACCGGCCCAATCATCGAGCTGCCCCGCCAGCGCAGCCCGGATCAGCGTTCCGAACCGCACCCGGACCTCCTGGTCGAATTCCGGGTTTTTCTCGAACCATTCTGGCCGCACGCCGAGGAAATGCGGATGTCCTGGTGGAAAGAACCAGAAATCCAGCACCGGTTGCCAGGGCACCTGTGATTGCATCTTCACCTCGTCGCAGCGTACTGCAACGCCTGTGCGAAGTCGTCGATGAGATCTTCGGTTTCCTCGATGCCCACGGATACACGGATGAGATTGTCGGCAATGCCCATCTGCGCCCGCTTTTCCGGACCCATCTCGTGGTATATGGTGTGCGCCGCGGGCAAGGCCAGCGTGCGGGTGTCACCGAGATGGGTGGACAGGATCACGACCTTGAGCGCGTTCATGAAGGCCAGGCAGTCGAGTTCGGAGACCAACTCGAAACTGAGCAGCGCACCATACCGCGGTGCCCGCTCGCCTGCGCGACGTGCGGCAAACAGCTGTGTCGCACGCTCATGCCCGGGATTGCCGGGCAACCCCGGATAGTTCACGCGTGCGACCTCAGGCTGTTCAGCCAGCCACTGCGCCAGCGCAGCGGCATTGCCGCAGGCACGCTCCATCCGCAGCGCCAGCGTTTCGGCACCTACGGCAATACGGTGGGCCGCATCCGACGAGAGGCTCGCTCCCAGATCGCGCAGGCCCTTCTTGCGCAGCTGCGTCAGCCCCCAGGTGGCCGGATCTCCCTTGCGGTAAATGTCGTAAATGTTGGGATAGCGTGACCAGTCGAAGCACCCCGTGTCGGTGATGGCGCCTCCCAGGGCGTTGCCATGTCCCCCGATGTATTTGGTGAGCGAATTCACGACGAGGCCCGCGCCCACGTCGCGAGGCCGGAACAGATACGGCGTGGAAATGGTGTTGTCGACCACGTAGAGCAGGCCGTTCTGTGCGCACAGTTCACCAATCGCGGCCAGATCGGCGACCTGTACCCCGGGATTGGCTATGGTTTCCACGAAAACGATGCGGGTATTCGGCCGTACCGCCGCAGCCACATTGCGCACGTCCGTGGCGTCGACCATGCTCACATCGCACCCCAGCCGCTGCAGCGTCATCAGCAGGCTGTTGGTGTTGCCGAAGATGTACTGGCTCGAGATGATGTGGTCGCCTTGCTGCAGCAGCGTGGTAAACAATGCCGTGAGCGCTGCCATCCCGGTCGCGAATGCAATGGTGCCCCGCCCTCCTTCCAGCAGATTGATCTTGTTCTCGAGTGCTGCGGTGGTGGGCGTTCCCTGCCGCGCATACGAAAACCCGGAAATCGTGCCCTGAAAGACGCCGATGAGGTCGTTGACGTCGCCGTATCTGTAGGCGGCGGAAACGTGCACCGGTTTGTGTGTGGCCCCGTGCTCGACGGCGGATTGCCGGTCTGCATGCAGGATCGTGGTGGTGATACCGCGGTTCATGGATTGGCTTCGCTGAATGGGCTGCTTGGAACAGAGGTGCTGCCGGGGCTACACGGGGTCGGCCACCTGGCCAGCACACGACCGGTCAGGCCATGGAACGACGCTGACGGACAGCTTCGTAGAGGCATACGGCGGAAGCCACACTGACATTCAGGCTTTCCACCGAGCCCAGCATGGGGATACGGACGAGTTCATCGCAGGTTTCACGCGTGAGGCGTCGCATTCCTTCGCCTTCTGCCCCCAGCACCCAGGCAATGGAGCGTGTCGCATCAGTAGCATACAACTCGCCGGGCGCTTCGTCATCGGTCCCGACAATCCACACGCCCCGCTCTTTCAGTTCCCGCAGGCTACGTGCCAGGTTGGTGACGGTGATGTATGGAATGGTATCGGCCGCGCCACAGGCAACACGGCGCACCGTGGCGTTCAGACCCACGGCCCGGTCGCGCGGGGCGATGACTGCATGAGCGCCGGCGGCGTCGGCGGTACGCAGGCAAGCACCCAGGTTATGTGGGTCGGTAACGCCGTCGAGTACAAGCAGCAGTGCGGGCCGGTTGCCCAGCTGATCCAGAATGGTGTTGAGGTCGTTGGCCAGCTCCAGCGGTGCCGCCAGCGCGACCACACCCTGGTGCCGTGCGCCACGCGCCAGGCCATCGAGACGCTCGGCATCGACCGGCCGCACGCTGATGCCCGCATCGCGCGCCTGTTGCTGCAGTGACTGCATGCGCTTGTCGCGCCGGGCTGCATCGACGTAGAGCTCACGTACGCTGCGAGGAGCGTGACGCAGTCGTGCTGTAACTGCGTGAAATCCGAGCAAGATCTGATGATTTGACATAGAAACGCCTGAGGCCAGCGACCCGATCTGGCAAGCCTGATGCGCGGGCTACCGGTTGTTTGCGGGAGATTTACTGCAGACGGTCGTCGTCAAGGAATGCCGGCACCGGCATGACGGGAATGCCCTCTTCGAGCAGCGCATCGCGTTCGGCTCTGGTGGCAACACCCCGTATGGCACGTTGCGGGGCCTCGCCCTCATGAATTCTGCGCGCCTCGATGGCAAAGCGCTCGCCCACGTCTTCGGTGGCTCGCAGCGTTTCGCGCATGTACCGGATGAACTCGGCCTGCAATTGACGCGCACGATCTTCCGCGGCTTCACTCCGGGCACGCGCTTCGGTTTCAGAATCGGAGCTGCGCGTGACGTTGAGACGTGCCGCCGACACGCGGCGCGTGATCGACTGACTGCTGCACAGCGGGCATGCAAGCAGCCCACGTGCGACCTGCCCCTCGTAATCTTCGTGCGAGCTGAACCACCCTTCAAAAACGTGGCCGTGTTCGCACTCCAAATCGAAAACCTTGAGTGCCATGAAATCAATTGTAAGCGAAATGATGTACCGGCCGGTACATGACGGCTATTGAACCACACTACTGGCAAACTTGCGCGCTGGTTCCGTACCCGACATCGGGGCAAATGTGGCACAAATCAAGAGTGTACGGCGGGACCATGAATTGCTGGGTCGCATCCAGTTCCAGCCTGTGCACAGATTTCATGCCACGATCGCATTTCCGCCCCGTTGCTACCGGCACCATCCCTGCAGCACCATCGCGCAACTACGGCACTCGCCATAACCCTGCAACACTGCCCACGGTAGCCGCGCTAGCGGGAGTGGTTGCCGCCCTCTATTTCGGGCGCGAGGTATTTCTGCCGCTTGCCATCGCGTTCCTGCTGACGTTTGCCCTGGCGCCCGTGGTGTCGATTTTGCGCCGGCTACGGTTCCCGAGAATCCTTGCAGTCGGTACGGCAGTGCTGATGGCATTCGCGGCACTGGGCCTGTTTGCATTCATCCTGGTCATGCAGGTCACCGACATGGCGCGCAATGTCAATGACTACCAGGCCAACATTCTCAGCAAGGTCCAGGCGCTCAAGTCCACCGGCACGTCGCCCGGTCTGATCGAACGCGTCGGCAGCGCCATCGAGAAAGTCGGCGAGGAAATCGAGAAGGAAAGCACTCCCGCCCCGTCCAGGGCGGATGCGGGTCAGAACGCCGCTCCGATGAAAGTCGAGCTCATCTCCCGTCAGCGCCCCGTTGACGTGCTCCAGGCCCTGGTCGGGCCACTCGTGGAGCCCGTGGCCACGGCCGGCCTCATCATCGTGGTCGTCATCTTCATGTTGCTGGAACGAGAAGACCTGCGTGACCGTTTCATCCGCCTCGTGGGTTATGGCGACCTGCACCGCACCACCGAAGCGCTCGAAGATGCGGGCCGGCGCGTTGGCCAGTACCTGCTCATGCAGCTGGTCGTGAACCTGCTGTATGCCGTTCCGGTGGGCATCGGCTTATGGATCATCGGCTTGCCGAACGCCCTGCTGTGGGCGCTGCTCACACTGGTACTGAGATTCGTGCCCTATATCGGGCCCGCCATTGGCATGCTGCTGCCCATGTTTCTGGCGGTAGCCGTGGACCCTGGCTGGACCATGCTGGCCTGGACAGCTGCCCTCTTCCTCACCATGGAGCTGATCAGCAACAACATCATCGAGCCCTGGCTGTATGGATCCCGCACCGGCCTGTCGCCTCTGGCGGTCATTGTCGCGGCCATTTTCTGGACATGGCTCTGGGGCCCACTGGGCCTTGTGCTCTCAACACCGCTCACGGTATGTCTGGTCGTACTCGGCAAGCATGTTCCCCAGTTCGCGTTTCTGGAGGTGCTGTTTGCCGACAACCAGGTATTGGATGCGCACGCCCGTCTTTACCAGCGCCTTCTCGCGGGCGATCCGGATGAGGCGGCCGACCAGGCAGAAGAGTTTCTGGCCAATGCCGGACTGGCCACCTATTACACCGAGATCGCCCTGCCGGCACTGCTGCTCGCCGAGCGCGATCGCGCCCGAGGCGTGCTGAGCGAAGATCAGCTCCAGCGCGTGATCGAGTCCGCCGAAACGCTCATGGCCAGCCTTGAAGAGATTGCTGCAGCCGATGGTCCTGAGCAAGCCGTTCCCGCAACCCCTGCTGCTGCCGTACCGCCGTTACCAGACGACAACGTCACCACGGCAAGGGACAATACCGCCCCCCCGCCCGAGCCTGCCTCAGTGACCGTCCAGCCCGATGCACGCCATGCGCTTGTACGGCCTGCGAGTGACCCGATTCTGGCCCTGTCGCGCCCAACGTTGGAAGAACATGCCCCCACGACTCCACGAGCTGCAGGTGCGCGTGCCACACCCCCATGCACCACGGTGGCCTGTGCGGGCGGGCGCACGGCCTTCGATGACATCGCGGCTTCCATGCTCGCCCAGGTCCTGCGCGCGGATAGCCAGGAGCTCGAAGTTCAGACTGTCGGTCATGCAGCTCTGGATCTGCGTCAGCTGCGGGGCGGTGAGCTCGGTGCCGTCGATACGGTGCTGGTGGGCTATCTCAATGCCGACTCTGCTGTCCACGCGCGTCTGGTCGTGCGTCGCCTCAAGCGCTTTCGTCCTGCCCTGCAGGTTGGCATCATTTTCTGGGGAGCCGCGGGTACGCGGAGTCTGGACGAACGTGAAACCGAAGAGCTGACCAGCCGCCTCAACGCGGACTTCGTCGCGACCACGCTTGACGATGTTCTTGAACGCCTTCCAGGTTGCACTCCGGCCAGCGCGCAACGGCCTTCGGTGTGACCCCTGGCGCGGAGCGCACCGCCCGCCTCCAACCATGTGCAAAGGGCGGACAGCTCCAATACAATCGCTAGCGTTCAAACTACAACACAGGTGCGAGGCGGTGTCCATTTCAGAAACCGATCCGGAGTTTGTAACGGCTCTTGCGCGAGGACTTTCAGTCATACGCGCGTTCGACAAGGGATTTGAAGAACTCACGCTCAGCGAAGTCGCTGGCCGAACCGGCCTGAACCGGGCCGCGGCGCGACGGTTTCTGCTTACGCTCGAGGCCCTCGGATACGTCAGGCAATCAGGGCGCCTGTTCAGGCTTACCCCCAAGGTGCTCGACTTGGGCTACTCCTATCTGCAGTCGGTTCCTCTCTGGGAAAAGGCGCTGCCTTACATGAAGGAAATCGTCGACCAGGTCGACGAATCATGCTCACTGGCCGTGTTGTCAGGACCCGATGTCGTGTATCTGGCCCGAGTACCACCAAGGCATGTGTACACCATTCCTGTACATGTCGGCACGCGCATGCCCGCATATGTCAATTCCATGGGGCGGGTGTTGCTGGCAGAGCTCAGCGCCAGCGAGCTGGATGCCTACTTCGCCCAGGTAGAATTGCAGAAGCTCAACCCGCATACCCGTGCCACGCGCGAAGAGCTCCTGGAGGCCATCCGGGAGGTACGCGAGAAGGGGTACGCCCTCATCGAGCACGAACTGCACGAGGGAAGATGTTCAATTGCAGTTCCGGTGCGCGACCGCAGCGGCAAGGCCGTAGCGGGCATCAACATCAGCGCCTTGATGAGCCGCAAGTCGCGCGATGACTTTCTGGGTACATTGCTGCCGTTACTGAAGGAAGCCGCAAAACAGATCGGCGCGTCAGCGTAACCCGTCGCTACCGCGCCGATCATGCGGCTGGCCTCCTGAAGGAGGCCCCCGTGCTTCGCTCGGGGCACCCGGACACGACCGAGTCTGCCCCTCTCATGCCCCCTGTTCAGGCCTCTACCTTACTGGTCGGCCTTCAGGTTCTGCGTCTTCACCAGCTCTTTCATGCGTTCGATATCCGAGCGCGTATATTCGGCAAACGATCCGGGCGTGCCGGGCATGGGCTCGAGGCCGCCCGCAACCAGCTGACGCTGGATCTCGGGGCGCTCCAGTGCGCGATTCAGGGCCGCGCTGAGTTTTTCGACGACATCCTGCGGGGTTCCGGCCGGCGCCACCACACCCTGCCATGCAAACGCCTCGAAGCCGTCGAGGCCCTGTTCAGCCAGGGTGGGCACGTCTGCAGCGTCGGCGAGCCGGTCGGCCGTGGCGGCGCCAATGATCTTGAGGCGTCCGGCCTTCACCTGCGGCAATGCGGCGCTGAGGGTAAGGAACATCATCTGCACCTGCCCGCTGATCACGTCGTTCAAGGCGGGCGCGGCACCCTTGTAAGGAACATGAACGGCGTTGATTCCGGTACGCGCCTTGAACATTTCCATACCCATGTGGTGCGGCGAGCCGGATCCAGGCGAGGCGTAGTTCAACGACCCCGGGTTGGCCCTGGCATGGGCGATGAGCTCGTTCAGATTGTTGGCCGGGACCTCGGGATTGACAACGAGCAGCAGCGGCAGGCGCACGATCGTCGTGATGTAGGTGAAGTCCTTGAGCGGATCGTACGAGAGATCGGGGTGGAGCGCCGGGTTGATGGATAGAGTTGCATTGTCGGCCGTCATGATGGTGTAGCCATCCGGCTTGCTGCGGATGACATACTCGGCACCGATCCGCGTGCCTGCCCCCGGGCGGTTCTCGACAATGATCGACTGGTCCAGTTCTTCGCCAATCGCCTTGCCCAACAGACGGGCAACGGTGTCGGTACCCGCCCCGGCAGCATACGGTACCACCCATGTGATCGGCCGCTCGGGATAGGCGGCTGACACCGAAGCCGCCATGGCGACCATTACGACCGCACCACCCAGGACCTTCGCCATCTTCCTCATTGAACCCTTCATTTCTGTTCGCACTCCCTTTCGTCTTCCGTTGTATGCAAGCCTTTTGTCCATTGCGCCCGGCCCGGTCGCAGGTGAAGAGGGGATGCAGGCGTACTGACCGGCAAGCTCCCCACCGCCCACCTTGATCGGATCTGCCACTGCGTGGCGACGATCCCCGGACCGGCTCGTGATATTGTACGTTTAGCGCACGAATATTCTTCTATCGAACGAAGGCGAGCATATCCCTTTCAGGGTGCACTGTCAACGAATCGTGCGAGCGGCCCCTGCCAGTCAACCAACGGCAACGAGGCGTAAGAGGCGGATCCGCGCCAGGAGAGTTACAGGCGCTCCAGCTGATAGCGCTGTGCCCGTCCCAGCGGGTGGCGCTCAAACAGGCTGGCGTGCACGCGACGGGTTGCGTCGTCGGGCCAGGACACGAAAAGCGCCGCACGCGGGAGATCATCGCCCGTCATGCATTCGTACGCGCCCAGCAATCGGGCACCGATTCTGGACAATGCTGCAGCCAGGTGCGATACCTCTTCTTGAGCACGGGCAGACTTTCCGATGGCAATCTCGGGCAGCAGCAGTTCGTGCGTGCCGTGTGCTGCGACATCGTCGGCTGCCATGGCCTGGATGGGTCGCAGCAAGTTCAATGCATAGCGCTCAACCAGTTCGCTGCCGCGGTTGGTGCGCTCGCGTGCTTCCTGCCATTCAGGATCGGCATAGAAGCCGCCCCATGCCCTGCTACGCTCGTCGAGCGATGCCCAGTTCATCAGGTAGATGAATACGGGGTGGTCGGGCCCCGACACGGTGTGCCAGCTGGCCACCGGCCGGATGCCGTGGCGCGCAAACAGGATCTGCAGCGGTCCGCGCAGACGGTCCACCATGTCATCCATACGGCCGGGGGCGACCCGGTACAGACGCAATTCGCAAAATGCTGGATTCATGAACGTTTGCCTCGAAGGGTAACAGGACAATCTGCGCGCGCGGCGGGGGATCGCGCACAGGTGGTCAGGACGGGGCCGAAGATACTACTTGACCGCGTACGGAGGAGGGACGCCGGTGCGCGTTGCAGCCCGGTAGTACTGCCATGGCACATCCACTCTGCCACCCAGCACCTCGGCCGCCCACCACGGCCAATGCGGGTTGTTGAGCACGGCCCGGGCGACTGCCACCATGTCGGCCCTGCCGCTCGCGACCACTTCCTCCGCCTGCTGCGGCTCGGTAATCAGACCGACCGCGATGGTGGTGATGCCCACTTCCGCCTTGATGCGCTCGGCATAAGGGACCTGGTAGCCTGGGCCGATGGGCACCTTCACGTATGCATTGCCGCCCGAAGACACATCGATGTAATCGCAGCCCCGCTCCTTCAATGCGCGCGCGAATGCCACCGCATCGTCGACGGTGATCCCGTGTTCGTGCCAGTCGGTACCGTTCACGCGCACGCCCAGCGGCTTCTCCTGTGGCCACGCCGCGCGTACGGCCTCGAATACCTCCAGAGGGAACCGCATCCGATTCTCCGGGCTGCCGCCGTATTCGTCTGCACGGTGGTTGGCCAGCGGACTCAGGAACGCACTCAACAGGTAACCGTGTGCTGCGTGCAGTTCGATGAGGTCAAAGCCAAGGCGGTCGGCTCGCCGCGTAGCATCCACGAAAGCGGCGATGACTTCATCCATGTCGGCACGGGTCATGGCGCGCGGCACATGCCAGTTTTCGGCCCACGGCACGGCACTGGGCCCGATGGTTTCCCATGCGCCATCCTCGGGTTTGAGTGGCCCGCTGCCCGCGAACGGTCGGTGCGTGGAAGCCTTGCGCCCGGCGTGGCAGAGCTGGATGCCAATGGGCATGTCGAAATAACGCCGCGCCGGCTCGAGCGCGCGCCCCAAGGCCGCTTCCGTTTCGTCGGACCACAAGCCCAGACAATCGGGCGTAATGCGCCCCCTGGGCTCGACGGCCGTCGCCTCGAGAATGAACAGTCCAGCACCCGATGCCATCATCCGTCCGAAATGCATCACATGCCAGTCGGTCGCTTCGCCATGGACGGCGCTGAACTGGCACATGGGCGAAATGACCAGACGATTCTTCAGTGTCAGGTCGCGTAATGTAATTGGTTGAAACAGCGCACTAGCCATGAGTTCTCCCAAATCAATCCTTCACCAGCAACAGGCATCCCAGCCCATATGCCCCGGCGCACGTGATTGCCGTGCGTGCATCTGCCACCTGACGCGCACCACCCAACCCCCACAGCTGCACGCACGCCTCGTGCAGGTGGCCAAAACCGTGCAGGCGTCCGGCAGAGAGCTGCCCGCCGCTGGTGTTCATCGGCAACATGCCATCGAGCCCTATGTTGGCCCCTCCCTCCACGAACTCGCCAGCCTCGCCGCGTTTGCACAGCTGCAGCGCTTCCAGCCAGTGCAAGGTGAGGATGCTGAAGCCGTCGTAGATCTGTGCGACATCCACGTCACGCGGTGTGAGATCCGTGCGGGACCAGAGCATCGTGCCGGCTGCCTCGGCGCCAAACGAGGTCAGGTCGGTAGGCTGACGCAATCCACCAGCGGCGAATGCGCCCCCCATGGATTCGACCCGGATGGGCGTGTTGCGCGTATCGCGAGCTGCATCTGCGCGCGACAGCACCAGTGCCACCGATCCGTCAACAGGCACGTCACAGTCGTAGAGACGCAAGGGCGACGCTATGATGCGTGAACTGAGGTAGTCATCCAGCGTGAGGGGCGCGCGATACACGGCCTTGGGGTTGAGCGCGGCCATGCGCCGGCCATTGACCGCCACCGCACCCAGCTGTTCGGGCGTCAGCCCGAACTCATGCATGTAGCGCTGCGCAAATAGTGCGTACCAGGGTGCCGGTGAGTAAGCACCGAAAGGCACGGCCCACTGCCACATGCCGGCCACGCGCTGGCCGCTGCCACCCCACGCCATCGACTCTTTGGCGCGCTTGCGTGCCGAGGCTTCGGCGCTGGTGCGGAACACGAGAACGTGCCGTACCACGCCGGCAGCCAGTGCGTGGATCGCTGCGAAGATGGCGCTGAGCTGCCCTGCCGAATCCATCGCCGTAGCGGCATACCAGGTAGGCCGCAGGCCGAGTGCGAGACGCAGGTCGTGTGCTCCGACAGGCGAGAAACCGCTGCCATTGTCCACTGCCCCGGGGTAAGTCGCCAGGCCGTCGATGTCGCTGGCCCTCAGCCCGGCATGATCAAGCGCCTGCCTGCAGGCATCGACCGTCAACCGCAGAGCGCTCACGGAACTGCCGCGCGATACTTCGGACATGCCGATACCGGTGATCGCAACTTCTTTTTCAGGATACCGGGTGATGCTCACGACGCCCTCCGTGGCCGGAACACGGGTATCCATACGTCATCATGGGGCTCGAAGCACACCTCGACCGGCATGCCTATCTGCACCGACTCGGGATCGCATTCGACGATATTGGTCATGAGCCAGAGCCCTGCCTGCTCGACCAGTTCAACGAATGCCAGCACGAATGGCACGGGCTGGCCCGGTACCCAGGGCTGATAGTTGACGGAAAACGACATGACCCGCCCTGTACCCGACACTGGCGCCGGCTGCACTTCGGCTCCGCACTGCGGGCACACCGGCAGTGGCGGATGCTGGTAACGTGCACAGTGCACGCAGTGCGCAATTCTGAGGACGCCGTCCCGCCCTGACGTCCAGAATGCATGATTGTCCGGATCGAGTACCGGCAATTTGCGATTGTTCATGGAGTTTCACCCATTCACCCATACGTCCGCGGGGACGTCGGCAGAAGACAGCAAACCCCCGCCATGTGTGGAGCCGACATGGCAGGGAATGCAAACGACGGTTGTGGCTATCGTTTCACCACGATACCTGCCTTCTCCCGATCCCAGAGCCGGGAAAGGTCGCTGTTGGCCCAGTCGCGCAGCTTGTACTTCTCCACCTTCTGCGAAGTATTGCGCGGCAGGTCATCCAGCGTCACCAGATAGCGCGGAACCATGTAATACGCCATCTGCTTCTGACAGAAGCGAATGATCTCGGCCGGCTCGAAAGCGACGCCGGGATTGAGCACAATGGCGGCCGCCACTTCATCTTCAGCCATTTCGGACTTCACCGCGAAGACGGCGACATCCTTGACCGCCGGGTGCGTCAGCAGCACCTTTTCGACCTCGTAGGCGGAAATATTCTCGCCCCGGCGACGTATCGCATCCTTGGCGCGGTCGAGGAACCAGAAATAGCCGTCTTCGTCGATGTAGCCGTAATCGCCGGTATGGAACCATCCGTTGCGCCAGGCCGACACCGTGGCTTCGGGCATCTTGTAATACCCCATGGAATGCGTCCAGGGCATGTCATGCCGCACGATCAGCTCACCGCGCTCACCCGGCGGCAGCTCAAAATCATTCTCATCGACGATTCTTGCCTGCACGCCCACGCGTGTGCGACCGCACGAACCCAGCTTCGACACCGGGTCGACCAGGCTATAAGCATGTGTGGGTCCGAAGTCGGTCAGGCTGTAGCTCTGGATGAAGCGCAACCCGAAGCGCTTCTCGAACTCGGGTCCAAACGAGGGAATGGGCGCCGACATGCACATGCGGATCCTGTTGTCTGCATCGTTCGGCTCGGACGGACGGTTCCACAGGATGTTGATCATCGACCCCAGCAGGTTGGTCAGTGTCGCGCCGCACTGGCGTATGTCATTCCAGAAGTTCGACGCCGAAAACCGCTTCTGCACGACGATCGACGCGTTCACCATCAGTGCGTTGTAGGTCGCGCCCTGCAGCGCGTTCGTATGGAACAGTGGCAGGCAGATGTAGGCAATGTCGTCGGGGCGCTGGCCGAACGCCTGTGCATGACTCAGTCCCCAGAGGAAGCATTGTGCCTGAGACAGCATCACGCCCTTCGACGGTCCCGTAGTGCCGGAGGTGTACATGATGTACGACACGTCGTTGAAGCGCACGTCCACGTCGAGCGGTTCCGTACTGTCCGCGTACAGGCTGTCGAAGGCTTCGAGCGCGATACCAGGGAGGTCCGGCAAAGTGCCGCTTTCGGGGTCAGGTCGACAGAACACCTGCCGAATATTGGGCACTTCATCCTTGAGTTCGCTGAAATGCTGCACCAGGCCCGCGTCGATGACCAGCGCAACGGCATCGGAATGGGTCAGCAGGTACTTCAGCTGCTGGCCCCGGCTTGCGGTATTCAGGGGCACGCTCACCGCACCCAGCTTGCCCAGCGCGAAGTACGTCAGCAACTGCTCGGGGCTGTTCTCCATCAGGATGGCCACGTGCATGCCGCGACCAATGCCGCGTTCCGCGAATCCCCGGGCAAGGCGATTCGAGATGACGTCGATGTCGCGATAAGTGAACTTTCGGCCATCGGGCAGATAGGTGAGAAATACCTTGTCACCGTTGGCTTCGGCCTTTTGCGCCAGCACCTTGGCGGTCGTCAGATCACGGATGTGGTGACCTGCCCAGCGATCCAGACTCTTCATGCCCCCTGCTCCGTACGTTGTGGTGCGCGAGCGCGCTGTACTGCGCTGACGAACCGGTCGGCATCGCTCAGCTCATCGGCCAGGATCAGGACGAGGCGTGCCAGGAAGTCTTTCTCTTCCTCCTCCGGCATGTCGTTCAATGCCGTTACGACTGCATGGAAGGATCGTTCAAGGCAGGTCTCGTCGTGACCGGCGGGCCGGGTCACCGCGTTTTCCTGCGGATTGCACATTTGCATTACTGGACTCCAAGAGTGTGGTGCCATGCATTCAGTAGCGTTGCGGGTGCCGGCTGCTCGAGCCGGACAGCGACATAGCCATCGGGACGAACCAGCAGCCATGTGCCGTGCCCGACCTTGAGCTTGTCGAAGGCAATCCCGTCAGCGTCAGTCAACGTGGCCTGCCGCGCATGCTCGCGCGACACCACCACATGCCGGAACGGCACCGGCTGTTGCTCGAGCTCACGCAACGTGGCTGCCAGTTCCGTGGAGACTTCGCCATCGTCCGAGAAGTACAGCCCGGTAAACCCATGCGCCAGCAGATGATCGTACAAAAAACCCCGCTCGGCCGTGCCGGTGCGCACCACCGGCGCATCCGGCAGCGGGCTGCCCACAACGGCCCCCTGATCCGGCGTCTCGACCGGCTGTGGCGTCAGAAGCGACTCGGACCGGTTCGCGTTGAACGCATCAATCAGGCGCAACGTGAATTTCTCGGTGGGCAGCAGATCGAACGCGGCCTTGCGCATGAGTGCACCGCCCCGCGTGGTGGCCGTCATGCACAACGTGGCTTGCCCGATGTCGAGCAGGTTGCGAATGATAACCGGACGCCGCTCGCTGTCGTAAGTGTCGAGCAGGCGATCGGGCGCATGCCCGCGCAGTACCAGCGCCAGCTTCCAGGCAAGGTTGGCCGCATCAAGCAGCCCCTGGTTCATGCCTCGCCCGCCAAAGATCGGAGTCTGGTGTGCCGCGTCACCCGCGAAGAAGATCCGCCCGTACCGGTAGCATGGCAGCGTACGTGACATGGGCCGATAGGCGGAGATCCAGACGAGCCGCCAATCCTTGCTGGCAGTTGGATCGGCCAGCAGATCAAGCTGTGCCTGCACCAGCCGCCGCACGTTTTCTGGCTTCATGGCCTCTTCGAGGTCTTCGTCATCGCGCAACGAGTAATCGAAACGCCAGGTGTCGAACGGCTGCTTGTGCAGGATGACGGCGGTGCCGGGACGATGCGGTGGGTTGATCCACAGCCGGC
Source organism: uncultured Pigmentiphaga sp. (assembly GCA_937891425.1). Lineage (GTDB taxonomy): Bacteria > Pseudomonadota > Gammaproteobacteria > Burkholderiales > Burkholderiaceae_B > Verticiella. Next base: position 19,149 of record CALAGD010000055.1, read on the forward strand.
GGGCCACCGGCAACGACGACTTCATTTCAAAGTCGCAGATGACGAAGTTGCGCGACACCACGCCTTCGCCAATTTCCTCGTACTTCAGCCCCAGGCTGCGGCGTACCATGCCGCGCGCCCCATCGGCGGCCACCACATAGGGCGCACTGAGCCTGTAGGCGCCCTCGGGAGTTTCTACCGTGAGCACCGGACGCCCATCGCTTTCCAGAACAACCTCGGAAACCCGGCTGAGCCAGCGAACATCGATGTTCGGGTGTTCAAGCACCGCATCAAGGATGATCTGTTCGGTCCAGGGTTGTTGCAGCACGCTGATTGCCGGATGCTTTTCCGTCGGCGAACGTTCGTACGGCGCGCTATGCACGAGCTTCGTGCCGTGATAGACATAATTGCGGTCGCGATACACGGCGAGTTGGCGGAAGCGCTCTCCCAGCCCCAGACGCTCAAGCACCTGCACGCTGCGACGTGCTACCGCCAGCGTACGGCTGTTTTCCGACACACAATCGCGCGCCTCAAGCAATACCACCCGAATGCCCTGTTGACCCAGCGACAGTGCCGTTGCCAGCCCCACCGGCCCGGCACCTACCACGATCACCTCATGCTCGGGTACCGGCACGCCATCCAACTCCGGCGGCCGCTTGAAAGCATAATGCTTCCATGTGAAATATCCTGGTGCTTCGACTGTCATGCTCGGCTTCCTGATCCCTATGCGAGTGGGGGCTGGCTGGATCCGATGCCCGGCGGGCACGTCCTGCAGCCATGAATCCCCCGGATGACGATTGCGCTTTGTTCGCTTAACGTACTTTTGTTTGTTTGACGAACATTCTAGTGGCCACGTTCCGGTCAGTCAAGCCGGATACACAGGCATGTGGTGCCGCTGGGTACCGTATGGGATCCACAGAGGCGATCGTGGAAACTGAAGTTGAGGGTGCGGGCAGAAGTGCGCCGCACGGCATCGGCCGGTTGCAGCATTGCGCGGCGCAGTCGCACGGTGGAGGAATGCGCAGTTCCTGGTGCCCGAGGCCGGGATCGAACCGGCACGACTTTTTTGGAGTCGAGGGATTTTCTTACCACTTCGGCTTTCGCCGCCAGCACGTTACGGTGCCGTTCGTGGTCTGGAGCACGCCTTCGCCATAGCCTGAGCCTTAGGCGCCCGCCGTCTGCTCTCTACACCTTCCCTGCCAGCAGGGCTTGGCTCGGCGTTAGCGCGCGCGGCACTTGCAGGTGCCGTCGCAGGGCTTTCGCCGAATTTGACGGGTTACACCTCGGTGGTTTCCCATCGAGGGCTCAAATTGTTCAAGTCCCTTGTGTCTACCAATTCCACCACTCGGGCAAGCCGCGGTCACGTCCACCGCAGCGTTCGGCCAGAGGCAAGCCGCCGACCGAAGTGAAAAATTGTAGCAAGAAGCCGTACGGCCTGCTTGCGCACGCGCTGTACCCGCTCGTCAAGAAACGCTACGCTATGGCGGATATCGTCGTCGGTCTTCTGTCGCGCCAAAGGAACATCGAGCTTTGAGCAGCAGGTGAGTTTGTATACAGTAGGACGCGACATGTTTCGAAACGATTCAAAGAATCACTTCAGGAGATAGCGGTGAACCCTCTGGTTTCGTCCATCGACAAAAAGCTCGCGAGCATGCCCATTCCCGTACGTGTCACCTTGCCGGACGGAACCCAGCTTGGTTCACCCAACTACCAGGTAGGCATCCGCTTCAACGACGCACGCACCATCGCCCATCTCATTGCAGGCAACATCGGACACCTGGGGCAGGCGTACGTCGAGGGGCGCGTCGAACTTGAAGGCACGATGCGCGACGTCATGGCCGCCGCCAGCGCGCTGCTGTCCGGCTCACCCGCCGATGGCGCCCATGCCAGCTGGCTCGCGTCGCTGTTCAAGCGCGGCATCTCCCTTGCACGCCACACGCTGGAGCGCGATGCACGCCAGATCCAGTTCCACTACGACCTCTCCGACGACTTCTACGCGTTGTGGCTCGATCCGCGCCGGGTCTATTCTTGCGCCTATTACCGCACACCCGACATGACGCTGGCGCAGGCCCAGGAGGCCAAGCTCGACCACATCTGCCGCAAGCTGCGGCTGCAACCCGGCGAGCGCTTCCTCGACATCGGCGCAGGCTGGGGCGGGCTGCTGCTGTGGGCGGCCGAGAACTACGGCGTCGACGCGACTGGCATCACGCTGTCACGCAATCAGCACGCCTACGTGAACCGCCTGATCGAAGAGCGCGGCCTGCAAAACCGCGTGCGCATGCAACTGCTCGACTACCGCCTGCTCGACGAATCCCGGCCCTGGGACAAGATCGCCTCCGTGGGCATGTTCGAACATGTGGGACGCGCCCGACTGCCTGCCTATTTCAGCAAGATCCGCAAGCTGCTGCGCCCCGGCGGTCTGGTCATGAACCACGGCATTACCGCCGGCGCAGTGAATCACACCCAGCTGGGTGCGGGCATGGGCGAATTCATCGAGAAATACATATTCCCGGGTGGCGAGCTGGTACACATCAGTACCGTACTCGCGGCTGTTACCGAAGGCGGGCTCGAATCGGTCGATGTGGAGAACCTGCGCCCGCATTACGCCCGTACCCTCTGGGACTGGAGCGATCGTCTTGAAGCGCGCCTCGACCAGGCGCGCAAGGTCTTGCCCGGCCCCGACGGTGAGAAGGCCATCCGGGCCTACCGGCTGTACCTGGCCGGCTGCGCACTCAGCTTCGAACGCGGCTGGATTTCCCTCAATCAGGTGCTTTGCCAGCCGCTCGTCGAAGCCAGTACCGACGAGCTGGCCGCAAATGCACCCCAGACTTACCCGTTCCGGCGCGACTACATGTATGCACCAGCCAGCGGCGAGATGGCCGAAGCGCGCACGCTGAAAACGCAGGTGGCCTGAAGCAGCTGCATCTACCTTCTCCCGGCGGTCACCACGCCGGGTATTTCCCTGATCGACTGAAGCGCACGGGCAAGCTGGTCGCCATTGCGCACCTCCACCGTAAAGTTCATGCGAGCCAATGCCTGGCGTGTGAGCGTATTGGCCCCCACCACGTTCAAGCGCATGCGCGCGAACAGTTCCGACAGGTCGCGCAACAGCCCCGGGCGATCCTGCGCCGTTACCTGGATTTCCACCGGATACAGTGCATCGCCCGTTTCGCCCCAGCTCACTTCGACGACTCGCTCCGGATGCTTCTGCGCCAGCGCGCTGAAGCTGCTGCAGTCGGCCCTGTGCACCGACACCCCGCGCCCACGCGTTATGAAGCCCGTGATAGGATCGGGTGGCGCCGGCCGGCAGCAACGGGCAAGCTGGGTCAGCAATGAACCCATGCCCACCACCAGTACTCCGCTCTTGCCCGTCCTCTCGGTACTGTCCGGCCGACTTTCACGGGGAATTACGCTGGCTCCCGCCTCGTCGGCCCCCGCACCAGTCTGAGCCTGGAAGACCGTGTCGAGCTGACGCAAGCTGAACTCATCTTTGGCGACGGCGATGTAAAGGTCGTCAGCACGCGCGAACCCTAGCTGCTGCGCAAGCGCCTCCAGGTTGGTGGCGGTCTTGCCGCGCCGCTGCAGTTCCTTTTCAACGAGCGCATGCCCCTGGGCGATACGCTCCTGCACTTCGACGGCATTGAACCACGCCCGCACTTTCGCACGTGCGCGTGGACTGCCCAGATAGCCCAGTTGGGGATTCAGCCAGTCCCGCGAAGGACCACCGGATTTGGCAGTAATGATTTCCACCGTCTGCCCGGTCGCCAGCCGCGTGTTCAGCGGCACCATCTGGCCGTCGACCTTTGCGCCACGGCACCGATGGCCAAGATCGGTATGCACGTGGTAAGCAAAATCGACTGGGGTCGATCCGGCAGGCAACTCGATCACGCGCGCCTGGGGCGTGAGCACGTAAATGCGCTCGTCGGCAACCGGAACCTCACCCGACACCTGGGCGACGTTTTCGCTTCCCCACGCCAACAGTTGCCTCATCCACGCCACGCGCCGGTCGTAATCGGAATCGGCACGCACCTCCCCGCCCTTGATCCCGGCCTCCTTGTAGCGCCAGTGCGCCGCAACCCCATACTCAGCGAACTCATGCATGTCGCGAGTGCGGATCTGCACTTCGAACGGCTTGTTCTTGCCGTCACTGACGACCGTGTGCAACGACCGGTACCCGTTCGGCTTGGGCCGCGCGATGTAGTCGTCGAACTCCTCCATCAACGGCGTGAACAGCTCATGCACCACCGCCAGTGCTGTGTAGCACGTGCGGACGTCGTCCACGATTACGCGCAGGGCATGCACGTCGTGCACGTCGCCAAACGCCAGGTTCTTGCGCTGCATCTTGTTCCAGATGCTGTAGATATGCTTGGGACGCCCCGATACCTCGGCCTTGATGCCATGATCGTGCAACGCCTGACGGATGCGCCCGGTGACGTCACGGATAAACGCCTCGCGCCCCGCCCGCTTCGCTTCCAGCAGCGTGGCGATTTCCTTGTAACGGGCCGGTTCCAGGAAGCGGAACGCAAGGTCCTCGAGTTCCCACTTCACCTGCCACACCCCCAGCCGGTTCGCGAGTGGTGCATACAGATCGAGCGTTTCCCGTGCCAACCGCATGTCTGGCGACGTACGCGTGGCCACGAACCAGCGCAGTGTCTGCAGGCGCGAAGCCAGACGCATGAGCACGATGCGCAGGTCGGCCGCCATTGCCAGCATCATCTTGCGCAGTTTCTCGGTCTGCGGGGTGTCGATCGCGCCGTGCGTTTCGCCCGCCTCCCGGGTGACCATGCCGATACGCAGCAGGGCCCGGTAGCCGCGCGCAAGGCGCGCCACCTCGCCTCCCACGGCGTCTGCCAGCGGGTCGCTCTCGCGGCCACGCGGGGCCTCCATGTCGTCGTCCATCGCGTACGCGACGAGCGCGGCAGCGCGCGACTGTGCATCCGTGCGGAGGTTGGCAAGAATGCGTACCAGACCGGCTGCATGGGCATCGGGCTGCTCGCCTTGCGGCCTGGGTCTGAAACGCGGCTGCGACCACTCGAGCGCGCGCTCGATCAAGGCCGTATCATCCTGATTCAGCCCGGCACAGACGGCTGCGTGCCATTCGGCGTCAAAGGGGGTAACAGTGGGTTCCACGCGAGTTTGCGGCAAGACGGTGCGGGTAGAATTTCCCGCAATATTCGATGATGCACCTCAAATTTAGCATTTCAGAAGCACCACCATGTTGAAGTGGCTACTTGGACGTGGCGCCTCGCAACGGGATGTGGCACAGACCGCTGCCCGTATCCCAGCCGCGCTGTGGCAGCGCATGTTCGACTCCTACCCGTTCCTGCACGGGCTCGACACCGCCGAGACCGACACCCTGAAAGAGCGCACGGCATGGGTCCTCGCGAGCAAACGGTTCAGTGGCGCACACGGCCTTGAGCCCACCGATGAGATGATGCTGTCCATCGCCATCCAGGCAGCGCTGCCCATCTTGCATCTCAGCCCTTCCCTGTACGAAGGCTGGACCGAGATCATCATTTACCCGGGCGGTTTCGTGATCCCTCGGGAACATGTCACCGAAGATGGAGTCGTGCACGAGTACATGCAAGTGGCCTCAGGCGAAGCCTGGGACGGTGGACCGGTCATCATTTCCTGGGAAGATGCCCATGACCCTGCCTGCCACGGCAATGTTGTCATACACGAATTCGCGCACAAGATCGACCTTGCGAGCGGAGTGGCCGACGGAGTGCCATTTCTGGCCGGGAACCCCGCGTTGTCGCCGGGCCATTGGAAGAGCGTGCTGGTAGATGCGTTCGAGGCGTTCAACCAGGCGCTCGATGAGGTCGAGGCCAGCATCCCCGCGCATATCGACCCCGAATCGCGAGACGCCGACCCCTGGTACGATCAGCTTCCGCTAGACCCCTATGCAGCAACCGATCTGGCGGAATTCTTTGCAGTCAGTTCCGAGGCGTTCTTCGTGGATCCGCATCCGCTGGCCCTCGCCTACCCTGAATGGTACGGACTGCTCGCGGCGTTCTACCGTCAGGATCCAAGAACCCGTCTCTCCCCGCCCCTGGAACCCGAACGGTACTGATGCGCCCCGCCAGGTGCACTGCGCCACGCGGCCTAGAACACGCGTCGCCGCCAAACCTTCACCGTGCTGGTGCACTGCGCCCGGGTCCTGAGTCTGCGGTACTACAACGACGCCGCCTCGGGAAGGGCTTCTGCCCCCTCGATGCGCACGATGCCCGGTAGCTGGCATTCACCGATGGCCTTGATCAGCTCGTGAATCGCGGCGGCGCGCGGGAAGCTCTTGCGCCAGACCAGCACCACACGCCTGTTAGGTACCGGGGCCTCGAACGGGATGTAGCGCAGCAGGTCGTCGGGCGCCGGGTTCGCCGACACCGAGGCGGCCGGGAGCACGGTGATCCCGATGCCGGCTGCCACCATGTGCCGGATGGTCTCGAGCGATGACCCCTCGAACGTGCGCTGTATCCCTTCGCTGGACGGCGAAAATCGGGAGAGCTCGGGGCACACCTCGAGCACCTGATCGCGGAAACAGTGCCCGGTCCCCAGCAGCAGCATGGTCTCGGCCTTCAGTTCGGTGGACGACACGGCCGAACGACTTTCCCACGGGTGGTTCTTGGGCACAGCGACCACGAACGGTTCATCGTACAACGGATGCACTGCCAGCCCGGTTTCGGGCAGAGGCAACGCCATGATCGCGCAATCGAGCTCACCCTGGCGCAACAGCTCCAGCAGACGATGCGTAAAATTCTCCTGAAGCAGCAGCGGCATCTGGGGTGCGCGCTCGATCAGGATCGGCATCAGCTGCGGCAACAGATACGGGCCGATCGTGTAGATGACTCCTACCCTCAGCGGGCCAGAAAGCGGATCGTGTCCCTGCCGCGCGATTTCCCTGAGGTGTGCGGTTTCCTCGAGGATCTTCTGCGCCTGGGCCACGATGCGCTCGCCGATGGGCGTAATGCCAACCTCACTGCCACCGCGTTCGAACAGCACGACGCCCAGCTCCTCTTCGAGCTTGCGGATCGCCACCGACAGCGTAGGCTGACTGACGAAGCAGCTTTCCGCAGCACGCCCAAAATGGCGCTCGCGCGCGACCGCCACGATGTACTTGAGTTCGGTAAGTGTCATATGCAATAGATGGTGTCGTTCGCTCTCGTTGCAATGCCCGGTAGCCCGCCAGTCAGGCCTTGAGGAATTCTCCCCGGCCACGCAGCCAGCGCGCCAGATGTTTCTCGACCGCGGCGGGAAAATCGCGCTGCATCCACGCTGCCGCCTCCCGCGCCAGTTCTGCCAGCGCACCGTCGGTGTTCAGGTCAGCAAACCTCAGCAGCACCGTGCCCGACTGCCTGACCCCCAGCAGTTCGCCCGGCCCGCGCAGTTCCAGGTCCCGCTGGGCAATCTCGAAACCGTCGGTCGATGCATGCAGGATGCGCAGCCGTTCCTTCGCAATCACCGACAGCGGCTGCTGGTACAGAAGTACGCACACCGATTGCTCCGCGCCTCGTCCAACACGTCCGCGCAGCTGATGAAGCTGTGCCAGGCCGAACCGCTCGGCGTGTTCGATGACCATGAGTGATGCATTGGGAACGTCAACACCGACCTCGATGACCGTGGTCGCTACCAGCAGACCAAGCTCGCCTCGCTGGAACGCGTCCATCACCGAGGCTTTCTCGTGCGTTGCCTGGCGACCGTGAATGAGCCCCACCCGCACCTCGGGCAACGCGTCTTTCAGGAAATTGAACGTGTCGACTGCAGTCTGCAGCTGCAGGGCCTCGCTCTCTTCCACCAGCGGGCAGACCCAGTATGCCTGGCGCCCGGCACGCACTGCCTCGGCCACTCGCGCGACGACCTCCATGCGGCGAGTATCGGCAATGAGCTTGGTGATGACCGGGGTGCGCCCCGGGGGCAGTTCCCGTATGGTGGATACGTCAAGATCCGCATAGAACGTCATGGCCAGCGATCGCGGGATGGGCGTCGCCGACATCATCAGCTGATGCACGGCTTCGCCCTGCTCGTTCTCGACCCCGACACCCTTCTGCCTCAAGGCCAGGCGCTGCCCAACGCCGAAACGGTGTTGTTCGTCGGTAATCGCCAAGCCGAGGCGTGCAAAGCGGACGTGTTCCTGAATGAGCGCCTGCGTGCCTACCGCCAGGTGTGCCTTGTGCGTGCTCAGCGCTTCCAGCGCCGCGCGGCGGCTACGCACGCCCTGGCTGCCGGACAGCCAAACCATATTCACGCCGAGGGGAACCAGCCACGCGGAGAGTTTCTGGTAGAGCTGTTCGGCCAATATCTCCGTGGGCGCCATGAGCGCAACCTGCACGCCATGATCGATGGCCTGCGCAGCCGCCAGGGCTGCGACGACGGTCTTCCCGCTGCCGACGTCGCCTTGTAGCAGGCGCTGCATGGGGTAGGTGCGCCCGAGGTCGGTACTAATCTCGTCCACTGCCTGCTGCTGCGCGCGGGTGAGCGCAAACGGCAAACTTTGCAATAACCGCTGGAATACGCTGTCTGGATGCACAGGCCGCGGCAGCGGCTGAGCCCGCAACGCCTGACGCGCGGCACGGGCTTTCGCCAGTGAGAGCTGCTGGGCAAGCAGTTCGTCAAACTTCACGCGCTGCCAGGCGGGGTGCTCGTGACTGCACAGCGCATCTACGGAAACGTCCGGCGGCGGCGTGTGCAAGGTGCGGATGGCTTCAGCAAACGTACATAGCCGGTATCGTTGCAACACCGGCTCAGGCAGGGTTTCGTCCAGCAGCGCTGGCTGCTGCAGGGCCGCTCCAATGCAGCGGCGCAATGTCGTTTGCGCCAGGCCTTGCGTAGTGGGGTACACCGGTGTCAGGGCATCTGGCAGTGGTGCACCCGCTCGTGACACCCGCGGGTGCACCATTTCGACGCCGAAGATGCGGGTGCGCACCTCACCTGCTACGCGTACCCGGGTTCCAACGGTGAGCTGGCGCAGCGTGCCCGGATAAAAGTGCAGGAAACGGATGTCGAGCGAGCCGGTGTCGTCTTCCAGGGTGGCGATCAGTTGGCGACGCATGCGGGTCTGCACCTCGCAACGCGTGACTACCCCTTCGACCTGCGCCCATGCTCCATCACGCAGATGGGCAATGGGCGTCAATCGTGTTTCATCTTCGTAGCGCAGCGGCAAATGCAGCAGGAAGTCCTGGGGATCGTGCAACCCCAGCTTCTGCAGACGGCGCTCCGTGACGCTTGCACCCCGGTTGGCTGAGGTCTCACGAACACTCACGGCAGCTACTCATGGCCCGCTTGCACGCGCGCCTTCCGTATCGAAGGAGCGCTACAGCGCCAGAATGGCTTCGACCTCAAACAGGGCACCCTTGGGCAAGCCGCTGACTTCGACCGTCGAACGCGCAGGGAACGGTTGCGGAAACAGCTCGCTCATGATGCCGCTGACCGTGCCGAAACGGCTGAGGTCGGTTAGAAACAGCGTCAGTTTTACGACGTTCTCGAGCGTACCCCCTGCCTTCTGGATGACCGCCTGCAGGTTGGCAAAGGCCTGACGCACCTGAGGTTCGAAGTCTTCCGAAACCAGCTCGCCCGTCTCGGGCACCAGGCCGATCTGGCCCGAGAGAAAAACCAGACGCGCCTCACCGTTCACGGCGATGGCTTGCGAATAGGGTCCGACCGCGGCGGGAGCGGAATCCGTGTGAATGACCTGTTTCGACATCAAGATCTCTGAAGCTTGGCAAAAGTTGGTACCTATCAGACAAGGCAAAACAATAGCAGAAAGCGATGCTTTCAGCGCGGAGCAGTTACCCGAATGAGGCATGGCTATGCGAGTCATTGTTGTGCGCCCTATCGTACATGCTGGAGCAGCAAGCTTATACGAGAACCCGACCGTGCTGAAAGCAAGCGCAAAAAAGGCCGCCTTGCAGGCGGCCCTTGCAGCGGGGAACGTCGCGCGCACGGGCTGCACGCCGTGCGCAACATCATCAGAGTTCGCCCAGAACTATACGCAGCATGCGGCGCAGCGGTTCGGCAGCGCCCCAGAGCAGCTGGTCGCCCACCGTGAAGGCGCTCATGTACTGCGGCCCGATCGAAAGCTTGCGCATGCGGCCCACAGGGATGCGCAGCGTCCCGGTGACAGCCACCGGCGTGAGTTCGCGCATGGATGCTTCGCGAGTATTCGGCACCACCCGCACCCAGGCATTGTTCAGCCGGATGATGTCATGGATCTCGTCCATGGGCACATCGCGCTTGAGCTTGATGGTGAATGCCTGGCTATGGCAACGCATGGCGCCAATGCGAACGCACAGGCTGTCGACCGGGATGGGGGCACCTCCATTGGCACCATCACGGCCAAGGATCTTGTTCGTTTCGACCGCACCCTTCCACTCTTCGCGCGACATCCCGTTTTCCAGATCCTTGTCGATCCAGGGGATGAGGTTGCCGGCAAGCGGAACACCAAAATGCTCCTGCGGCAACGTACCACTTTGCTGAAGCATCAGCACGTTGCGGTCTATATCGAGAATGGCCGAAGCAGGATCTTCGAGGAGCTCCTTGACCTTGCCGTGGATGAGACCGAACTGGGTGAGCAGCTCGCGCATGTGCTGCGCCCCACCGCCCGAAGCAGCCTGGTACGTCATGGCCGTGATCCATTCGACGAGGTCGTGCTGGAACAGGCCGCCCAACGCCATCAGCATGCAGCTGACCGTGCAGTTGCCACCCACGTAGGTGCGAATGCCCTTGCGCAGCGCGTGGTCGATGACATGGCGGTTGACCGGATCGAGCACGATGACCGCGTCATCCTTCATGCGCAGCGTACTGGCCGCATCGATCCAGATGCCATCCCAGCCGCTGGAACGCAATTGCGGATATACCTGCGAGGTGTAGTCACCGCCCTGCGCCGTCACGATGATGGGCAGCTTGCGCAGTTCGTTGATGTCGTACGCATCTCGCAATGGTCCGGCACCTTTGGCCCATTTTGGGGCAGGCCCACCGGCGTTGCTGGTGGAGAAGAACACGGGCTCGATGAGTGCGAAGTCGTCTTCTTCGCGCATGCGCTGCATGAGCACCGAGCCCACCATGCCGCGCCAGCCTACCAGGCCCACGGGTTTCGTCATGATCAATTACCTCCTTGCAATGCCTTCAATACTGCGTCGCCCATCTCGCGAGTGCCAACCTGGGTGGTACCGGGCTCGTAAATGTCGGCGGTACGGAATCCCTCGGCGAGCACGGACTTCACCGCAGCTTCGACGCGATCGGCCTGGGCCGGGAGGTTCAGCGAATAGCGCAGTAACATGGCGGCAGACAGAATGGTTGCCAGCGGGTTCGCGACGTTCTTGCCAGCAATGTCGGGGGCGGAGCCGTGGATGGGCTCGTACAGGCCCTGTCCGGATGCATTCAGCGAAGCCGACGGCAACATGCCGATGGAACCCGTCAGCATGGAGGCTTCATCCGACAGGATGTCGCCAAAGAGGTTGCCGGTGACGATGACGTCGAATTGCCGCGGGTTCTTCACCAATTGCATGGCGGCGTTGTCGACATACATGTGCGTCAGCTCGACATCGGGATACTCGCGCGCCACGTCGATGACCGTGTCACGCCAGAACTGCGACGTTTCCAGCACGTTGGCCTTGTCGACGCTGCACAGGCGCTTGTTCCGCTTGCGCGCGGTCTCGAAGCCCACGCGCGCGATGCGCCGCACCTCCTCTTCAGCGTATCGCATGGTGTCGAAGCCTTCGGACTGACCGGCGAAGGGACCGTCCGGGGCGGTGCGGACGCCGCGCGGCGTACCGAAATAGATGTCGCCCGTAAGCTCGCGCACGATGACGATGTCGAGCCCCGCAACCACTTCAGGCTTCAGCGTGGACGCCCCGGCCAGTTCGGGGTACAGCATGGCCGGACGCAGGTTGGCAAACAGGCCCAGCGCCTTGCGCAGGCCCAGAATGGCCTGCTCCGGGCGGAGCTCGCGTGGCAATGAATCGTATTTCCAGTCGCCCACGGAGCCGAACAGCACGGCATCGGCTGATTTGGCCAGTTCGAGCGTGGACGGCGGCAGCGGATGACCGTGGATATCGTAGGCGGCCCCGCCTACCGGAGCCTGCTCGAGGGTAAGGTCGAGCCCCAAGGCGCCGAGCACCCGCATGGCCTGCTCGACGATTTCCGGGCCGATACCATCGCCCGGGAGCACCGCAATTTTGAACGACATAAAACGATCAGCGATGAAGTAAATGAAATAGGCGGCTGGTCGAGCAAACCGGACTCACGCACCAGCACCGCTGGCAGCCAGCCAGCGGTGCTTAGCCAGGCGACGCGCCTCGAATTCGCGGATGAGATCGGCCTTTTGCAAAGTGAGGCCGATCTCATCGAGACCATTGAGCAAGCAATACTTGCGAAACTCGGTAATTTCGAACGACATCTCGCGACCATCCGGCGCAATGACGACCTGGCGCGGCAGGTCGATGGTGAGGCGATAGCCCACGCAGGCATTCACCTCGTCGAACAGGCGCGAAACCTCAAACTCGTTGAGCACGATGGGCAGCAGCCCGATCTTGTAGCAGTTGTTGAAGAAGATGTCGGCGAACGACGGCGCGATGATCGCCCGGAAGCCGTACTCCTGCAGGGCCCAGGGCGCGTGCTCGCGACTGGAGCCACATCCGAAGTTCTTGCGCGCGAGCAGGATCGAGGCCCCCTGGTAACGCGGCTGGTTCAGCACGAAGTCGGGATTGAGCGGGCGCCTGGAGTTGTCCATGCCAGGCTCGCCCCGATCGAGATAACGCAAGTCGTCGAACAGGTTCGGGCCAAACCCGGTGCGCTTGATGGACTTCAAGAACTGCTTGGGAATGATGAGGTCGGTATCGACGTTCTCGCGATCGAGCGGGGCGACCAGACCCTGATGTACGGTAAAAGCCTGCATGCAAACTCCTTAGCGCATCGCGCGCACATCGACGAAATGCCCGGCAACCGCTGCGGCTGCTGCCATGGCGGGGCTGACCAGATGGGTGCGACCGCCCTGCCCCTGCCGGCCTTCGAAGTTACGGTTGGACGTCGAAGCACAGCGCTCTCCCGGTTCGAGCCGGTCGGCGTTCATGGCCAGGCACATGGAGCAGCCCGGCTGACGCCATTCGAACCCTGCCTGGATGAAAATCCTGTCCAGTCCTTCGCGCTCGGCCTGCTGTTTCACAAGCCCTGAGCCGGGGACAACCATGGCCTGCTTCACGTTCGGCGCGACCCGCTTGCCGCGAACGACTTCGGCGGCCGCGCGCAGGTCTTCGATACGGGAATTGGTGCACGACCCGATGAACACGCGGTCAATGCGGACCTCGGTAATAGGCGTGTTGGGGGTAAGCCCCATGTATTCGAGCGCGCGCTCCATACCGGCGCGCTTGACGGGATCCTTCTCACGCTCGGGATCAGGCACGCGTCCGTCGATGGGCACGACCATTTCGGGTGACGTTCCCCAAGTGACCTGCGGCTTGATTTCCCGTGCGTCGATTTCCACCACACGGTCGAAATGCGCGCCCGGATCGCTTTGTAAGGTACGCCAGTAGGCGACCGCCTCATCCCACAACTCGCCCTGCGGTGCAAACGGGCGTCCGCGGAAATATTCGATGGTCTTGTCATCGACCGCCACCAGCCCGGAACGCGCCCCTGCCTCAATGGCCATGTTGCAGATGGTCATGCGGCCTTCCATGGAAAGCGCCCGGATGGTGCTGCCCGCGAACTCAATGGCGTGGCCCGTGCCGCCTGCAGTGCCGATGACCCCGATGACGTGCAGAATGATGTCCTTGGCGGTGCAGCCGCGCGGCAGTTCACCTTCCACCCGGATGAGCATGTTGCGCATCTTCTTTGCGGACAATGTCTGCGTGGCCAGGACATGCTCGACTTCGGAAGTGCCGATACCGAACGCCAGGGCACCGAACGCACCATGCGTGCTGGTGTGCGAATCGCCGCATACCACGGTCATGCCTGGCAGTACGGCCCCTTGTTCCGGACCAATGACATGCACGATGCCCTGCCGAATGTCGTTCATGCGGAACTCGGTAATGCCGAACGCATTGCAGTTCTCGTCGAGGGTGTCGACCTGCAGCCGTGACACCGGATCAGCAATGCCCTGATCGCGATCGACGGTGGGCACATTGTGGTCGGCCACGGCCAGGTTCGCGTTCACGCGCCAGGGCTTGCGCCCGGCCAGACGCAGACCCTCGAACGCCTGCGGGCTGGTAACTTCATGCAGCAGGTGGCGATCGATATACAGCAAACAGGTGCCATCGTCTTCTTGGTGGACGACATGGTCGTTCCACAACTTGTCGTACAGGGTCTGTGCCATGGTCTGCTTCTGGTTGATCTGAGGGCAAACGGCCACGCAGCGCGGCACGGCGCCCAGTTTGGGTAGAAGGGACAACGTTTTATTATGCCACACGCTCCCGGTGGGTTCACCCGCGTGACAAGCCACCTGCCCGCCATGGGGACCCCGCGCCACGGGCGGGAAGAATGGCACTCAGGCTGCACCCGCGAGAAACTCCGCAACGATGTCGATCTGTTCGTCGTGCATCAGGGTGGGCGTGTGCCCCACCCCTTCGAACTCGCGCAACCGTATGTTGCCGTTGCGCCGCATCATCTCCTGCGCGGTGTCTGCTGTCAGCACATCCGACTCGCGACCGCGCAGCAGCAGCGTGGGACAGGCGACGCGCTCGAACGAACGCCACAGCACCGCTTCACCACCTGCAGTCGCGCGCGGGTCGATGTGCGCGAACGGGCGCCCAATGCCCGGATCGTAATGCTTCACCCAGCGCCCATTTTCCTCTTTGACCACGAAACGCGTGAGATGCTCCCACTCGGCCTCGGTATGCGGCCCAAACGGCGCGGATACCGTGCGGATGTATGCGACGGCGTCCTCGAACGAAGCGAAATCCGTGGGATCGTTCACGTATTGGCCAATGCGTTCCAGCGCCGCCGTGGGCACGTGTGGTCCGATGTCGTTCAGCACCATGCGCCCGATGGGAGGCAGCGAATCGGGGGCTGGCCGCTGTTCTGACCCGTGTGAACCGCCCGGCAACCCGGCAAGCATGATGCCGATCAGGCCGCCCATCGACGTGCCGACCCAGTGCAGTTCGCGCGCCTGTGCCCTGGCAAGCAGTGTGACGATGTCTGCCAGATATTGGGGAATCATGTAATACGCGGGCTCACTCAACCAGTCGGACTGGCCACGCCCGACAATGTCTGGACAAATGACACGGTATCTGTCGCAGAGCCGTTGCGCCAGGCGGTCGAAATCCCGCCCGGTACGACTCAGGCCATGCACGCACATCAGGACCCTGTCGTTCGCGGGATCCCCCCACTCCCAGTACGCCATGCGATGCAATCCTGCGGGGCTTACGCAGCAAACATGGTTCAAGCGCGGTTGATGCAGATCAGCTCGAGAAATCACCTTGCAAACTCCGATGGCTGGTCATGGGGTGGTAGTGTGCCAGTACCGGCGACCGACGTCACGCTGCCGCCGCACCTGCAAGTGTCCGTCACGTTCCTCAAAGGTGATGGCACCGTGCAGGTCGGTGCGGTGTACCTCTGCGCCGGACTGCAGCCAGCGCGCGACGACCTGGGGACGCGGATGACCGAAGCGGCTGAGATAGCCTGCCTGGGCCACGGCATGGCGTGCCTGCACGGCGGCCACGAAGCGGACCCCGGACGACGTCGTGGAGCCGTGATGCGCCATGAGAACCACGTCGCTGCGTAAAGCGGACCCATGCTGGCGCACCAGTCGCTGCTCCTCACGCACTCCGATATCGCCCGGCAACAGCGCGCTGAACCCGGCCCCCTGCACCCGAATCACGCAGCTGTGCGCATTCGAGTCGCGCGGCAGCGAGGACACCTCCTGGGGATGCAACACCGTAAAGATTACGCCGTCCAGCACCCACCCCTGGCCCGCGCGACAGGGAGCGAACGCAGGCAGGTTCTGGCGCTTTGCCAGCCCGTCATGTCGCCGTTCGGGCCGGTACGACGCACGTAATCGTACGACTTCGACCTGCCCGAGGAGTGACACCAGTCCACCTGCATGATCCGCATCGGCGTGGCTGACGATCAGATCGTCGACACGGGTAATCCCGCGCGCCCTGAGATAGGGCCAGACCACCCGATCTCCCGCATCACTGCTGCTGCCGAACGGCGGACCGGTGTCGACCACCACCGTGTGGCGGGCCGTCTCGATGACTGCGGCCGATCCCTGCCCGACGTCAAGTACGGTCAGGCGGAACATGCCGGCCGCAGGTCGTGCCGGAACGTGAAGAACACAAGGCAGAATCAGCAGCCATGCCGCATGGCGCCCGGGCATTCCGCGTGGTTGCAAGCCCCACAGCACGCCCGCGCAGGCGAGCACGACGGCCTGCCAGGGCGGTGCTGCCATGGGCAACATCGCCCATTCGGCACGCGCCAGAAGGTCGATGGGAACCATCATGCCCGCAAAAGCGCGTTCAGCCAGCCACGCCAGCCAGCCGCCGAAGGCGCCAACGGCGGGCGCCGGTGCAAGGAGCAGCGCCACCAGTGCGAGCGGCGTGATGACGAAGGTAACGACGGGAATGGCAACGGCATTGGCCAGCGGCGACGCGAGCGACACTTCGTGGAAGCGGAAGGCCATTACCGGAACCAGCGCGACCGTGATGGCCACCTGCAGGATACTCGCATCGATGAGGATCCGGACCCAGCGGCGCCGGGCCGGCGCACGCCAGCGCCCCGCGCCCGCCAGCATGAGGACGGCCACCGCGCCGAACGACAGCCAGAAGCCGGGCGCCAGCGGCGCCCAGGGATCAAGCACCGTCACCAGCACGGCGGCCACGGAGAGTACTCGCGACGCACTGAGCGGAATACGCAGCATGACCGCGGTGGCGACCGAAGCCAGCATGAAGAACGTGCGGCGCGCCGGTACGCCCCAGCCTGCCACGAGGCAATACAGGCCAGCCACCAGCAGGGCGACGGCCGCCGCACCCACCTGGGCCGGGACATACTCGCACCACGATACCCCCCGCCACCGTGCCCGCTTCCACCCCACCAGAGTCAGCCAGGCGGCTCCGGCAGCGAGAAAGGTGACGTGCGAGCCGCTGATGGACACCAGATGGGTGATGCCGAGACGGTTGAATACTTCCCAGTCTCCCGGGCTGACCGATGCCTGGTCACCCATGGCGAGCGCCAGGATGACGGCTCCGTAGCGCGAACCCTCCACATGTGGCTCGATCGCAGCCCGCAATGCATGTCGCACGCGCTGTATCCCTACCGACAGCGTGCGTGCCGGCCGGTCGCCTACCCATTGCGGCTGGCCCCGCACGGTGCCAGTGGCGCGAATGCCACGCTCGAACAGCCATGCCTCATAGTCGAATCCGTGCGGATTGAAGAGGCCGTGCGGCTGCTTGAGCAGGAGAGCCATGCGGTAGATTTCGCCCGGGCGTACGAGTCTGGTAGCAGGATTTTCCGGAACGGGCCCTGGTGACAGGCCTTGTGCCGCTGCTGCAGATGCCGCAGTCGGCGCACCAGCCGGGTGGACGGCGTACCAGCTGACAAGCAGACGGCGCGGAATACCCTGCACCGGCGCCTGGAGTACTTCGACTTCGAAGCGCTGGCCACCCGTGACCCTCGTGGCAAGCCCCACGACTTGCACGGTCAGGCGGGTGACGAGGTTCTCGTGCATGGGGTTGAGGCGGTCGGCCACCAGCGGCGCGGCACGCCACGCTGCATAACCGAACCCGGCGGCGCCGGCCAGCACAATTCCGAGCAAGGCGCGGATTGCGCGTATCCAGCCGGGGCCGCGCCGGCCACCGAGACGTTGCAGCAGCAGTACGGCCCACGCGATGGCCGCCAGCAGTGCCCAGCGCCCTGGCTGCTGCGGCAGCCGGGGCAGCAGCTGAACCGCCGCGGTACCAGCAACCGCTGCGACAAGCCACATTCGAATCATGTCGCTTCCTACCCTCGTCCCGGATGGTAGGAAAAGTTCGCCGGCCTGGCCCCCTGGTGTGATCGAGCGCACGCACTCGTCCGGCAGCAATCAGGCTGCGCTACCGGCCATCCACGCAACCACGCGCCAGGTCACTTTTCGCAACACGTGCTTTTCGCGTAAATTGTTCGGAAACTTCGCACCGGGGAATCGCATGCCGACAGTGGACATCAATGGCGCGACCGTGTCGTATCGCGTCGACGGGAATGGTCCCGCGCTGGTACTGATATCGGGAACGGGCGGCAACCTGTACGCAAACTGGGATCACCTCATGCCAGCCTTCACCGCCGACCGCATGGTCTTGCGTGCAGATTACGCCGGTACAGGTGACACGGTCGATCCGACGCCGATCCTCACGATCGAACGTCTGGCTGAACAGATTCTGGCCGCTGTCGAAGATGCTGGCATACATCGGTACGATCTGGTCGGCTACTCGTTGGGCACGGCCATCGCCATGCACATCGCAGCCGAACGGCCCCAGCAGGTGCGCAGCCTGACGCTGCTCGCGGGCTATGCCTGTGGGCGCGATGCCCGATTCGATCTGCAGGCACAGCTGTGGCTGAACCTGGTCGACCGCGACCACACCGATTTTGCGCGGCTCATCATGATCACCGGCCTCAGCCCCCAGGCACTCAGCGCGTTCGAGCAGCAGCAGGTCGATGGCTGGATCAACGCCATCCGCACGTCGAACAACTGGGAAGGTCTGCGTCGTCAGGCCGACCTCGACCGCCGGCTCGATGTTACCCGGCAGCTACCGAAGATCAAGGCTCCAACGCTATCCATCGGTTGCACGCACGATCACATCGTGCCACCCCAGCATGCCAGGGCCATTGCGGCCGCCATTCCGGGGGCACGTTATGAAGAGCTCCCGGCCGGCCACCTGGCCGTCCTCGAGCAGGCGGACGCCTTCGCGCGCCTCGTGCTCGAATTTTCCGCACCGTTCGCATTTGGCGAATGACTGACCTGACGTCGGCAGGGCGGGCGCCTGCGTATCGGACCAGCGTCCTCCCGGCGCGTGCACACGCAAGGAGATCTAATGGACGAGTTCATGCAGGCAGCCCTGGACGAGGCACGCCAGGGGGCAAACGAAGGCGGCATTCCCATCGGCTCCGTGCTGGTCCATCGCGGCCGCATCATCGGACGCGGGCACAACCATCGGGTGCAGAAGGGCAGCGCCATCCTGCACGGCGAGATGGACGCCCTGGAAAACGCTGGTCGGCTGCCCGCCTCGACTTACCGTGAAAGCGTGCTCTACACCACTCTTTCGCCCTGCCCGATGTGTACCGGCGCCATCCTGCTCTATGGCATCCCGCGCGTCATCATCGGCGAGAACCGGAATTTCATGGGCAGCGAAGACTTGCTGCGCGAGCAAGGGGTGGAAGTCGAGGTGTTGCAGGACCCCGAGTGCATCGCCCTGATGCAGGAGTTCATCGCGTCCCATCCCGACCTCTGGAACGAAGACATCGGAGAAGTTTCCGAAGACGCGCAATCCGGCTCCGAGCCGTGACCTGGCGTCACCTTCAATGTTCTTTCACAGGCAAGACAACATGAACAACGAGCCCGTCACGTCAATGCTGACACATGTGGCCGCCGCCACACCCCATAGCCGGTGTACAGCCCGCCGCACACGCCATTTCGCATGTTCACTCGCGCTCGCCCTGGCGTGCAGCGTGCCTGTCCTGCAGCCCGGCGCGCACGCCCGCACGGCGCAGGCATCCACGGCACAGCCCGCCCAGGCCGTCCCGGTGGCCAGTTTCCGCGTCCGGACCGATGCACTGCCCGCAGGTTCCGACAGCATCTCGCAACAACTCGAGGCCCTCAACCAGACGTTTCGCAAGCTCTATCAGGAGCGCACCCGCCAGGTACTGACCGCCCAGCCGCTGATCCTCGTCGTGCAGAACAATGCCATTACGGCGATTCGCGGCGATTCGCGTCAGGTCTATCCGGTTCCGTTGCAGCGCTACAAACAGGCCCGTGCCGTCCTGCACTCCACGCTTGCCTACCATGGACTGATGCAGGTTCTCGCAGCGCAGGGCGCAGATGCCGATTGGCAGCGCCTGCAGGCCTTCATCGACGACCTTGGCCGGGCCCGCACGGCCCTGCCCGGTACTGCGCTGACACCCACCGAGCAGCAGCTCGCTGCCCAGGTCCTCGATCAGCTTGCGCAGGGTGCGCGCTCCGCCCTCATGCGGCGTCAGGTTGACCGTCCCGAGATCGCACGGGTGCTGCACGAGGTTCGCCCTGCCGTGCTCCAGATCGCCGAATCCGTAGGCCAGGCCCACGCCGCCAACCTGCGCAACACGCTGCAGCAGGTGCGGCAGCATGCCACTGACCAGGAATGGTCCGGCGTTGTCGCTGTCGTCACCGGCCCCATGACTGCCCGTCGCAACAACCTGGAGGCGGCCGCCGTTGCGTCGGTCCTGGGCGAAGACCAGCTCGGCACACGCATCTTCTATTCCGAGAACATCTTCTCGGTCGATGGTGCCCTCGGCTATGCGCAAACCGTCCTGGGCGATCGTGAACTGTCCGAGAACGTCTTCAGCCAGCCCGGGCGCATGTGGGAAGACCTCTTCGCTCCGGTCTCGCGCACCTTCGTGAACCACGATTTCCTCACCGACCTGAACACACGATAGCCCATTCGACGCGTTGCTTCGCCTGCCGCCACGGCTCGCATGAACGGGCCGTGGCCAACTGTGCATGGCCCCCTGCCACGGCCCAAGCTAAAATGCTGGCTGGACTGATCCTTTAGAGAAGACTGCTTATGGCTGGGCATTCCAAGTGGGCCAATATTCAACACCGCAAAGGGCGCCAGGACGCCAAGCGCGGCAAACTCTGGACGAAAATCATCCGCGAGATCACGGTCGCGGCACGCATGGGTGGCCCTGACCCTGAAACCAACCCCCGCCTGCGCCTCGCCTGGGACAAAGCCACCAACGCCAACATGCCGAAGGAAAACATCCAGCGTGCCATCGCGCGCGGCACTGGGGCGGGAGATGGCGACAACTACGAGCAGATCCGTTACGAGGGCTACGGGGTGAATGGTGCCGCGGTCATCGTCGACTGCATGACTGACAACCGCACGCGCACGGTGGCGGAGGTACGTCATGCGTTCTCCAAGCATGGTGGCAACCTGGGGCAGGATGGTTGCGTGGCCTACATGTTCAAGCACTGCGGCCAGTTTCTGTTTGCTCCGGGCACACCGGAAGAACAGGTCATGGAAGTTGCGCTTGCCGGCAATGCCGAGGACGTCATCACTGATGAGGAAGGCGTCATCGAGGTCATTTGCCAGCCGGGCGACTACAGCGCCCTGAAACAGGCGTTCGAAGATGCCGGCCTGAAAGCCGAAATCGACGGCGTCATCATGAAGGCCATGAACGAAGTGGAGCTGTCCGGCGACGACGCTACCCGCATGCAGAAGCTGCTTGATGCGCTCGACAACCTCGACGACGTCCAGGAGGTCTACACCAACGCGGTATTCCTCGACGAGTAATCCACTCCCCTTCCCTCCGAATTTCGGGCAACCAGGCCGGCAGGCCTGCCGGCCCCTTTCCTTTCCATCACCCTGACCCTATGCGCATTCTGATCATCGGCTCCGGCGGCCGCGAGCACGCCCTGGCATGGCGACTGGCCCAGTCTCCTCGCGTCACCAAGGTATTCGTTGCCCCTGGCAATGGCGGCACGGCCCGCGACCCTCGTTTCGAGAATGTTCCCATCACCGCCCTTGACGAACTTGCCGACTTTGCCGCGCGCGAGAGCATTGGCCTCACCGTGGTCGGGCCTGAGGCGCCCCTGGCCGCTGGCGTAGTCGACATCTTCCGTGCGCGTGGATTGCCCATCTTCGGTCCCACGCAGGCCGCCGCGCAGCTGGAAGCCTCTAAGGACTTCGCCAAACAGTTCATGGTGCGGCACCGCATTCCCACCGCCACCTACCAGACCTTCACCGATGCGGCGGCGGCCCACGCCCATGTCGAGCAGCACGGCGCCCCCATCGTCATCAAGGCTGACGGCCTCGCCGCAGGCAAGGGCGTGGTCGTGGCACAGACACTCGAGGAAGCCCATGCCGCCATCGACTCGATGCTGGGCGGTCGGGCGTTGGGCGAGGCCGGAGCGCGCGTCGTCATTGAAGAGTTCCTGCAAGGTGAGGAAGCCAGCTTCATCGTTGTCACCGACGGCACCCATGTGCTGCCTCTGGCAACCAGCCAGGATCACAAGCGCCTGGGTGATGGGGATACCGGTCCGAACACGGGCGGCATGGGGGCGTACTCTCCGGCCCCCATCATCACGCCCGAACTCCACGACCGGATCATGCATGAAGTGATTCGCCCCACCATCGAGGGCATGCGCGCCGACGGCACGCCGTACGTGGGGTTCCTGTACGCCGGCCTCATGATCACGCCGGGGTCGGATGCTGCCAGTACCAAGATCAAGGTGCTCGAGTTCAACTGCCGCATGGGCGACCCGGAAACTCAACCAATACTGATGCGCGTCAAAGGAGA
Source organism: uncultured Pigmentiphaga sp. (assembly GCA_937891425.1). Classification (GTDB taxonomy): domain Bacteria; phylum Pseudomonadota; class Gammaproteobacteria; order Burkholderiales; family Burkholderiaceae_B; genus Verticiella. The sequence continues at coordinate 41,577 of CALAGD010000055.1, forward strand.
CCTGCTGCCCGTACTGGAAAATGCGCTTGCAGGCACGCTGGATCAGGCTGCGCTCGAGTGGGATCCGCGCGTCGCGCTCGGGGTGGTCGTGGCTGCCGCCAACTACCCCGCCACGCCGCGCACCGGCGATCGCATCGACGGACTGCCCGAGGAGACGCCCGACTGCATCGTCTTCCACGCCGGCACCCGGCTCGTCGACGGGCAGGTGGTAACGGCAGGTGGGCGCGTTCTATGCGTCACCGCCCTGGCTGACACGGTCGAAGCAGCCCAGCGGCGTGCCTACGAAGTCGTTGACCAGATCCACTTTGAAGGCATGCAGGTGCGTCGCGACATTGGCTGGCGCGCCGTAGCAGCTTCCCGGAAATAGCCATGAACATTGTGAACTCCTCCACCACGCACCAGACACTTCACGATTACTTCACCGGCCTGCAGGACCGCATCGTGTCCAGCCTCGAGGCAGCCGGTAACGAGGCGTTTCGCGTCGACCGCTGGGAACGTGCGGAAGGCGGCGGAGGAATTTCCAAACTGATCGAAGGGGGCCAGCTGCTCGAACGGGGGGGCGTACTGTTCAGCTCGGTGCACGGCACCACCCTGCCACCCTCCGCCACTCAACGCCGACCCGAGCTGGCCGGCAAGCCGTGGAAGGCAATGGGCGTGTCGCTCGTGCTGCATCCGCGCAACCCGTACGTACCCACCGTGCACATGAACGTGCGTGTGTTCCTCGCAGCTGAAACGTTCTGGTTCGGCGGTGGCATGGACCTCACGCCGTATTATCCGTTCGAGGAAGACGCGATCCACTTCCACCGCACCTGCCGCGATGCGCTTCAGCCCTTTGGCGAACAGTGGTACCCGAAGTTCAAGTCGTGGTGCGATGAATATTTTTTTCTCAGGCACCGGAACGAAGCACGCGGCGTAGGCGGAATCTTCTTCGACGATCACAGCGAGCCCGACTTCGAAACCGCGTTCGCCCTGACACGCTCCGTTGGCGACGCATTCATCCAGGCCTACCTGCCCATTGTCGAGCGCCGCAAGAGCCTTCCCTACGGCGAGCGCGAGCGGCACTTCCAGGCCTACCGCCGGGGGCGCTACGTCGAGTTCAACCTCGTCTACGACCGGGGCACGCTCTTCGGGCTGCAGTCGCGCGGGCGCACTGAATCCATCCTCCTGTCGATGCCCCCGATGGCCCGTTGGGAGTATTGCTACACCCCGGAGCCAGGCTCTCCTGAAGCCCGACTCTACGACTTTCTGGTGCCACGCGAATGGGTGTGAGCTCGACGCCACCTCCCCCTTCTTCGCGCGGCCTGCGCATCGGACTGCTGGGCGGCAGCTTCGATCCAGTGCATCATGCGCATCTGCTGCTGGCCATTGCCGCCCGGCAGCACCTCGCGCTCGACGACCTGCAGCTGCTGCCGGCCGCCCAACCCTGGCAACGCGCCCCGTTGGGCGCGAGCGCCGAGCATCGGCTGGCCATGCTCCGCCTGGCCATCGCCGAGCATCCAGGCATTTCGATCAACACGCTTGAAATCGACCGTGCCGGCCCAACCTACACCATCGACACCTTGCGCGAACTGGGGGCCAGCGAGAACGAACATACGTACTATTGGGTGCTGGGCAGTGATCAGCTGGCCAACTTCTGCACGTGGCGCGCCTGGGAAGAAATCGTCCGCCGGGTACATCTGGCCGTCGCCGAACGCCCAGGTGCCCAGGTGACGCCACCGGCCGCCCTCCAGCAGGAGCTGACCCGTCTGGAACGTCAGATCTTCCCGCTGCCGTTCACGCCCACGCGCATTTCATCCACCGAGATACGCAACCGCGTGGCAGCAGGTCTGCCCATCGATGGCATGACCCCGCCCGCAGTTGTCGATTACATTAGAACGCATCGTTTGTACCAGGCGTGAGCCTTTCTACATGAATTCGAGAAAACTTCAACGCATGCAGCGTGCCGTGGTCGATGCCCTGGAAGACGTCAAGGCCCAGGATATCAAGGTCTTCAACACCACGCACCTCACCAATCTCTTCGACCGGGTGATCATCGCCAGCGGCACGTCGAACCGCCAGACGCGCGCCCTGGCCAACAGTGTTCTCGACAAGGCGAACGAACTCAACCTGCCGGTGGTATCGGTTGAAGGAGAAGAAACCGGAGAATGGGTGCTGGTCGACCTGGGCGACATCGTGGTCCACATCATGCAGCCCGCCATCCGCGAATACTATGCGCTGGAGCAAGTGTGGGGCGACAAGCCAGTGCGCGTCCGGCTTGCAGGCAGCGGGCGCAACTCCGTCCATGACGAACAGTGAAGCTCATCATTGCCGCGACCGGACACCGCATGCCGGGCTGGGTGACGGAAGCGTTCGATGACTATCGCAAGCGCATGCCGCCCGAGCTTCCACTTGAACTGCGCGAGGTCAAGGCCGAGCCACGGACGTCGGGCAAATCGGTCGAACAGCTCATGGCGCTGGAGGCCCGTCGGCTTGAGGCCGTCTTGACCTCGGGCTGCCGCCGCGTAGTGCTGGATGAGCGTGGACGTGACCTGACCACCGTGCAACTGTCGCAGCGGCTGGATGCATGGCGCAGGGATGGACGGGACGTCGCCTTCCTGATTGGTGGGCCGGATGGCCTCGACGCCGCCCTCAAGCAGACAGCCGACGAAACCCTGCGGTTGTCGTCGCTGACCCTGCCGCACGCCATGGTGCGGGTGCTTCTGGCTGAACAACTTTATCGCGCCTGGGCGCTCTTGCACAACCATCCATACCACCGGGCATAATTGTGCCCATGACTATCATCTATCTCGCTTCCCGCAGCCCGCGCCGCCGCGAGCTGCTCGACCAGCTGGGCGTTCGACACGAAGTACTGATGCTGCCGGCTGCCGCCGGCGAGGACGAGCCACGCCTGCCCGACGAGCTGCCGGCCGACTACGTCTTGCGCACCGCGCGCGAGAAAGCGCAGCGAGCCAGCCTGCACATCCGGTCCCGCAACCTGCCCGGACGCGCGGTGCTGGCCGCCGACACCACCGTGATCCTCGGCAACGACATCCTCGGCAAACCCCGTGACCGCAACGACGCGATCGCCATGCTGCAACGCTTGTCAGGCACCCGACACGAGGTGCGGACGGCCGTCGTGCTTGCCGTGGGCGACGCCCTGTTCGAAGCCGTCTCCGTCACCCAGGTGCATTTCGCCCGACTCACGCAGCGTCAGATAGAGCGTTATTGCGATACCGGCGAGCCTTTTGACAAGGCCGGAGCCTACGGCATCCAGGGCCCTGCCGGAGTTTTCGTCGAGCGCATCGAAGGAAGTTTCACGGGGGTCATGGGCCTGCCTGTTTTCGAAACCGCCCGGTTGTTGCGCCACGCCGGCATCGAGCTCCCATGACAGAAGACATACTCATCAACGTTGCCCCGTTCGAGACACGTGTTGCGATCGTTTCCCAGGGCGCCCTGCAGGAGCTGCACCTGGAACGCACGGCCCATCGCGGCTACGTGGGCAACGTCTATCTGGGGAAGGTGGCGCGCGTGCTGCCTGGCATGCAAAGCGCCTTTGTCACCATTGGCCTTGAGCGAGCGGCGTTCCTGCATATCGCCGATATCCGCGAGAACCGCATTGAACGTGCCGCCGGTCTGCCGCAGACGCCTATCGAGAAACTGCTGTTCGAAGGGCAGAACATCAAGGTCCAGGTCATCAAGGATCCCATCGGGACGAAAGGCGCACGCCTGTCTACCCAGCTGAGCATAGCGGGCCGGCTGCTCGTGTACCTGCCATACGACCCCCACATCGGTGTCTCCCAGCGCATCGAGGACGAAACCGAACGCACGCGCCTGCGCGAGCTGGTGCAGTCGCTCATGCCCCCCGAGGAATCGGGCGGCTATATCGTGCGTACGCAGGCGGAAGACGCCACCGAGGAAGAGCTGGCCGCTGATATCGAGTACCTGTCCAAGCTCTGGAACAGTGTTCAGCAGAAGGCCCGCACCAGTTCAGCCCCCACCCTGTTGCACGAAGACCTGACGCTCGCGCAGAGGGTGTTGCGCGATGTGGTCAACAGCAACACGAACTCGATCCTGGTCGACTCGCACACCACGTACACCCAGCTCAAGCAATGGGCGCTGGAGTACACCCCACAGGTGGCCGACCGGCTGACGTACTACGAAGGTGAGCGTCCCCTGTTCGACCTGTACAACGTTGACGACGAGATCAATCGCGCCCTGTCGCGCCGCGTCGACCTCAAGTCGGGTGGTTATCTCATCATCGACCAGACCGAAGCGCTCACCACGATCGACGTCAACACGGGCGGATTCGTGGGTGGCCGCAATTTCGACGACACGATTTTCAAGACGAATCTCGAAGCAACCCATGCCATTGCACGGCAGTTGCGGCTGCGCAACCTGGGCGGCATCATCATTCTCGACTTCATCGACATGGAGAACGCGGAGCATCGTGAAGCGGTACTGGCTGAACTGCGCAAGGCGCTGGCGCGTGACCGCACGCGTGTCACGGTCAACGGTTTCACCCAGCTCGGTCTGGTGGAAATGACGCGCAAGCGCACCCGCGAGTCGCTGGCCCAGTTGATGACCGAACCCTGTCCTGTGTGCCAGGCGCGGGGCACGATCAAGACGGCGCGCACCGTTTGCTACGAAATCCTGCGCGAGCTCATCCGGGAGGCTCACCAGTTCAATCCGCGTGAATTCCGGGTGATTGCCTCGCAGTCGGTCATCGACCTGTTCCTGGAAGAAGAGAGCCAGCACCTGGCTCAGACGGGGGATTTCATTGGCAAGCCGGTCTCGCTGCAGGTCGAGACGGGGTACAGCCAGGAGCAATACGACATCATTCTGCTGTAGCGTGCCGCAGGCAGCCATCGTCTCGGGCGCGCTGCAGTTCTCGCGCATCCGGCTCAAGGAGTAATACCGTGCAGCAACTGATTGTCGTCGTTCTGTTCATGCTTGTTCTGCCGGTCGGTTACGTCATCTGGAACACCACCGCCGGCACTACCCCGCTCATGGCAGCGGTCGGTACATGGTTCGTGTACTGGGGTGTCGGATAGAGACTGCTCGCTGCCGGCGCCTACCAGGTGCTCAAGCCGACGTTCACCGCCAGGCAGATCTTCGGCATCGATGATCCTCGCGCCCACCCGCTGGTCATGGAGATCGGCTTCGCCAACCTGGCCATTGGCATTACTGCGATTGCGAGTCTGCATGCGGCGGCCTGGACGCCTGCCGCGGCCGTGGCCGGAGCCATCTTCTATCTGCTCGCCGGCATCCAGCACATCCGCAATCGGCCGACGACCCGCCCCGAGAAAGTGGCCATGGTTTCTGATCTGGGCCTGGCCGTCGTGCTGATTGCGTACCTGCTGTGGTGGTGGGCGAACGCGGGCAGCGTGCTGCCTCAGGCGTGACCTTCACCTTCGATGTTCAGTATCCGGCTAAGCCCCATGAACCGGTTCGCCAGGATGAGGATGAGCCCGGTCACTGCGATATAAACCACGGACAGTGCGGCAAGCGTCGGGTCGGCGAACTCGCGCACGTAGTTGTACATGGCCACCGGCAGTGTCTGCGTAGCCTGCGTGGTCACATACAGTGACGCAGTGAACTCACTGAACGACATGATGGCCGCGAACAGCCAGCCACCGAACAGCCCTGGAGCCAGCAGTGGTACCGTAATGGTGCACAGTACCTTGACCGGAGTAGCGCCCAGGCTGGCGGCAGCCTGCTCCAGACGGATGTCGAGGTTTTCCATCGATACATATACGCTGCGCAGCACGAACGGCAGTACCAGCATCACGTGGCATACGATCAGGACGCCATATGAACGCATCAGGTTGATCTGCGACACCAGCATGAGCAGCCCCAGCCCCAGGGTGAAATGGGGAATCACCAGCGGTGCATGGAGAATGGCTACCAGCGTTTGCTTGCCCGGGAATTCAAGCCGCTTTACCGCCACCGACAGCAGCGTGCCTATCACCAGCGCCAGCACCGAGGACGAAAGCGTCACGATGATGCTCGACTTGAACCCCTCGCGAAAATCGGGATAGGTAAACATGCGTCCGTACCAGCGCAGTGAATAGGCATCGGGCGGAAAAGTCAGAATGGCCTTGTCGTTGAACGACGCAAGCGTAACGACTACCACGGGCAACAGCACGAACGCCAGGAGCAGCGCCACGAGCAGCGGGCCCGCAACACGCAGGGGCAAGGGCAGAGAGTTGCGAATACGCATCAGAAGACTCCTCAGTGACCGCCCACGGTGCGCAGGCGTCGGGTCAGCAATCCCAGCAGGAACAGCGCAACGACCGTCAGCAGGATTCCGGAAATGCTCAGGCTCGCGGCCAGCGGAAAGTTCATGGACGAGAACCCGAGCTGGTAGACCAGCGTCGACACGGTGGGAACGCGGCCACCACCGATCATCTGCGGCGTGGCAAACGCGCTGAACGTCCACGCAAATGCCGTGGTAATACTGGCGATGATGCCCGGCATGGACAGCGGCAGGGTCACGGTCAGGAACGTTTTCGTCGGGCCGGCTCCCAGGCTGGCCGCCGCTTTTTCGTAATCACGGTTGATGTGCGATATGGAGGTAGCCAGCATGAGCACCACGACCGGGATCGTGACGTGGACGAGTGCGATCAGCACTCCCAAGTGCGTGAACATCAGCTCCAGGGGCCATTCGATCAGCCCCAGCTTGCGCAACATGCCGTTGACGAACCCGTTGTTGCCGAGGACGGCAATCCACGAGTAGGTGCGAACGATCTCGCCCAGAAACAGAGGCGTGAGCGACACGACCAGCACCAGCGAGCGGATGGCCTTGCTCTTGGCGCGCACGAGAGCATACGCCAGAGGGTAGCCTGCAAGCAGGGAGAGAACCGTCGTTTCCACGCTCAGCATCAGCGTGTTGAAGAACGCCCGGAGATACACGGGCTGCGTCAATCCCGTGAAGTTCGCCAATGTCAGGCCACCCGTATCCAGCGACCCCGGAATGAACGTCCTGAAACTGAACTGCAGCACCGACACCAGGGACGCCACGATGCACAACGCCAACAGCACGGCTGGCCAGAGCAGCCATGCCCGCAGATGGGAGCCCATGCTATTACCTCACCTTCGTTTGATACTCACGATCCACGCGGCAGGCGTGCCTGAAGTCTTGCCTGCCGCGGCGGTACATGCCCCGCCGCTCGAGCGCGAGGGCATGTACCTGCTGGACACCATCAGTTCATGACCTTCTCGGTGAACCACTTCCGCCACTCGGGAGTCTTCTCGGCGCGCAGCTTGTGGTCGATGATGATGGCTTCTTTCTCCCACTGTTCAGGCGTGGTGAATACGCCGGGCAGCTTCGCATCTTGCTCAGAGACCTTGGCGTTCTTCACGACCGGGCTGGCCTTCTTCAGCTCGGTAACCTTCGACTGGGCTTCGGCCGACAGGGCGATGTCGATGAACTTGTAGGCCAAGTCACGCTTCTTCGTACCCTTCATGATGGCAATGGTGTCGACGCCAAGCACCGCCCCTTCCTTCGGGATCACCACTTGAACGGGAATGCCCTGATTGGCCATGTGGTAGGCATTCATCGACAGCAGCACTTGTACCGGGGTCTCGCCGGTGGCAAGCAGTTGTTGCGAGTTGGCATCGTTCGTGTAGAAGGCCTTGATGTTGGGCTTGAGTGCCATCAGCTTGTTCTGGCCCTTCTCCCAGCTGGCGGCATCACCACCTTCCAGCAAGGCCGACACCGCAATTACGTGGCTGGGGTCGAAGTCAGGCACTGCGATCTTGCCCTTGAGCGCAGGACTCCACAGGTCGTTCCAGCTGTCGAACTTCATGCTGGACGGCACGAGATCGGGCCTATAACCGATGGAATACACATACGCCCAGCTGCCGAGATGGTAAGGGCTGATCTTGGCCTGATCGACCAGATTCGCATAGTTCGGGATCTTGCTCGTATCCAGTTCTTCGAACAGGCCCGAATCCGCATACAGCCAGCCTACGTGTGAGGTCGTGAACGTGATGTCGCTTTCTGGAGTGCTGGCGAGCTTGGCCTTGTTCAGGCGGTCCATGGTTCCGCCCGTGACGAACTTCACAGGCACGCCGGTCTGGCGGGTAAACTCCTTGGCAATAGCTTCGTCGATGAGATCACGCCAGCTACCACCCCAGGAGCTGACGACCAGTGCCTCTTCTTCCGCCCAGACATGCGAGCTGACCAGAGCGGTGGAAATGGCGCACAGAGTCAAGAGTTTGCGCAACATGGATAGCCTCTTTCAGGAAAGTTGATTAAGCCGCGACGGCCATGTTCCCTTTCGGGAATATGTACAGACAAAGTCCGTACCGTTGCCTGATGTGGCCTTGGCATGCAGATGCATCCCAGCCGAAACCACACGCTCACATGATTTCAGGCAAGCGCGCCAATGCCAAATCGACTTTTTCGGGGGGGTGGATCGTATTTCCCGATGATTCAATTCCGGAGTCCTTATCGGAATTGCCGGCGCGAATCGCAAGGAATTTTCGAAAGGCCTGCAAGGAAAATACAAATGGCAGTCCCGGCGTGATCGCCGCAATATCGTGCTTCATGCAGCGCCACTGTGGCACTGCCGCGCTGCCGCTCGCGGCTCAGCGGCCAATCACATTTCTTGTCCGACCATGAAGCACACTCGCATCCGACAATTCAACACGCGCGACACGTATCCCGAGCAGAAACTTGACAATGACCTTTGCCAGGCGGTAGTGGCACGCGGGCGCATCGTCTTCCTGCGTGGACAGGTTGGTCAGAACCTGGACACCTCCGAGAGCGTCTGCATCGGCGACGCTGCCGGCCAGGCCGAACAGGCCATGGCCAACATTGCGACCCTCCTCAAGGAAGCCGGAGGCGAGCTGGAAGACATCTGCAAGATTACGATCTATATTGTCGACCCCCGGTACCGTGAAGCGGTCTACCGCGTGGTCGGCCGCTGGCTCAAGGGAGTATTCCCCGTATCCACGGGCGTAGTGATCTCGGCACTGGCACGCCCTGAATGGCTGGTCGAGGTCGACGCGACCGCAGTCATCCCGGACTGACACAGGAGCAGGTTCCCGGTAGTCGGGGACCTCTCCCTACTGGACTGGACCCACTCATGACGTTTTCCATTATCGCGCGTTGCCCGCAGACGGGCCAGTTCGGCGCGGCCATCGCGTCATCTTCGCCCGCTGTGGCGGCCCGCTGCATCTGGGGAGCCAGCGGAGTCGGCACGGTAGCTACCCAGAACATCACCGACCCCGAACTGGGCCTGGACATCCTGGAACTGATGGCCCGCAACGACACACCCGCGGAGGCGCTCGAAAAGCTCGAAGACCGCCCATACATCCAGTACCGCCAGCTCATGGCCATTGATGGCAGTAACCCGCCCGCCGTGTTCACCGGCGCATATGGCCTGGGTCTGACCGGATCGGCGGCAGGTACGCATGCGGCATGCGCCGGGAACCTGCTCGCCACGCCCGAAGTACCCTGGGCCATGCTGCAGGCGTTCGAGCACGCAGCCGGGTCCCTTGCCGAGCGGCTGATGCAGGCCATGCTGGCAGGCCTGGCCGAAGGAGGCGAGGCAGGGCCGGTACATTCCGCCGGCCTGCTGGTGTACGGCGCCAAACGCTGGCCCATGGTCGACCTGCGCGTGGACTGGGCCGAAGACGACCCGATCGGCGAGCTGTATGCGGCCTGGAAAGTGTATGAACCCCAGGTGCAGGATTATCTGACGCGGGCGGAAAATCCCTCATCCGCCCCCAGCTATGGCGTTCCAGGAGATCCATGACCGATATTCCATCAATTCTCTGAAACTGCTTTTCTTTTTTCCGTTTTCGGCCCGTGCGGACGCGCTGGCAGCGTTCGCTCACATGCTGACAAGAATTGGCAAGGAAATTGCATGTATCAGGCAACAACCCCATACATGACATTTCCCCAACTACGTCCTTGCTCAAGCCATGCTTAGTCGATTCTCACTCCGCCAGCTGGAATACTTCGTGGCCACGGCCCGCTATGGCAGCATCGCGGCAGCCTCTGCCAACATCCACATTTCTTCGCCATCAATTTCGGCCGCCATCGCACACATCGAAGAAGAACTGGGCGTGCAGCTGTTCGTACGCCACCCCTCCAAAGGTCTGGCACTGACGCCCATCGGCGCGAAGGTGCTGCGCCACTGCGACGAATTGCTCGAACGTTCGGCGCAGCTGTACGATATTGCCTCCGAATCGAAACACGCCATTGAAGGCAACCTGCGCGTTGGCAGTTTCCAGTCTTTGACACCCATGATTGCACCGGAGGTCATCTTCGGATTTGCGCGCGCCTTCGGCCGGGTCAACGTGGAAATGGTCGAAGGCGACCAGGAACTGCTCATGAACAAGCTGCAGGCGCTTGAGGTCGACGTCTGCCTCACTTACGACCTCAACCTCGCCGATACCATTGAGTTCGAGCCTCTGGCTACGCTGTCCCCATATGTGCTGGTCAGCGAGGCGCACCCCCTGGCGCGCCAGCCGGCGGTCACCTTCGAAGAGCTTGCCTCGCATCCCATGATCCTGCTCGATCTGCCCTTCAGCCGCGACTACTTCACCTCCCTTTTCACCGCTGCCGGGTTCTCGCCCAAGATCGTGGCGCGTTCGCGCTCTGAAGAAGTCGTGCGCTCGATGGTCGCGAATGGCCTTGGCTACACCATCTTCAATGTGCGCCCTAAATCGAACCAGTCCCTCGACGGCAAGCGTACGGTCCGGATCCGTCTGGCCGGCAACAACCGCCCCCTGCGGCTGGGCCTGGCCACATACAAGCCTGTGCAGCAATCGCGCCTGACCGAGATCTTCATGGACCGATGCCGGGCGTACATCTCGGAGCAGTACATTCCGGGCATGAGCGAAACCAGCTTTTTCGATCCGCATCCGGTCATGGCGGCAGCTGCATGATGAACTGAACAACGAGCACATGCATGACCGATACACAGTTTGAGACGAGCATCGCGCATCTGCGCCTGCTCGTCGGATTTCCAACGGTTTCCCTCACGCCCAACATCGGGCTCATGGAGTACGTCGAGGGCGTCCTGCACGCTTGCGGCATCGCGACACAACGTTTCCCTGCTCCCGATGATCCGCGGCGCACCAATCTCCTGGCGTCGGTCGGCCCAATTGGTCGGCCTGGCGTCGTTCTGTCTGGACACACCGACGTGGTGCCCGTCGAGGGGCAGGACTGGAGCACACCCCCCTTTTCGCTTACCGAGCAAGGCGGCCGCTATTACGGCCGGGGCACCGCTGACATGAAGGGTTTCGTCGCTTGCGCAATCAGCGCAATGCAGGCAGCGGCGCGACTCCCCCTGCAGCGGCCATTGCACCTCGCGTTGTCGTTCGATGAGGAGATCGGCTGCGTGGGCGTCAGGCACATGATTGGTGCCATCACGCACCATATCGAGGCACCATTGTTGTGCATCGTGGGCGAACCGACCCTCATGACCATCGGAACAGGCCACAAGGGCAAGGCCGTCTACCGTGCCTTGTGCTGTGGGCAGGCAGGGCACTCCGGACTCGCCCCGCGTTTCATCAACGCCATACATATGGCCAGCGACCTGGTCGCTGCCGTTCGAGACGTTCAACGCGAGATCGCCGAACAGGGCCCATACGATGAAGGCTACGAAGTACCCCATACGACCCTGCATGTAGGTACAATCAAGGGAGGTACCGCACTCAACATCGTGCCCAGCGAATGTGAAGTGAACTTCGAGATCCGCCACGTCCCGGCGGATGATCCGGCGGCAATCCTGCGACGGGTGTTGCAGCGCCTTGCACAGCGTGTCGCCCAGGAAGCACTGCATCAGAACGCCCCCCTGCCCGACATCACGCAGGTCAACCGCTATCCCGGACTCTCCACCTCACCTGACAGCGACGGTTTCCGCCTGCTGTCGCGCCTGCTGCCACCGGGCACGCCCTCCGCACGTCTCGACTTTGGCACCGAAGGCGGGCTTTACCAGGAAGGCTGGCCCACCACGCCCATACTCGTATGCGGCCCGGGCAGCATCGCCGTGGCGCACAAGGCCGATGAGTACGTGGAAGCCAGCCAGTTGCATGCCTGCCATCGCATGCTCGATGGCCTGCTGGACTTTCTCTGCGAACCGGTGGATCCACGCTGACCGTGAAGCGACGGTGCGGCCCAGCGGAATGGGCCGCCCATTCACGCCGCCGGAGAAGTTGTCCCATGCGCGCAAGCAACGTGCGCCGGAACACCTCCGGTTCCGGCTCCTTGTGGTGTGCTCATGGATCAGGGAAGGTAATGCCAACGCTACGGCCGGAAACTGAGGTAACCCTGGCGCGTCATGATATGGTCGGCAATGTACTTCGCATCGTGCCACACACCGTAAATGAAGGAAGATGCACGATTCACCAGATTGGGCAGGCCCAGGAAGTAGATGCCGCCTTCGGCGGAAATCCCGCGCTTGTGGAAAGGCATGCCGTTCTCGTCAAAAGCCTCCGGTACTTTCAGCCAGCTGAAATCGAACTTGAAGCCGGTCGCCCACAGAATCGTCGTAATACCGGCTTTTTCCAGGTCCAGGCTCAGGATGGGGTTGAGCACGCAATCCGGATCTGGCAGCAGTTCCCACGCTTCCGGTTCGGGAGGAAGATCCAGGCCGTGGTGCTGAATATAGGCATCGGCCTGCTGCAGCACCTCGAAGTATGACTGGTCGCCTTCGGCGATGTTCTGGGCCAAACCTTCCTTGAATACCAGCTTGCCATGATCGTAGCCGGCGGTCACTCCCACGAGGTCGATCCCCATGTGGGCGAGCCGCCGGAAATCGACCGTGCGCCCGCCGTCGTAGCCGCTGACGGCAAACGGCACGTGCTGTTTCTTGGGCTTGATTCTGACCTCATCCCACAGGCCCAACACGCCCAGCCACCAGCAGTAGTCGCGACCACGGTAGGAGCGCGGTGGGCGGTAATGCTCGCCGACCGACAGGTACACCTTTCTGCCAGCCTTGCAGAGCTCTTCTGCGATCTGCGTGCCGGACGCCCCCGCACCCACGACCAGCACCGCGCCCTCCCGAAGCTGGTCCGGATTCTTGTATGCGACCGAATGCAGCTGATCCACCGGTGCGTCCTTGGGCACGATGGGCGGAATCGAGGGCGCCTGGAACGGGCCCGTCGCAGCCACAACGTTCAGAGCCTCGATCACGCCTTCCGAAGTCGTCACTCTGAACCCGAGGCGTCGCTCAAGTTTCTCGACGGACTTGACTTCCACGCCGGTGCGTACCGGGGCGTCAATCATGCGCGCGTACTGTTCAAAATACTGCGCCATGCGCTCCTTGGGAGGAAACGACTCGGCAGGAAGATCCTCAAACTTGAGGTGGGGAAAGCGGTCGTGCCACGCCGGCCCGTTGGCAACCAGGGAATCCCAGCGCTCCGAACGCCAGCGCTCCGCGATCCGTCCACGTTCGAGCACGACATGCGGTACACCCAGTTCGGTCAGATGTTCGCTCATCCCGATACCGGCCTGCCCACCACCGACTATGACAGTATTGATTCGTTCCGTTTGCATTTGATCTTCCTACGCGCAATCAATCAGGACTTTCGCGCCAGGGCGGATACCCTGACTACGAATCTTTGAAAACAGGTACAGCGATGTCTTGAATGGCAGCTCAAGACTGGCAGTTCAAAGTTTCAGGCAATAGCAAGCGCGAGGAAATCAACCTTTTCCGAGGCCCTCCATTGGAAAAAGCAAACTGGGCCCTGGAGATGTTCTTTCAGGCCCGGTTGGCCGGTTTTTCGCCTGTGTAGCCCGTCGCTTAGTTTTTTCTGAAGCGCTGCATCAAATTCCGCAAACAGCCTTGTCAAGACAATTGCCTTATCGTTTAGGGCATGTGATTCCGAAAATGCCCTGGGCATGCCGGCGGGAATAACGTATTTCGCCCATTTGCGCCGACCAGCCTGCCCGACGGCCCCGAACCTGTTCATTGACCTTTGACGGTTGTACAAGCCATGAGAATCGTCGCATCCGCACCTGCTGCACAGCCCCCTCTTCTGCATCCGGATACGGAGGAACCCGCCGTCAGTCTGGAGAAAGTCGTCAAGAAATACCGCGACCAGACCGTGTTGCACCGGGTATCGCTGAAAATTCGCCAGGGCGAATTTCTCACGCTGCTGGGGCCTTCGGGCTGCGGCAAGACGACCCTGCTCAACCTGATTGCAGGCTTTGCCGAGGCCGACGGCGGGGAAATCTTCATCGACGGCGAACCGGTCACCACGGTGCCGCCTCACCTGCGCAAGATCGGCATCGTCTTTCAGAATTATGCTCTGTTCCCGCACATGACGGTTGAGCGCAACATCGGCTACGGACTGCGCATGCGCAACGTGCCAAAGGATGAAATCGCCCGCCGTGTGCAGGAGGCCATGGCACTGGTCAAGCTGGAGGGTCTCGGGCAGCGCAAGCCCCGCGAGCTGTCGGGCGGACAGCAGCAGCGCGTAGCACTCGCCCGTGCGCTGGTCATCGAGCCCAAGGTGCTGCTTCTTGACGAACCGTTTTCCGCGCTCGACAAGAGCCTGCGTGCCTCGATGCAGGTGGAAATTCGCGAGATCCAGCGCCGCCTCGGAGTGACTACCATCTTCGTGACTCACGATCAGGGTGAGGCGATGGCCATGTCAGACCGCATCGCAGTGATGAGCGCGGGAAGAATCCGTCAGATCGACACACCGTCCGAGCTGTATCGCAACCCTCAGGATCCATTCGTCGCCTCCTTCCTGGGTGACGTCAACATCCTGCCTGGCTACTACCACCGGCAGAAGGGCGACACCATCCAGATCCGCATCGGCTCGGCCCTCCTCGACATGCCGCGCTCGCGCATCGTCGGTGGCATACGCGAGGGACTGCAGCTCGACGTTTACGTGCGCCCGGAAAACATGCAGCTGCACAGCGTCGGCAATGGCGCACTGCTTACGGGTACCGTGGTCAATCACGTGTTCCAGGGTGACCACATCATCACGTACGTGGATACCGACCTTCCGGTTGCGGGTCGACGCGTCGTCAAGGTGCGCAGCGCCGGATTGCAGGCATCCGAGCAGTGGCCTGTCGGCACGGTGGTCGGCATCTCCTTTCCGGGAGCAAACGCAAGCGCGTACGAGCCACAGGAGTGACCGCGGCGGGGCTCGAGGAGGCACCAGTCACCTTTTCGTGCCCGAGCGGAACTCATGTCCGATCCGAATTTTGTCCTTACATTTCTGAAGAATCCGATTCTGTTTCATGTGCTGACGCCCGCCTCCCCGGCGCAAGTTCCAGGTACGAGATGTTCATGACCTCCATTCCCAGCTCCATGCAAGCCATCGTTGCCCGTACCGCGGGCGGCCCCGAGGTACTGCAGTTCGAAGACCGTCCAGTGCCCACCCCCGGTGCAGGCGAAGTGTTGCTCAAGGTGCGTGCCGCGGGCGTCAACCGCCCCGACGTCATGCAGCGCCAGGGGCTGGCCGCCGTTCCCCCGGGCGTGACTGATGTCCTGGGGCTCGAAGTGTGCGGCGAGGTGGTGGCCTGCGGGCCTGGCGTGGATGCGTGCTGGCTGGGGCAGCGCCTCATGAGCCTCGTACCCGGCGGCGGCTATGCTCCCTGGTGCGTCGCCCAGCTGAGGCATTCTCTGCCCGTACCAGAATTGCTGAGCGACGTTGAAGCTGCGGCTCTCCCTGAAGGGCTGTTCACCGTATGGCACAACCTGTTCGAGCTGGGTCGCCTTGCGATGGGAGAATGCGTACTCATCCACGGCGGGGCCGGTGGTATCGGCACGCTGGCCGTTCGCATGGCGCGCGCAGCGGGTGCACGCGTGCTGGCCACCGTGGGCGATCGGTCACGCGCCGAGGCCCTGCACACCTGGGGCGCCGACGTAGTCATCAGCTGGCGCGACGAAGATTTCGTGGAAGCCTGCCTGCAGCATACGGGTGGACGCGGCGTGGACGTGGTGCTCGATGTCGTGGGCGGCGATTACGTGCGGCGCAACCTGCAGGCTCTGGCCTTCGGTGGCCGGCACGTGAGCCTGTCGTTCATGCGTGGCAGCGTGGTTGAGCTCGATCTTACCCTGCTCATGCAACGGCAGCTCAGCCTGCATTCTTCAACGATGCGTCCACAGTCGGCTGCAGAGAAGGCACGCATGGCCCAGGCAATCGCACGCCATGTCCTGCCCCTGATCGCTGCCGGCCGTGTCGGGCCACGCATCCATGCAACCTTGCCCCTCGCCGAAGCAGCACGCGCACACGCCCTCCTGGAAGGTGGTGCGGTCTTCGGCAAGTTGGTGCTGATTCCCTGAGGCTCCCATACGAACATGCGCAGATCCGTATCCCTTGCCAGTCTGCCAATTCCTGTTTGAACCCGTTCCGATTCCGGTGATTCACATGACGACGCAAGACCACGCCACCCTCTGGTTTCTCAATGGACCGAACGCGAACCTCTATGGCCTCGACCCCAACCAGCCCTATGGCAGCGAAAACTTTGCCAGCCTGCAACGGCGCTGCGAAGCCAAAGCCGCCCAACTGGGCGTACAGTTGCGCTTCCTGCAGTCGAACTGGGAAGGACAGCTGATCGACTGGATCCAGGAAGCACGGGGCGTGGCCGACGCCATCATCATCAACGCCGCCGGGCTGACCTATACCTCGGTGTCCATACTCGATGCCCTGCTCATGTTCCCGGGCAAGGTTGTCGAGGTGCACATGAGCAACCTCTGGAAGCGGGAAGCCTTCCGGCATCACTCCTACATCTCGCGTGCTGCTCACGGCATCATTGCCGGGCTGGGGGCGGATGGCTATGAGCTTGCCATTGAGGCCGCCGTGCGGCTCGTCGCCGCTTCCTCAGGTACGACCCGCCATTCAGGATGAGGCCCCCCATGACTGCACACGAATCCGCCATTCCCGGCGCACTGGTGTTCTACAGCGAGTTCGACGACTTCC
>CALAGD010000056.1 GCA_937891425.1 uncultured Pigmentiphaga sp.
ACAGTGCCCCGTTGAAAGGGGATTGAGACTGACAACCGGAAATAATTACTGCATCTTTCTGTTGGAAACAGTGCCCCGTTGAAAGGGGATTGAGACGCCGCCAATACGGCGTCGCCCACTTTGGTTTGGGTTGGAAACAGTGCCCCGTTGAAAGGGGATTGAGACGTTGGGTTTCGCAAATATTCTTGCAACTTACGGTTGGAAGCAGTGCCCCGTTGAAAGGGGATTGAGACGCCGAAGAGAACGGCATACTCAATTGCTTCATGTTGGAAACAGTGCCCCGTTGAAAGGGGATTGAGACCCCTTCGCCAAGGGAATTGCACCAATTCTTTGGTTGGAAACAGTGCCCCGTTGAAAGGGGATTGAGACAACTTCCCGTGCTTGTTCTCGTGTCTCTGCGATGTTGGAAACAGTGCCCCGTTGAAAGGGGATTGAGACCCGACCGCGTCGATCGCCTCACCGGGACGGCAGTTGGAAACAGTGCCCCGTTGAAAGGGGATTGAGACTTTCCGACGGGTTTACTGCAGTAAACCGGGGTGTTGGAAACAGTGCGTGCTTCGTTAAAAAGAGATTGATACGGTATATCCTAGCTCTCCAGGTGTGCGCGGATTGTTGGAAACATTGCCCCGCTGAAAGTGGATTGACACACTTTTTGGAGACATTATGAAGATCACTCTCGACAACCCCGCAATCCGCAGCGCCATTTGTCAGTATCTGAAAGAAAATGGGATCAATATCGAGAATGCTACGGTTAATATAAGCATTGCATTCTTTCGCGAGACCCCAGCAGGTCAAAGCAACAGCGTTCTGGCCATATGGGGATGGATACGAGGCAGAAGGGAATCCGACTGAACGCCCCATGCAGAAAAGGCCCTTTACAGGGCCTTTTTCTGTTGTGTACGGACCTGGTGTTTCGCCCATGGTTGAAGAGCCGATCGCAAGGCCATTGTTCCGTTCGCAAGCTCTCCAAAGTCTGACAAACGACGTGCAACCAATATACTCGCCGGGGTGTTGAAACTCTGGAGCGAAGGCAATGAATATTGTCAAGGGCATCGTGTTCGCGACTGCGGTAGTGATGCTCTCGGGGTGTCAGACGGCAGTGCACCACGCAGATGCGGTGCGCGCCGCCATCGATGGAACAGCCCTTTCAGCGGGCGTGGTTCAACGGGAGATACGGGCAGGCATGACGAGCGCGGAGGTCGTTCAGGTTCTCGGCTCGCCAAACATCGTAACTTCCGACGATCAGCGGCGCGAAGTCTGGGTGTACGACAGGATCGCCACGGATCGCGTCTACTCGACGAGCAGTGGGGGTGTCTCTTCCCTGATTCTTGGGTTCGGGTCGCAACTGGGCGCTGGAGGAGGACTGGGCTTCAATCAGGCGGCGGGTGCTTCGTCGGTGTCACAGCGTTCACTGACGGTGATCATCAAGTTCGACGCGGCAGGCCGAGTGCGTGATTTTGCCTACCATCAGGCAAAGTTCTGAATAGAAATGTGCTGAGATGACGAACCAGAGAATTCTTCATCAGGGACGCAGGGCGTTCATGTTGAGTGCCGTCACCGTTCTGGCAGGGTGTGCTTTACAGGTTCCTGAGGGTGCGTTCACGGTGTCGGGAGAAGTGCTTGCGCAGCGGCAGATACAATCTCGGCGGTTTGATGGCCTCTCTGAGGAAGAGATCCTGCAGGCGGGCGCGAATGTGCTGCAGGATATGGGGTACAACCTCGACGCGAGCGAAACGTCCCTGGGGCTGCTTACCGGAAGCAAGGAACGTGATGCCGTAAATGCCGGGGAAGTAGCTGGCGCGGTCCTTGTGGCGCTGTTGACCGGATACATACCGCCCGTGAGCGCGGCGCAGAAGATCAGGGTGTCGCTGGTTGTGCGTCCTGCTGGCAGCGAGTCGGTCATAGCACCTGAGTATGCGGGGGCCGCGGCCGCGGGAACGACCGGCAGGGGCGAATTTGTGGTCAGGGCGACATTTCAGAGGGTCGTCACAAGGACGGACCGCAGCACCTACGTGGAAACGATCAACGACCCCGCAATATATCAGGAGTTCTTCGACAAGCTGTCCAAATCGGTTTTCATAGAGGCGCAGAAGATATGAAGGCACGAGTTCACAGCGTGGCGCGGGTATGCCCGGCGGTCCTGCTAAGCGTTTTTCTGGCTGGGTGCGTTGCAACAACCAGCCAGCATGTGCTCGATTCGGGAAGTGGAAGCCAGCTGGCTCAACGAAACTTTCAGACCCGGGCGTTTGAAACAACTGACCGGAATCGGGTGTTGCGTGCAGTCATCGATACGCTGCAAGACCTCGGTTTCCTGATCGATCAGACGGACAGCAATCTCGGGAGCGTATCTGCGACAAAATGGGACACCTACCAGGTGCGCATGACAGTGAGCACACGTCTGAGAGGCGATCGGGTCGTAGTGCGCGCGAACGCGCAATATAACCTTCGGCCGATAACAGAGCCTGCACCGTACCAGGACTTTTTCAACGCCTTGAGCAAGTCGCTGTTCCTGCAGGCGCAGGAGGTGGACTGAACAGGGAATGGAAAACGCTAATCGCGAAACAGCTCCTTCCTGAGCCTGCGCAGCTCGGTCAGAAGACGACTCTCGTCGCGAAGTAGTCTGCTGATTTCTTTCTGATTTTCACCGCGCACGCCATGGGCGAGTGCGTTGCGCAGGCTGTCCAGTCGCCTGGCAGCAGCGCTTGTATCGAGTGCTCTCTTGCGGGCCTCGTTGCGTACGTCGTAGTCGTCGGGATTCCGGTAGTCCATCTGCTTCATGACGCACCGCGTGACGAATGCCTCGAACAAGAATATGGTGGCGCGAAGATAATCATTCGTTTTGAGGTAACGGTCGGCGATGGCGAGATCACGCTTTTGCCGCTGGCACTGCTCGTGCCAGCTCATGCGCTGGACAAGTGCGTCGCGGAACAGGGCGCCGAGTGTACCGTTGTGCTGCTTGACTCTATCGACGGCGCTTCTAAGGGGCGTGAGCGCCTGGGCGGCGTCGTTGTGATACTCCAGGTGAGCGGCCAGCCGGAGCCGGCGGGCATCTTCGCCGGGCATGCCGTCCTGTTCGAGCAGGTCGGCAAATTGCCCGTAATAACCGCTGTGCTGAAAGACCGCGAAGCCTTCCAGCCAGTTCAGCATTTGCAGCATGCCGCCCAGTCGGAGCACGGGTGTGAAACCCTCATCCTTCATCTGTTCAGCGCCATAATAGACTTCGCTGACCTCGACACCCCGAATGTGGTGGAGATACCGCGCCGCCACCAAGGCAAGCATTGGCAGATGGCGGTAGCCATGAGTGATGTCAATGTAGACCTGTTCGCCCTGCGGAATGCAGTTGGCGAGGGATCGAAGAATATCTGCCTGCTCGGCGTTGTTGCGTCCATAACCGATCAGTTCGCAATGTACATCAACGCCGAGTTTCGCGGTCAGGTACGCCTCATGAGCTTTGAGAAGCTCTTGGGTGACTGCACTTGCTTCGGCTGCCTCGACCAGTTCAAGGATGTGCTCTGTTGATCCAAGGTGGTCGAAGAAAACATCCCACATGCTCCCGGAAGTTCCCAGCAGCACGAGCCGATCGGGCTTTAGCTGACCCAACAGGGCTAGGCCGATGTAGGGCACTTCTTCAACGTGACCGTTCTCGAAACGGTAACGCAGTTTCCTGTAGCCGGTAGCACGGTCGCTGTTGCTTCGCCCGAGAAAACTGATCAGTGTGGTCATCCGGCACCTCCGTTATTCCGAAAGGAAACAGTCCCGTTCGCTGGCTGCAGGGTACTTCCGCACCTGGTACGGATTGGTACCCACAGGTCAACCCCTACAGCTTCGCAAGCTTGCAACTGTTCCGAAGCACTCGTAGGATGGTTATGATTTCAAAATGTTATGGAAGATAGGCAATTGCGTCAAAGATGGGATTGAGACGCACGATACTACTGGTCGTTAGCGGAATGTCGCCGCAGGTCATCACGGAAACGTTGTATGTACTTATCCAGGAGAATCGTGTTCCGGATGAGGTGAGGCTGATTACCACGGAGCGGGGCCGGCAGAATGCCGTGCTGCAACTGCTCGAGGGCGATAGGCACTTTTTCCGGCTCCTGGCTGATTACAAGGTCTCGCACCGGGTACATTTCGACGAACAATTGATTACCGTCGTTCGCGATGCGAGGGGCCGCCCGCTGTCCGATATCAGAACCCCGGAAGACAACGAAGCTGCCGCTGACACGATTTGCTCCATTGTTCGTGAGCTCACCCGTGACGATCACACCGAGCTGCACGTTTCGCTGGCAGGCGGGCGCAAGACGATGGGTTTTTATGCCGGGTTTGCACTCTCGCTGTTCGGGCGCCCGCAGGATTGCCTCAGCCATGTTCTGGTCAGCGAGCTCTACGAATCCAATCGGGATTTCTTTTATCCCACCCCGAAGCGGCGCGTGATTCATGCAGCAGATGGAAGCGTGCTGGACGCGAGCGCTGCCAAGGTGTGGCTCGCCAGGATTCCGTTCGTGCGGATGCGCGATCGCTTGCCCGAGATCCTGCTTACCGGAAAGCACAGTTTCAGTGAGACCGTTCGTCTTGCGCGAGAGGCTACCGAGCCTGTCGAGCTGGCCGTCTCTCCGTTCGAACGAACCTATCGCATCAATCATTGCCACGGGAAGCTGAGTCCTCTGAACACAGCATTGCTGACATGGATGGTGACACGTGCACTCGAGGGCAGCCCCCCGATCGAACCGCTGATCGACGGTGAGACGCGACCGGCAGACGATCTGCTTTCGCTCGCTGAGCGGTACTGGCTGGAGTTGCAGCCGAGAACGGAGACCCTGCTGCGGAAGGAGGGGATCACCCAGCACTGGCTGGAGCAAAACGTTTCGCGCCTCAACAAGACCATCGAGGCCAGCGTCGGACCAGAACTCGCCAGCCGTTGCAAGCTTGCCAGCCGGCAGTTTGGCCGCCGGCGTGGCTACGCTTTTCCTGACGGTCTGGAATTGCGCATTGAGACTGAAGTCGGCTCGCCCCAGCCGGGACTGCATGGGTAGAGACCCGACTGGCACCACGAGTTGCAAGGAGCATGAGGATGAGGCAGCTGGAATACACGGTTCGGTTCCTCACTCCCGCGTTTGTCGGGAACGCGGAGCAGGCAGGGCAGTGGCGTACACCACCCTTCAAGGCGTTACTGCGTCAGTGGTGGCGTATGGCGGTCGCACATACGTTGAACTTCAACGTCGAGCAGCTTCGGCTGAAGGAGGGCTCCCTGTTTGGCCGTGCGGCAGAAGCGAAAAAGAACGGTGACGACTACGGGAGGAGCAAGGTGAGGCTCAGACTGGATACATGGGAGTCCGGCCGCCTCAACCAGGCGCCCTCGTTCGGCGCCGTAACGCTTGGGGCATCTGCAAACGGGGGCGGCAGGGTTGCGGCGGCCCTGTACCTCGGTTACGGGCCCGTTCTTTTCAAGGGTGGCGTCACGCTCAAGAAGAGCCCGGCGATCGAAGCCGGAGCGAAAGCGAAGCTTGCGCTCGCGTTTCCGGAAGGGCAGTACATCGAGGATGCGCTGGCACTGATGAACGCATATGGCACAGTGGGTGGACGTAGTCGGAACGGCTGGGGCTCCTTCCAGCTGATGGGGGATCACGTGGGTACACGCGTGCATCAGCGGACCTGGACCGAGGCCATGGAACTGGACTGGCCGCACGCACTCGGACGAGACCAGCGTGGCCCGCTCGAGTGGGAATCGCAGCCGCTCGCCAGATGGGAAGACGCGCTTCGATTGCTTGCCCAGACGCGGCTGGACATGCGCAGAAGCGTACGCTACCGCTGGATGCTCGCGTACCCGTTGACCGGTTTCAACGATGCTATCGGGTGGGGAGCAGACGTCCGGGTGCCGCACAGTATCCGATTCAAGGTACGGGCTCGGGGGGAGCAGTACGTCGCAGCCATCTTCCATATCCCGTGCCGTCCCGCTGAAGAACTCTGGAATCGGCTCCCCAGGGACAAACAGCGGCTGGACGAGTTCGTAGACTGTTTTGGCTCAGTGCACCGGTTTCTGGACAAGCACTCTCAGTTTCATCGGGTCGAGGGGTAGTCATGGCAGACGGAAACACGTTGTGGCAAACCAAGGTGGCGGCCTGGATTCACGATCCGGCGGAAAAGGCGTTGGTGCTCCTGCGTGATCCCGCAGGCCATGAAAACGGAACCAGCCGGGCGCTGGCACGCCTGCTGGGCTATCACGAACTGACACCCGAGCTGCTGCAGGCAGAGAGCGAAAGCACGCTGGCACGCACGCTGTTCAGGAAAGGCATTCCTCTCGACATTTACAAGCACGTGCAGCGCGCAGACTGGTGGGCCGCTGCAGCCGACCGGCCCAACTTTCCCATGGACGAGCTCCCGGTCAAAGACAAACAAGGCGGGGAGCGTGTGCTCAAGGTTGCGTCCTGGGCACAGGTAGTATGGTCGCGCAAGCCTGTGCTGATTCATCCCCTGACCGGTGAATATTTTGATCTTGGAAAGGCGGGTTCACTCGATGCGACCGCGCTGGATGCCATCAAGCAGCGTAGCTTCGATCATTTTACGTCACTGGCTTTGAAGGTTGCTGACAGCGCAATCGAGGCCCCCGACTGGCGCAAGCTGTATCTCGCCTTTTGGCGGTTTGGGCCGGAACTGAAAGTCTCGGGGGCAGATACCGAAGATCACGACAAACTGGGCGTTCTCTGGGATGTACTGCCGGCGGACACGCGCATTCCCGATCACAGTATCTGGGACCATCTGGATCTTGCCTCGGCATTTGCGGGCGCATTCGTCGCCGATCCGGAAGGCGAGGTGGCCCTTCTCACGCTCTCGATCGGACCGGTGCAACCCTTTATCGCTGCCGCTCGCAGTACCTCCGATCTTTGGGCTGGCTCGCATCTGTTGTCCCGTCTGAGCTGGGAGGCAATGCGCCCGGTGTGCGAGCGTTTTGGTCCCGATGCCATCCTGTTTCCGCGTTTGCGTCGGGTGCCGCAGGTCGATGTCTGGTTGCAGCGGGATGTTGGCCTGCCTGCGGAGCTGTTCAAGGGTTGTGAGTGGCGCGAGGATAGTACTGACGCCAACCCGCTCTTTTCTGCATCGTTACCGAACCGTTTTGTCGCAGTCCTCCCGGCCAGGCAGGCGGTGGAGATCGCCCGTACTGTCGAGCGTTCAGTACGCGGCTGGCTTGACAGTCTGGGGGAGCAAGTCGTGCGGCGCCTGCTGGAAACCGCGGGCTACGACCCGGAAGACGCACAGTACAAACTCCCGTTCGAGCAGATGCAGCGGCAGCTGCAAGGCTTCCCGGAAATCCACTGGGCGGTGGTCCCTTTCTCGCTGATCCGTTGCCGGGACACGAAGCGTCAGCGGGATCTCGATGTGACGTTGCTCTCCAGCGCGATGCGTCAGTTCCTCGAGGTGGAAGATGGGCGCGAGCCGGGATTTCTCGATTCACCGGCGTGGAAACTCCTGCGGGAGGGCATCGAACTGAGGAGCGAGGACGGCCGAACGTACACGTTCATGGCTCCCAACCCGGGCATTCTGTATCCGGCCGTATTCGATCTTGCCGAGCGTGTTCTGGCAGCAGCAAAGAATGTTCGACCATTTGAGCAGACGGTTCAACAAGGCTGGCGCTGCACGCTTACTGGCGAAAATGAATGCCTTGCGCTCAGCCCGGAGCACCTGTGGTGGACACGCGAGGAACGCAAGTCGAAGGGCACTTTGTGGACGGCGGTGCAGAAGGCGCGGCCCGCATGGGTCAAGGAGGGCGAGCACCTCAGTGCATTACCCGCGATCAAGCGAGTGTGGCCCACCCTGTTTGCTGAGGAGGTGCGGGATGCGCTGTCGCCATCGGGGGCCGGCGAACCACGGCAGATTTCGCGGTTCGTGGTGTCTACCCACACGATGGCCATGGCTCAACCACTGCTGCAGAGCCTGAACAGCCCGGTCGCAAACACACTCAAGGAAAAGCTTAAAGCGTGGGCTGGCGCTGCGGGTCAGCTGTCCCGTCGTGATTATCGGGTGGCGCTTCCCCGCAAGCTGGTGAAAGCAGCGCGTCGTGCTGGCGAAGATCTGGATGTGATTGCGCGCATACCCGGGTGGCTGGAATGGCTCAAAGACAATGCCCGTGAATCGCCCGAGACATCTCATGAGTACCGCAGTGTCTTGCGCGAGATTGAAGACGCGCTGGGTGACCGTCTGGAGACCTATTACAGCCTCATCATGATGGACGGCGACCGGATGGGGGCAATTCTTGTAGGCGACGAGTCGACCGGTACCGTGATCAGTTACCTGGAGAGTTTCCATCCTCACGTCCAGGCGGGCTTCAGACAGCGGGCGGCCACGCAGGCACGGCTTGCGGACTATGCCATCCAGAAGCGGGCGATAGCGCCGAGCCGGCACCAGGCGATTTCAGGCGCCCTGAACGACTTCTCCCAGGTTGTGGTACGTCATGTTCTCGAAGAAGAGTACATGGGTCGCGTCATTTACTCCGGCGGGGACGATGTGCTGGCCATGTTGCCGGTTTCTGAAATGCTTGCCGCCATGCAGCGTTTGCGTCACGCCTACAGTGGCACTTCACCCGCCGAAGCGGCGATTGACTGGGGCGAACTGCGCCAGCGCAAGGGGCTGGTCTGCAAGAACGGCTATGCATGGCTCAATGGGCGTCTGATGCGCATGATGGGCAGGCATGCCACGGCGTCGTGCGGTGCGGTCGTTGCGCATCACCAGGCGCCGCTTTCAGCCGTGATGCGCGAGCTTCGCCGCGCGGAGCAGCGCGCCAAACAGAAGGGACACCGCGACGCATTTTCCATCACCGTCATCAAACGGTCGGGCGGTGCGTTGTACCTGACCGAAAAATGGGGTGAGCCGGTCACGCTTCTTATCGGGTTGCGCGATTTTCTGGCACATGACGGTGTGTCGCGCCGTGCGGTGTACCACACGCTCGAGTGGCTGGACGAAACCTGGTTGCCCGCCAGCGCGTTTGATACCGGGCTGGCAACCTACCTGCTGGAGTATCAGCTCAAGCGGCAAACCGCCGCGGCTGAACTCAAACCGGATGCGGTACGGCTGGCACGCCAGTTAACCCAGCTGGCTCGTGGGTGGCCTGTGGAAGAACGGGTAGCGCGACTGCGCAATTTTCTGTCGGTAGCCGAGTTTCTCGGTCGAGGGGTTCGGTCGGGAGAGTGACATGGGCAACGCTGGATACGAATACCGCTTCTTGGAACCGGTTGACGTTCTCTTTCTGCGGGGCAACCGATTGTTTGGCGAAGCCGGATCTTATGGCGAGAGCCAGATGCCCCCTTGGCCTTCGGTGGCGGCGGGCGCTATACGGTCGCGCATGCTGGCAGACAAGCATGCGGATCTGGCTGACTTTGTCGCCAATCGGCTGGATGACCCTGAGCTTGGAACGCCCGCGAACCCGGGGTCGTTCGTGCTGGCGGGTTTTTACCTTGCGCGGCGTTTCAGCAATGGGTCACTCGAGATGCTTGCAGCGTTGCCGGCCGACCTCGTCGTCAATCGCCCAGAGTCGGGCGAGCTCGAGTTGAGGCAGGTAAACCCGCAGCCGGTCGCGTTCAGCACGTCGTATCCGCTTCCGATGTTGCCCGTCATGAAGCAGGGGGCGAAGCGTGGAAAACCGGCAACAGGTTACTGGCTGACGCAGGCAGGATGGGAAGCCTATCTCCGAGGAAACATCCCGTTGAAAGAGCATCTGGTGGATTCGCGCCGGCTCTGGCGTGACGACACACGAATCGGCATCGGGCTCAGCAGCGTTACCCGAGGCGTGGAACAGTCGCGGCTTTTTTCGGTTCAGGCGATTGTTCCTTATAAGTCCGGGCACCCCATCGGGAAGGGTAAAGATGCCGCGGACTACGATGTTGGATTCCTGGCCGTTGTGCGGGGGGCGGTTCCGCCAGAAAGCGGGTTGCTGCGTTTCGGAGGCGATGGCCGTGCCACAACCATCTCCAAGGTCGATTTTGTGCTGCCGGAGCCCGACTACGAGGCGATCGCTCGAGACGGACGCTGTCGCATCGTGCTGACCACACCCGGGTTGTTTCCGCAGGGATGGCGTCTGCCGGGCACTGACGGGAACAATCGGGTCACCCTCCCTGGCGGGATCCGGGGGAGGCTCGTGTCTGCCGCGGTTCCGAGGACGGAAATGCTTTCAGGCTGGGACCTGGCCAACGATCGTCCTAAAGCCGCTCAGCGAGTCGCACCTGCGGGAAGCGTCTACTGGCTGGATGAGCTCGAGGCTGCTCCCGAAGCGCTTCGCAAGCTTGTTGAAGAGGGATTGTGGCTCGATGAAGCCGAGGATAACGATGGGGGTGCAGTCCCCGACGCTTCGCGCCGCGCCGAGGGATTCAACCGGATCGCAATCGCTGCATGGCCGCACCCGCACCGTCAAGTCATGTAAGGAGGTCGTGATGTTTCAGAAGCAGGCAGCACTTTTCCTGTATGCCATCAGCCCGGTACACATGGGTGCAGGGCAGGCAATCGATGTGATCGATAACCCGATTCAGCGCGAACGTCACACGGGTCATCCCTGCTTTGCAGGCTCGGGCATAAAGGGGGCAGTACGTCACAGCTTTGAAGCGCTTGGGGGCGATGGGGCACACGTCGACCTTCTGCTCGGACCAGACCCCGGCGGTGCTGAACTGCATGCAGGGGCGGTCAGCTTTGGCGATGCGCAGATGGTGGCGATGCCCGTGCGTAGCCTGAAAAACTCGTACGTTTATGCAACCAGTGCGCAGTGCTTGGCACGCGCGCAGCGCCTGCTGATGCTGGCGGGAGTTCCCGTGCAATGGTCGATACCGCCCGTCGCAGAGGGCGACTGCCTGGTTTGCAACCCCCAGCTGCTCATGGGTGATCGCCTCCACCTCGAGGCGTTCGCTTACAACGCGCGGATGTCCGAACAACTGGCAGCCGTCGCGGATGACCTTGCAGCGAAAGCCCTGCCGCCGGGCGATGAGTACGTATTCTTTCGTGACAAGATCAGGAGCGACCTCATTGTACTTTCGGATACCGACCTGACTTATTTCAGCCGGCACGCGACGCTGGTGGAACCTCATGTGCGGATCAACCCAAAAACGGGAGCCGCGCAGGATCGTGGGCTCTTTTATACCGAGAACCTGCCACCGGAGTCGATCATGCTCGCACCCCTGATGGCAAGCCGTACCCGAACCGGAAAACGCAACGATGAGGAATGGTCCGCCAATGCGGTCATGCAGCAGATCCGCGCGTTGCTGAATACCCAGGTGCTTCAGATTGGTGGAGATGCGACGACTGGCCGCGGGCTGGTGGTTGCGAACGTGGTGGGAGGGCAGGCATGAGGCAGACGCTGGAACAACAACGGGCCGAGTATGCGTGGCAGGTTACCAGCAAGTATACCGATGCTCACGCCAGGATCGCCAAGGCACTGCCGGCACTGATCATGAACAGCGGCCTGATGCAGGTGTTGGCATTCGTGAACACCAAAGAGGCCCCTTACAGACAAGTCGCGGCAGACCTGCGCACCTGGCTTTTCCGTGCAATGACGGGAAAGCCTGATGCGCCGGATCCGGGTTTCGAGATTTTCATGGAACTCCTGATGAAGGCCAGGCCGCGCGATTATCAGATGATCAACGCTGAAGCGTTCGCTTTACTCAAGTGGTTACGTCAGATCGCTTCTGCGCGTGTCGGAGGTGATTGAGATGGCCATTGCCGCCGTTCCCGAATATCTGAAAGAAGCGGATTTTTCCAGCGCGTCCCCGGGCATGCGGTTCAACATGTACCTTCAGGTCTGGGGTGTTGATCTGCGTTCGGGCGAAATATTGTGGGGGCTCCAGGATAGCAAGTATGAGACGCGTGGGCAGGAGCGGCGTGAGCGTCGCGTCCAAGTCGACAACAAGGCGCCTGCGCTCAACGAGGCAGGGCGACTGAACGCGCTCGACCGCCAGATCATGCAGGCACTCCTCGCGCGCCAGGAGCATGGATTCGCAAATTCGGTGGCGCCCGATGATGGGCTGATCATCGATGCACAGGCGACCGCTCCATTTGCCACGGGTCTGGGAAATGAACATCCGGTCGAGAACGGTTTCGCATTTCTCTATCCGTATGGGTTACCTTACCTGCCCGGCAGCGGGGTGAAAGGCGTATTGCGTGCTGCCGCGCGCGAACTGGCCTCGGGCGAATGGGGAGACCCTCAGGGTTGGGATGCACATGCCATCGATGCGCTATTCGGTCCGGTCACGGACGCTCCGGATGATGATCGTCGCCGGGGTGCCTTGATCTTCTGGGACGTGATTCCTCAACTCAAGGGAGACCGCCTGCACGTCGAGGTCATGACGCCTCACCAGAAGCATTACTACCAGGACGGAAAGAGTCCGCATGATTCCGGTCAACCCATCCCGATCAGTTTTCTCACTGTGCCCCCAGGATCGGGCTTCACGTTTCACGTGCAGTGTGATCGCGCTCTCCTGAGCTGGACCCGACCTCAGCTGCTTGAAAATGGCATGTGGCGCACGCTGCTCCGGGCTGCATTCGAGCACGCGTTCCAATGGCTGGGTTTCGGGGCAAAGACGAGCGTTGGCTATGGGGCCATGAAGGCGGACCAGGCTCGCCAGTTGGAACGGGAAGCGCGCGTGCGCGAACGTGAGGAGCGCGAGCGCCAGGAACGCGAAAGAGCGGAACGGGAGCGCGCGATCGCGGCGATGGACCCGATTGACCGCGCCATGGCCGAATGTTTCGAGGCGCGTGCCGACAAGAACCAGCCTGAGATCAGTGCACTCATTTCCGCGCTCCAGCAGGACCGCTTTCCGGCTGAAATCGTAGGCGAGGTAGCGCGGCGCCTGAAGCACAAGATGGAGGTGGCAGGTCAATGGGTCCCCGAATCCAGGAAGAAGCGGCCCGACAAGGACAAGGAGTATCAACGCACGCTGCTTGTGATGAAGTATCTGGAAAACAGTCCGTGATGATGCCGGACGCATGCGCGGTCAGACCCCGGCTCAGCGTGCAACTGGCGCGCTACCGGTTTCACTGGCTTGTGACCACACCCCTGGGCTTGCCTGATTACGCTGGTTCCACCCTGCGTGGTGTGTTTGGGCGGGCATTGCGCGATCTGGTCTGCGTCATGCGGGCGCCTGAGTGCTCGAACTGCCGCTTGGTGGCTCGCTGCTTTTACGCGGCGTTTTTCGAACCCCAGCGTGCGGCGTCTTTGCAACCACGGGGCCATAACCCCGTTCCTGCCGTGTCGGGATACGCTATCGAACCCTCGACCGCAACGCGGCGATGGTACAAACCGGGTGACAGTTTCGAGTTCGACATGGTGGTCATGCTGCACCAGGCGCTGAGTCAGCTCCCGCTGATCATCGAAGCGTGGCAGCGTGCCTTTGCGGCCGGGGTAGGTGAACGCAACGGTCGCGCCCGCTTGCAGCGGGTTGAACATCTGGCGCCCGCCAGCGCCCGGTCGGTGGTGTATCAGACGGGCTTGAACAAGCTGCTGCCGCACGACACCGAGGTATGCGTTCCGGAGTTCGACCGGTCACTGGATGTTCACCTGAGCCTGCTGACGCCGCTGCGCCTAGAACAGCGCGACAGGCTGGTGGGCCCACGGGAGCTCACGCCCCCGGTGTTCTTCCGCCATCTGATTCGACGAGTAAGTTTTCACGTTAATGGCCGCCACGGCGAAGTTTTCTCGCTCGAGGCGATCCATCGGCTCAATGCGCTTGCCGATGGTGTGGGAGAGGGAGCGCGGGACCTCAGGTGGGTGGACTGGACGCGGTTTTCGTCGCGGCAGAAGCAGAAGATGACTCTGGGGGGCGTGATCGGGACCTGGCTGCTGACAGCAGTGCATCCCGACCTTCTCTCGCTCCTGTATCTGGGGGAGTGGCTGCACGTGGGCAAGGAATGCGTTTTCGGGCTGGGACGGTATCGGTGGAGCCCGGCATCCGCTACGAATTAACCTCCGTGATCTGGTCCTGACCTAGTCTTTCTGCTTTTTCTGCGGACGCTGCCAGTTCTCGATGGTCTTTTGGGGCACGCGCGACAGGGTCAGTTGACCTGCAGGCGCGTCTTTCGTGAGGGTCGTGCCGGCGCCCAGGGTGGCTCCGCGGCCCACTCGCACGGGCGCTACCAGTTGGGTATCCGAACCGATGAAGACGTCGTCCTCGATGACGGTGCGGTGCTTGTTGGCGCCATCGTAGTTGCAGGTAATGGTGCCAGCACCGATGTTGACGTTCTTGCCTACCGTGGCATCACCAATATAGGCCAGGTGGTTGGCCTTGCTGCCGTTATCGAGGCTGGCGTTCTTCACTTCGACGAAATTGCCCACACGCGTGTTGGCGCCGAGGCGGGTCCCGGGGCGCAGGCGGGCGTACGGCCCGACCACCGCCTTCGCACCGATTTCGGCCTCGTCGATATGGCTGAACGCCTCGATGCGTGCTCCGGGGCCGACGCTGACATTGCGCAGCACGCAATAGGGGCCGACGCTGACGCCGTCTGCCAGTTCCACCTCGCCTTCGAACACGCACCCGACGTCGATGAAGACGTCGCGGCCGCACACCAGGCCTCCGCGCACATCGATGCGTTCGGGGTCGGCCAGGGTTACGCCTGCATGGAGGAGCCGCTTCGCATACTCACGCTGATAGATGCGTTCGAGCTGGGCCTGCTGGACGCGGTCGTTCACGCCCAGTGTCTCCCAGATCGCGTCGGGGGTGGTAGTGGCAACCCGTACCCCTTCGCCGACGGCCATGCCGATGATGTCAGTCAGGTAATACTCGTTCTGCGCATTGTTGTTGTCGAGCCGTTCCAGCCAGCCTCGCAGACGCCGGGTGGACACGGCCATGATGCCGGTATTGACCTCGCGGATCGCCTGTTCCGCAGGCGAGGCATCTTTCTGCTCCACGATACGCAGAACATTCCCGGCGTCGTCTCGCACAATACGGCCGTACCCCGTGGGGTCGTCCAGATGTACGGTCAGGATCGCCAGGCCTTCTCGGGCCGCCTCGACCAGCCTGCGCAAGGTGGGAATGCCCACCAGGGGAACGTCGCCGTACAGCACCAGGGTGGTGCCCTCTGCGGGCAGCAACGGCAGTGCCTGCTGGACTGCATGGCCGGTTCCTAGCTGGGGTGACTGCAGGGCGAATGCGACGTCGGTCTGGCCCGCGCAGGCTGCCTGCACCTGTTCGGCCCCATGCCCGGTCACCACTACCATCCGGCCCGGCGACAGCGCCCGTGCACTGCTCATGACATGGGCCAGCATGGTGCGGCCCGCCAGCGTATGCAGTACCTTGGGACGATCGGAGAGCATGCGTTTGCCAAGACCGGCGGCAAGAATGACAACGTTCAGCATGGGCGGACTATCCGGTTGCAGAAGGAGCTAATTTACCTGGGGATGGGTAGGGGTGACTATTTGTACCAACCTATAACACAACGGGCGGGCTGGAACGATGGCGGCGAGCTCAGGCGGTGCCGCCAGGGTTCCGGGTCGCCTTGCGTGTCGCAGTGCGTGATTTGCCGGAACGCCCGGCAGTAGCGGACGGGGCCGGGTCGGCGGGTGGGTCTTCCGGTGCGGGAGCTTTGGCTGCGGCGCCGGGTAACGTGGAAGCGGCAGCTGCCGCAAGCTGGCTGAACTGGCTTTGCAGCGCATTCCACCAGGCCTGCTGTGCGGCCGTCATGGCCGCAGCGGCCTGCTGGGTGGATGAGGGATCACCTGAAGATGGGGGGGCGCCGCTGGCAGAGCTGGAGGGACTGGGCTGCTGCGTGGCGCCGGTAGCGCGTTCGCTGTCTGGTGCCTGCGCCCCGGCCGCATCGTCGGTGCGCGTGGCGCGTGCCGTATGGCGGGCAGACCCGGACGCGGCGCTGTCGCCGGCGGAACGTGATTCCGGTGCGGGGCTGCCAAACGGGAAAAACATGCTCCATGGCGCCGCACCACGCGCCGCTTCGGGCGCCATGCTCGCCAGAGAGTCGGTAAAGGATTGCAAGGTCGAGAGCGTGACGCGCTGCACTTCCAGTGCCCGGATCGTGGCCTCGAGCATGTTCAGGTTCAGCTTGAGCCAGTGTTCGACCGCGCGCAGCTCGGTCAGGCGCCGCTCAAGTTCGTCGAGGTTGAAAGTCTGGGCGCCAGGGATGCCGGCGTTCACGACACCCGGAGCGCCAAGGGCACTCCAGGCCTTCTGCATCATTTAGAAGCTTTGTACCAAGGGGTTCGACCCGGGCTGGTCGAACGTGCCCGCCATGCCAGGAAATACGAAGGGGTTGTTGAATGCGTTGCTCATGACGGCGACCTCCGGGCGATAGCTGGACTGGTATCAACTCCGGATTATCCAACAAATGGTGGGGGCGCGTGCCACACAGGCGCGATCAGCGGCCGGAAGCTGGCGGACAGCCCAGTGAGAGCAGGATCGAGAGCGCGGCCTCGGCGGTGAACTCGTCGTGCGCGATCATGTCGATGACCTCCTCAGGCGTAGCCTGGCGGATCAGGTCGACCTCGCCGTCCAGGTTCGTGGGGGTAAACCCCGGTGGCAAGACGCATTCGCTGACCCAGGTATGTTCCACCTGGTAACCCTCGGGCACGATGCGGCGAACTACGAAACTGCCGGCTGAACGCAGCCGGATGAGATGTTCAGGGAGCAGACCGGCCTCCTCGTTGCTTTCCCGCAACAAGGCGTCGTTAGGGGTTTCCCCGGATGCCACCAGCCCACCCACCAGGGTGTCCCACTTGCCCGGGTCCGTGTTCTTGTGTGCCGCGCGCCGGGCGATCCAGATGGTGCCGTCAGGCGCATAGGCGTTCAGGTGCACCGCGTGGGTGGCCAGCCCCAGGGGGCGCATCACGGCGCGCTCGATGGCGCCCAGGCATTCGCCGGCTTCGTCGTGGACGTCCAGCAGTTCGTCGCGCCAGCCTTTCAATAAGTGGCGTTCACTGAGATACTGGGCAACGCGAGCCAGGTTGCGATTTCCTCCGGGTAAATACAGCATCTGGCTCGTGTGGTCGCCCTCGGCGATGTCGAGCAGGGCGCGGGCGACGTCAGGGGCTGCCCAACCACAAGGGTGCCCGTCGATATGCACGCGCCAGCTGTCGCCCGGCGGCGGGTGGCTGGATCTGTGCCGCAGCCTGTGCCAGAGCGTTTCAAGGGTGTCGTCCGGAAGGGCATTTGTCATTCGCGCCATCTATGCTGTCTGCTTATGCTTTTGATCATTGTAGACAACCCCTTATAATCCATGCGTTTGGCAGCCAAAAGGCGCCAGAGGAGACGGCCTGTAACAGGCAGTTAGCAAGAAGCGTGGCGGTGGCCTTCATACCGGGAGATCGTTGCAGCAACGATATGCTGGGCAGCCGCAAAACAAGAATTATTGATGTGTGCTTCGAGGTCAACATGAAGAAGTTGTTGGGAGGAGGCTTGAGCGTAGTAGGAATACTCGCCACTGCGGCGCATGCCAGCATCGGCATGGACGCAGCGCTCGAGCTCGCAGACAGCCCGGGCGGCCCAAAAGTCAACCAGTTGAATCTGGCCGAGCCGGCCACCCGGATCGCAGCGGACGTCATCTGGCTGCATTGGTTCCTGCTGGGTATCTGTGCAGTCATTTTCGTCTGTGTGTTCGGGGTCATGTTCTACTCCATCTGGGCACACCGGAAATCGCGCGGGGCCAAGCCTGCGACCTTCCACGAAAACATCGGCGTCGAAATTACCTGGACGGTCATACCATTCCTCATCATCGTTTCCATGGCCATGCCGGCAACCCGAACCGTGGTGGCCATGAAAGACACGAGCAATTCCGAGCTGACCATCAAGGTCACCGGTTACCAGTGGAAGTGGGGGTACGAATACCTCGAAGGCCCTGGTGCGGGCATTTCGTTCCTGTCGCACCTGTCCACGCCCCGCGCCCAGATCGAAAACCTCGAGCCCAAGGGCGTGAACTACCTGCTTGAGGTCGACAATCCCCTCGTCGTCCCGGTCGATACCAAGGTACGCATCGTCACCACCGCCGCCGACGTGATCCACTCCTGGATGATCCCTGCCTTCGGCGTCAAGCAGGATGCTTTCCCCGGCCTGCTGCGCGACACCTGGTTCCGCGCCGAGAAAACCGGCGAGTTCCGCGGGCAGTGCGCCGAGCTTTGCGGGAAGGATCACGCCTACATGCCCATCGTCGTGAAGGTTGTCGAGAAGCCGGAATACGAGGCATGGGT
Source organism: uncultured Pigmentiphaga sp. (assembly GCA_937891425.1). Lineage (GTDB taxonomy): Bacteria > Pseudomonadota > Gammaproteobacteria > Burkholderiales > Burkholderiaceae_B > Verticiella. Next base: position 18,155 of record CALAGD010000056.1, read on the forward strand.
CAAGGAGAAGCTTGCCGAAATGCAGGCTGCAGCTGACGATCCCACGCGTGAATGGACTACCCAGGAGCTCATCGCGCGCGGTGAAAAGGTCTACGCCACGAACTGCATCGCCTGTCACCAGGCCAATGGCCAGGGCCTGCCGCCGGCCTTCCCGTCGCTGATCGGGTCGGCTGTTGTCATGGGCCCCGCCAAGGAGCAAATCGATGTCGTGTTGCACGGGCGTCCCGGGACGGCGATGCAGTCGTTTGCGCAGCTGTCCGACGTAGAGCTGGCCGCTGTCATTACCTATACCCGCAACGCGTGGTCGAATGCCGGCAAGGGAGAAGATCCCGTCGTTCAGCCGCAGGCCATTGCCACCGCACGCTCCAGCTAGAAATGCCGTGCGCCGGTGCGCATCACCGGCGCGTCGGGATGCGCGTGCGCACACCCGTCTTCCGATATTTGTAACGTATTCCTCACGTCGAACCCGAAACCTACGACGTCAAGAGCAGCAGTAAGGAGCCACTACCATGAGTAGCACTGCTATCGACCACGCGCCGGCGGGCCACGAGCACGATCATGCCCATGACGTGCCCAAGGGCTGGCGCCGGTGGCTGTTTGCCACGAACCACAAAGACATCGGCACGATGTACTTGCTGTTCTCGCTGATCATGCTCTTTGTGGGCGGCATCCTGGCGTTGCTGCTTCGCACCGAGCTATTCTGGCCCGGTATCCAGTTCTTTCAGCCCGAGCTGTTCAACCAGTTCACCACTATGCACGGGGTGATCATGGTGTTCGGCGCGGTCATGCCAGCTTTTGTGGGGTTCGCCAACTGGATGATTCCGCTGCAGATCGGCGCGTCCGACATGGCGTTTGCCCGCATGAACAACTTCAGCTTCTGGCTGCTGCCCGCCGCTGCAGTGCTCATCGTGGTCTCGTTCTTCGTTCCCGGCGGCGCGACCGCAGCAGGATGGACGCTGTATGCGCCCCTTTCCATCCAGATGGGCGTCGGGCAGGACCTGGCCATCTTCGCCTTGCACCTCATGGGCATCTCGTCCATCATGGGTGCCATCAACATCATCGTGACGGTGCTGAACATGCGGGCTCCGGGGCTCACGCTCATGAAGATGCCCCTGTTCTGCTGGACATGGCTCATCACCGCTTACCTGTTGATTGCCGTCATGCCGGTGCTGGCTGGGGCCATTACCATGGTGCTCACTGATCGTCACTTCGGCACGGCGTTCTTCAATCCGGCTCTCGGTGGCGACCCCATCCTGTACCAGCACCTGTTCTGGTTCTTCGGGCACCCCGAGGTCTACATCATGATTCTGCCGGCGTTCGGCA
>CALAGD010000057.1 GCA_937891425.1 uncultured Pigmentiphaga sp.
AACCACCGACACGCGGATTTTCAGTCCGCTGCTCTACCAACTGAGCTACCAGGCCAAGGCAAGTACTGCAACCTTCTGCAGTCAGGGTTTTCAAATTAGCGCAACCCTGAAAGACCGAGATAATACATCATTTTTGAGTTGTATCAAAGTGGGTGTGCTCTTTTCGGGTGCGTGGCGAGGGAGGGTTGCTTATAATCTGGTCAACATCCCCTTTTGCAGAATCTCGCTTTGTCATCGGCTTCCCTTTCTGGAAGCGGTCCGTTGCCAGTGTCTGTCGACGTCGTCACTTTCGGGCTCAACCACGTCTCCGCACCGCTTAGCGTGCGCGAGAAGGTCGCCATGCCGCTTGACCTGGTCAAGCCGGCATTGGCCGCGCTGCGCTCAACGTTCGGAAGCAGCGTGAAGGAGGCCGCCATTCTTTCCACCTGCAACCGCACGGAAGTCTACTGCGCGGCCGATCCCAAGGTGGTGCCCGAACTGCCCGACTGGATGGCCGAGTTTCATCGGCTCGACCGCAACGAACTGCGTCCGCACCTGTACCGGCACTCGTCCGAGGCTGCGGTGCGTCATGCTTTCCGCGTTGCCAGCGGGCTCGACTCCATGGTGCTGGGCGAGCCGCAGATCCTCGGGCAAATGAAGGAAGCCGTGCGGGTGGCCGACGACGCCGGCATGCTGGGTACGCTGCTGCACCAAATGTTTCAGCGCACGTTTTCGGTGGCGAAGGAGATCCGGTCACAAACCGCCATCGGTGAGCAGTCGGTATCTATGGCCGCCGCCGCCGTGCGACTGGCGCAGCGGGTTTTCGGTACGCTCGAGGATACCCAGGTACTGTTCATCGGCGCTGGCGAGATGATCGAACTCTGTGCCACGCATTTCGCGGCGCAGATGCCGCGACGCATCACGGTGGCTAACCGCACGCTCGAGCGCGCCGCCAGCCTGGCCAGCCGGTTTTCTGCTGATACCATGCGCCTGGCCGAGCTGCCCGACCACCTCGCCGAGTACGATATCGTCGTTTCCTGCACGGCAAGCTCGCTGCCCATTCTTGGCCTGGGCATGGTCGAGCGGGCCACGCGCATGCGCCGCCACAAGCCCATGGTCATGGTCGACCTGGCCGTTCCCCGCGACATCGAAACCGAAGTGGCACGGCTGGCCGACGTCTATCTCTACTCCGTCGACGACCTGGGCCGTATCGTCCAGTCGGCCACCGACGCGCGCAAGGCTGCCGTGATGCAGGCCGAGGCCATCATCGAAACGCGTGTGCGCAATTTCATGCACTGGCTGGAATCGCGCGAGATGGTGCCGGTCATCCGTAGTCTGCACGAGGCCGCCGATCAGATCCGCGCAGCCGAGCTTGAACGCGCACGCAAGGCGCTTGCCCGCGGCGAAGATCCGGAGAAGGTGCTTGAGCAGCTGGCACATGGGCTCACGCAGAAGTATCTGCACGGTCCGCTATCAGCTCTCAACAATGCTCAGGGCGTGCAGCGCGAGCAACTGCTTGAGTGGCTGCCTCATCTCTATCCCTTGCGCGGGCGTTAGCGGCGCTCACCTCACACCTGCCCTGCCGTGGTGGCCGGCGTGCCGCCGTGCATTCAGCGTCAGTCCCGCAAACCCTACTCATCATCGCACCATCCCATGATCAAACCATCGATGCGTCAGCGGCTCGAGCGCCTGTCTCACCGCCTGGAGGAAGTCGACGCCATGCTTGCCACCCCCGAGGTAGGCAGTGACATGGACACCTATCGCAAGCTGTCGCGTGAGCGCGCCGAACTCGTCGAGGTGGTGGAAACATTCAATGAATTCGTGCGGGTCGAGCAGGATATGGCGGCAGCCCGCGAGATGCTGTCCGACCCGGAAATGCGCGACATGGCCGAGGAAGAGCTGGAAGCCGGGGAGGAACGGTTGCGCGAGCTCACCGAGAAACTACGCATTCAGCTGCTGCCGCGTGACCCCGACGACGACCGTAACCTGGTGCTCGAAATCCGCGCGGGCACGGGCGGTGACGAGAGCGCGCTCTTCGCGGGCGACCTGTTGCGCATGTACCTGCGCTACGCCGAACGCATGGGATGGCAGTCCGAGATCCTGTCGCAGAGCCCGTCTGAGCTAGGCGGATACAAGGAAGTGATCGTGCGTCTTGTCGGGCAGGGAGCGTACGGGCGCCTGAAGTTCGAATCAGGCGGTCATCGCGTGCAGCGTGTGCCCGAGACCGAATCGCAGGGGCGCATCCATACGTCGGCCTGTACCGTGGCGGTCATGCCCGAACCCGACGAAATGGGCGAGATCGAGATCAATCCAGGCGATTTGCGCATCGACACCTTTCGCGCCAGTGGGGCGGGCGGGCAGCATGTGAACCGGACTGACTCCGCCGTGCGCATCACCCACTTGCCCACGGGGATCGTGGTGGAATGCCAGGATGACCGCTCCCAGCACCGCAATCGCGAGAAGGCCATGCGGGTGCTGGCAGCCCGCCTGAAAGACCGCGAGATGCGCGAGCGTCACGCTGCCGAGGCAGCGCAACGCAAGAGCCTGATCGGATCGGGAGACCGTTCCGAGCGCATCCGCACCTATAACTTCCCGCAAGGCCGAGTCACCGATCATCGCATCAACCTGACGCTATACAAGCTCCAGCAGGTGCTGGACGGCGATCTGGACGAGCTCTCGGATGCGCTCGTGGCCGAGCACCAGGCCGAGATGCTGGCTGCGCTGGGCGAGGAGTGACAGGTTTGTCGGACGGTCTGCCCTTGCAAACCGTGCGTGAAGTACTGGCGGCCGGCCAGTTGCCGCGCAACGAAGCGCACATCCTTCTGGCGCATGTGCTTGGCGTCTCGCGAACCTGGCTGATCGCGCACGACCGCGACCCCGTGCCGGCCGACCGGGTGCAGCACTTTCTCGAGCTGGCGTCGCGGCGGCAGGCCGGCGAGCCCATCGCCTACCTTGTGGGCGAGCGCGAGTTCATGGGACACCGTTTCAAGGTATCGCCCGCCGTCCTCATTCCCCGCCCCGAAACCGAACTGCTGGTGGAAACCGGGCTGGAGTGCCTGCGCGACGTCAAGGCGCCGCGCATGCTCGACCTTGGAACCGGCAGTGGTGCGATTGCAGTGTCGTTGGCGCTTGCGCGACCAGATGCCGAGGTGATTGCTACCGATCGCAGCTGTGACGCTTTGCAGGTGGCGCGCGAGAATGCACGGTCGCTCGGGGCGCGGGTGACCTTCCTGGAGGGCGACTGGTGGGCGGCGCTGGCGCCGCGTGGGGGAACGCGATTTCACCTGATCGTGTCCAATCCGCCGTACATTCCTGCGAACGATCACCACCTGAGTGAAGGCGATCTGCGTTTCGAGCCGGTCGAGGCGCTCACCGAATCGGGAGACGGGCTGACGGCCATCCGCGCCATCATCCGGGATGCTTCCCGGTGGCTGTTGCCTGGGGGCGCGCTCTGGCTGGAGCATGGGTACGACCAGGCCACGCAGGTGCGTGCATTGCTGGCGTCGGCAGGATTGTCCCGGGTGGAAAGCCGCACCGATCTCGCGGGCATCGAGCGCATATCGGGCGGATTCCTGCACCCTCTATAATGGTTTTCAAATACTCTTTGCACAGCCGAGGTGGCCATGAGCAGCGTTCAGGAATTTATCGAGAAAACCATCAAGGAAAACCCCGTCGTACTTTTCATGAAGGGAAGCGCCCAGTTTCCCCAGTGCGGGTTTTCCGGTCGTGCCGTGCAACTGCTGCGTGCATGCGGATTGAAGCAGCTGGTCACAGTAAACGTACTGGAAGACGAGGAAGTACGGCAGGCCATCAAGGAATATTCCAACTGGCCCACCATTCCGCAGCTTTACGTGAAGGGCGAGTTCATTGGCGGCTCCGACATCATGGCCGAGATGCACGCCACGGGAGAGCTCAAGCAGCTGCTCGATGACGCAGGTGTAACCGGCTGATCACTCGTCAGGCACCGGATTCCGTAACGTGGTTGCGCAGCCAGAACCCTCCGCGCGGCCAGGCCAACGCCCCCGCCGCCTGATTGTCGGCATTACCGGTGCGACTGGCTCCATCTACGCGGTGCGCCTGTTGCAGGCGCTGCGCGAGCACACTCAGGTCGAAACCCATCTGGCCGTGTCGGCGGCCGGTGTGCTCAACATCAAGCACGAACTTCAGATAGGCCGGCGCGATGTATACGCGTTGGCCGATCACGTCCATAGTGTGCGCGACGTCGGTTCCGCGCTGGCCAGCGGCGGATTTCCCACCGACGGCATGATCATCGTCCCGTGTTCCATGCGCACGCTGGCCGCCGTGGCGCACGGCTTGTCCGACAATCTCATCACCCGGGCGGCAGATGTCGTCCTCAAAGAGCGTCGGCGTCTCGTGCTCGCGGTGCGTGAGACACCATTCAACCTGGCGCATTTGCGCAACATGACGGCAGTTACCGAAATGGGCGGCATCGTGTTTCCGCCGCTGCCGGCGTTCTACCACCGCCCCAGTTCCATCGAAGAAATGGTCGATCACACGGTGGCCCGCATGCTCGCCCTGTTCGACATCCATGTTCCCGCGCCGGAATGGCGCGGGATGGATGCCTGAGTTGCCATCACTCAATGGCCGGCGTCAGTCGATCCTGAGCCCCACCTTCTTGATGAGCTCGCCGTATTGCGGGATTTCATTGCGAATCAGTTCGGCATATTCGGCGCGAGTGATGTCGACCGGTTCCATGCCGAAAGTCGCCATCTTCTCCTTGACTTCTGGAGCTTCCAGTGCACGGGTGATGGCGTCTGCGAGAATGTTGATGCGATCTTCCGGGGTGCCGGCGGGTACCACGAAGCCGATGCGCGACAGGGCGATGAAGCCGGGTGCGCCACCGTCCGCCACGGGCGGAACGCCGGGCATGAGGCTGGATTCCTTCAGCGAGCCAATGCCCAGCACACGGACCTTGCCCGACTGGATGTGGGGTCGGATCGACGACAACGCTACCAGCATGAGGTCGGTGCGCCCGGCCACCAGCGAGGGGACCGATTCCGCGACGCCCTTGAAGGGTACATGCATCATGTCGGTATTGGTGAGCAGCTTGAACTGCTCCATTCCCAGATGGTGGGGCGAACCATTACCCGACGAGGCGTACGACAGCTTGCCGGGGTTGGCGCGGGCGTATTCGACCAGCTCGGCAACGCTGTTTACGGGAAGATCGGAACGCACGGCCATGAAGAGCGGTGTAACGACGGCCAGCTTCACCGGGTCGAAGTCCGCCACGGGGTTGTACGGGAGATTGGAGTACAGGTTGGGGTTGATGGCCAGGTGTCCGGTGTCGGCCACCAGCAGCGTGTAACCGTCGGGTCTTTCCTTGGCAACCGCCTGGGCCGCAATGATGCCGTTCGCGCCTGGCCGGTTCTCAACTACCACGGGTGTCTTGAGCAGTTCGGAGACCTGCTGGCCGATCAGCCGCGCGATGACGTCGGGGCTGCCGCCGGTACCGTAGGGAATGACGAAACGCAGCGGACGGTCGGGGAACTTGTCGGCAGCGTGCGCCGCGGGCACCACGCCCGTACCGAGGATGCCCATCATTGTCACGATGCTCAGCAAGCGCGGCATGCGGCGAATGCCTCGGACGATCTGGAATGGGTTGAAGTTTGTCATATTGCCTCCTGATCTTGTGTTTTCAGGTTTGTCTTGATGTTGTATCGGGTGACACGAGCTCTTCCGGATCAAGGCCAGGTGCGCTGGTATGGAGGAACGCGCTGGGCCCCGGCGGAACGGCCGCTGTACCGTTGTTTCTGATACGGGGGTAATCGGTGAGCCGTTGAGCTGGCCGGTTTGCGTTCAGTGAATCGGCACGAGTTCATCTGCCCGTTGGCGCCGGGGTTTTCCCGTAACACCATGTACCGGGACGTTTCGGCGTACGTAACACATTACAAGAGTGCCTGCTTGTCCGCACCAGAAGTTGACATGGGGTGCAGAATGTGCACCTTGTCATAGTCCGAGTTGAGTGCTCCAAAGCGACTTGCTCAAAATGAACGCGTCCTTCAACACGAGTCAGGAACACGTTCATGAGCAAACTCACCCTTTCCCTGGCCTGCTCCGCGTACGAGCATGTGCGCGACGTTGCGTCGGGTGCGGTGCCGATCGAAGGCATCCAGCTGGTGACCACGCACGGTCCGATAGAAGAGCTGCTGTATCGCACGCACAATTTCCGTGAATGGCACATTTCGGAACTGGGCATGGGCTCGTACACCTCGCAACTCGCGCGCGGCGAGCAGCCTTATCTGGCGCTGCCCGTCTACACGTCGCGGGTATTCCGCCATTCGGCCATCTATGTGCGCAAGGGAGCGGGCATCGAAAAGCCCAGCGATCTGAACGGCAAGCGCATCGGCCTGCCTGAGTGGGGCATGGCGGCCATCGTGTACGCGCGGGGCATGCTGGAAGAGTCGTATGGCTTTGATCCTTACAGCGCCACATGGGTGCAGGCCGGCCTGCACCAGCCTGGTCGGGTCGATCGCATGCCACCGCGCGCGGATGTGCGCGTGAACTACACCCAGGTGAAGGATCGTTCGCTGTGCCAGATGCTGGAGAGCGGTGAGCTGGATGCGGTATTCAGCGCGCGCACGCCAGACATCTTCTACCGGCCCGACAGTCCGATCGAGCGTTTGTTCAAGAACCTGTACGAAGAAGAGCTGGCCTACTGGAAGCGCACGGGCATTTTCCCGATCATGCACCTCATCGGCGTGCGCCGCGACGTGTATGAGCAGCACCCATGGGTCGTGAAGCAATTGTGCAACGCATTCGAAGAGTCGAAGCGCCGCAGCCTGGCTCGCGCGCGTGACACCGCGGGCTCGTACTACCCCGTGCCGCTCATGCTGCACGCGGTGCAGCAGGCCGAGGCCGTTGCGGGTGAAGACTTCTGGCCATACGGGCTTGAACGCAACCGCGCGTCGCTCGAAGCGTTCGTGCGCTATGCCTACGAACATGGCGTGACCGAGCGCCGGCTGGAAGTGGAGGAGCTCTTCCCCAAAGAGGCGTTGTTCACGCCGGCAACTTGACCGGTCATATCCTTACTTCAACAGGTTTATTTTTCGGGCGAGGTACCGGCGCATGCGGGCCGACTTCGCCCGGTTGCCATTCCACTGAATCGAGGCAGGTTACATGCGAGTGTTCAAACGTGTACTGACGGCGGCTGCCGTCGTCTGCTCCCTGGTGTCTTCGGTATACGCTGCCACGGAGTTTCCGTCCAGGGTGGTAAAAATCGTTGTTCCTTTCGGTGCTGGCGGTCTCACCGACATTCTGGCGCGCGCCATGGCGCAGGATCTCGCGAAAATATTGGGACAACCGGTCATCGTCGAAAACCGGCCAGGGGCCAGTGGCGCGATTGCGGCAAGCCACGTCGCCCAGTCGAACCCCGACGGGCACACGCTTTTCTTCGCGAACGACACGGCTTTGTCGGTGAACCAGTACCTGTACAAGAAGCTGTCGTACAACCCCGAGAGGGATTTCCGCCCAGTGCATAACGTAGCGGGTACCCGTAACGTGTTGCTCGCCAGCAAGAAGTCGGGATTCAAGACGGTGGACGACATGCTGCGCGCTGCGCGTCAACGTCCGGGCGAAGTTTCGTACGGCAGTTTTGGCGTAGGCAGCACGCCGCACCTGGTGCCCGAGGAAATGGCAGCCCGCGCGGGCGTGAAGCTCAACCATATTCCCTACAACGGCAACGCCGAGACCGTCACGGCCCTTATTGGCGGGCATATCGATCTTGCCGTCGTTGCCATTCCCGTTGCACTGCCGTTGCTGCAGTCGGACAAGGTTGAGATTCTCGGCGTCGTGTCGCCCGAGCGCTATCCCGGGCTGCCCGACGTGCCCACGCTGGAAGAAGCGGGCATCAAGGGCCTGAACAGCCAGATCTACTTCGGACTGGTTGCGCCGGCTGCCACGCCGGATGATGTCGTCAGGAATATCTCGGACAGCGTTGCACAGGTGATCACGCAGCCGAAGTTCCGGCAGGAGTACATCGAGAGCAAGGGTATGGAACTGATCGACCAGGATGCGTCGGAGTTCGGGCAATTCCTGAAGGAAGACAGGGCCCGCTACAAGGCTCGCATCGAGTCGATGAACCTGTCGCTCGACTGAGGAGATGCTGATGCAGTACCGGAATCTGGGTCTGTTCATCGATGGTGAATGGATCGATGCGCGCGAGCGCCGTACGATCGCGGTCCTGAATCCGTCGAACGGTACGGAACTGGGACGCCTGCCGGTTGCCAACGCCGAAGACATCGATCACGCCGTGGCGGCTGCCGTGCGGGGGTTCGAGGTCTGGTCCGAGAAGTCGGCGTACGAAAGGGCGGGGATCCTGCAACGCGCGGCACAGCTGCTGCGCGAGCGCACTCAGCGCATTGCCGAGCTGGTGTGCCTGGAGCAGGGCAAGCCCCTGGCTGATGCCGTGGGCGAGGTGAAGAACCTTGCTGACATCGTGGCCTGGGATGCGGAAGAGGGCAGGCGCATTTACGGCCGTACCATCCCCTCGCGCATTCCCAAGCACAGTCTGGCGACCGTGCGCGAACCGATTGGCCCGGTGGCGGCGTTCGCACCCTGGAACTACCCCGCGCTGTTGCCGCTGCGCAAGATCAGCGCCATCCTGGCCGCCGGATGCTCGGTGGTGTTGAAACCAGCTGAGGAAACACCGGCAACTTCGTTCGAGGTAGTGGAGGCATTCATCGAAGCGGGTGTGCCCGCGGCCGCGATCAACGTGGTCTATGGCGATCCGGCACGCACCTCCGAGCAACTGATTGCGCACCCCGAGATCCGCGCCATCACGTTTACGGGCTCCACTGCGGTGGGTCGTCAGCTCGCGAAACTCTGCGGACAGTACCTCAAGAAGTGCGTCATGGAACTGGGGGGGCATGCGCCCGTCATCATCATGGACGACGTCCCTGATGTGGAAGAGCTGGCGGTGGCGACTGCCTATCGCAAGTTCAAGAATGCGTCGCAAGGATGTGTGAACCCCAGCCGCTACTTCGTGCATGAAAGCATCTTCGACCGATTCGTGGATGCCTTCGTGGCGAAGACGCGTACATTGCGCGTGGGTGACGCTGCTGACCCGGGTGTCGATGTCGGCCCCCTGATGCACGAGCGCCGGGTGCAGGCCATGCAGTCCCTCACGGAAGATGCCCTTGCGTGCGGGGCTACGCTGCGCTGCGGCGGCCGCACTCCCGACCTGCCCGGTTACTTCTGGGAGCCGACGGTTCTGACACATGTGCCTGCATCGGCGCGCCTGATGAACGAGGAGATCTTCGGACCGATCGTGCCGTTCAACCCGTTCAGCGACCTTGATGCGGTCATTGCCGAGGCGAATCGACTCGAGTATGGCCTGGCGGCGTATGCCTTCACGCGATCGCTCGAAACGGCCCGTTACCTGGCGCGCAAGCTGCGGGCGGGCATGATCGGGCTCAATACCTACTCGCTGGGCGTGCCGGATTCCATCGCTTCACCGGAAACACCGTTTGGTGGGATCAAGGCTAGCGGATTCGGGCGCGAGGGTGGCTGCGAAGGCCTCGAGGCGTTCCTCGAAACCAAGCTGATCAGCGAATACTCCCATCAGTAGCTGGCGACGTCCTGCTGCGTCATGGCCGATTCGATCTGGGCGACGGCCTCCTGCAACCGGGGCAGGAGGCGCTGGGCAGCCTGCTCGATGGTCATGGCGCGCTTCAGGAAGACGATGTTCAGGCACCCGATGGGCTCACCGGAGCGCAATATCGGCAGCGCGATGGCGTGGGTGCCGGAATCCCGTATCCATTCTTCGGTGTTGGTGCCGTACCCCTGCGACTGCACGCGCTCGATGAGCGTGCGCACGATCTGCGGATTGCTTGCCAGCCGGCCCTGTTCTCCACCGTCTGCAATCATGAGCTTGACGAGTTCCTCCCGGCGTTGTGGCGTACAAGCGGCGAAGTATGCACGCCCCGACGCCGACAGCAGCAGGGGCATGCGGCGGCCGACCATGGCTTTGTGAATCGACAGCGGACTGAACCGGTGGGTGCTCTCGCGGATGAGCATGGCACTGCCATCGAGCGTGGTGAGGTCGGAAGGCCATTGCACGTTCTTGAGCAGTTCGCCCATGGCCGGTGCGGCGATCTGGGAAATCCACTCCGCATCCGTGAAACCTTCACTCAGTTCGCGCACCTGCAGGGTGAGCTGATAGGCATTGTCGGACAGACTGCGCTGCACGCAGCCCTCGTCCGCGAGTGTTTCCAGGATGCGCTTGATGGTGGTGCGGTGCAGGTTGGTTGCGCTGACCAGTTGCGAGATGGTAAGCGTGCCCCGGGGCGCCCGATTGAGGGCGCGGAGGATGGCAAGCCCCCGCTGCAACCCCTGAACTCGGTGATAAGCGTCGGTGCTGGAATTCATTGTTGTTGCCAATTCGTGAAAACGCGTTGGTGAGTGACGACAACCGCCGCGAAAGTCTACGCAACGGAGTGCGCATTGCGTTACGCTTGCAATTCGGTTTTGCGGTCAGCATCCATCCATGCGCACCTACCTGGTTCAGCTGAGCGACCTGCATATTTACGATCCCGCCCGACCTGCCCAGGACATCATCGACACGGCGGCCTGCGTGCGCACGGCCGTAGCCCTGATCGGCAGCCTGTCGGAAACGCCGCACGCCGTGGTCATCACCGGCGATCTTGGGGATCTCGGCTCCGACATCGAGTACGAGCGCCTTGCACAGTTGCTCCAGCCGCTTCGGATGCCAGTCTATCTGCTGCCAGGCAATCACGACAACCGCGCCGCGTTGCGCAGGTGTTTCCCCACGCACGCCTACCTGCAGCAGTCAACGTGCGACGATTTCATCCAGTACGACGTGCAGGTAGGCGGCTTGCGGCTGATCGCGCTGGACACCGTGGCGCCCGGCCAGCCCTATGGTGAGTTGTGCGAACGCCGTCTGGCCTGGCTGGAAGAACGCCTGGAGCATCACCGCCGGGCATCCACGCCGGTCGTCATCGCCATGCACCACCCGCCGTTCCCGACATTCATCGAACACATGGATGCCATGCGGCTGCTGCGCGGTGCAACGGAGCTTGAGCGCCTCGTGTCGCGCTACCCGAACGTCGAGCGCATCATCTGCGGCCATGTGCACCGCTCCATCGAGCGGCGGTTTGGCGGCACATTGGTGCAGGTGGCGCCGTCAACCGCCCACCAGATTGCCCTGGACTTTGCCCCGTCCGCGCGGCCTCACTGGAACCTGGAGCCGGCAGGATTCAGGCTGTTTGCCTTGGGTGAAGATGGGGTACTGGTCAGCCACCTCATCCCCAACGGCCAATACGCGGGTCCCTACGATTTCGATTCCTGATGCATCGGCGCGTGTCGTCCGTGCGCCGGATTTCCGGCCGCAGCCGCGGCACGCGGCCGGAGCAGGGCCGGATGATGGGTCATTTCTTCCCGAGAATGTCATCCAGCGCATTCACGAGAGCATCGCACTGTTCTTCTGTGCCAACGGAAATGCGCAGGAATTGATCGATGCGGGACAGCGCGAAGTGACGCACCAGAATGGCACGCTCGCGCAGCGCCGCGGCCAGGGCCGCTCCCCCGTATCCGGGATGCCGGGCGAACACGAAGTTGGCCGCCGACGGAAGCACTTCGAACCCGCGTTCCCGCAGGTCGAAGCTCATGCGTTCGCGCGAGCGGATCACCCGCTGGCGCGTGGTCTCGAACCATTCGCTGTCTTCCATCGCTGCCACTGCACCCGCCAGGGCGATGCGGTTGATGGGGTACGAGTTGAAGCTATTCTTGACGCGTTCGATACCTTCGATGAGGTCGACATGGCCGATTGCAAACCCCACGCGCAAGCCGGCCAGCGAGCGAGATTTGGAGAGTGTCTGCACGACCAGCAGGTTCTCGTACTGGCGCGTGAGGGGGACGGCGCTTTCTCCGCCGAAGTCGATATAGGCCTCGTCTACCACCACCGGGATGTCTGGCAGGCGCTTCGCCAGTGATTCGATCGCCTCCAGGGGCAGCAGGTGCCCGGTGGGCGCATTGGGGTTGGCAAAAATGATGGCGCCGACATCGTCGCCGTAGGCGTCTACTTCAATCTCGAAGTGATCGTTGAGCGCGACTGTGCGGTATTCGATACCGAAGAGCCGGCAATACGACGGGTAGAAGCTGTAGGTGACATCGGGAAATGCCAGCGGCCGGTCGTGGCGCAACAGCGCGGCAAAGACGTGGGCCAGGACTTCGTCAGAGCCATTGCCTACGAACACGTTGCGCGGCTCCACGCCGTAGCGGCGGGCGACGGCGTGCTTGAAGGCCGTGGAGTCGGGATCCGGGTACAGGCGCAAGGCGTCGTTGGCGGCCTCCCGCATGGCATGTAATGCCCGGGGCGAGGGACCATACGGGTTCTCGTTCGTGTTCAGCTTGACCAGGTTGTCGATGCGGGGCTGTTCACCGGGTACATACGGTATCAGCGATTGAACGACGGGGCTCCAGAATCGGCTCATCGAAATTACTCGGACGATCTATCGGGGACAGCGATTGGAGAAACACGGGCGGTATCGGCCGTTGCCGGATGCCCGGGCGAGAGGGCGGGGTCGTGCCCGGGGCCGACGCCGGGTTGCAGGAAGTCGTCGTCGGCCAGGTCGAGGTCGTCTTCTTGATCGAAGTTGACCAGCTCCGCGCGGGGGCCAGCCGGTTGTGCGGCGTGCCCGAATTCGAAGTCTACCGGATCAAATGCCCGGTCGCCGTCCGGGTCGGCGTAACCGGTGGGCTTCAGCCCTGCAAAATCGTACAGGCCGTGGTCGAGCATGTGCGAGGTCTTGATCCGCCCCAGCGAGTTGAAGATATTGTCGACGCGGCCGGGATAGCGTGCATCCCATTCGGCCATCAGGTGCGACACTTCGCGACGCTTGAGATTCTCCTGCGAGCCGCACAGACTGCACGGAATGATGGGAAACTGCTTCCACTCGGCGTATGCGATCAGGTCGGCCTCCTTGACGTAGGCCAGCGGACGGATCACGACATGCCGGCCATCGTCCGACACCAGCTTGGGCGGCATGGCCTTCATGATGCCGCCGTAGAACAGGTTCAGCAGGAAGGTGGCCACGATGTCGTCACGATGGTGGCCGAGCGCGATTTTCGTGGCCTTGAGCTCGGTAGCCACCCGGTACAGGATGCCGCGCCGCAGTCGCGAACAGAGCGAACACATGGTCTTGCCTTCGGGAATGAGGCGCTTGACGACGGAGTAGGTATCCTGGGTTTCGATGTGGTAGGGCACGCCCCGGCTTTCGAGGTAACGCGGCAGTACGTCGGCCGGGAAACCAGGCTGCTTCTGGTCGAGGTTCACGGCGACGATGTCGAAGGAGATCGGGGCCCGTTCGCGCAGTTGCAGCAGGATGTCGAGCAGGCCGTAGGAGTCTTTCCCGCCCGAGACACACACCATTACGCGATCGCCATCTTCAATCATGTTGTAGTCGATGATGGCCCGCCCCACCTGGCGCATCAGCCGCTTGGCCAGCTTGTTGCGCTCACGTTGCAGCTTGCGGGTGTCAAACAAGCCTTCAGCACTCATGTCCGTACTCCTGGCCACGACGTTTGAACACTTCGATCCCGACGGCGGCACAGTCCGCGAACGCAGTGGGCTTGCCGATGCGCAGCCGGATTGCCTGGATGTCTTCGAAATCGCGCATGAGCCGTTCGACCAGGCGGTCGCACAGGGTTTCGAGCAGGTCGACGTGCGTGCGGGAACATTCTTCGACGATGGCTTCACGCAAGCGCCGGTAATCCAGGACATCGTGAATGCTGTCTTCCCGCGTAGGGGGGCGAATGATCACGTCCACCTCGGCGTCGACATGCAGCGTCTGGGTGGTCCCCCGCTCATGATCCAGAATACCGATGCGCGAGTCGACCGCCAGACGTGAAAAGAAAATGCGACGGGTTGGCATGTTTGTAGGTGGCGAAGCCGGGTTCTGCTACAGATTGAAGAAAGGAAAACGTGTGTGGCGTGTGTGCGCTACATCAAGCTGAAATCGCGTGCAAACCCCACCAGATGCTGGCCACCGTCGACGATGAGGGTGGTACCGGTGATGGCCGGGTTGGCGACCGCGAATGCCACGGCGTCGGCAACCGTCTCCGGTGTGCTGGCCTTGCCAAGGGGCGCCATGGTATGGGTACGGGCGAACTGCTCCGGAGTCTGCAGATGGCTTGGCAGGGTAAGGCCCGGGGCCACGCCCACCACGCGCACCGTGGGAGCCAGCGCCTGGGCCAGCATGGTGGTGGCCGCGTCGAGGGCCGCCTTGGTCAGCGTGTACGACAGAAAGTCGGGATTGTAATTCCACAGCTTCTGGTCGAGCAGGTTGACGACGACCCCGCGGGCATCGCCGCCGCGAGTCCGCAGCTGGGCGGCGAGGTTGCGTGCCAGCACGAGGGGCGCTATCAGGTTGGGGCCGAGATGTTCCTGCAGACACTTCCCGGTGAACGTGTGAATGTCGTCGTATTCGAAGCGCCCGGCATTGTTCACCACGACATCGACCGCACCAAATGTAGCGGCGATGTGGTCGAGCAACTGGTCGACCGCACTTTCGTCGCCGAGGTCGCAGGCAAACGCTTGCGCGTCGCCGCCGAGGTCTCGGATTTCATGCACCGTTTGCAGCGCTGCATCACGTGAGCGCCCGTAATGCACGGCCACACGCCAGCCGGCACGTGCCAGCGTGAGGGCTATGACGCGGCCAATACGTTGCGCGCCACCTGTAACCAGGGCGGTACCCCGGGTGGGTACGGCGTCGCGGGAATGGTCGGAAGTTGTGCTCATGGTCGCATTGTATGCCGCCTGCCGGCGGTGAATGACTACATGGATATGGTCATGCCGCCGTCAACCACCAGGATGTGGCCGTTGACGTAGGAAGCGGCACTGGATGCCAGGAATACGGCGGCGCCGGCGATTTCCCCAGGGTTGCCCCAGCGGCCCAGTGGGGTGCGCTGCTCGAAATGGCGGCGTGCGGCCGGGTCGCTTAACATGCTGGCGTTAGCCTCGGTGGCGAACCCCCCGGGAGCGATGGCGTTGCTGGTAATGCCGTGGGGGCCGAACTCGGCCGCCAGCGCGCGCACGAGTCCGGTCAATCCGGCCTTGGTCGCGGTATAGATGGCGTCGCCCGGCCGTGCCACGTGCCCGGCGATCGAAGTGATCGCGATGAGTCGGCCGTGCCTGCGTTTCAGCATCAACCGGGTGGCCTCGCGCGCGAGCAAGATCGCGCCCGTAAGGTTGGAGTCGATCAGCGCCTGGATGGCGTCGTCCGTGAACTGATGCAGCCGCTGGCGATGGCGGGCACCCACGTTGTTCACCAGGATGTCGAGGCGTCCGTGCACGGTCTCGATCGCGTCGATGGCCCTCTGTGTAGCCTTGCCATCGCCCACTTCGAACGGCGCGATCGACGCGGCAAGTCCCGCATTGCGCAACGTGTCGGCTGCCTGCTGCAATGCGGCGCGGTCACGCCCATTCAGTATCACGTGGGCGCCCGAAGACGCCATGGCGCGTGCGATCTCCCAGCCCAGGCCGCGCGCCGCGCCAGTGATCAGGGCCACCTGGCCGTCGAGTGCGAAGTTCTGCAGAAACGCGTGCGTGCCATTGAAGGATGCGGTCATCGGCGTCTCCTTCCGGGCTGGTCACGACCGGCCTGCCGAAGCGTTGGCCGCTTCAGCTGTCAATGAGATGTGGTCGGTGCTGCGGGCTGCGTCGCTGCTGGCTGCCGGCGTGATGGTGCACGCGATTGACGGCGGGCTGGACAGCGTGAGGCTGAACTCGCGCAATTCATCGCGGCGGAAGACGTGGACCCGTATGGTGTTTCCCGGATGGTAGCGCCGCAGGATCTGGTCCAGCGCCGCCTGGCTGTTGACCCTGAGGCCGTCGATCGCAACCAGGATATCGTGCGCCGACAGTCCTGCCCGGTGCGCAGCGCCGCCTTCGTACACCGTGGCAAGGACGACCTCGTTGCCGTTGACGCGCGTACGGACATCCAGTGAGGGCAGCTCACTCTCGGGTTTCCATTCCAGCTGGAATCCCTGGGTGGCCAGCAGCCGGTCAAGCGGAACGTCTTCGCGTCCGTCCGCATGGCGGGCCAGGTAATCGCGCACATCGACGCCGGTAGCTTCCTGGATCAGCATCGGCATTTCGTCTTCACGGATGCCCACCGGGCAGCCTGCATAGAAGTCGCGCCCGTAGCGACGCCACATCAGGCGCATCACGTCGTCGAGCGAACGGGCCCCGCCGGTGGCATGGCGGATCGTGAGATCGAGGCCCATCGCGACCAGAGCGCCCTTGCTGTAGTAGCTGACCAGGGCGTTGGGGGAATTCTCGTCCTGCCGGTAGAAGCGTGTCCAGGCATCGAAGGAGCTTTCCGCGACGCTCTGCTTCAGGCGACCGGGACCCCGCAGCACCGTGGTGATGTTCTTTGCGACCAGCCGCAGGTAGTCGTCAAGGGTAATGACGCCTGAGCGCAGCAGCATCAGGTCGTCGTAATAGGAGGTGAACCCCTCGAACACCCAGAGCAGGCGCGTGTAGTTCTCGCGCGACAGATCATAGGGTGCGAACGCGGCCGGTTTGATGCGCTTCACGTTCCAGGTGTGGAAGTATTCGTGGCTGACCAGGCCCAGGAATGAACGGTAACCGTCCGTCTGCTCGGGTTTGCCGCGTACTGGCAGATCGTTGCGTGAAGTCATCAATGCCGTCGATGCGCGGTGCTCCAGCCCGCCATAGCCGTCGCCGGTAATCATGGTGAGAAAGACGTAGCGCCCAGCGCTGTCGAGAAAGGGGGCGGCCAGGGTGTCGGGTTCAAACAGGGCGATCTGCGTCTCGCAGATCCGGCGCACGTCGGTGGCGATGCGCTCCAGGTCCAGCCCCGGGGCCATGCCCGTGAAGACCATCTCGTGGGTAGCTCCATGCGCCTCGAAGGAGATGGTCTGCGGCGTACCCATCTCGATCGGGTGATCGAGCAGCGCGTCGTAGTCGGGAGCCCGGTACCAGCCAAAGCCATGGCGCTTCGCGGCGCCCGGGTACCCGTCGGCTTCCGGCAGACTCGTATATACCTTCCAGCGGCGACGCCCCGCTGTGGCGGATGTCGCTGGCGGCACGAGCTCCAGCAGGCATTCCGCTGCTTCCTGCCCGTGGACGCGCAGGAAGACGCTGGTGCCGTTCACGAATGCGTGGGTCTCGTCCAGGTGTGCGCCCCTGACTGACAGATCCCAAGCATACACCACGCTGGTGATGGTGAGCGGGCCCATGCAGGGGTCGGCCTGCCAGGTGTTGCGGTCGACTTTGTGCAGCGCCACCCGGCGCGTGCCGCAGTGGGCTTCGATGGATTCGATCTGTCGGGCGAACTCGCGCATGAGATAGCTGCCGGGGATCCAGGCAGGCAACGAAACCATCTGACCGGCCGGGTCGGGGCGCTCAGTGGTGACGTCGACCCGGAAGCGGTGGCCGGCCAGGTCCATGGGATGGAGTCGATACCGAATGGGGGGCTGATTGCTCATGAGAAGAACGAAACGAGGTGCCGTCCGATGTTTATGTGTCGTGTCGATTATCGCCCGTGGCGGCAAAGGCATGACATGCAAGCGATAATGCGCTTGAATGCAATGACAACATGCTGAGTAGCCGCAGGAGAAGATACATGAGCGAAGCCTTTGTTCTTTCGGAAGTGAAGGGCCGCGTCGGCATTCTTACCCTAAACCGCCCACAGGCGCTCAATGCGCTCAACGACGAGCTGATGGACCAGCTAGGCGAAGCCTTGCTGGCGTTCGAGCGCAATCCGGATATCGGGTGCATCATCATTACGGGCAATGAGAAGGCGTTCGCCGCGGGCGCCGACATCTCCGTGATGCAGGGCTGGACCTACACCGACGCCTATGCGGGCGATTACATCACCCGCAACTGGGAAACCCTGAGACGTATTCGCAAGCCGGTGATTGCGGCGGTGGCCGGGTATGCGCTGGGGGGTGGCTGCGAGCTGGCCATGATGTGCGACATCATCATTGCCGCCGATACGGCCCGTTTCGGGCAGCCTGAAATCAAGCTCGGCGTCCTGCCCGGGGCAGGTGGCACCCAGCGCCTGCCCCGGGCCATCGGCAAGGCCAAGGCCATGGACCTGATCCTCACCGGCCGCTACATGAAAGCCGACGAGGCTGAGCGTGCCGGACTGGTGTCGCGTGTGGTACCGGCAAGTGAGCTCATGAACGAAGCGCTCGAGGCGGCTACGGTGATCGCATCCATGTCGTTGCCTGCGCTCATGATGGCCAAGGAGTGCGTGAACCGCGCGTTCGAGACGTCGCTCAGCGAAGGCGTACTGTTCGAGCGGCGCCAGTTCCATGCGGCGTTTGCCACGCACGATCAGAAAGAAGGCATGCGCGCGTTCATGGAAAAGCGCCAGCCAGAGTTCAGGCACGAATAGGCGGGTGGATGGACGGCACCCGCCGGTGGCCGGCTGGGTGGCGCGCAATGGTCATGGGCCATTGTGCGTGCTGCCAGTCCCGACGGATCGTTACGGCAGTCGATCGGGCCTTCATCGCGAACGCTATCAGTATGCAGTGATGGAAGCGAGATCACGTGACGCCACTCGATCAGCCCCTTGCGTCGCAAGGGGCTGCGACACTAGCAGCGTGAGGTGAAGCCGCTCCGTGGTGGCAGGAGTTGAAAGTGGGGCACGTTGCCAGGCGGCAACATTCTGCGACTGCATTGCCGGTCGATTCCGCCTTGTTGACACCCTCAAAAAACTTCTGCTATAGTCTCGTTTCTCTGCACGACGCGCGAGATGATGCGAGGCGATGCGGAGGGGAAGTCGGGTTGATGAGGGCGAGGTGCCCGGGTTGATTCGACAGGGCGGAAAAAGCTTGTTATAATTCAAGGTTTCCGCTTACGGAAACGAGAGCAACGGTAGTTGTTTTTGTGGAAGTGCCGGTTTTGCTGGCGGGGTGGTTGAGCGAAGCGAGTTGAAAAAACGCAACGCTTGACACGGT
>CALAGD010000058.1 GCA_937891425.1 uncultured Pigmentiphaga sp.
GCTGTAGCAGCACGGGTATGGAGGATTCCTGCCGGGTCAGCTCTTTTCCCGACAACGGATCATGAAAACCCCGTCACCTGACGCAAGCAGCCCGGACTTTGTTCTTACTTTTGCCGATCTGAACCCATTTTGGTTTTTGTTAATTGTTCTTACTTTTCACTGAATCGACCCTGCGCGACGAACAGTTCAGGTAACCGCACGGGCAGGTAGCTGCCCGAACGAACCGCCCATGACCCATGCAGGTTTTCGATGTGCATGATTCACCGCAACGGATCTGTTCATCGAAGGGAGGTTGCTGCGCCTTCGCTTCAACGAAATCGCAGAAGTACCCGGACCCCGTGTACGTCAAGCAGAGTCAAGACTTACCCTTGCCGGAGAGAATAATGGTACCAACACATGTACCAGCAATTTATGCCTCGATAGGTTTGTTGGAAAAGGAACCAGTTCTGCTCGCACAAGCCTCTCCTGGTGAAACCGCCACCGCCGTCACGGAAACCCAGGTCCACATTGAGCAATCGGCGGAACCTGATCCTGCGCCGGGCCTGGTTGGCGCCGACGTGGCGTGGCTGAGCACATCCGCCATCCTGGTACTCCTCATGGTATTGCCAGGACTTGCCCTGTTCTACGGTGGCATGGTGCGTCGCAAGAACATGCTCTCGGTCCTGATGCAGGTCACGCTCACCTTTTCGCTGGCGGTCGTGCTCTGGTTCATTTATGGCTACTCGCTGGCCTTTACCGAGGGCAACCCTTTCTTCGGCGGGTTCAACAGTGTCTTCCTGCGCGGATTGTTCGACGCCTCAACCGGCAGCTATGCCATGTCGGGGTCGGTGCCCGAGCTGAGCTTCGCCGCCTTCCAGGCAACCTTCGCCGGCATTACCTGCGCACTCATCGTCGGCTCGCTGGCCGAACGGGTCCGCTTCAGCGCGGTGCTGATCTTCACGCTGCTCTGGTTCACGTTCGCTTACGTGCCTGCCGCCCACATGGTGTGGTTCGTGTCTGACGAGACCAGCGGCCTGGTGGCGCAATGGGGTGCGTTCGACTTCGCCGGTGGTACCGTGGTGCACATCAACGCAGGTGTCGCCGGCCTGGTAGGCGCATGGATGCTCGGTTCGCGTATCGGCTACGGCCGCGAAGCGATCAAGCCGCACAACCTGCCTATGACGGTCATTGGCGCCTCCTTGCTGTGGGTTGGCTGGTTCGGGTTCAACGCAGGTTCGGCCCTCGCCGCCTCCGCTACCGCCACCCTGGCCTTCATGAACACCCTGGTTGCTCCGGCCGCCGCCATTCTCTCGTGGACGCTTACCGAATGGCTGGTCAAGGGCAAACCCTCCATGCTCGGCGCTGCATCGGGTGCGATTGCCGGCCTGGTCGGAATTACGCCTG
The DNA here is from genome assembly GCA_937891425.1 of uncultured Pigmentiphaga sp. Lineage (GTDB taxonomy): Bacteria > Pseudomonadota > Gammaproteobacteria > Burkholderiales > Burkholderiaceae_B > Verticiella. The sequence continues at coordinate 1,384 of CALAGD010000058.1, forward strand.
CCGCGGGCTTCGTCGGTCCGGTCGGTGCCCTGGTGATTGGTATCGTTTCCGGCGTGATCTGCGTCTGGGGCGTAACCGGTCTGAAGCGGCTACTGCGTGCTGACGATACGCTCGATGTATTCGGCATCCACGGCGTGGCCGGTATCGTTGGCGCCCTGCTCACCGGTGTGTTCGCTGCCACGGCCCTCGGTGGCGTGGGTATCGAAGGTCATTCGATGGCGCGTCAGGTCTGGATCCAGCTCGAAGGCGTGCTCCTCACGATCGTATGGTCTGCAGTTGTGGCGTTCATCTCGTTCAAGATCGCCGACGTGCTCGTTGGACTGCGCGTGAGCGAAGACGACGAACGCCGCGGTCTGGATACCACGTTCCATGGAGAAAGTGCCTATGACTGATCGCTGAAGAACCGCTTCTGGTCATCATCGATGCGCGGGAGTCCCCTCCCGCGCATTGTTTTCTGGAAGTCCAGGGTCGCGGTCCGGGCGTGCCGCTGCCTTCCGCCATCGACGTTTCCGGGTATGCTTGTAGCTGCAAGGAAAGCCTTTTCGCTTGCGCAGCTCTGGCGAACCGAAATACCCGTGCTGGAGCGCTGCCGAAGTCGCTGTGTAACCCGAAAAGTACGGAGAACGAACCAGATGAACCGCAGGCACTTCACTACCGGTGTGCTGGCTCTGGCATGTCTCGCCGCTGCAGGCGGTGTCCTGGCGCAAGCCGCAGACTATCCAGCCAAGCCCATTCGCCTCATCATTCCCTTCCCGCCGGGGGGTGGTACCGACATTCTGTCCCGCCTGGTCGCCAACAAGCTCGGCGAGCACAACAACTGGAACATCATTGCTGACAATCGGGGCGGAGCGGGCGGCACCATAGGCATTGCCACGGCGGTACGCGAGAAACCCGATGGCTATTCCATGGTCATGGGCCAGAAAGACAATCTGGCCGTAGGTCCCTGGCTGTACAAGAACGTGTCATACGACCCCATCAAGGACCTGGTCCCGGTCGCCCACGTCGGGTACACGCCCATCGTCATCGTGACCAACGCCGACTCACGCTTCAAGACACTGGCCGATGTGGTGGAAGCCGCCAAGGCCGCCCCGGGTACCATCACTTATGGGTCGCCCGGCAACGGCACCACCATCCACCTGGCCGGCGAAACCTTCAAGCGGGCTGCCGACATCAACATCAGCCACGTGCCCTACAAGGGGTCCAACCCGGCCATGCTCGACGTGCTCGCAGGCAACATCGATCTCATGGTGTCGTCGGTGCCATCTGCGATGGGCCAGATCCAGGCAGGCAAACTGCGTCCGCTGGCGGTGACTTCGGCGCGTCGCAGTACGTCGCTCCCTGACGTTCCCACGGTGGCCGAATCGGGCTACCCGGGTTTCGACGTCAGCACCTGGTACGGACTGTTCATGCCTGCGGGCACCGACCCGGCCATCGTCGCCAAAATGAACGAGGAGGTAAATCGGCTCCTCAAGATGGACGAAACACGCAAAGCGATCAATGCCCAGGGCGTTGAGGTGGAAATCATGACACCCGAAGATTTCGGGAAGCTGCTGGAGAAGGATTTCCGCGAATCGGAAGAAGTGGTCCGCGCGGCCGGACTGATCATGGAGTGAATCTCCTGGCATCCTCCCCGGCCTGAAGACCGGAGAGTCCTACGGCACTCAGGCACGGCATTGACATCCTCCCCGGCCTTAAGGCTGGGGATTCCTACGGAGTGTTGCGTTG
>CALAGD010000059.1 GCA_937891425.1 uncultured Pigmentiphaga sp.
TTCTTCTTCCAGTTGAAGCTCGGCGAGCAGTTGTAGGCCAGCAGCTTGCCCGGGAACTTCGCGTGGATCGCTTCGGCAAAGCGCCTGGCGTAGTCGAGGTCGGGCTTGCCGGTCTCGCACCAGATCATGTCGGCATATGGCGCATAGGCCAGACCGCGCGAGATCGCCTGCTCGATACCCGGCTTGGTACGAAAGAAACCTTCGACCGTGCGTTCGCCGGTGCAGAAAGGCTTGTCGTTGTCATCGATGTCGGAAGTCAGCAGGTCCGCCGCCTCCGCGTCCGTGCGAGCGACGAGAATGGTCGGGGTGCCGCAGATGTCGGCGGCCAGACGTGCCGCATTCAGCTTTTCCACCGCTTCGCGCATGGGAACCAGGACCTTGCCTCCCATGTGGCCGCACTTTTTCACCGACGCCAGCTGATCCTCGAAGTGGACGCCCGCAGCACCGGCTTCGATCATGGCTTTCATCAGTTCAAAGGCGTTGAGCACGCCGCCGAAACCGGCTTCCGCATCGGCCACGATCGGCGCGAAAAAGTCGATGTCATCCTTGCCTTCCGACCACTGGATCTGGTCGGCACGGGCAAAGGTGTTGTTGATGCGCTTGACGACCATCGGCACCGAATTGGCCGGGTACAACGACTGGTCGGGGTACATCTCGCCGGCAAGGTTGGCGTCGCCCGCAACTTGCCAGCCGGAGAGGTAAATCGCCTTCAGACCAGCCTTCACCTGCTGCATCGCCTGATTGCCCGTCAGCGCGCCGAGGGCATTGACGAAGGGCTCGGTGTTCACCATGCGCCAGAGCTTTTCGGCACCACGCTTTGCCAGGGTGTGCTCGATCTGCACCGAACCCCGCAGACGGACCACATCGTCCGCGGTGTAGCCCCGGGTGATCTGCCCAGCGGGGATTTTCAGCCCACTCCCTGGTCAGCGCGGCGATTTGCTGTTCACGTGTCGTCATGCTCGTTCTCCTTTTGTGGATGGATGAAAAAAGAAACGCGTTGATGACATCGTAGGTTTTATTTTGCGGCGCAGCGCAGCCTCAAGTCTCCTATAAGACGAAAATTTATTCCTTGTTTTTCAACTAGTTATCAACATCATTTTGCGATACGAAACGACTATCCTCGCCGTGAAAAAAAGTGATGCGGCAGCGCATTGAGACATTTCACATCGCAAAACACCGCTATCGCCGGGTGAAAACGGGGGCATAGGAACGCGGTTTTCGCCCCCCTCCTTCCATCTTCCATCGCCCGGGATTGCCTCCTGATCTTCATGGCGTTTAAAATAAATGCGAATCATTCTTATTAACATTAACAAAAAATCATGTCTCCATTGCGCCCCACACTTCTCGCGACTGCAATTGCTCTCGCCTATCACCCCGCCTTCGCCCAGACCGAAGCGAGCGCCACAACCCAACTGGAAGCCGTGACCGTGCGCGCCAGCGCCGATGCCTCGGCAGAAGGCCTGGCAGCTCCCTTCGCCGGCGGTCAGGTTGCCCGCGGTGCACGCACCGGCATCCTCGGCACCAAGGACATGATGGACACCCCCTTCTCGACCACCAGCTACACGCGCGAATTCATCTCGGACCAGCAAGCGCAAAGCGTGGGCGATGTGCTGCTGAATGATCCCGGCGTGCGTCAGGCACGCGGTTTCGGGAACTTCCAGGAGGTGTATCTGCTGCGCGGATTCCCCGTGTTTTCGGACGACATCGGCTATAACGGGCTGTACGGGATGTTGCCGCGCCAGTACGTCGCTTCCGAATTCTTCGAGCGGGTGGAAATCGTGCGCGGGGCGAATGCCTTCCTGAACGGTGCTGCCCCCGGAGGCAGCAGTATCGGTGGTGCCATCAACCTATTGCCCAAGCGCGCGGACAACGAGCCGCTGACCCAGGTCAGCACCGGTATTCAATCCGGGGGACAGGCCTTTGTCGCAACCGACATCTCGCGCCGTTTCGGTCCCAACCAGAGCACCGGGTTGCGGCTGAATGCCGTGCGTCGCGATGGCGACACGGCCATTGACGGCGAAAGCCGCGAGCTGACAGCCATCGGCGTCGGACTCGACTGGCGTAGTCGCAACGTTCGTCTCTCCGGCGACATCGGCTATCAGGACAATCGCCTCGAAGGCGGCCGTCCCAGCGTGACACCTGATGCATGGATTCCCCGTGTGCCAGACAACAAGACCAATTACGCTCAACCCTGGACGTATTCCTCCGAAGAAGATGTCTTCGGCACCGTGCGTGCGGAATGGGATGTCACGGATCGCCTGACTGCATGGGCGGCCGGCGGCTTGCGCCGCAGCAGCGAATCCAATTCGCTGGCCGGCGTCACCGTAACGAACCTGGCTGGCGACACGACCAGCTCCCGTTTCGACAACGAGCGTGAGGATGATGTGGCGACCGGAGAACTCGGCTTGCGCTACAAGTTCGCCACCGGCAGAGTTGGTCACGAACTGATCGCATCGGCTTCTACCTACTCCGGCAAAGAGCGCGGCGCCTGGGGCATGGCTTTCGGCATCGCCAACAATCTGTACAACCCGTTCCCTTCGGCACGCCCCGATCTCACTCTCTTCGGTGGTGACCTGTCCAATCCGCGGCTGACGAATGAAACAAAAACCCATAGCTATGCTCTGGGCGACACGCTCTCGTTTGCACAAAACCGGGTACTGCTGACACTTGGCGCTCGCCACCAGACAATCGAGCAAAACAGCATCGATGCAGCAACCCGCGCAAACACGGGCCGCTACAAGAAGTCGGCCACCACGCCGGTGGTCGGTCTGGTCGTAAAAGCAGCACCGGGTATCTCCGCCTACGCCAACTACATCGAAGCCCTCACCAAGGGCGACGTTGCGCCGGATTCTGCCGGTGGGCTTCCTGTACTGAACGCCGGCAAGGTGTTTTCACCATATCGCTCGAAACAGAAGGAGATCGGCGTGAAGTGGGACGGCAAGAACATCGGTGCGACCGCCGCCCTCTACACGACCGACAAACCGATCAGCTATGTGGAAAACCAGGTATTCGGCCAATACGGTACACAACGCAATCGCGGTCTGGAGCTGTCGCTGTACGGTCAACCGATGAAGGGGTTGCGCCTGCTGGCCGGGGCAACTTTCACCGAGGCTGAACAGAAGGACACGCAAGGCAGCCTGAACGAAGGCAAGGACGTCATCGGCGTACCCAAGCGCCTGCTCAACCTCGGCGCCGAATGGGATGTACCGGGCATGACCGGCCTCGCACTCAACGCCCGTGTGATCCATACCTCCAGCCAGTACGCCGATGCCGCCAACACGCTGGAAGTCCCCTCATGGACCCGCACCGACATCGGTGCCCGCTACCTGATGGACCTGGGCAACAACCGCCTGTTGACCTTGCGCGCCCGTGTCGACAACCTGTTTGACCGCAAGTACTGGGCCTCGGTGGGCGGCTACCCCGGCTCGAACTACCTGGTCCAGTCCACCCCGCGCACCTTCACCATCAGCGCATCGATGGACTTCTGACGGGATGACCATGCGTGCATTCTGGACGGTTGTCCATCGCTGGATCGGGTTGTCCATCGCCCTCTTCCTGATCGTCGCCGGCGCCACCGGCGCGATCATTTCGTGGGATCACGAAATCGACGAGTGGCTCAACGCCGACATCATGCATACCCCGGGACGCGGTCCGCTGAAAGACCCGGTGGAACTCGCCGCCGTCGTCGAGGCGGCCGATCCGCGTGTCGAGGTTAGCTACATGACCCTGGGACTGGAAGAAGGCCATGCGGCCTCCTTCTTGGTGCGCCCGCGCGTCGATCCTTCGACCGGCAAGCCCTACGCGCTGGATTACGACAGTGTCTTCGTGGACCCGGTGACGGCGCAGATTACCGGGCACCGGGACTCGCACAGCATCTCGCTCAGCAAGCGCAACCTCATGCCCTGGCTGCGCCATCTGCATGAGAGCCTGCACATTCCGCCCTTCATGGGCTCGGATCGTTGGGGATACTGGCTGATGGGCGGCATCGCCCTGATGTGGTTCCTCGACAGCTTCGTCGCGATGTACCTGACCTTCCCGCCGAAGCGGACCTCTGCCAGGGCGACGGTGAAGAACTGGTTCAGCCGCTGGAAACCCTCCTGGCTGCTGCGTTGGCGTGCAGGCGGCTACAAACTCAATTTCGACCTGCACCGTGCCGGCGGGTTGTGGATCTGGGGGCTGGTTCTGGTCGTGGCCTTCACCTCCTTCTCGCTGAACCTGTACCGCGAGGTGTTCTACCCGTTGATGAGCATGGTCTCCACCACCACGCCCGGCCCTTACGAGACGCTCAAGCCGGCGCCTTACGGCAGTTTCATCGAGCCGAAGATTTCGTTCGCCAAAGCCATCGAGATCGCGCGCGAGGAAGGCAAGCGCCGTGGTTTCGAGTACGCGCCGGCCGGCATCTGGTACGGCGGCGACTATCCGTTCTACAACGTGTCCTTCTTCGATCCGGCCGACGAAATGGGCGCGATGGGCATGGGCCTGTCCAACATCTATGTCAGTTCGGACACCGGCGAGGTGCTGGGCACGCACCGTCCCTGGCACGGCACTGCGGCGGATGTGTTCGTGCAGCTGCAACTGCCCCTGCATTCGGGCCGCATCCTCGGGCTGCCCGGGCGCATCATGATGTCGCTGATGGGCGTGCTCGTCGTGATACTGTCGATCACGGGCATCGTGATCTGGGAACGGAAACGACGCGCGCGCTTATCCGCCCGGCAGATGCAGGCGGCTTGATGTATTACGCCCCCGGTCGGGGCTTTCCAGCCATGGACGTGACGATGCCAGCTGGATGAAAGCCTTGGCCGCGGGGGACAGTTGGTGCGCATCGACCACGGCGAGTCCGACGCGGCGTCCTGCCGGCGGATTCAACGGTCGCACTACGTAACGCGGCTCATCCGACAGAGGCAGCGACGATTCCGCGACGATGGTGACAGCGTCTCCTCGTGCCACGACGTCCAGGGTGCTGAGCAATTGGGACGTCCGGTAACGGATGTCCGGTTGCAGCCTGGCCGACAGAAACAGCCGGTTCACGATTTCCGCCGAGCCGGCTCCCGACAGTACGAAAGGAAGGCCGCATAGCTCCTTGAGGCTGACCGAATCCTTGCGCGCCAGGGGGTGCGCGTCGGGAAGCAGTACTACCATCTGATCCTCGATCAGGGGATAGGTGTCAAAGCGCTCGTCGGGCAAGACGACAAATCCCACATCGACCCGCCGCTCCAGGATCCATTGCACGACCTGTCTGTCCGGCCCTTCGTCCACATGCACGGCAATGCCGGGATAGGCGTCGCGGTAAATATCCAGAATGGCCGGCAACAGGCGCATTGTCGCCGTCGGGCCGAATGACCCGATGCGCAAGGTGCCCTGTTTCATGCCGCGGGCGTCGAGCGCTTCCTGCCGCATCGTTTCGGCCAGGCCGAGCATCGCTTGCGCCCGCTGCAGCAACCGGCTGCCGATGTCGGTCAATTCGATCTGCCCTTGGTGGCGGCGCAGCAATTCGCCGGCCGGAACGGATGGGTGATGACTCCGCGCGCCGGACTTACCAGCGCAGGC
>CALAGD010000060.1 GCA_937891425.1 uncultured Pigmentiphaga sp.
CCACTAGGCGCATCGCACACCCCGACCGCGCGTGTCCATGCGCACGCGCCGTAGTACGCCAGGAACAACAACGGCACCTTGCGGTGCCGTTGTTGTTGGTGCGGACTCGACGGACGCGTCAGACGCGCTCGAGGATCACGGCAATGCCCTGCCCCACGCCGATGCACATCGTGCACAGGGCATACCGCCCGCCCGTCGCGTGCAGCTGGTAGGTCGCCGTGGTGGCCAGACGTGCCCCGGAGGCACCCAGCGGATGGCCGATGGCAATCGCACCACCGTTGGGGTTGACGCGCTCGTCATCATCAGCCAGGCCGAGATCACGCGTCACGGCCAGCGCCTGGGCAGCAAAGGCTTCGTTCAGCTCAATGACGTCCATCTGGTCGATGCTGAGCCCCGCCTTGGCCAGCACCTTGCGGCTTGCCGGAATGGGGCCGATACCCATGATGCGTGGTTCAACCCCTGCCACCGCCGCGGCCACCACGCGTGCGCGCGGCGTGAGGCCGAAGCGCTTGACGGCTTCTTCGGATGCGACCAGCAGAGCCGCCGAACCATCGTTCACGCCGGAGGCGTTACCCGCCGTAACGGTGCCATCGGGCTTCACCACACCCTTCAGCTTCGCCAGGGCTTCCAGGGTGGTGCCGGGCCGGGGATGTTCATCGGTATTGACGACGATCGGATCGCCCTTGCGCTGGGGAATGGTGACCGGAATGATTTCGTTGGCGAAGAAACCGCTTTCGTGCGCGCGCGCCCAACGTTGCTGGCTGCGCAAAGCGAAGGCGTCCTGGTCAGCCCGGCTGATGTTGAATTGCTCGGCCACGTTCTCGGCCGTCTCGGGCATGGAGTCGGTACCGAACCGGGCATGGAAGGCCGGGTTCACGAAGCGCCAGCCGATGGTGGTGTCTTCGATGCGGGCCGTGCGCGAGAATGCCGTTTCCGCCTTGCCCATGACGAAAGGAGCGCGGCTCATGCTTTCCACTCCGCCGGCTATGGCCAGCGAAATCTCTCCCGACTTGATCGCACGCGCCACCACCGCCAGGGCGTCGAGGCTGGAACCGCACAGACGGTTGACCGTGCTGCCAGGCACCTGCATGGGCAATCCGGCCAGCAGCAGTGCCATGCGCGCCACATTGCGGTTGTCTTCCCCCGCCTGGTTGGCACAGCCGTACACGACATCGTCCACCGCGCCCCAGTCGACCGACGGGTTGCGCTCCATCAAGGCCTTCAGCGGGATCGCGGCCAGGTCATCGGTGCGAATCGACGACAAGGCTCCACCGTAACGACCGATGGGGGTGCGGACTGCATCACAAATATAGGCGTCCAAGGTTCTCTCCTGTTCTTGAAGCCAGGCGCATAGGGCCTAGGAATTTTGCTTCAGCGATTCGATGTGAACACGCCACGTGCGCGGACCCGTCTCATGGACCGACTCGCCGCGCGCATCGACGGCCACCGTGACCGGCATGTCCTGTACTTCGAATTCGTGGATGGCTTCCATGCCGAGGTCTTCGAACGCGATCACCCGCGCGGAGCGGATGGCGCGCGACACGAGGTAGGCAGCCCCACCGACTGCCATGAGGTAGGCCGCGCCATGACGGCGGATGGCGTCGATGGCCACCGGCCCGCGTTCGGCCTTGCCGACCATGGCCAACAGACCCGTGTGCTCAAGCATCATGTCGGTGAAGCCGTCCATGCGGGTAGCCGTGGTAGGACCAGCCGGACCGACCGCCTCATCGCGTACCGCGTCGACCGGACCTACGTAATAGATGACCCGGTTGGTAAAGTCAACCGGCGGCTTCTCGCCGGCTTCGATGAGCTTGCGCATGCGAATGTGAGCTGCGTCGCGTCCGGTAAGCAGCTTGCCCGAAAGAAGCAGGCGCTGACCCGGCTTCCACGATTGCACTTCTTCGCGCGTCAACGTATCGAGGTTGACCCGGCGCGAGTTCTCGTAGTCGGGTGCCCAGTCGATCTTCGGCCAGTCTTCGAGGCTGGGCGGTTGCAGGCGCGCGGGACCGCTGCCATCGAGCTGGAAGTGCACGTGCCGCGTCGCCGCGCAGTTCGGGATCATGGCGATGGGTTTGGAGGCCGCATGGGTAGGCCAGGTCCTGATCTTGACGTCGAGGACGGTGGTAAGCCCGCCCAGACCCTGCGCACCGATTCCGAGGGCATTGATCTTCTCGTACAGCTCGATACGCAGCTCTTCTGTCTTGTTCCGGGGCCCGCGCGCCAGGAGCTCCGACATGTCGATGTCTTCCATGAGCGCCTCCTTGGCCATGAGCATGGCCTTCTCGGCGGTACCGCCCACACCGATGCCCAGCATCCCGGGCGGGCACCAGCCGGCGCCCATCTTGGGAATCTGCTCGAGCACCCAGTCGACGATGGAATCGCCAGGGTTCAGCATGGCGAACTTCGTCTTGTTCTCGGAGCCGCCACCCTTGGCTGCCACCTGGACATCGACGGTATCGCCCGGCACGAGTTCGACATGGAGCACGCAGGGCGTGTTGTCGCGCGTGTTGCGACGTTCGAAGATCGGATCGCCCACGATGGAAGCGCGCAGCGGGTTGGAGGGATCGAGGTAACCGCGCCGGACGCCTTCGTCACAGAGCTCCTGCAGCGACACGTTGCTGGGCTCGAAGCGCACGTTCATGCCCACCTTCAGGAATACGTTGACGACACCCGTATCCTGGCAGATGGGGCGATGCCCTTCGGCACACATGCGGGAATTGGTGAGGATCTGCGCGATGGCGTCGCGGGCAGCGGGGTTCTGTTCCCGCTCGTAGGCCTGGGCCAGATGCCGGATGTAATCGGCAGGATGGTAATAGCTGATGAACTGGACGGCGTCTGCAATCGACTGGACGAGATCGTCCGCACGGATGGTGGTCATGGGATGAACGGATTGTGGGACAGATGACTAAGGAAATAGCGTAGTGTAATCCGCCCCACCCGTCCGGCCCAAGTCTGCCGCGTCCGCCCGGCAGACCAGGGCCCGGGAAATCACTTCTCGACGAACGCACGCTCGATGACGTAGTCGCCGGGCTGGCCGACTCCGGGGGAGATCTGGAACCCGCGCTTGTTGAGCAGCTCGCTGAGGTCAGCCAGCATGTGCGGACTGCCACACAGCATGACGCGATCGGTCTCGGGATTGAGTTCGGGCAGGCCGAGGTCTGTGGCCAGCTTGCCGCTCTCGATGAGACTGGTAATGCGCCCCTGGTTACGGAACGGTTCGCGCGTGACCGTGGGATAGTAGATGAACTTCTCGCTCACCAGCTCGCCGAAATACTCATTGTTGGGCAGCTCGTTCTGCAGGTAATCGGAGTACGCGAGCTCGCTGACCCAGCGCACGCCGTGCACCAGGATGACCTTCTCGAAGCGTTCGTACACTTCGGGATCTTTCACGATGGACATGAACGGCGCGAGGCCCGTGCCGGTCGCCAGCATGTACAGGTGCTTGCCCGGGCGCAGGTCGTCGACTACCAGCGTACCTACCGGCTTGCGGCTGACCAGTATGGTGTCGCCTTCCTTGATGTGCTGCAGGCGCGAAGTGAGCGGGCCGTCGGGCACCTTGATGCTGAGAAACTCGAGGTTCTCTTCGTAGTTCGCGCTGGCAATGCTGTACGCGCGCATCAGCGGCTTTCCGTCGACTTCCAGCCCAATCATGACGAAGTGTCCGTTCGTGAAGCGCAGTGACGGGTCGCGGGTAGTCTTGAAACTGAACAGCGTGTCGTTCCAGTGATGCACGCTCAGCACGCGCTCGGTATTGAAGGCAGCCATGCAAATTACCAAAAAGTATAAGTTAATCTAAGAAACCTATAAGAAAATCAATCACTTACGTAAACATACACGCAAAACGCCCTGCTCACAAGCGCGGGCGCTTGCCCCCTCCCTCCTCCGGGTTCATGGGTGCACTATGCAGCGCAAGCGCGGCAGAACGCGCATTGCGGTGGTACCGGTGGCGCGGATGACCGCATCTTCTGATTCACCCCGCAATTCCGCCAGTGCCCGCGCCACGCCGGCCACTTCGGCCGGCGTATTACGTGCACGCGGTTCGAGCCACGCGGGCGGAATGTCGGGCGCGTCGGTTTCGAGCACCAACTGCGATGGATCGAACGCACATGCAATGCGGCGAATCTGGCGCGCACGCGCGTAGGTCATCGCCCCCCCAATGCCCAGCGCCATGCCCAGTTTCACGAACATTTCAGCCTGCTGCAGGCTGCCGTTGAACGCGTGGGCAATGCCTCCCGGTACGCGCACGCGCCGCAAGTGCTTCAGGATGAGGTCCTGTGCACGCCGCACGTGCAGGATGACCGGCAGCTCAAACTCGGCGGCAAGCTTCAGTTGTTCGACAAACAGCTGCTGTTGTCGTTCCAGGTTCTCACCCTGCGCGAGCTCCGGCACAAAAAGGTCGAGTCCGATTTCACCGACAGCGACGAAACGGGGGTCGTCGAGCGCCGTTTCGACCGCCTTGCGCAGCATGGCCACTGCTTCGCCATCGGCCTGTGCGATGTAGAGCGGGTGGATTCCCAGTGCATATGCACCCCCCGGAATGGAATGCGCCAGTTCACGCACCGCAGAGAAATTCGCCGGTGCGACTGCGGGAATGACCACGCCAGCGACACCCGCAGCGTGCATCGCGGCGATGACCGCGGGGCGATCGACATCGAACTCGTTCGCATCGAGATGGCAATGCGTATCGATGAGCATGTACCTGCTACCTCAGGCTGCACCGGTACGCGGACCGGGCCGGCACGCATGTTGGCCGGCACTTCCCAGACACGTGGACCATGATAACGTCCATGATCATCCATGCATTGACCTGAAACAACTCCTGACACCTCGCATTTCCTGGACCCACTGCCGCCCGGCGATGTGTTGCGCACGGGGCACGCACCCGGGCCGTTTTTCGTGCCGCCCTGCCAGCGCGCGCCAATTCTGACAGTAAAATGACGCTTTGTCGCTAGCCCATGGCTACTCATGGCGCTCCACCCCACTGACAGCTACCCCGTTCGGTACGGCTGCACCGCTTCCAACGCCAGCGCGGTTCGCTCACGCGCTGTCAACCCCAGTTTCCCCTCACGATCAAGGTTCTCATCATGCAGGCCCTCGCACGCCTGAGTCAGTTCATTGGCAAGACATTCGCGCTCTGGACTCTTCTGTTCGCTGTCCTTGCCTTCTACTTTCCCGACACCTTCCGCTGGATTGGCCCGCACGTCGTTACCCTGCTGGGCATCGTGATGTTCGGCATGGGACTGACCCTGTCGAAACAGGATTTCGCCGAGGTCGGGCGCCGTCCGGGTACGGTGCTGATCGGCGTGCTCGCCCAGTTCATCATCATGCCCGGCCTGGCCTGGCTGCTGTGCAGGCTGTTGGCCCTGCCGCCCGAGATCGCCATCGGCGTGATCCTGGTCGGATGCTGCCCCGGCGGCACCGCGTCCAATGTCATGACCTATCTGGCCAGGGGCGATGTCGCGCTTTCTGTGACCATTACGTCGGTGACCACCCTGCTCGCCCCGGTGGTCACGCCTGCCCTCATCTACCTGCTTGCCAGCGCCTGGCTGGAAGTGAGCGCGATGGCCATGTTCTGGTCGATCGTCAAGGTCGTGGTCCTGCCCATCGTACTGGGTCTGATCGTGCAGTCCATGCTGGGCCAGCGTGTCAGGCTGTTCGTCAACGTCCTGCCGCTGGTGTCGGTGGTGGCCATCGTTGCCATCGTCGCGGCCGTGGTGGCAGGCAGCCAGAAAAGCATTGCCTCTGCCGGCCTGACCATCTTCGGCGTGGTGATCCTGCATAACGGCCTGGGGCTCATCCTGGGCTATCTGGTGGCCAAGACGCTCAAGCTGCCGGTCTCCCAGCGTAAAGCCATCTCCATCGAGGTGGGCATGCAGAACTCGGGTCTGGGCGCAGCGCTCGCCATGGCACACTTCAATCCGCTCGCGGCGGTGCCCAGCGCCATTTTCAGCGTGTGGCACAACATTACCGGCCCGATTGCCGCCACACTCTTCCAGCGATTCCGCAACGACGACGAAGCCGAACCTGGCGACAACGCAGGTCGCTCAGAGGCTTCCGCCAGCGTCAACTGACACGTACCGCTGGCTTGCGCCGTGGTGTTCGCACTGCGGCCATGCCCCTGTGGGAGGCCGCAGAGCGCACCCGGTGCGACCCTCCGACCCGCCTGCGCCAACTCATTCGGCACTCAACACGCCGTCACGCATCGCGTACCGACGGTGTGCATGCGCTGCCAGCTCGAGATCGTGCGTAACGATGACGAAGGCCGTGCGCATCGTCTGGTTGATCTCCTGCAAGAGCTGGAAGACATCGCGCGCGGTATGACGATCGAGGTTGCCCGTCGGCTCATCGGCCAGGACAACCTCGGGCCGGGTGACCAGCGCACGCGCCAGCGCCACGCGCTGCCGTTCCCCGCCCGACAGTTGGCCGGGAAGATGCGCCGCACGTTCCGCCAGCCCTACACGCTCGAGCATGACGCGCGCCTCGGCTCGCGCTTCAGACCGGGGCAGCCTGCGCACGATCAGAGGCATGGCGGCGTTGTCGAGCGCGCTGAACTCAGGCAACAGGTGGTGAAACTGGTACACGAACCCGAGATGCCGATTGCGCAGCCGGGCCCTCTCCGCCTCGCGCAGGCCGGCCGTGTCGTGGCCGACCACATGGAGCTCGCCCCGGTTGGGCAGGTCGAGCAGGCCCAGCACGTGCAACAGTGTGCTCTTTCCCGAGCCCGACGCACCTACGATCGCCACCATTTCACCAGCATGCACGTCGAGATCGACGCCGCGCAGGACATGCACGGTGCGGCCGCCCTCTTCATAACTGCGCTCGATTCCGCGCGCACGGATGACCGGCTCAGTCATGGCGCAGAACCTGGGCGGGCTGCAGGCGCGAAGCGCGCCAGCTCGGATACAGTGTTGCAGTCAACGACAGCACGAACGAGGTGATCGCAATGGTGGCGATGTCCGAAAGACGCGGATCGGAGGGCATCTGGGTAATGAAATAGATCTGTGGCGGCAGGAACTGCACGCCGAACAGGTTCTCGATGAAAGTCACGATGGCGTTCACGTTGAACGCGACCAGCGTGCCGAACGCCACGCCGACCGCGGTACCGATCAGGCCGATGAGCGCCCCCTGGATGACGAAGATGCGCGCCACTGACGAGGGCGACGCACCCAGGGTACGCAGGATGGCGATGTCTGACTGCTTGTCGTTGACCGCCATGACCAGCGACGACAGCAAATTGAAGGCCGCAACCGCAACGATCAGCGCCAGGATGAGGAACATCATGCGCTTCTCGGTTTGTACCGCGGCAAACCAGGTGCGATTGTTCAGCGACCAGTCGGCCACGCGCAGCCCGGACGGCAGCATGCGTGCCAGCTCCACCGCTACCTGCGGCGCGTCGAGCATGTTCCGGATGCGCAGCCGGACGCCCGCCCCCGCGCTGTCACGAAAAAGCCGTGCGGCATCGTCGACGTTGACGAAGGCCAGCCCCGAATCGTACTCGTAATGCCCCGACGAGAATATGCCAACCACCGTGAACTGGCGCATGCGCGGCGAAAACCCGGCGGGACTCACCGTGCCCTGGGGCGCCATGAGCAAGACCGGATCGCCTGCCCCCACACCAAGCGCGTTGGCGAGGTTCTGCCCCAGGACAATGCCGTACGATCCGGGCGCCAGACGCTCCAGCGACCCGGAGACCATCTGGCCTGCCACATCGGAGACGCCGGGCTCGGCGGCGGGGTCGATGCCGTTGACCTGTACGCCGCGCAGCACCCGGTCGCGCGCAAGCATGGCCTGCGCCGATACGTAGGGGGCCCCGGCCTCGACGGCAGGATGCCGCTCGGCTGCGGCCACGATCTGCTGCCACTGTTCCAGCGCCCGCGTGCCGGGCGCGAAGATCTCGATATGCGGCAACACGGACAACATCCGGTCACGCACTTCCTTCTGGAAGCCATTCATGACCGACAGGACAATGATCAGGGCAGCCACCCCCAGGGCGATGCCCACCATGGACGAAGCCGAGATGAACGACAAAAAACGGTCGCGTCGGCGACCACCTCCGGCGCGGGTATAGCGCCAGCCTATCCAGAGTTCGTAATTCGTTTTCACCCGCTCATTATGGCAGAGGTTGGTACCTGCCCGGGAGCAAAAGCCCGCTGCACAGCACGGGCGGGCGCGGGCATGCAACAACATGAATGGCGCCGCGCCGGGCCGGATCTCCTGTACCCCGCCGAACCGGCCTAAAATTCCACACCATGACTCTGGTTCTTCCCTACGGTTTGCCGCCCGCAGCGATCGCCTCCGCACTGGCGGACCAGCTGGGTAGGCATGCCCCTACCCTGCTGCGCTGGTTCGAGAGCGCCACTGCCCGGCTCGAAGACTGCGAGCCTGCAGAAATTTTCTGTACGCCCTACCAGGCATGGCGCCTGCGGCACGCAGGCTACCAGCCGGCCAACGGCGTGCCCCTGGGCAGCGGGTGGGCGGTACTCCAGGCCAGCGCGCAGCACACCGAGCCACATGCCGCTGTCTGGCTCGCGCACTTCGTGCATTTCGCCGTTTCGGAACGTGGGGTCGCCCTGGTAGCGCCTGAACTGCTGGGACTGACTGAGGACGAATTCCACGCTTTGCTGGACGCGGTACGCCCCGAATTCGTGGAAGCCGGTATCCGCGTCGAACCTTTGCCCGGTAACAATCTCAAAGTGCATTTGCCGGACGACGTGCTGCCGTACGCTCCCACATTGGAAGCCATGATCGGACAGGATGTCGATCCGTGGTGGCCCCAGCAGCCGCAGGCCCGCCCCTGGCGCCGGACACTGAATGCCATACAGATGGTCTGGCACGACCACCCGGTCAACCAGCATCGTATCGACCATGGCCTGCTGCCGGTGAACGGCGTGTGGCTGCATGGCGGCGGCCGGTACGCCGATTTTCATGAACCGGTGCCGGCAGCGCACGATGAGCTATCGATTGCACCTGAACTGGAGCTGCCCTTTCGCCACGGCGATTGGGCTGGCTGGCTGAAGGCCCTGGCGACGCTGGAGGCGCAGTATTTCCAGCCGCTGCAGGTAAAGCTCGAGCGCGGTGAGCTCGGGTCGCTCACCGTGGTAGTAACCGGCGAGCGCCAGGTTGCGACCCTGGAGGTCCGCACTCCTCGATTCTGGCAACGCTGGCTGCCGCGCCGACGCGGCGCATGGAAGCACTGGTGGGCGCCCCCGGTGCGCCGACCGCCGGAGCGGCCCGACTGACGCACCGTGCGGCCACGCCGGCCCATCCGCCCCTGGCCCCGAAACGGAAGATCCCGTCCGTCCGCCATGTTGGAGTACAGAAAGGAGTTCAGACTTGCCCCCGCCTCGCCTTGCAGTTCGCCCCAGTCCGTTTGACACTGCCCGCAGACTCGAGGCTGCCGGTATCCATCCCCTGCTGGCACGATTGTGGGCCGCCCGCGGGGTGGCACACCCCGACGAGACCAGCACACGCTGGGAAGCCATGCTGCCGCCCCAACGCCTGACGCAATGCGAGGCTGCCGCCGCTGTGCTGGCCGATGCCATCCAGAGCCGGGCGCGCTTGCTGATCGTGGCCGACTACGACTGCGACGGCGCCACGGCCTGCGCGGTCGGCATGCGCGCGCTGCGGGCGATGGGTGCAGACGTGCATTTCCTGGTACCCAACCGGTTCGAAACCGGCTACGGACTATCGCCAGAGGTGGTGGAACTTGCACGCAACCACCCGGCCGGCAAGCCGGACCTGATCATCACCGTCGACAACGGCATTGCCAGCGTCGACGGCGTGGCCGCGGCGCGCGCGTGTGGCATGGAGGTCCTCGTGACTGACCACCACCTCCCCGGAGAGCGCCTGCCTGATGCCATCGCAATCGTCAATCCGAATCAGCCCGGGTGCGGCTTCCCGTCGAAAAACCTCGCGGGGGTGGGGGTGATTTTCTACCTCATGCTGGGAGTGCGCGCCGAGCTGCGCCGCCGTGGCCATTTCCCGCCCGGTGGCGAGCCCCGTCTCAACGAGCTGGCCGACCTGGTCGCACTCGGCACGGTGGCTGATGTGGTGAAGCTCGATTCCAACAACCGGATTCTCGTTACCCAGGGCCTGCAGCGCATCCGCGCCGGCCGCATGCAGCCCGGTATCCGCGCCCTCTTCGCCGTCGCCGGACGCGAGCCTCGCAATGCCACTACCTTTGACCTTGGCTTCGCACTCGGGCCGCGCATCAACGCCGCGGGGCGCCTGGCCGACATGGGTCTGGGTATCCGCTGTCTGCTCACCGACGACTACGACGAGGCCCTGCGCCTCGCACGCGAGCTCGACACCATCAATCGCGAGCGACGCGAGATCGAAAGCGTGATGCACGAACAGGCACTCAAGGCCTGCGAAACCATCAGCGCAAGCACACAGGCAAGCCTGTGCGTCTATGATCCTGGCTGGCACCAGGGCGTGGTGGGGCTGGTGGCGTCGCGCCTGAAGGAGAAATTCTGGCGGCCCGTGCTGGCGTTTGCCCCCGCCGACCAGGGCGAGATCCGCGGTTCCGGACGCTCGATTCCCGACGTCCACCTGCGTGATGCGCTCGATCTCGTCGCCAAGCGCTCCCCTGGTCTGATCCCGAAGTTCGGGGGGCACGCCATGGCCGCCGGTCTGACCCTGCGCGAATGCGACTTCGAACGCTTCGTGTCCGCGTTCGACGCGGCCGTACGCGAACTTACCGGTCGGTCCGAGTTCATCCCCTTGCTCGAAACCGACGGATCGCTCGAACCCGGCTACGCGAACGTCAACGTGGCCGGCATGCTTGCGCAGGAAGTGTGGGGTGCGGGGTTCCCCGCACCCCTGTTCCTGGACGAATTCGAAGTCCGGCACCAGCGGCTTGTCGGTGGCAAGCACCTCAAGCTGTTGCTCGAGCGCAGCGGGCAACGTTTCGACGCAATCTGGTTCGGCCGCAGCGAGCCGGTACCTGCTGCGATCCGGGCCGCCTACCGCCTGGAAACCAACATGTGGAACAACATGGTCGCGCTGCAGCTGGTGCTTGAGCACGCCGAAACCGCCTGACCCCGAACTGCCGGTAAAATTGGTACATCCCACCCCATTTCGAGCATTTCCCAGGAGTATTCATGGACGCAGAACGCCGCAACCAGATCGAACAGCACATCGAAGATTACCTCGAGCGCGAACGCGCACTACGGAGCTATCTTTGACTACGCTCAGAAATCTGAGCGCCTGCAGGTCGTCAACGCCGAGCTCGAAGACCCTGACATCTGGAACGATCCCCAGCGGGCGCAAGAGCTAGGGCGCGAGAAGAAGAGTCTCGAAACCGTCGTACTCACGCTGGAAGAGCTGCACCGCGGGCTGCTGGATGCCCGCGAACTGTTCGAGCTGGCCTCGGCCGACAACGATGATGCCACCCTCCAGGCCATCGAAGCCGACCTGGAACCGCTGCGCGAGCAGCTTGAAGCGCTCGAGTTCCGCCGCATGTTTTCCAACCCCGCCGACCCGCTCAACTGCTTCCTTGATATCCAGGCAGGTGCCGGGGGAACCGAAGCTCAGGACTGGGCCTCCATGCTGCTGCGTCAGTATTTGCGCTACTGCGAACGCAAGGGGTTCAAGGCCGAAGTGCTGGAGGTCTCGGAAGGCGAAGTCGCGGGCATCAAATCGGCCACCATCAAGGTGGAGGGCGAGTACGCCTACGGCTACCTGCGTACGGAAACCGGCGTGCACCGACTGGTGCGCAAGAGCCCCTTCGACTCGTCAGGGGGCCGCCACACCTCGTTCGCGAGCGTCTTCGTATACCCGGAAGTCGACGATTCGATCGAAATCGAGATCAATCCAGCCGATCTGCGCATCGATACCTACCGTGCCAGCGGCGCGGGCGGACAGCACGTGAACCGTACCGACTCGGCGGTACGCATTACCCACCTGCCTACCGGCATCGTGGTGCAGTGCCAGAACGACCGGTCGCAGCATCGCAACCGGGCTGAAGCCATGCAGATGCTCAAATCGCGGCTGTACGAGCTCGAGTTGCGCAAGCGCATGGCCGAGCAGCAGAAGATGGAAGAATCCAAGACCGACGTCGGCTGGGGTCACCAGATTCGCTCGTACGTTCTGGATCAGAGCCGCATCAAGGATTTGCGTACCAACGTCGAGATTTCCAACACGCAGAAGGTGCTGGACGGCGATCTCGATGCTTTCATTGAAGCCAGCCTCAAGCAGGGCGTTTGAACCAAGATGACGAATCCCCCTATTGAAACGTCGGGCGCACAGGACGAGAACCGCCTGATCGCCGAACGTCGTGCGAAACTTGCCAGACTGCGCGAGCAGGGCGTGGCCTTCCCCAACGACTTTACGCCGGATGCGCGTGCAGCCGAGCTGCACGAGCGCTACGACGCACAAACACACGAAGCCCTGAGCGCAGCGGCCATTGCGGTGAAGGTGGCGGGGCGCATGATGCTCAAGCGCGTCATGGGCAAGGCGAGCTTCGCCACCCTGCAGGATGCCACCGGCCGCATCCAGATCTTCTTCGACTGCGGCACGCTGGGTGAAGATACCTACAATGCATTCAAGCACTGGGACATCGGCGACATCCTGGCAATTGAAGGCACCTTATTCAAGACCAACAAGGGCGAGCTCACCGTCCACGCGACCAGCGCGCGCCTGCTGGTGAAATCCTTGCGACCGCTACCCGACAAGTTCCACGGCCTGGCCGACCAGGAACTGCGCTACCGGCAACGCTACGTCGACCTGATCATGACGGAAGCAACCCGGGAGACCTTCATCAAGCGCAGCCGAATCATCAGCGCCATGCGCAATGCCATGATGGAAGCCGGGTTCCTCGAAGTCGAAACACCCATGCTCCACCCCATCCCCGGAGGAGCCGCGGCGAAGCCGTTCGTGACGCACCACAACGCGCTCGACATGGACATGTACCTGCGCATCGCGCCCGAGCTGTATCTCAAGCGCCTGATCGTCGGCGGTTTCGAACGTGTGTTCGAGATCAACCGCAGCTTCCGCAATGAAGGTCTGAGCCCGCGGCACAACCCTGAATTCACCATGATGGAGTTCTATGCGGCCTATGTCGACTACCAGTGGCTGATGAACTTCACCGAGACCCTGCTGCGCCGCATTGCCGCCGAGATCAACGGCACCCTCATCTTCGAGTATCAGGGCCGTACACTGGATCTGTCACAACCGTTTGACCGGCTCACCATCGTCGATGCCATCCTGAAGTATGCGCCGCAGTACAACGCACAGCAGCTGAACGACGAGGCCTTCCTGCGCAACGAGCTGGCACGACTGGGCGTCGACCTGACAGCGCCGAACTTCACCCACGCGGGCCCTGGCGCGCTTCAGCTGGCACTGTTCGAAGAGACGGTCGAGGCGCAGCTGTGGCATCCCACCTTCATCATGGACTATCCGGTGGAAGTGTCGCCGCTGGCACGCGCTTCCGATGCCCGCCCCGGCATTACCGAGCGTTTCGAACTGTTCATTACCGGACGCGAGGTGGCCAACGGGTTCTCCGAGCTCAACGATCCGGAGGACCAGGCCGAACGGTTCCGCAAGCAGGTCGAAGCCAAAGAGGCGGGCGACGAAGAAGCCATGTACTACGACGCCGACTACATCCGCGCGCTGGAGTACGGCATGCCTCCCACAGGGGGCTGCGGCATCGGCATTGATCGCCTCGTGATGTTGCTCACCAACAACCCCAGCATCCGTGACGTCATCCTCTTCCCTCACATGCGGCCGGAAGACTGACCCTCAACCAGCATACGAACGATCATGAGTTCAGCAGGAAGCAACGTTGATTACTTCGGCATTTCGATTCCCTACATGGAGTTCGTGGGCCTGCAGCCGCAGTTGCTGGCGGAAGACTTCTGCCGCACGTTCCTTCCCATCCGCTGCGAACTCGTCAACAGCCGCGGCGAAATGCATGGCGGCACGATGATGAGCGTGCTGGACTTCACCATGAGTGCCGCGGCGCGTTCGCATGCACCCACCGAATACGGTGTGGCGACCATCGAAATGTCAACACATTTCATGGAGTCGGCCAGAGGTGACATCGTCATCGAGGCACGGTGCGTCCGTCGCGGGCGCTCGATCGCCTTCTGCGATGGCATCATCCTCGATGCTGCCACCGGCAGGCAGATCGTCATCGCACGCGGCACCTTCAAGCTGATTCCGGGCAACCGCCGCAGCGGCACCTGAACCCAGGCATCCGGGCAAGGGTGCCCCGGCCCGCCCGGGTACCCCTGCCCCTTTCGTTGCCGAACAGCGCGACATGTTTTCATGCGTCCCTTCACGGTGACATCTGGCTGCAGCATGCAGGCAGCCCATCGGTTCACGTCAGCCGACACTGCGCATGAACGGCTTTCAGCGCTAAACTTGCCTGATTGGCTGCCTGGCCGATTGCACGTTCAATCCAGGCGCCACCTGAAAACACGAGACGGAGACAGACCGGGGGCATGACCCCGACCGACGCCTTGCCCAGGCGGGCCGGCTCGCACGCGGCCGGCCAGGCGACGCGCACGGGGCTTCCATCCTGATTCCGGTCAGAAAAACTTACAGGAGATCGTTATGTCGGAATTCCTCAAGAACAAAGTGGTGGTGGTCACGGGTGCCGGCGGAGGCATCGGGCGCGGCATCGCTCTGGGCATGGCTGCTGCCGGCGCGAAAGTGGTGGTGAACGATATTGGCGTAAGTCTGGAGGGCTCCGGTGGCGATGCTGGCCCGGCCCAGCAGGTAGTCAACGAAATCGTTGCGGCCGGCGGTCAGGCGGTCGCCAGCACCGACAGCGTGGCCGACCCGGCCGGCGCCAACCGCATCATCCAATGTGCCCTCGACCACTTTGGCCGCATCGATGGCGTCGTCAACAACGCCGGCAACCTGCGTGACCGCATGTTTCACAAGATGAGCGAGGAAGAGTGGCGCGCTGTGCTTGATGTGCACCTGAATGGCAGCTTTTACGTCAGCCGTGCTGCCGCCAACTACTTCCGCGACCAGGAAAGCGGCGCGTACGTCCACATGACTTCCACGTCCGGCCTGATCGGCAACTTCGGCCAGGCCAACTACTCCGCGGCCAAAATGGGCATCGTCGGCCTCTCGAAGGCAATCGCACTCGACATGGCCCGGTACAACGTACGGTCGAACTGCATTGCGCCCTTTGCCTGGAGCCGCATGACCAGCTCGATTCCGGCCAATACTCCCGAAGAAATCGCGCGTGTCGAGAAGCTCAAGAAAATGGAAGCAGGCAAGATCGCCCCGCTCGCCGTATACCTGGTGTCCGACGCGGCCAAGGACGTCACTGCGCAGATCTTTGCGGTGCGCGCCAATGAAATCATGCTGTTCAGCCAGCCGCGGCCCGTGCGCTCCGTGCACTTGAGCGACGGCTGGACACCCGAAGCAGTGGCGGAAATCGCCATCCCCGCCATGCGCAACAGCTTCTACAAGCTCGAGCGCTCGCCCGAAGTGATCTGCTGGGATCCCATCTGACAGTCTGCCGCCGGCACGCTGCACCTCTCGCTGCCCTTCGGTTGCCGTCCGCCAATGCCGGCCAAGGGCCGGCACCTGCCCCGATCCACGCCCGGGTAGGCGCCGGCCCTGTCCTCCGCTGGCTGCTTGCTTGCCCCCTGCCCCACCGTTCCATCAGACTGCCACGCGCCGTTCGCCTGTCCGCTGCAACGGGCTTCTGCTCCCCAGTCGGTGTAAAGTTCCATCTTTTGCAACCACGGAACCGAATCCGAACACCGAGAGGATCCGGACAAGAGTTAGGACAAACGTCAATGGATTCACGTTCATCCCCACTTAGCGGCATTCGTGTACTCGACCTCACGCGCGTACTGGCTGGCCCATGGTGCACGCAAACCCTGGGCGACCTCGGCGCTGAAATCATCAAGATCGAACGGGCTGGCGCCGGCGACGATACGCGAAAATGGGGCCCGCCCTACCTGCGCGACGCGCAGGGCCAGGAGACGAGCGAGGCTGCCTACTATCTCAGCGCGAACCGCAACAAGCTTTCCGTGGAAATCGACATCGCCACCCCAGAAGGCGCCGAAGCCATTCGTGAGCTGGCAAAGGTGAGCGATGTATTCATCGAGAACTTCAAGGTAGGAGGGTTGCGCAAGTATGGCCTCGACTACGAAAGCCTGCGGCAGGTCAATCCGCGCCTCATCTACTGCTCGATCACGGGGTTCGGACAGACGGGCCCGTACGCGCACCGCCCGGGCTACGACTTCATGATCCAGGGCCTGGGCGGGCTCATGAGCATTACGGGTGAACGTGATGATCTGCCGGGCGGCGGGCCGCAGAAAGCCGGTGTGGCCGTGGCCGATCTGTTCACCGGCATGTACGCCACGGTGGCCATCCTGGCTGCCCTGCACGAACGCAGTCGCAGCGGGCTCGGCCAGTACATCGATCTTGCCCTGCTCGACTGCCAGGTGGCCATGCTGGCCAACCAGAACCTGAACTACATGACTTCTGGCGTGGCTCCCCAACGAGCCGGAAACGCCCACCCGAACATCGTACCGTATCGCGTGTTCGCTGCTTCGGATGGCCATCTCATCGTGGCCGTAGGCAACGACTCACAGTACCGCGCCTTCTGCAACGTGCTGGGTCGGCCCGACCTGGCCACGCACGAGCGTTACCGCACGAACCACCTCCGAGTCACCCATCGCGACGAGCTGGAGGCCGAGATTGCCAGCGTCATGTGCACCCGTGCGCGTGACGAATGGCTGGCCGAGCTCGAGGCAGCGGGTGTGCCTTCAGGCCCCATCAACAACATCAAGCAGGTTTTCGAGAATCCGCAGGTACAGTCACGCCAGATGTGGCGCGAGCTCCCCCACCCCACGGCCGGCAAGGTGCCAACTGCGGCCAATCCCATCCGGTTTTCGGAAACACCCGTGCAGTATCGTCATGCACCTCCTTTGTTGGGACAACATACGCAAGAGGTGCTGCAACGTTACCTGGGCTGGACGGAAGAACAGATCCGCGCGGCCATGGGAAAAACTTCCGACAGCGCCCCAACGGAACAATCCTGAATTGCAACCCGGGCCAGCAGGCCCGAATCGGGTCGAAACGTGAGATGCCTGCGCAGGCAATGAAGGAACGGATTGAAACCCGAGACCCCGGTTGCCGGTTGGCGATGCCACCGGGCAGCCGGCGACGCCCGCCCGGCCC
>CALAGD010000061.1 GCA_937891425.1 uncultured Pigmentiphaga sp.
TGTGTCTGGTGCCTGATCCTGCCGGCAGCTGCCGGACGTGGAATCATTCCCACTCAATCGTCGCCGGCGGCTTGCTCGAGACGTCGTACACCACCCGGTTGATGCCCCGCACCTCGTTGATGATGCGTCCCGAGACGCGTGCAAGCAGCGAGTACGGCAGCTCGGCCCAGCTGGCCGTCATGAAGTCGGTAGTGATGACCGCGCGCAGCGCGACCACGTATTCGTATGTGCGGCCGTCACCCATCACGCCCACACTCTTCACGGGCAGGAACACCGCGAAGGCCTGCGAGGTGAGGTCGTACCAGGTCTTGCCCGTAGCTTCGTCGCGGGTGGCGCGCAGCTCGTCGATGAAGATTGCATCGGCCCGGCGCAGCAGGTCGGCGTATTCGCGCTTCACCTCGCCTAGGATGCGCACGCCCAGCCCGGGCCCGGGGAACGGGTGCCTGTACACCATTTCGTGGGGCAGCCCCAGCGCCACGCCCAGCTCGCGCACTTCGTCCTTGAACAGTTCACGCAGCGGCTCCAGCAGTTTCAGGTGCAGGGTTTCGGGTAAGCCGCCCACGTTGTGATGCGACTTGATGCTGGTGGCCTTGCCGGTCTTGGCGCCGGCCGATTCGATGACGTCGGGATAAATGGTGCCCTGCGCCAGCCATTTGGCGTTCTTCAGCTTGCCGGCTTCGCGCTGGAACACTTCCACGAACATCCGGCCGATGATCTTCCGCTTCTGCTCGGGGTCGGTCACGCCGGCCAGTTCGCGCATGAATTCTTCGCTGGCATCCACGTGCACGATGCGGATGCCCATGTTGCGCGCGAAGGTGTCCATCACCTGCTCGGCCTCGTTCAGGCGCAGCAGGCCATGGTCGACGAACACGCATGTCAGCTGATCGCCAATGGCGCGGTGGATCAGCGCCGCAGCCACGGATGAATCAACCCCGCCCGACAACCCCAGGATGACTTCATCGCTGCCCACCTGTTCGCGAATGCGGGCAATGGCTTCGTCCACGTAGTTGGGCATGGTCCATTCGCTGGAGCAGCCGCAGATGTCGTGCACGAAGCGGTTGATGATGGCCCTGCCCTGCACCGTGTGCGTCACTTCGGGGTGGAACTGCACGCCATAGAACCGGCGGGTGTCGTCGGCAATGCCGGCGATGGCGCAGGCGGGCGTGCTGGCCATCACCACGAAACCGGGCGGCGGGGTCACGACCTTGTCGCCATGGCTCATCCACACCTTGAGCATGCCGTGGCCTTCGGCAG
The DNA here is from genome assembly GCA_937891425.1 of uncultured Pigmentiphaga sp. GTDB lineage: Bacteria > Pseudomonadota > Gammaproteobacteria > Burkholderiales > Burkholderiaceae_B > Verticiella. The sequence continues at coordinate 1,255 of CALAGD010000061.1, forward strand.
TGCTGAAGTCTTCGATGCCTTCCATCAGCCGGGTGTGGCCGTGCAGGCGCACTTCGGCGTAGCCGTATTCGCGGTGGTCGCTGCCATCGACCTTGCCCCCCAGGTGCTGAGACATGGCCTGCATGCCATAGCAGATGCCCAGCACCGGCACTCCAGCCTCGAATACGGCAGCTGGCACCGGAATGGCACCGTCGGCGTACACTGAGGCATGTCCGCCCGAGAGCACGATGCCCTTCACGCCTGTGGCGACCTGTTCACGCACGAACGCGTCGTCTACGTCGCCGGGGTGGATCTCGCAATAGACCTTGGCCTCGCGGATGCGACGGGCGATGAGCTGGGTGAACTGCGAACCGTAGTCGAGGATGAGAATGCGTTCGTGCATGACAGTGGATACAGAAACTCAAAAGCCCCGCAGTGTGACGGGGCATGCATGTGGATCAGGAACTTGGCGGGATCGCCGTGGAGGCGCCACACCGCTCAGTTGATGCGGTAATTGGGCGCTTCCTTGGTGATCTGCACATCGTGTACGTGCGACTCGTGCACGCCGGCCGAGGTGATCTGCACAAACTTCGGCTTGGTGCGCATTTCCTCGATGGTGGCGCAGCCGCAATAACCCATGGAGGCGCGCAAGCCACCCACGAGCTGGTAGATGATGGCCACCACGCTGCCCTTGTACGGCACGCGGCCTTCGATGCCTTCGGGCACGAGCTTGTCGGCATTGCTGGCCGGGTCCTGGAAGTAGCGGTCGGCCGAGCCTTCGGCCATGGCTCCAAGGCTGCCCATGCCGCGGTACGACTTGTACGACCGGCCCTGGTACAGCACGACCTCGCCCGGAGCCTCTTCGGTGCCGGCGAACATGCTGCCCATCATGACCGAATGCGCACCGGCCGCGATGGCCTTGGCGATGTCGCCCGAGAAGCGCACGCCGCCGTCGGCGATAAGCGGAACGTCAGTACCTTCCAGGGCTTCGGCCACGTCGGAAATGGCGGTAATCTGGGGCACGCCCACGCCTGCCACCACCCGCGTGGTGCAGATGGAGCCAGGCCCGATACCGACCTTCACGGCGTCGGCGCCGGCTTCAACCAGCGCTCGTGCGGCTTCGCCGGTGGCGATGTTGCCGCCGATGACCTGCAGATGCGGGTAATTCCGTTTCACCCAGCGCACGCGGTCGAGCACGCCCTTGGTATGCCCGTGCGCGGTATCGACCACGATGACATCCACGCCGGCTGCTACGAGCTTCTCGACACGCTCTTCGGTACCCTCGCCCACGCCGACTGCGGCACCCACGCGCAGTTTGCCTTCGTCGTCCTTGCAGGCGTTGGGGAAGGCGCGCTTCTTGTTGATGTCCTTCACCGTCATGAGGCCGCGCAGCTCGAAGTCGTCGTTGACGACCAGCACCCGCTCGAGCCGGTGCTTGTGCATCAGCTCCTGTGCTTCCTGCAGCGACGCCCCTTCGCGTACGGTGACCAGCCGCTCACGCGGGGTCATGACATTGCGGATGGGCTCATCAAGCCGGGTTTCGAAGCGGAGGTCGCGGTTGGTGACGATGCCCACCACCTTGCGCCCTTCCACCACGGGCAGGCCCGAGATGCCGTGCTGCTGTTGCAGGGCGCGCGCATCGCGCACCGTCATGTCGGGCGTGACGGTGAATGGATCGGCCACCACACCGGATTCGAAGCGCTTCACGATGGCGACTTCGCGCGCCTGTTCACCGGCCGAGAGGTTCTTGTGGATGATGCCGATACCCCCTTCCTGCGCCATGGCGATGGCCAGCCGGGACTCGGTGACCGTGTCCATTGCAGCCGAAACCAGGGGGATGTTGAGGCTGATATTGCGGGTGAGCCTGGTGCTCAGGCGAGTGTCGCGTGGCAGCACACTGGAATACGCCGGCACCAGCAACACATCGTCAAAGGTAAGCGCTTGTTTGACGAGACGCATAGAGAATTTCCTGGGCGCAAATACGAATTATACATACGCCCCCACGAACACGTTGTGCGAATTCACCCGCCCTTCTGGACCGCCCGGTGCCGGGCACGGCGCCGGCGCGATTCCATGGGGTCGAAAACGAGCGGGCGGTAGATCTCGACCCGGTCGCCCGCACGTAGTGGAAACTGCGAATCGCGCAGCGTTCCGAATATGCCCACGCCGTGTTCGTAGGGATCGACATCCGGAAACTGGCGCCGGAACTCGCTGGCCTCGATGGCCTGGCGAATGCTGGCGCCGGCCGGTACGTACACCCGCTGCTGCCATGCCTGCTGCGGTGTGGCGTAACAGACGGCAACCTCGATGCCGTAACCGTTCTGATGGCTGCCCATGCGCTTGCGGCCTCTCAATGCACGCCGTAGAGTTGCTC
>CALAGD010000062.1 GCA_937891425.1 uncultured Pigmentiphaga sp.
GTCGTACAGAAACATGTTCATCCTCTTGGCGAAAGCCGACGCGAATGCACCTCGCCGAGCGCATCCTGCGGCTATGGTAGCGGGGTGGACGGGCGCACCCTGTCCTCCCAAAGCATGACATCACCTGTCGTATTTCAGAATGACAGCACGATCAGACGCAAACCACTATGTTGGAGGTTTCACCCGCCGGCGTGAACGTTTCTGGTGTAGGCGGGCATGCAGGATGGACGATGGGTACGATCAATCTGGAAACCCGTGGCGAAATTGCGGTGCTGACCCTGTCGGCACCTCCCATGAACGCGCTCGATCGATCCATGATGACGGCGCTCGGCGCCTGCCTGGACGATCTGCAGGCACAGGGCGCGATACGTGCCATCGTGCTCACCGGAGACGGGCAACAAGCTTTCAGCACCGGCTCCGACTTGCGGGAAATCCAGGACCTCATCCATACCCAGGAAGGCCTGCGCCGCAAGCTCGAAGACGACAACGCCGCCTTCAACCGCCTGGCCACCTTTCCGAAACCGGTCATTGCTGCCGTCGAGGGGCTCGCGCTGGGTGGCGGCCTTGAACTGGCATGCTGCTGCGATCTCATCGTATGCGCGCGTAACGCACGCCTCGGTTTGCCGGAGATCCGCCTCGGAGCATTTCCTGGCAGCGGCGGCACGGTACGGGTGACCCAGCGGGTTGGCATTGGCCGGGCCCGACAAATGATGATGCTGGGCCGCAGCATCGACGCGGAGCAGGCCCTGGCGTGGGGGCTCGTCGATTTTCTTGCCGAGCCGGGAGAAGCGTTCGCTCGCGCGGAAGCGCTTGCCCGTGAGCTGGCGGCAGGCCCCGCCGAGGCTCTGAGTTCCTGCAAGGAGGCGCTGGCGGCCACCCTCGCCCTGTCGCCGGAAGACGCGCTCGACGTGGCCATTGACCTCGGGGCCCGGCTGGGACGCTCGGCCGAACTTGCGGAAGGTCTCACCGCCTTCTTTCAGAAGCGCAACCCACGGTTCCTGGAATGAACCGCACATCGTGCGGCTCGGTCACCGGAGCAGCATCATGAGTCTCTCGCTTGCACTGGCCCGGCACGTCGTCAACCTTGAGTACGACGACCTGCCCGCTGCCGTTGTCGACACCACACGCCTCTGCATCCTGGATACGATCGGGGTGTCGCTGGCGGCGTGCAGCCTCGGGGAGGCCGCGACTGCGTTCGCCGACCTGGCGCAGGCCAGTGCCGCCGGCGCCTGCACGGTCATCGGTCACGGCATCCGGCGCAGTGCCGACCTGGCAGCGTTCGTGAACGGCTCTACGGCGCACGCGCTCGACTACGAAGATACCCACGACGGCGGCCTCGTACACCCGACGGGCACGGCGCTCTATGCCGCATTGGCTGCCGCAGAAGAACGCGGTGGCGTGAACGGAGCGCAGCTGCTGACGGCCGTGGCGGCTGGGGCCGATCTCACGTGCCGACTGGCCCTGGCGCTGGCAGACGAAACCCGCCATGGGTGGTCCATCCGCCCCTTGCTGGGAGCATACGGTGCGGCCGCCGCTGCCGGAAAGATCTACGGCCTGACCGCCGAGCAGATGGTGCAGGCATTCGCGCTGGCGTTCTGCCAGGCTACATCCAGCACAGGGTTCATGGGTTACTCGCGCTCGCACTGGCGGGAAATGCGCGATGCCTTTGCCGCGCGGGCTGGCGTGATCAGCGCTCAGCTGGCACTGCGCGGCATACAGTGCTACGACCAGCCGTTCGAAGGTGCGCATGGTTTGTATGCACAATATGCTCAGGAGCATTGCGATCAGGATCGCATTCTCCGTGACCTGGGCCGGGTGTTCGAAGGAGCGAATGTCAGCTTCAAGCCGTGGCCGTCCTGCCGGGGCACCCATGCATTTGTCGAAGCCGCCCTCAGGCTTGTTGGCGACGACGGCGTCCACGTACAGGACATCGCACGAGTGGAAGCGCGCGTCAGTCCGGTGTTTCGGGTACTGGCCGAACCCATCGCGCAAAAGCGCCGCCCCGCCACGGCCAACGACGCCAAGTTCAGCCTTCCGTACACCATCGCGGTTGCCCTGGTGCGGCGGCGCGTCGACCTCTCGGCGTACCTGCCCGAAGCCCTTACCGACAGCGCCGTGCTGGCAATGGCAGAAAAGGTTGAGTGCGTCGTGGACGACACACTGGAGTTCGCGGATTCCCTGCAAGGCACGCTCACCGTACACCTTGTCGGGCGGCAGCAACTGACGCACACAGTACGCACGCCGCTCGGGCATCCATTGCGTCCGATCGAGCCCCGCCAGCTCGAACAGAAGTTTCTGGAGTGCGCCTCCTTTGCGCCTCCCGAGACCGCCGCGCATCATGGGCGTTGGCTCCAGAGGCTGAAGACCATCGATGCCTTGGACGATGTCCGGAACTTGTTTGATTAGACCAACCATGAAAAACGACAGTACAGGGAGACACACCAACGTACCGTATCGGAAGATTGCTCTGGGTCCGCGCGACGTCGACGTCGTGCTCGAGCCCGGGGGGGTCATCCGGATGAAGTCACGCCACGCTCTGGGCAGTTATCCCGACAAACTCAGCGACCGGTTCACCGAGGTCGCCCGGCGCCATCCCGACCGCGTCTTCCTCGCCATGCGCGATGAACGGTCGCAATGGCGCACCATTACCTACCGGGAAGCCGAGGAGCAGATCCTGCGCCTGGCCTCGGCCCTGATCCGGCGCAACGTCTCGCCCGAACGACCGGTGGCCATCCTGTCCGGCAGCAGCATCGAACATGCGCTGCTGGCCTTCGCCGCGATGTACACGGGTGTCCCCTATTGCTCGGTCACGCCGGCCTATTCGTTGCTGTCCACCGACCATGCCAAGCTGCGGCACATCATCAACCTGCTTACCCCGGGGCTTGTCTATGCCGATGACGGTTCAGCTTTCGAGGCCGCCATCCGGAACACGGTTCCCGCCGATGTCGAAGTCGTCACTTTGCGCAGTCCACTCACGACACGCGCGTCCACCCCGTTCTCCGAGTTGCTGGCAACACCGATCGATCCAGCCATCTATCGGGCGAACCGCGAGGTCGGTCCCGACACGATCGCCAAGGTGCTCTTCACCTCGGGCTCCACCGGGTTTCCCAAGGGCGTCATCAATACACAGCGCATGCTGTGCAGCAACCAGCAGATGTTCATTGAATCGTTGCCAGCATTCGCGCAGCCCCATCCCATGATCGTCAGCTGGCTGCCGTGGCACCATACCTCGGGCGGCAACCAGATGCTCGGCCTGACGGCCTACTGCGGCGCATCGTTCTATATCGACGAAGGCAAGCCCACACGCAGCGAAATCGGAAAAACCGTAGCCAATCTCATGGACGTGGCTCCCACGGTGTACTTCAGCCTGCCGCGCGGATTTGCTGAACTGATTCCCTATCTCAGGGAAAACCGTCAGCTCCGCGAAAAGTTCTTCTCTCAGCTACAGCTTTTCTATTACTCCGGCGCTTCGCTGCCTGAATCGCTGGTTGCCGATCTCGACGAGATCGCAGTGGCAACCGTGGGCGAGCGGATACCCATGATGTGCGGCTATGGGTCCACCGAGACCGCGCCGTTCGCCCTCTGCGCCAACTGGCTCACCAGCGAGACCGGATTGGCCGGCCTGCCCGTACCCGGTGCCGAGCTCAAGCTCGTGCCTCAGGGCGACAAACTCGAGGCACGCCTGCGCGGGCCCATGGTTACCCCGGGGTACTGGCGCCAACCGGAACTTACGGCCCGGCTTTTTGACGAGGAAGGTTATGTGCGCATGGGCGACGCGCTCGCCTTCGTCGACCCGAACGACGTCAGCCGTGGCCTTGCGTTCGATGGCCGCCTGTCTGAAGACTTCAAGCTGTCTACCGGCACCTGGGTGAATGTCGCGTCGTTGCGCAACCAGTGGATGACCGAAGGCTATCCCCTCGTCCAGGACATCATCATTGCCGGAGAGAACCGCGATGAAATCGGCGGGCTGATCGTGCTGGACGTGCAGGGCTGTCAGGACTTCCTGCACGATCGAACCCTCGTGCAGCCGGCGCAACTGGCCCGGCATCCGGAGATCCGGCGTGCGGTACGCAACCTGCTCAACCGGCTTGCAGCCCGCAATACGGGCAGCTCAACCTACGTGGCGCGCGCCATCATCCTGGAGGAGCCGCCCAGCAATGCTACCGGCGAGCTCACCGACAAGGGTTCGATCAACCAGCGCGCCGTGATCAGGAATCGTGCCGAGCTGGTCGACGCGCTTTACGCGCCCGACCCGGGCCCGGATGTGTTTCTTCCGGAATGAACCACGCAACGGGGGGCGGGTGCCTGGAGCAGTGCGTCAGAGCAGCACGTAATAGCGGATGACATTGCCCGTCTCGAAGCGCGCCCCCAGACCTACGAATACGTGCCGGGTAAGCCAGTCGTGCTTGCCTGGCGGCGTCTCGAAGGTTGGCGTGCAACGGAAGTAGTACAGGCTCGGATCGACCGTTTCCCCCGGTGGCAGGCGGTACAGCTTGTCCATGACATCGGGAGGTCCGTGCCGGTACCCGCGGTTCTGGATATAGATGAGCGTACCGTCCTCTTCCTGCATGAAATACCGCGCGTCAAAGCAGAACACGCCGTCCGCCCGCACATGCGGAAACTCCCCGCCATGATCGAGCACCTTGCCCCGCAACCGCGGGCCTTCGAACTCACCACCCAGCACCGGCACTGACAACCGCGCTCCTCCTATTGGCGGGTTGTCCAGGCGCAAGCGCGGGGCCAGCTGCAAACGCGTCTCAAAAGCGAATTCAAACCGAGGCTCCATCATATTGTCTCCACAAATCTTGCCCGCCCGGGCATTGCTCCGAAACCCTTCATGGTACGCAATCGGCCCACCGTGCCAAGTCGTGCACAAAAAGGACAGCGCGTGCCGGAGCACGGGCCGGTTCGCGTCTGTACCTGTGGTACCGGCCATCGTGTCGTGTTTCCATACGACAGATCAAACGGGAACGAGCTCTTATCCTTCTCAGGATAAGCAGAACCGGCATGAACGCCCATCAGCAGTACTGAGGAGACACGTATGCGCCTTTCAAGACGACGTATTCTTTCCTGCCTGTCGATCGCGGCCCTGTCGGCCGCGATGGCCGTGCCCACGGCACGGGCCGAGTATCCCGACAAGCCCGTCCGCATTGTGGTTCCGGTTGCTCCCGGGGGCTCAACCGACATTCTCGCCCGCCAGCTGGGCCAGTACCTGGCGGATGTAATGAAACAGCCCGTCATCATCGAGAACAAGCCCGGAGGCAGCGGTACCATTGCAACCCAGTTCGTCATCAACTCGCCGCCTGACGGCTACACCCTGCTGCTTGGCGCCATGGACCTGGCCAGCAACCCGCACATGCTGCCCAACCTCAGCTTCCAGCCCATGCGCGACCTGACCCCCATTGCGGCACTTACGCTGGGCTCGCTGGTCCTGGTCATCAACCCGGCAGTCACCAGGGTCAACACGCTGCAGGAATTCATTGACGCCGCCAAGGCCAACCCCGGCAAGTTCACCTTCGGGTCGGCCGGCAATGGCAACGTCACCCACCTGTTCGCCGAAATGTTCAAGCGAAAAGCAGGGGTGGACATCCTGCACGTACCCTACCGTGGGACTGGCCCGGCGCTGACTGACCTGCAAGGCGGACAGATCACCATGATGGTTGCCGGACGCGCCAGCACCCTTCCCCTGGTGAAGGAGGGCCGGCTGAAAGCCCTTGCCATGACCGGCAAGCAGGGGCATCCGACATTCCCGGGTGTGCCTACATTTTATGAGGCAGGACTGCCCATCCCGGAAACCGACCTGGGCGCCTGGACCGGCATTTTCGGCCCACCCAACATGCCCGCTGATCTGGTCATGAAGATCAACCAGTACATCAATGCAGCGCTGCAGAAGGAAGAGTTCAAGGCGAACCTTGAAATCCTCGGCATGGATGTCGACCCCGGCCCGCCCCAGCTGCTGGCCGATCGCCTGAAGAGCGAAACCGAGAAATGGGGTGAGCTCATTCGGGCTGCCAAGATAACGCTCAACTGACATCCCCTCTGATCAAAGCAAAAGTGGCACCCCAAGGGTGCCACTTATTTTTATTTTGTCTGTCGCTACCGCAGGCTACCGCTCTTCCAGCACCGCGAGCGAAGACGATGCAGTAGCCACCAGTCTTTCCGAGTGGGCCTCGACAAGGCTGGCGGCACTGAACGCGATCTGGCGTCCTAGCTTCTCGACATGTGCAGTGACCAGGAAATTGCCCGGCTGCGCAGGAGCCAGCATGTTTACGCTCAGATTGATGGTTGCGCACGTCCTGCCGTAGTCCAGCCTGGACAACACCGCCATGGCCATGCCGATGTCGAGCATGCTGGCCAGCGTGCCGCCGCCCACCACACCGTTGCCCTGGATGGACGTCTGCGGCGCAGTAAACTGCAGCGTGACCCTGCCCGGCTCGCCCGCCACGAATACCGCCTGCAGGTATTCCATCGCCGGATTGATCGGCAGTGGCTGACCACTTTGCCCGTGTGCAATGGCATCTGCAATCGCAGCACGGGTGGGATTGTCGCGGCGCGTCATCATATTTTTCTTGACCTGTCGGCCCAATATGGCGCGCGCAGCTCACTCTTGAGCACCTTGCCAGCGCCGGATACCGGCAGCGGTTCGGTGCGGATGGTGACGCTGCGCGGACACTTGTATGCCGCCAGTTTCTGGCGCGCATAGGCAATCACTGCTTCTTCCGTAATTTCCGCTCCTTCACGCGGTACCACGATGGCATGGACTGCTTCACCCCACTTCGGATGCGGAACGCCGATCACCGCGACCTGCAGGACCCCGGGCATCAGCGAAATCGCATTCTCGACTTCAGTGGAATAGACGTTCTCGCCACCGCTGATGATCATGTCCTTCAGCCGGTCGACGATATAGACATAACCGTCATCGTCCATATACGCCACATCGCCGGTGTGCAGCCAGCCGTCGCGCAACACCGCCGCGGTCTCTTCGGGCCTGTTCCAGTAGCCCAGCATTACCGTGGGGCCGCGCACGACGATTTCGCCCGGCGTGCCGCGCGGTACTTCGTTGCCCTCGGCATCGACGATGAGGAGGTCGATGTTGGGCATCACCTGTCCGCACGAACGCAGGCGGTCGCCCGCTACCGCTGGCACGCGCATGGATGCCGGCAGCATGGTGCCGATGGGGGACAGCTCGGTCATGCCCCAGCCATGCAGGAAACGCATGTGGGGCCAGACCTGCACGGCGCGCTGCAGTACCGCATCCGGGATGGGCGCCGATCCGAACATGATCTGCCGCAGATGCGAGAAATCACGCGTCTCGACCCCGGGCACCTCAAGCAGCATGGCGATCATGGTAGGCACGAGCGTCAGGTGGGTGACCTTGTGCGTCTCCGCGGCCTCCAGACAACCGGCAGCGTCGAACTTGGGAATCATCACGTGCGTGCCCGCGGCCATCGTGATGGCCACGGTGGACATTCCGTCGGTCAGATGACACATGGGCGCAGCATGCAGGAACACACTGTCCTGGTCGTACCCGATCATGTAGCACGCGTTTACCGCATTGCTGACCAGATTCCGGTGGCTGAGCATGACCCCTTTGGGTCGGCCGGTGCTGCCACCCGTGTAGAAAATACCCGCGAGATCGTCACCCGAGCGCCCCGCGTCGGCCGCGGGCTGACTGCGCGCAAGCAGGGCTTCATACGCCTTCAGCCCACCATGGCTGGCCGGCGCATCACCGAGGTAGATGAACGTCGAGAGCTGGGGGCAGCCCGCCTTCAGCGCGTCGACCACATGCAGAAAATGCTCATCAATGCATATGATGCGCACGCCCGCGTCATTCAGCATGTATTGCAGGTCGCCGATGCTCAGGCGTGTATTGAGCGGTACGATCACCCCACCCGCCCACGGCACTCCGAAGTACACCTCCAGATAACGGTCGCTGTTCAGCGCCAGCAGCGCGACGCGATCGCCGTTTTCGACTCCGCAATCGAGCAATGCGCCGGCAAATCGTGCTATGCGATCCTTGACCTCACGCCACGTATGGCTTCTTCCATGGAAGATGGTGGCCACTCCGTGCGGACGAATCTGTGCTGCCCTGCGTACACTTTGAGTGAGCTGCTCCCGCATTTCGAGCCCTGTCTCCGTAATTGTTGGTAGTAATTCCTTGCCGAGGGTACCAGACTTCAGCGGCCGGTAAACCTGGGAGGCCGCTTTTCCTTGAAGGCCGTCACGGCCTCGATGAAGTCTTCGGTCTGCACCAGCTCTGCCTGGGTATCCCGCTCCAGGTCGAGCTGGGCATCAAGATCCTGTACCAGCGCCCGCCACATCACGTGCGGCAGGGCCTTCATCGCCCGGGGCGCACTCGCCGCCAGTCGGCGGGCGATGCTGCCCACCGTCTCCTGCAGCGCATCGTCGTCGACACACTGCCAGATGAGCCCCCATTGTGCCGCAGTCTCCGCGTCGAGACGCTCGCCCAGCAGCGTGAGCGCCATGGCCCGTGCAGGGCCCGCACGACGCATGAGGTACCAGCTGGCACCCATGTCGGGAACCAGCCCCAGCTGCGCCGAAAACGGCTGCTGGAAATAGGCCGAGCGCGCCGCGACGGCGATGTGAGCCCCGAAAGCCAGGGCCGCACCGCCCCCAACCGCCGGGCCGTTCACCGCAGCCACGACAGGCTTGCCGAAATGGTGCAACCGACGCGCCAGCGCATGGATGCTGTTGTCGGCTGTCGCCAGGAATCGCACGCCCCTCTGTTGGGCCGGCAGATCGACCGCCATCATCGGATCGCGCAGGTCGGCACCGACGCAGAACGCCCGGCCAGCACCGGTCAGTATCAGGACACGCACCGAATCATCGGCAGCCAGCACTTCCAGGGTGGAACACAGTGAGGCAATAAGCTCGGAACTGAGGGCGTTCAGAACACTCGGACGGTTCAGGACAAGACGGGCGACGCCATCCTCCACCCCCAGCAAGAAGGACGACGACCCGTCGGGTGCCCCGGAATTGGATGAACTCATGATCGAACTCGCATGGATCAACCCGCGCCGGCCGACAGGTACCACAATGCGTCAAGCCTGTCGGCCATGTCCGGGTCACGGAATTTCAATGCAGACCTTGCCGAACTGCTGCCCCGACTGCAAGTGACGCAGTGCTTCAGGCAGTGCTTCCAGCGGATAGACGCGATCAATCACCGGCCGGATGTCGTTGGTGTCCATGGCTGCCAGCACCTCCTGCAGCTGATCGCGGTTGCCAACGGCAATGCCATGCAACTTCATGCTGTTCATCGATGCAACGGGCAGGTTGAGCTCGGCCGTGGTTCCACTCACCACGCCGATCAGGGTGATCATTCCACCGTTCTTCACCGCGCGCATCGACTGCTTGAGGGTACCGGCTCCGCCCGTTTCCACCACCAGGTCGACCCCCCGCGGGCAGATGCCTCTGACCGTCTTGCCCCACTCGGGGTCGTCACGATAGTTGATGGTGTGCCGCGCACCCAGCGTGCTCAGGCGTTGCGCCTTTTCAGCGGTGGACGTTGTGGCGATGACGCGCGCCCCGGCCGCCCGTGCAAACTGCAGGGCAAACAGGGCAACTCCGCCCGAGCCCTGGGTGAGCACCGCGTGTTCTGGGCCGACATTGCCATGGGTACGCACGGCATTCCACGCGGTCACGGCCGCACAGGGCAACGTGGCCGCTTCCACATAACTGAGCGAGGATGGAACCGCGGCCAGCGCATCGGCGCGGAACACGCGCAACTCGCAGGCCACGCCATCTTCCATGCCGCCGATATCGCGTCGCATCAGCAACTCATTGGGAGGACCACTCAGCCAGTCGGGAAAGAAAGCGCCGACGACACGGTCGCCCGGTTTCCATGCGCGCACTCCCGGGCCAACCTCGAGCACGTCGCCCGCGCCATCGGAGAGTGGGATGAGATTGCTCGAGCGCTGGCGCGAACCGTAACGGCCATCTACCACCAGCAAGTCGCGAAAATTGAGCGAAGCGGCACGGATACGGACCAGCACCTCGCCGGGCCCCGGTCTGGGGTCCGGCACCTCCTTGAGCTTGAGATTGTCCAGTCCAAGTGCCTCCAGCACCATCGCCTTCATGTTTGGTACTCCATAGTGATCGTGCAGCAATGCTGTCGTGACATCCTGTGCGGCGCGCTCCGCTCAGGCCGCATGGAAACGCTCGCCCTTGCGCGCCATGTCGTACAGGCGCTGCGGCGGACGGAAGCGCTCGCCGTAACGCTCGGCCAGCGCTTCGCACTGGGCAATGAATTGTGCGGCACCGACGCGATCGATATAGGCGAACACGCCACCAAGGTGCGCGGGATAACCCCAACCCAGTACGCAGGCCACGTCCCCATCCAGTGGCCGCGCGATGATGCCGTCATCAAGCGTGCGCACGGCTTCCAGGGATTGCACGTTGAGCAGTCGCTGCATGACCGTGGCTTCCTCCACGGGGCGGGAGTCCCTCGGCGGGAAATGTTCCTTCAAACCGGGCCACGGGATACGCCCATCGGGCGGGTAATCGTATATGCCACCGCCGGCTACCTTGCCGACGCGGCCCAGCTCAACGAGCTTGGCCACCGTGTCTTCTGCAATGCTACCCGCATTGGCGATACGCTGACCGTCGCCGCGCATCGACGCAAAGATGTCCCGCAACAAGGGCAGCGTGGTGAGATCCATCAGCGACGCAACTCCGATGGCGAAGCCGGCCTTGACTGACGCATTGTCGATGAGTTGGGGGGGGACACCTTCCCCGATCAGGTTCATCGCCTCGCACGAATACGTAGTAATCACCCGGCTGGTAAAGAAGCCCAGGCCGTCGTTGACCACCACCGGCGTCTTCCCGAGCTGCTTGAGAAAATCCAGAGCGCGAGCCAGCGTGGAATCGGAGGTGGCCGCCGCACGTACCACCTCCACCAGCGTCATGCGATCGACCGGCGAGAAGAAATGCAGCCCCAGCACACGGTCGGGCTGGCTGATGTCTTCCGCGAACCGAGCGATGGGGATGGTCGAGGTATTGCTCGCGACCGGAATGTCCGGGCGCACGACGGCGGCAACCTGTTGCAGGACGGCCCGCTTCACATCGACGCGCTCGAACACCGCCTCCACCACGAGGTCGGCATCGGCTATCTGCTGGTAGTCGGCGCCCGCCCGGATATGCCTGAGAATGTCGTCCGGAGTGGAACGCAGGCGACCCCGTTCAGCCTCACGCTGCAGGTAGCGCGCGATTTCCTCGCGGCCTTTCTCGGCATTCTCGGCACTGGCATCCAGCATGGTGACGCGTATGCCCCGTATCGCCGCATTCAGCGCAATGCCCCGTCCCATTACGCCGGCTCCAATGACAGCCAGGTGCGCTACCTGCGAGGGGGGGACATGGGCCGGCCTGACCCTCAAGGATTTTGCCTGGTTGACCCCGGTGAACAGCGTGCGGATCTTGTTCTTTGCGTCATTGCTGACCACGAGCCGCGCGAAATAGCGTGTCTCAATGGCGATGCCTGCATCCAGGCCGCGCTCCAGCCCCTGTTGCAACACCTGCAGTATGGCTTCGGCGCCCGCGTCGTTGAAACCCGGGCCGGTGCGCTTCAGGTTCGCCCACGTGCCGACGAAGAACTGGCGCCCCGGCCCCGAATGCACGGGGAAGCCCGGCACCACATAGCCCTTGCGATCCCAGGGCTGGGATGCCGTCGGATTGGCCTGCGCCCATGCCTTCGCCGCATCCAGCAGCCGGTCGGGTTCAACGATCTCGTCGATCAGCCCCCTGCTTTTCGCTTCCTGGACGTCCAGCCGCCGCCCCTGCATCAGCAGCGGAGCGGCCGCCGCCAGCCCGATGAGCCGCGGCAAGCGCTGCGTTCCACCTGCGCCAGGCATCAACCCCAGCGTCACTTCCGGCAGGCCGAAACGGGCGCCCGGGTTGTCAGTCGCGATGCGGCGGTGACATGCCAGGGCAAGCTCCAGTCCGCCCCCCAGGGCACTGCCCGTCATTGCAGCAACCACCGGCTTGCCGCCGGTTTCAAGCCGTCGAAGCGCCCTGATGAACGGTTCGACGATGGCCTTGACTTCGGTGGTGGAAGTGGCGGCCTGCAATTCCTTGAGATCGCCTCCCACGACGAAATCACGCTTGTCGGAAGTCAGCACGATGCCGGTGACATCCGCGTTGCCGAGCAGCTCGTCGACCAGCTGCACGAACATTTCGTTCGTTGCGCGATCGAGCGTATTGACACTTCCTGAGCCCGCAAATACGAGCGCGACGATGCCGTCGCCCAAATCCTGTTGCCTGATCATGTCGATGCTGCCCTCAAACTCGCTCTATCACCGTGGCTACGCCCATGCCGAGACCTACGCACATCGTCACCAGCCCGGTGGCCTTGTCGGCACGTTCGAGTTCATCCAGCAACGTGCCCACCAGCATGCCGCCGGTGGCTCCGATGGGGTGACCCATGGCAATTGCACCACCGTTGACGTTGACGCGCTCGTGATCGATGCCGGTGTCCTCCATGAACTTCAACACCACCGAGGCGAACGCCTCGTTGACTTCGTACAGGTCGATGTCGTCGAGCTCCATGCCAGCACGCTGAGCCGCACGCCGCGCCGCATCGGCAGGAGCGACCAGCATCAGACAAGGATCGCAGCCGATGGACGCGGAACTCACGATGCGTGCCCGCGGGCGGATGCCCAGCATCTCGCCCAGCTGTTTCGAACCGATCAGCAGCGCACTGGCGCCGTCGACCACTCCCGAAGAATTGCCGCCGGTATGTACGTGGTGCAGCCGGTTCACCTCGGGGTAGCGCCGCTTCACGATTTCCCCGAAACCTGCCTTGTCGGACATATCGGCGAATGCCGGCCGCAACTTGCCCAAGGCTTCCAGCGTGGTGCCGGGCCGCATATGCTCGTCACGGTCGAGGCACAGTTCACCGTTGAAGTCGTAGACGGGCACGATGGAGCGGCTGAAGCGCCCTTCCGCCCATGCCCGAGCAGCGCGCTCCTGCGATGCCACCGCATAAGCGTCGACATCCTCGCGCGTGTGCCCAGCGAGGGTGGCCACCAGGTCGGCGGCGACGCCCAGCGGCGTGAACAGGGTGCGCGTGTTGAATTCGGCGGACACACCCCACACGCCCCCACCGCCGCCAATGGGCACCAGCGACATCATCTCCACGCCGCCCGCGATGACGGCATCCCCCTGGCCAGCGGCGACTTTCGCCGCCGCAAGGTTCACCGCGTCGAGCCCGGAAGCACAGAACCGGGTAACCACACAGCCCGGAACCTGCTCGTCCATGCCTGCATGCAGCCACGAGGTGCGCGCGACATTGCCCCCTTGGTCGTCCGCCGGGTCGCCGCAACCGAAAATGACCTCCTCGATCATGGTCGGCTCGAAGCCGTTGCGCTCGTGCAGCGCACGGATGACCGTGGCTCCGAGATCGACCGGCGAGAGCGTGTGCAACCCCCCACTCGGCTTGCCAAGGCCGCGCGGGGTACGTACTGCATCATAGATGTACGCTTCTGTCATACCACCTGCCAGAATCTGAAAATCGAAAAATCGGCGTTACGGTGCGCGGTACCTACAAATACCGTGCGATTGAGCCAGTCGTACTTGCCGGCAGGCGCTTCGAAGAACGGCGACAGACGCATGTAGTACTCGCTCGGGTCGACCGGATCGAGACGTTCCATGCGTGCGGTCACGTCGGGCGGTGCATAGCGGAATCCGCGATTCTTGATGACGATGAGAGTGCCGTCGTCGGCCTCCAGCATGTATTGTGCGCTGAACTCGACCGCCCCGTTCGGCCAGTACGAAGGCCAGTCGCCCCCGCTGTTCGGCACCACCCTGCCGTTCAGCCTGGGCCCCTTCACTTCACCACCGATGGCGGGCGTGAACCCACGCACGAAGCCACTGGGCAGCTGACCGATCTTGGTGCGCTTGCCCAGCATGACCTTGATTGCGAATGCATATTCAAGCCCCGGGGGCGTTCCTGGTTCCGGATTGAAGCTCATGTTCTCCACCACGTTCGTGTTCATTAATGGTTAATGACAATAAACAATATCCGTCTGCGAGGCTGTCGTGTCGAACTACGACAGTGACGCGGCACGATTCGCTAGCGGCCGGCAGCCGCTGGCGTGGCCTCGACCACTGCCTTGACACGGTCACGCAGGCGCGCACCCTCACGTTCGGCGAACTGCAGGACGTCCTGGTACGTGGGCAGGGGCGCCACTTCGTACCCCAGGGTCGCCAGGCGTTGCTTGACGCTTTCTTCGTTCAGTACCTTCGTGCTGGCGTCGAACAGTGTCTGCACGATCTCGGCCGGCATGCCGGCAGGCCCGAACAGCATCCACGAAACAGTAACGTCCAGATCCTTCATGCCCTGCTCAGACAGCGTCGGCAGATCAGGCAGCAGTGCAGAACGTTGCGGTGACGTGATGCCCAGGGCCTTCAGCTTCTGTTCGCGCGCCAGCGGCATGATCGCGGCCGGCCCCATGAGAATCAGCGGCACCTCGTTGGCCAGGACTGCCGTGGTCGCGGGGCCACCCCCCTTGTAGGGAACTTCCGTGAAGGTGATGCCCGAGGAGCGATTCATTTCCGACACGGCCATCTTCATGAAGACGCCACCGGCCGAACCGATGAATACAGGCTGGCCCAGTCGGGCCGCCCATTCCGACAGTCCGCCCGCACCGTCCACCGGAAGGTTGTTATTTGCCGCAAGCACGAAGAAGGTGGATGCGACCCGGTTGATGGGAGTGAAATTCCGCTTGTCGTAGTTGACGAATGCAGAGAAGGCCTCCTTGTCAGCCCCCAGCACGGCATCGGTAGCCAGCAGCAGCGAATAACCGTCAGGCGGGGCATTGGCCACGTGCGCCGCGGCGATGGTGGTTTCAGCCCCCGGCCGGTTATGTACCACCACTGCCTGGTTGAGTACCTTGGACAACTGATCGGCCACCAGGCGCGCGATGGTGTCGGCCCCTCCGCCTGGCGGAAAGCCGATATACAGATTGATGGTGCGTGAGGGATAGTTATCGGCCGCCAGGCTACCGCCCGCCCATAACATGGCCAGCGCTACGCCGAGCTGAAGCAGTTTGCGCATGATTTCCTCCTCCTGCCTGCGTTGTCGTAATGGAATTCCCGATTCGGGTGCATGCACCTCCGATTCTAGGCACGAGACCGGTTGCCGGACGTCGTACGAAACTACGACGACCTCATGGCCTGCCGACTCCCGCTTTTTTCATTCATTGATTCTTGACGTCAATTTTGGAAAAACACGACCACCCCGCACGGAAAATTCGGCGTCATAGTTTGGTATGACGAGCACGCCCGACAGCTTGCGCTATCTTGCTGCATGGGAGCGCGAGATTTCCCAGTCCATATCCCATGTCAAATTGCAAGCATTTCGCCGCGTAGCGTTCAACTTGCGTACCCGTTCGAATACCAGGTCCGGTATCGCAATCTGCCGGATCGACGCAGATTCAGCAAACCATATTCATAAGACTGCGTAAACCGAGGAGGGAAGAGACCCGATGAAAGCATTCGTGAAAGCAGGCGTAGCATTGTCACTCGCTGCATTGATGACCACCGGCCCGATGGCCGTGGCCGCCGAAGACGATTACCCCAACCGGCCGATCCGCATCGTCGTGGGCTTCGCACCCGGAGGCGGTGGCGACACGGTGGCGCGTATCATGGCCGACTCCCTGAGCAAGACGCTGAAACAGCCGGTGCTGGTCGAAAACCGGCCCGGCGCCTTCACCACAATTGCTCCCACCGTGGTCGCGAATGCCGCGCCCGACGGGTATACCCTGCTGCTTGCCCCCGACTCGGTCTTCGGCCCGGACAAGGCCCTCTATCCGAAGACCGTCAGCTACGACGAAAACAGCTTCACGCCCATCAGCAAATGGGCCAGCACGTTTTTTGTCCTGGCGGTCAATGCCAACTACGAGCCCCGCACCGTTGCCGAGCTGCTCGACAAGGCACGCAAGGCCTTGCCCCAGCAGACCTTCGTTGCCTCCACGCAGGGCATTTACCCGCAGCTGATACTCGAAAAGATCCACCAGATGACGGGCGTCAAGTTCTCACAAATCCCCTACAAGGGAGGTGCGCCGGCGGTCGTGGCCGTGGTATCGGGTGAGCCGCCCATCACGTTCGCCGTTCCGAGCTCGGTCATGCCACTCGTCAAGGACGGCCGATTGCGCGCACTCGCCATCACCGCCGCCGAGCGCTCGCCGCTGACGCCCGGGCTGCCCACCATGTCCGAGGAAGGACTCCCTGGCTTCCAGGTCGGGTACTGGTTTGGCCTGGCAGGGCCCGCCGGCTTGCCCCGCAATGTGGTCGACAAGCTGTTCGAAGCCAGCAAGATCGCTCTGTCGGATCCTCAGGTACGTGAAAAGTTGGCACAAATAGGGTACGACACCACGCCATCCACGTCGGTAGAGGAATTCCAGGCGGAAGCCCTGCGTGACGGCAATGCGCTGCGCAAGGCCATTCTTGACATGGGATTGACCGTGGAATAGCGGTCTTGGCGCCCTGACGGG
This sequence comes from uncultured Pigmentiphaga sp., assembly GCA_937891425.1. Taxonomy (GTDB): domain Bacteria; phylum Pseudomonadota; class Gammaproteobacteria; order Burkholderiales; family Burkholderiaceae_B; genus Verticiella. The sequence continues at coordinate 16,509 of CALAGD010000062.1, forward strand.
CGCATGACGCGCCCACTGGCACGACACGATGGCTGCATCCCCGGAGGAGACACAATGAAGACGTTGCATCGCAAACTATCGCTGATGCTGGCCGTCACAGCACTGGCCGGCATCACGCAGGTCGCGCTGGCGCATGAGGACGACTACCCGAACCGTCCCATCCGTATCGTGGTGCCATTCGCGCCGGGCGGTGGTGGTGACACCGTCACTCGCATCATGGCCGAATCCATGAGCAAGACACTGAAACAGCCGGTCCTTGTAGAGAATCGCCCGGGCGCCTTCACGACCATCGCGCCGACGGTCGTTGCGGGCGCCGCGCCCGATGGCTACACCCTGCTGTTTGCGGTCACTTCCGTGTTTGGTGCCGACAAGGCCATGTTCCCAAACACGGTGAACTACGACGAGAAGAGCTTCACGCCCATCACCAACTGGGCCAATACGTTTTTCGTACTGGGTGCGCACAAGGATTACGAGGCGAACACCTTTGGCGAGCTTCTGGAGAAAGCCCGCAGGGACGCCCCCAGCCCCACGTTCATCGCATCCACCCAGGGTCTCTACCCCCAGCTGATCGTGGAAAAGATCGAGCGCATGACTGGTGTGAAACTGACGCTGATTCCCTACAAGGGCGGCGCCCCTGCCGTGATGGCGGCGGTCTCCGGTGAACCGCCGCTCACCATGGCGGTTCCCAGTTCGGTGATGCCGCTGGCCAAGGAAGGCCGACTCAAGGCCCTGGCCATTACCAACGGCAAGCGCTCCGAGCTGGCCGAAGGCGTACCCACCATTGCCGAATTCGGTCTGGATGGTTACAACGTAGGTTACTGGTCGGCCTTGGCCGGACCCGCCGGCTTGCCGCGCAACGTGGTCGACAAGCTGTTCGAAGCCAGCAGGATTGCCTTGTCAGACCCCGAAGTGCGCGCGCGGTTGCTACAGATCGGCTACGAGCCTGCACCGTCGAATTCGGTCGAGGAGTTCCAGGAGCAGGCCGTCCGGGAAGGGCTCGCCCTGCGCGACGACGCAGTTGCCATGGGCCTGAAAGTAGAATGAGGCCAGAGGCACCCTTCCGGCAACCTGAGCCGTCATTCGAGCAGGCGTGACAGCAGGCCCATGAGCTGCTGCAGTTCGGCGTGCGTCAGCTTCGACGTCAGGCGCTGCTCATGGGCCTTCACCTTCTGCTCGATGACAGCGAGCTTCTCGTGCCCCAGCCGGCTGAGCACGATGGCGCTGATGCGCTTGTCGCTAGGCACCGGATGACACTCGATCAGCCCCAGGGAATCCAGGATGTTGACGAGCTTCAAGGCAGCCGGCCGGGCGATTCCCAGTTCGCGTGCAAGATCGGTCTGACGCACGCCCGGATTGGCAGCGATGATTGACAGGGCCGTGAAGCGGGCCGGCGTTATGCTTTCCTCGCTGAGCGCCTCGTGGAAACTCTGGGCAATGCGGGCATCGAGCCGCCGTACCAGGTAGCCCAGATAAGCCTTCATCTGGTCGGTCCGGAGTTCGGAAGGCGCCACGTACTCGTGCAGATTGATTACCTCGCCGTGGCCTGCAAAAACGCCTGATTCCATGTGCGTCGGGGCTGACTTGGTCATGATTCGCGCGTCAAGTCGGATTATGCATAAGCGGGGGCACGCACCGTCGAGCGTTGACGCAGCACCGTGGCAAACAGTTCACGCCGCGATCCCACGCCGAGCTTCTCGTAGGCCCGCATGCGGTACGTGGCGACGGTGGTCGGCCGCAACTTCAGGTCTTCGGCAATGCGGTTGATGGTGAAGCCATCCAGAATGCGCAGCAGCACCTCGCGCTCGCGCACCGTCAGATTGGGACACAGCTTCTCGACTTCATCGGTGACGGTGTCGCGGAATCGCGATTCGCCATCGACATCAGCAGCGTAATGACGGATGGCGCAGCTTGACAGCAATGGAGCCAGCCCCATCAGTGCCTGCACGTCAGCTTCCGCGAAAACACCGGTCTCCTCATCACGGAACACGCATATTGAGAGCCAGCTGACCTTGCTGGCCCGCACCATGATCGCGAGGCGATCGCAGATATGGAGGTCCTCGAAGCAGATCCTGCGATAGTCATCATCCAGCTCCGACGCATGGGTACGGCACACTACCGCCGAACCCTCGCCCATGCTGGTACCGGACTTCAGCAGGGTTTGCAGGTTGTCCCGCTCGAAGTAGCTGCGGCAATACAGCGTACCCCAGCGTATGGCCCGCCAGGGGCCCGTAGTACCCGCAGCCGACATCAGACGCGGATTGCGCTCACCCTCGTATGCGAACAGGGCACAGAGATCGACCGGGATGGACGCCTGAACGGTCTGCAGGACCGCCGCCGCCAGCGCGACGTGATCCTGGCTGGCGATCGCATTGATCAATCGTGCAACCTGTACCGCTGGGACAAGAACTTGCGACTGGGGCGAGGTGACAGTCCAGGTTTGCATGATACGCCCTCCTTGGTGGTCAACGTTGTTAACCTGGTTACCATTCTACAGATTACACATCTCACGTAACCTCGGGTTAACCCCAAAAGAGCGAGCAGCATCACGTTCGGTCACCGCGCCCTTGCGACAGGTCAGAAACCCTTGCCTAGGCGTCTCGCAGTGGTGAATCCCATGCTGCAGTGCAACACGGATAACAAAAAAGCCTGACATTTCCCGAAGGACAATGTCAGGCTTGAGTGAAGCTGGCAACCGGCATACCGGGAAAAGGGCAGACCCGGCCCCCGGCTGCTCTTCAGCCAGCAGCCAGGCTGGAACTATCCGGCCTGGCTTGGTGCCACGTGATCAGAAGTAGTGGCGGATACCGATTGCAGCGGCCGTCTGGTTGCTCTTGTTGGGAGCGAGGTCGTAGCTGCCACCATCGGCACCCAGGCCCAGGGCCACCGCGCCCTTGCGGGCATGGGCCAGTTCAGCGTACAGGTTGGTACGCTTGCTGAGCGCGTAGCTGGCCAGGAAGGCGAATTGTTGCCAACGATCATCCGTACGCTTCAGGCCGACACGGGTGAGCGTGACGTCGTTCGTGCCGCTGAGCTTGTCGATGGTGTAAGCAACACCCATCGTCAGAGCAGGCGTGACCTTGTAGGTACCGCCAACCGTGAACAGGTGGCTCTTCACGTTGGGGTTGTTGGCAACCGTGGTCTTGCGATAACGGTAAACCGCGCTGACGGCGAACTCGCCGAAGTTGGCCTTACCACCGACGGCGATGTTGTCGATCTTGCCGGTGATGGTGGTGTTCGGGTAACCGCCGGCGGACTCGACACGGTCGTACGTGGCGATCACGCGGTATTGCTTGCCGATGTCGTAGCTGGCGGCAAAACCGAAGCGGCCGGTGGTGTTTTCGTCATAGGTGGTCTGTTCTTCGATCGGACGGAAGGTGTAGTAGGCACCAACGGTCAGACCATCGAACTTGCCGGTGTAGGTGACGCTGTTGTCAGCACGGACCACGCTGAAGTACGTGGCCATTTCGTAGTCGATGACGCCCAGGGGCAGGACCGAGGTGATC
>CALAGD010000063.1 GCA_937891425.1 uncultured Pigmentiphaga sp.
CCGTCCGCGCTATCCTTCCCGCCCTGAACGGCGGGGCTTGTCGCGCACCGGGTCAAGGAGCCGTTTCGTTCCGCCCTGTCTGCGAGTCGCAGGTCGGCGACCCCGGCACCTTGCTTTCTGGTGACAGTTGGGGGGCGACCGTGCAGGACATGCACGGTCGCGGTCATGAGGAGGGTCAGGCGACGTCGCGCTCGTCGCCGAGGGCTGCCAGCGTGCCCGGCCCGGAAGGCGCGTTCGCGGCACCGTGGCTACGTTGCGGCTGTTTTGCTGCGCGTCGTCTGCCGGGCGCGAGCATTGGCCCTGAATCGGGCAGAATGAATACCGAGGCAACCTGGTTGAGGTAGTTGCTGCGTTCGCGCAGGATGGAGGCTGCAACGGCAGCGTCTTCGACCAGCCCCGCGTTCTGCTGGGTGACAATATCGATCTGCTGGATTGCCTGTTTCACCTGTGCCACGCCGGTCGCCTGCTCCTGCGCGGCAATGGCGATCTCGCCCATGAGCGCGGTCACGCGCTGCACCGCGCTTTCAACCTCGGTCATTACGTCGCCGGCCTGGCGCACGAGGCTGGCACCCGACTCAATTTCATTGACCGAGCTCTCGATCAGCATCTTGATTTCCTGGGCGGCCTGCGCGCTTTTCTGGGCCAGGCTGCGCACTTCGCCCGCGACCACGGCAAAGCCACGGCCCTGTTCGCCGGCACGTGCCGCTTCGACGGCGGCATTCAGCGCGAGGATGTTGGTCTGGAAGGCGATGCCGTCGATGACGCTGATGATTTCGGTAATCTTGCGCGAGCTCTCGGAAATGGCCTGCATGTGGGCGACGGCGTCCTGCACCACCCGGTTACCCTGTCCGGCCTTGCGCGAGACCTGCTGGGCGAGATCGCTGGCCATGCGCGCGTTGTCGGCACTTTGCTCGATGCTGGACGAGAACTGCTCCATGCTGGCTGCGGTTTCCTCGAGGGCAGCCGCCTGTTGGTGCGTACGGCTGGCCAGGTCGGTACTGCCGTCGGCGATGCGGTCGGCCCCCACGACCACACCCTTGGCGCTGGTGATGATGTCGTGGGCGATGCTGACCAGTGCCTTGCGCATGATTTCCATGGCGTCGACCAGTTCTGCCGCTTCCGCCTGCCCGCGCCTGCCCGGCCGCACCGTGAGGTTGCCCGCGCCCACCTGCCGCGAGAATACCAAGGCATCCTGCAGTGGCTGGGCCACGGACCGCACCAGCGACAGACCGCTTGCGGTAACCCAGATGAGCCCCACCACGCTGGCTGCGGCGATGAGTGGCACGAGCCATGAGGAGACCGCGGCATCGCTAAGCGCACCATAGATGCCCATGCCTCCAACCATGACGAAACCGAACAGCACTGACGTGAGCAGCATGACCACCCGCGCACGCAGCGTATCGGCGCGCCAGAACTTGAGGCGCTCGAACCACGCACGCATGCCCAGCGGCTTGAGCTGCCCGCCGACCAGCTTGTAGCCCTTGAGCTTGCCGGCGTTCATGCGGCGGTACAGGGCGTCGGCCTGCTTGATCTGCTCGGGGCTGGCCTTCACGCGCACGGAACCATAGCCGATGATCTCGCCATCCTTGAAGATGGGCGAAACCGTTGCATATACCCAGTAATAGCGCCCGTCCTTGCAGCGGTTCTTGACGACGCCGCGCCACGTCTTGCCCGCCTTGATGGTGGCCCAGAGGTCGCCAAACGCCGCGGGCGGCATGTCGGGGTGCCGTACGAGGTTGTGCGGAGAACCGATGAGTTCGTCGAGGGTGAAACCGCTGACTTCCACGAACGCGTGATTTGCGTGGACGATACGTCCTTTCAGATCGGTGCGTGAGATGAGGTACTGGTCCTCACGCACTTCCTGCTCTATATCGTATACAGGCTGGTTGTTGCGCATCGGTAAGACTCGTCTTGCTCTGGCGTGCAGATGCGGGAGCCAGGCAGAAAATGCATGCAAATTTGGTGTTAGCCCTGCGGCCAGACGTATGCGTAGGTGGGCCGTAGGTTAAAATGTATCAATGAGTTACCGCAAGCCCCGACGGCTCATGGGCACTGCATCCCCGGCGCAAAGCCTGAATGGGGGCAGCGCACTCAACCCGGGCGCTGGTGATTCGTTACACGCCTTACACCGGCATGCTGGCAATTTCCTGGTAGGCGGCAACCAGCCGGTTACGTACCTGCACCGCGGTCTGGAATGCGATGTTGGCTTTTTGCATGTCGATCATGACGTCGTTGAGCGACACGCCCGGCTCGCCCAGCTCAAATGCCTGAGCCTTCAGATGCGCGTTTTCCTGAACGGCGCTGACCCGCGCCAGCGAGCGCTGGAGCGCTTCGGCGAACGACGCCCCGCCCACCGCCGTTTGCTGGGGCTGCACCATGTTGCCGCCGGCCAGCTGTGCCACGGCATGCAATTGTTGTATGACAGAGTTCATAGGGCTCCAACGATCTGCGTCGATCATGCTTCAACGCACGCAGGCTCGGGTGCATGCCCACGAGCCGCCTGTATCACGCGTGTTCCAATCGTAGCCCGGAAACGTCAAGTTCATTGCAGACAATTACCAAGCAAAAGCGGCGTTATTCCCCGCATGTGAATCGGTACCCGGCGTTCATAATGCAGGCTGATCGGGAACCGGCGTCAGGCCGCATGTTCCCCTTTTCGTCTTTGAGGCGAATGGCATGACTAAACAGGCTGAACCTCGTTGCGGCCACGCACGTCCCTTTGAATGCCGTCCATGAGCACTGCTGGCACAACGACTCTACCTCCAGGAATACCCACGTTGCTCGAGCGCCTGAGGCGCATACCTCGGGTTGCAATCATTATCGCTGCGGCCATGGTCGTGGCGCTGGTTGTAGCGGTGGTTCTATGGAACCGCTCGCCCGAATACAAGGTCCTGTACTCTGATCTCACCGAGCGCGACGGCGGCGAGATCATCGCCGCGCTCACGCAGTCCAACGTACCGTACAAGTTCGCGGAAGGCACCGGCACCCTGATGGTACCGGCCGACCGCGTGCATGAAGTACGGCTGCAGCTCGCCGCCCAAGGCCTGCCCCGCGGCGGTGGCGTGGGCTTCGAACTGCTCGACAACGCCCGCTTTGGCGCCAGCCAGTTTGCCGAACAGGTGAATTATCAGCGCGCCCTCGAAGGCGAGCTTGCACGTACCATCGAAGAGGTGCAAGGTGTGCAGAGTGCCCGCGTGCACCTGGCCATTCCGCGCCAGTCGCTCTTCGTGCGCGACCGGCAGCCGCCCTCGGCCTCCGTGTTCGTACAGCTGTACCCTGGGCGCATGCTCGACCAGGGCCAGATTGCCGCCATCGCCCACCTGGTATCGTCCAGCGTCCCGCAACTCACAGTTGCCAACATTTCCATCGTCGACCAGTACGGCACTCTGCTCTCGCAGGCCAATGCCGAGAGCCGCGGACTCGACGATCGCCAGATGCGTTACGTGCGGGAACTCGAGCAGCTTTACGCGCAACGCATCGAGGCCATCCTCACCCCCTTGTTGGGCCCGGGCAACGCACGCGCCCAGGTCAGCGCGGACGTCGACTTCTCGCGCAAAGAAGAGACGCGTGAAATCTTCACACCCAACGACACCCCGGGGCGTGCTGCCATCCGCAGCCAGCAGACCAACAATGTCGACCAGTTCGGTTCAGGTCTGGCCCAGGGCGTGCCGGGTGCGCTCACCAACCAGCCTCCCGCCGAAACCGTCGCACCGCTGGTCAATCCGCCCCAGGGCGCGAATGCTGCCGCACCGAACACCACGCCTGCCGGCGCACTGCCGCCGGGAAGCAGCATCCGGCGCGAATCCACCACGAATTACGAAGTCGATCGCAACATCATCCACCTGCAGTACCCGGTCGGCGCGCTGACGCGCCTTTCGGTGGCCGTCATCGTCAACTACCGCAAGGGCGAGAACGGCGAACCCCAACCCCTGCCCCAGGACGAACTCGACAAGCTCAACGAGCTGGTCAAGCAGGCGATGGGGTATTCGGCCCAACGAGGCGACACACTCAGTCTCATGAATGCCCAGTTCTTTACCGAAGAAGCTACAACAACGCCGTGGTGGCTGTCGCCCGAGTTCCTCGATCGCGCCTTTACGGTCGCAGGCTGGACCATCGTCCTGATGATCATCGGCTGGCTGTGGTTCGCCGTCGGGCGTCCGCTGCTGCGCCGTTACCTCGAACAGCCCAACGTCGTGGCCGAGCCGCGCATCGAGGAACCCGACCTCGAAGAGATGGATCAAGAAATCGAGCGGCGTCAGGCCGAAGCACGCGCTCGCCGGCAGTCGCGCTATGAAGAGAATCTGCAGACTGCCCGTGAGCTGGCCCAGAAAGACCCGCTGGCCGTGGCCTCGATTCTGCGCAACTGGATAGAGCAAGATGACAGGAGCAAATGACGCCGGTTTGCAGCGTAGCGCCATCCTCATGATGACGCTCGGCGAAGACGCTGCTGCAGAAGTCTTCAAGCACCTCACCGCGCGCGAAGTCCAGGCGATCGGTGCGGCCATGGCCGGCCTCAAGCAGATCACCCGCGAAGAAGTGAACGAGGTGCTGGAGGAGTTCCGCGAAGAGGCCGACCAGGTCATGGCGGTCACGCTGGGCTCATCCGACTACATCCGCTCCGTCCTCATCAAGGCTCTCGGCAGCGAGCGCGCCGCCAGCATCATCGAAGACATTCTCGAGTCACGCACGAGCACTTCGGGCGTCGATGCCCTGAACTGGCTGGAACCGCACACCGTCGCGGAACTTGTACGCGAGGAACACCCTCAAATCATTGCAACCATCCTCGTTCACCTCGATCGCCAGCGCGCCGCGGAGGTTCTGGCCCTGCTGGAAGACCGCCTGCGTTCCGACGTCGTGTTGCGCATCGCCACCTTCGGTGGGGTGCAGCCTACCGCACTGCACGAGCTCACCGAAGTACTGAACGAGATTTTCGCGGGCCAGGGTGCGAAACGCAGCCGCATGGGTGGCCCAAGCACCGCGGCCGAGATCATCAACCTCATGAGTTCCGCACACGAAGACGCCATCATCGAAACCCTGCGCGAACGCGATCCCGATCTCGCACAGAAGGTGGTCGACGAGATGTTCGTCTTCGAGAACCTCATCGATCTCGAAGACCGCGCCATCCAGCTGCTGCTCAAGGAAATCGACCCGAACTCGCTGGTGGTGGCCCTCAAGGGCGCCGACGAGGCCCTGCGCGACAAGTTCATGCGCAACATGTCGATGCGGGCCGCCGAAATCCTGCGCGACGACCTCGAGAACATGGGGCCCGTGCGCATGTCGCAGGTCGATGCCGAGCAGAAGAAGATCCTCAGTCTTGCACGTCGTCTGGCCGAAACCGGCCAGATCGTGCTGACCACCCGCGGCGACGATACCTATGTCTGATGTGCTTGCGTCCTCGACGGCGCCCCATAGCTTTGTTCCTCGTGAACGCCTGCACGGCTGGCGGCGCTGGCAAGCACAGTCACTCGACACGCCGGCCGAACCCGCTGCGCCGGTCGAAGAGGAACACCCCGTCGTCGCGCATGAAGACACCGCTGCCCTGGAGGCACAGCGCCTGGCGCAGGCCGAGCAGGAGGCCCGTGAGCGCGGCTACCGCGATGGCTATGCCCAGGGCCATGCCGACGGGCATACTGCAGGCCATGCGGAAGGCTATGCGCAGGGCCATGCGGAAGGGTTTGAAAGCGGCAAGTCGGAAGGCCTGCAGGCTGCCGCTGAACAGGTGGAGCGGCTGCGCCAGGCGGTGCGTACCGCCGCCCATGACCTGGTCACGCTCGACAACGAAATCTGCGAAGCGCTGACCGACCTTGCTCTCAGCATCGCGCGGCAGGTCGTACAGACCGAACTCGAAACGCGGCCAGACATCGTCGTGCCGCTGGTGCGTCAGGTGCTGCGCACGGCTCCGGTCAACGGCGGCTACGTAAATGTCTACCTCAATCCGGCCGATGCCGGCCTGGTGTCCGCACAAATTGACGGCGACATCGGCTCGGAGAAATGGCGCGTCGTGCCCGATGCTGCCATCGAGCGGGGCGGATGCCGGGTGGTGACCTCGCTGGGCGAAGTCGACGCCACCCTGCAGACCCGCTGGCAATCCGTACTCGATGCGCTCAGGCCAGCCGGCACCCGGAGCGAACCATGAGCGCAACCACGGTGCACGGCATTCCGCGCTGGCGGCAGCACCTGCAGGCTGCGTCGCAGCGCGTGCAGCTTACCCAGCCCTGTGCACTGTCAGGCCGCATTACCCGGGCCACCGGCCTCATTCTGGAAGCCACCGGCCTGCGCATCCCCGTAGGCGGCGCCTGCCGCATCCAGGTGGGGCAGTCGCCAGAAGCCTGGGTTGACGCGGAGGTCGTCGGCTTTGAGGGCGACACGCTCTACCTCATGCCGCAAAATGACATCTCCGGTCTGCCTCCAGGTGCGCGGGTGGTCGCCGAGGCGCCCCCGGTGGGGCTGGCCGGCGCGAGCAGCGAGAATCGCGGCCGGGTGGTGCCCGTGGGCGAAGCACTCCTGGGGCGCGTGGTCGATGGTGCGGGCCGGCCGCTCGACAGTCTCGGCCCCATCCGGGGCGCGCTTGCCGCCCCCCTGAGTACCCAGCCCATCAACCCGCTGAACCGTGCCCCCATCACGCAGGTGCTCGACGTGGGCGTGCGCGCGATCAACGGGTTGCTTACGGTCGGTCGCGGCCAGCGCATGGGGCTCTTTGCCGGCTCGGGCGTGGGCAAAAGTACCCTGCTGGGCATGATGGCGCGCCACACGCGAGCAGACGTCATCGTCGTGGGCCTCATCGGTGAACGTGGCCGCGAGGTCAAGGACTTCATCGACAACATCCTCGGCAGCGAAGGGCTCGAGCGCTCGGTGGTGGTGGCCGCGCCGGCGGATGTCACGCCCTTGCTGCGCATCCAGGGCGCCGTTTACGCCACACGCCTGGCCGAATACTTCCGCGACCAGGGACTGGATGTGCTGCTCATCATGGACTCGCTCACCCGCTTTGCCATGGCACAGCGCGAGATCGCGCTCGCGATTGGCGAGCCGCCCGCCACGAAAGGCTACCCACCGTCGGTGTTCGCGCGCCTGCCGGCGCTGGTCGAACGCGCGGGCAACGGGCCCGAGGACGCTCAAGGGCGATACGGCTCGATCACGGCCTTCTATACGGTGCTGACGGAAGGCGACGACCAGCAGGATCCCATCGCCGACGCCGCCCGTGCCATTCTCGATGGGCATATCGTGCTGTCGCGGGCGCTGGCCGATGCGGCGCACTACCCCGCCATCGATATCGAGGCCTCAATCTCGCGCGCGCTTACCGCGCTGGTCGAACCGAAACAGCTGAAACTGGTCAGCCGGTTCCGCCACACCCTGTCTTCCTACATGCGCAACCGCGACCTCATCGCCGTGGGTGCCTACACACCGGGAGCCGATCCCGCGGTCGACGAAGCCATACAGATGTATCCCGCCATGGCCCACTTTCTTCAGCAGGGGCTCACTGACAACGTCAGCTACGAGCAGTCGGTCGAGCAGTTGAATGCACTCTTCCAGTCGACGTACGCCCATGGATAGACCCGACGCACTCCAGATTCTGGTCGACCTTCGGCGCAAGGAAGCCGACGATGCCGCACGCGCGCTGGCCGAGCGCCAGCAGCAGGCCAGTCAGGCACAACAGCAGCTGCGTGCACTCGAGCAGTACCTGGAAGATTATCGAGTGGGGCTGCAGCAACGCTGCGAGCATGGCGGGTTCTCCGCTGCGACGTGGGCCAATTACCAGCGTTTCATTGCGATGCTCGAGCGCGCCATCGACGAGCAGCGCAATGTGCTTCAGCATTGGGAAAATCAGGTGGAAGCAGGCCGGCAGGCGTGGCAGCAATGCCAGCGCCGCCTGAAGTCTGTCGATACCCTGGTCGAACGGCGCGCGCACGAATCCGAACAACGGGCTGCCAGGCGCGAGCAAAAGCTCAATGACGAATTTGCCGCGCGCCAGGCGCGGTTGCAACGTGCTGCGCGTCAATCTTCAACTGCCAACACAACTTCGACGCTGCCATGACGATACTCAATCAAATCATGCTGTTGAGCAGGTCGACCGGCGCATCACGCGATGGTCAAGCGGACCCGGCTCTCGGGTCGTCCGAGGCCACCAGTTTCGTGGATGCGCTGGAAGAACGCAGAACCCTGTTGCGGGAGAACCGGCGTGCCAGCGAGGAGGAGACCACGTCGCCAGCATCTACCGGCATGGCAGGCACGCCCGAAGCACAGGCCCCCGTCGCCGACCAGGATGCCCCCGCGAGCAGCATGCCGGATTCCGACGGCGGCGAATCGCGGCTCGCCGTGGCTGCTACCGTTGCCGAGAGCATGACCTCTGCCGGAAACCGCAGTACGGTCGATGACGCACAGCCTTCCACACGCGGACTGGAGCACGATGTACGCATGCTCACCGCCAGCAGCCGGGAACTCGCAGCCAGCATTCTGGCACACCGGCGCCTCGAACATGCAACCGGCCGGCTGCGCAATGAAGCCGGCGCCGCACGGCAGCTGCGGATCGACCGAGACATGCCGTCGGACACTGCATGGGCACGCCACACGCCACGCGGTGAAGCCGCTGCCGGAGATATCCGCCCCCGCAAGGACGCTACCCTGGCCAGAAACGGTGAAGTGCGCGTACCCGGACCTTCCACATCGGCCGAGAACGCGCTCAACCGTACCCAGCCGCTGCCAGCCAGCGTGCCTGGCCTTTCCACCAACGACGCGGCCAACGAAGGCCTGCATCCGGCAGTCGCCTCGGCCCGCACCCAGGGCACTTCCACCACACGCTTGTCGACCGGCTTGCCGACGGCCAATGCCGTGACCGACGAAGCTGGTGCGGCGACTTCAACCAGTACGAGCATGGCACCGGGCGCTCAGGCGGCCGGGGCTGCACGCCTGCATGTAGCCCGCACGGACAACGGCGACGGTGCGGCCGAGGCCCCATCCCGGGTATCCGACCGCCTCGCCGCGCAAGGCGTCAGCAGAAATCAGAGCAATGCAACACCCACTGCCGGGCAGCAGCGTACCGACACGGCATCCGCGTTCGCGGTGCAAGCCGCGCTTTCAGCTCCTGCCGAGGAATCCGGCGTGCGGGCCGGTGCTTCCTCTACGGCCGTTACGGCAGGAGCTGGCACGGCGGGTGCGCTGGCGGATGGCAGCTCTTTTGCGGCGGGCCTGTTGGCCCCCGGATCTTCGGGCCCGGCCAGCATGACCACGCCCGGGCAGATCGGCCAGAGCACCGTGCCAGTGCCCTTTGGGCAACCGCAATGGGCTTCCGCGCTGGGGCTTCGTATCCAGTCGATCGCCCAAGGGCTGCGCGATGGCATGCACCGCATCGAGCTGCGCCTGGATCCGCCCCATCTGGGCCCCCTGCAGGTTCATCTGCAGTTGTTCGACGGCCAGGCGCAACTGCATTTCGCCTCACACCAGCTGCAGGTCCGGCAGGCGGTCGAAGCTGCCCTTCCGCAGCTGCAGGAAGCCCTCGCGCAAGCCGGCATTTCCCTGGGCCAGACCAGCGTCGGCGAACAGTTCCGGCAAACTTTCGCCGAGCATGCCAACCCCGAGGGAGCGCCCGGATCGCAAACGGCCCTGGCAGGCTCCGACACTGACGTCGCGGCCCTGGAGCACGCTCCGCTCCAGCGTACGCCAAGAGGGCTGGTCGATACCTTTGCTTAAGATCATGGTCGTACCGTTTCTTCGAGAGTCACAAACGCAGGAGGTGGAACGACTTCCTGCGTCTGTTTGCCCGCTTCGAATTCTCGCGGCGGCAGCATAATGTACTGTCGACGAAGTCCCCCTACCCTTTGCCGCTCAAGTCACTCAGCATTTACCAATCATGCAGTTGCATCGTACGCGCGCCGGTCGTCTTCATCCGCATGTAACGGGCCAACGCGGGGGTGCCGTGCGCGCCTTGCTCTTCGTGTTCGCGCTGTTGGTATTGGTGGCGGCAGTCGCCGGCACCACCTACGCCATCGTCATGCGCACCCGCCCCGCAAATCAGCCTCCTGCCACGCAGGCCGTACCCATGACGCCCAAGCCCGTCTTCATGGAGCTTGACCCGTTCACGGTGACGGTACGTGACACCCATACCGATCGCATCCTGTATGTGGGGCTCACGCTGAAACTCGAAGACGTACGCGCCCGCGACCGCCTGCGCGAGTATCTGCCCGAAGTGCGCAGCGCCCTGCTGGTGCTGCTGTCCGAACAGCGCCCCGAGGCACTGCAGACGGCTGAAGGCAAGCTGAAGCTGGCGGCCAGGGTGCGCGAGGCCCTGAACGCCGGCATTGCCCGGGGTCAGGTCGAGGACGTTCTCTTTCACGCTTTTGTGGTGCAATAGACATGGCCACCTACGAGGCCATTCTTTCCCAACAGGAAGTCGACGCGCTACTGGCCGGCGTCGCGGGCGAAGAGCTCAAGCGCCCCAGCCAGCAGTCCGAGGGCGGCATCCGCCGGTACGACCTCAGCTCGCCCGAGCGTATCGTACGGCGCCGCATGCATGCGCTGGAGGCCATCAACGAGCGCTTCGCGCGCAGCATGCGCACGTCGTTGCTGAACTTCATGCGGCGCAGTGCCGACATTACCGTTGGCGGCATCCGCATCCAGAAGTACTCCGACTTCGAGCGCAATTTGCCCGTGCCCAGCAACCTGAACCTGGTGTACATGAAACCGCTGCGGGGCATGGCGCTGGTAACCTTCGACCCCACGCTGGTGTTTCATATCATCGACAGCCTGTTCGGGGGCGATGGCAAACAGCACATGCGCATCGAAGGGCGCGACTTCACCCTTACCGAACAGCGCATCATCCGGCGCATCCTCAGCCTCACGCTTGACTGTTACGCCAAGGCATGGGCGCCGGTGCACCACGTCGAGTTCGAATACATACGGTCCGAGATGCACACCAAGTTCGCCAGCATCACGGGCCCCAACGAGGCAGTGATCACCACCACCTTCCACATCGAGTTCGGGGCTCAGGGCGGCGACCTGAACATCTGCCTGCCCTACTCGATGATCGAACCGGTACGTGACATTCTCACCCGCCCGCTGCAGCAGACCAGCTACGAAGCGGTAGACGATCGGTGGACCCAGCAGATCTCCCGCCAGGTGCGGGGCGCTGTGGTCGAACTTTCCGCCGAATTCGTTACCATACACACCACCATTGGCGACCTGATGAAGCTGCGCGCGGGCGACATGCTGCCGATTACCCTTCCCGAGAAAGTCGTAGGCCGTGTCAATGGCGTGCCTCTCATGGAGTGCACCTACGGCACATCAGATGGACGTTACGCCTTGCGCATCGAACGCATGAGTACTCTTTACTCCGAACCTGAATCTGCCGGAGATATGTATGACTGACCCGAAGCAGGACCAGGACATGACCGACCCGAATCAATCCACGGATACGCCGTCTCCCAGTCTCGACGACGTTTGGGCCAGTGCACTCGCCGAACAGCATGCCGCCACGCAGCAAGCAGCCAGTCAGGCCGGCTCCGGCGATGCAGCGCCTGCTTCCTTGTCATCGGGCCAGGGCGTCAGCGATGGCTCGAACGCCCGCCCTGCCACGTCGATATTCCAGCCGCTCGACGGCTCGGGCGACGCCCGGAGCCTGAGCGACATCCAGCTCATCATGGATGTCCCGGTTAAGCTCACCGTCGAGCTGGGCCGCACGAAGCTCACCATCAAGAACCTGCTCCAGCTCGGGCAAGGTTCGGTGGTGGAACTCGACAGCATGGCTGGCGAGCCGATGGACATTTTCGTGAACGGCTACCTCATCGCGCAGGGGGAAGTCGTGGTAGTTGACGACAAGTATGGTATTCGGCTTACCGATATCATCACACCCTCGGAACGCATCAGCCGGCTGAGCCGGGGCTGACATGGCAGCAGGCACGTTCCGGTACATCGCAGGCAGCCTCTTCCTGGGCCACCTGGCGATGTCGACGGCCTGGGCCGAAACCGCCGGCAGTGCCACCTCCGTGGCAACGACCGCTGCGGTTTCGCGCATCCTGGGCGGCCTGCTGCTCATCA
Organism: uncultured Pigmentiphaga sp.; assembly: GCA_937891425.1. Lineage (GTDB taxonomy): Bacteria > Pseudomonadota > Gammaproteobacteria > Burkholderiales > Burkholderiaceae_B > Verticiella. The sequence continues at coordinate 12,028 of CALAGD010000063.1, forward strand.
TTGCACTCATCTTCGTTGCAGCCTGGTTCGCGCGCCGCAGTGGTGTCGCCACCCGCGCCAGCAACCAGCTGCCACTCAAGATCATCGGTGCCCTGTCGATTTCTCCGCGCGACCGCGTCGTGGTGGTTGAAGTCGACGACCAATGGCTCGTGCTCGGCGTTGGCCCGCAAGGGGTACGTACCTTGCATGCCCTGCCCGCGCGGCCTTTGCCTGCCGACCATGGCACTGTGCCCAATCCGGCATTCCAGGCTACGCTGCGCTCGCTGCTGCGGCGGCAAAAGCCGAGCCAAGCCAACAACAGCACATCCGCTTCTGCCTCTTTTACCCGTGACGTAGGTTCCGACTCGTGAACCCGCATCCAGAACACATGCGAAACGCAGGCACGGCCTGCGATTGTCGGGCCATTTGCGAACGGCGCGACACATTTCGGGCACGCGCGGCACGACGACTGCAGCGCATTGCGATGCAGCCGCGCCGACCGGCGGCAGGCGTTGCTGTCCTTGCCCTGGTCCTGGGCGCGCTGACCCTGCTGACCATAACGCCGCTGCCTGCTTTGGCGCAGAACATGCCCGCGTTCATTACGCAATCGAACGTGGACGGCACCCAGACCTGGTCGCTCAACGTGCAGACGCTGGTGCTGCTGAGCCTGCTCACGCTGCTGCCCGCCGCCCTGCTGATGATGACCAGCTTCACCCGGATCATCATCGTGCTGGGGCTGCTGCGCAACGCCATGGGTACGACCACCGCGCCGCCCAACCAGATTCTGATCGGCATCGCGCTTTTCCTGACGTTTTTCGTGATGGGGCCGGTGTTCGACCGGGTGTACCAGGAGGCCTACCAGCCGCTTGCCGATGGCCAGATTTCTCTCGAGGTCGCGCTCGAGCGTGGTGCGGTGCCGATGCGCGAGTTCATGCTGCGGCACACGCGCGAGACCGACCTGAGCCTGTTCGCCGAAATCGCCAATGTAGGCGAGATCCAGACGCCGGCGGACGTGCCCATGCGCATCCTCATCCCTGCCTTCGTTACCAGCGAGCTGAAGACCGCATTCCAGATCGGATTCACCATTTTCATTCCGTTCCTCATCATCGACCTCGTGGTAGCGAGCGTGCTGATGTCACTGGGGATGATGATGGTGCCGCCCGTGACCATTTCGCTGCCGTTCAAGCTGATGCTGTTCGTGCTGGCCGATGGCTGGCATCTGCTGCTGGGGTCGCTCGCCGCCAGCTTCAGCCCGTAACCCCGAGCGGGATGCGGCTACGCGGCCCTGCCAACTGCGGAGATTTCCATGACTCCCGAAACCGTGATGTCGATGACCTTCCAGGCATTGAAAGTGGCGCTCGCCATCGCGGGGCCCCTGCTGTTGGTGGTGCTGGTTGTCGGTCTGGTCATCAGCATCTTCCAGGCTGCCACCCAGATCAACGAAATGACGCTGTCATTCATTCCGAAGATGCTGGCCATGGCGCTCACCCTGGTACTGGCCGGCCCCTGGCTGATCGGAATGCTGGTGGACTACATCCGTCAGCTCCTCAGCTCCATTCCCGGGCTGGTGAACTGAGCGCAGCCGATCCCCTTCCCTTCCCCGTGTTCCGGCTTTCCGTTCCCACCGGCATGCCTGTTTCCCGCGTATCATGGTCAGCATAACCAGCGAACAGCTCTACGCCTGGATCGCCGGCTTCATCTGGCCCCTGGCGCGCGTCCTGGCGCTGCTGGGCACGGCGCCGATGTTCTCGGAATCGGGCGTGCCCCAACGGATCCGGCTGGGGGTGGGCATCCTGCTCACCCTGGTCATCTCGCCCGCCCTGGGACCGCTTCCCACGGTCAACCCGGCTTCCTACGAGGGCCTCTGGATCCTCGTGCAACAGGTCCTCATCGGGGTGCTGCTTGGCCTGACCATGCAGGTAGTGTTCGCAATCGTACGCACCACAGGAGAATTCATCGGCCTGCAGATGGGTCTGTCGTTCGCAACGTTCTTCGATCCCGGCACGCAAAGCAACACGGCCGTGCTGGGGCGGCTGTTCCACTGGGTCACCCTCATGGTCCTCATCGCGCTTGACGCCCATCTGCTGATGCTAGCCGGTCTGGTGCACAGCTTCGAGGTCGTGCCGGTCAGCGCTACGCCGTTCAGCATCAACGGCGTGGGCGCGTTTCTCGAATGGAGCGCGCAAATCATCCAGCTCGGGCTGGTGCTTTCGTTGCCACTGGTCACGGCGCTGCTCACCATGAACCTGGCCATGGGCATCCTGAACCGCACGGCGCCCCAGCTTTCGGTCTTCGCTGTCGGTTTTCCGCTGGCCCTGCTTGCCGGGCTGGTGATGCTGATCATCGTGGTACCCAATACCACACCGTTTCTCGAGCGACTCATCTCGATGGCTCTGGATGCGTTCAGCGAGGTCGCACTGCAGCTGCGTCCTTGAACGCACCAGGCACCGCGCCATGGAAGTGCCGCGCCGTGTCATCCCAGAAAGCAAAGGCACCACCGCAAGCTTGCCGTGGTGCCTTCATTCAATAAATACCTGGCGGGCGTTGGCCCGCCCAGACGTCGAGAGAAACTAGCGGCGCGAGAACAACCCCAGGTTCTGGACCTTCATGTAGGCCAGCTCGGCAGCCTGCAACGCCATGGATCGCACGGCGAGATCGCTGCTCGCCTGGCGGTAATCGAGGTCTTCCAGCTGGGACAGCTGCGAGGCGTAGATGAGGTCGCGGTAGCTGCCTTCCTCATCAAGGGCATCCAGCTCGTTCATGCGCGCCCCGATCGAAGCACGCACGGTCAGCACGTTGTCGAGAACCAGGTTGATCTTCCGGTTGGCGGTGGCCAGCTCGTTGCGCAGCCGCGCCATGGCGCCCGGATCACCCGCGGTGGGCGCTTCAAGCACCTCGATCAGGCGATCGAGATCGGGGAAGAGGTTCACTTCCGCAGGACTGATCGTGATGGTGTCACCGGCCGCGGGCTCGCCTTCGAGCGTGAGGCGCAGCCCCGCAAACTCGATGTTTCTGCCCGATTCGTAGGGCAGCCGGATCTCGTTGGCACCGTAGTTGATGACCACCTCCCAGCTGCCCGACGTGTCGTCGAAGGAGATGGTGAAGGTTTCATCGAGCACCTGCGTGACATCGGCGACTTCCGGGCCCTTGAAGGTGACCGAGCCGGTGTTGGCCAGATCAGCCTGGGCGACATAGACCTGCGCGCCCGGAGCAACGCGGTTGAAGACCTCGACCGCCGTGGAGGCGCTGGGCATGACGCGCGACTGCGTCACCTGGATGTCGCGTGTGCCCTGTACGCCGGGGTTGATGGTGCCCATGACCGGATCGAATGGAGCCACATTGCCAAGGTTTCCCGAGAACAGGTACTGCCCGGTTCCATCGGTGGCATTGGCCAGGCCCATGAGGGTGCTGCGCATTTCCTTGAGCACCCCGGCCAGCATCTGGCGGTCGGCGTCGGAATAGACCTCGTTTCCTGCCTCCACGATGCGCGTGAGCACATCCTGCAGCATGTTGCTCACCGACGTGAGCGTCTGCTCTTCGGTCGAGAGATTCTGGCGCGCGATCTCGCGGTTTTCCGCGTACCGGGCGTTCATGCTTTTGGTTTGCGCGAGGTTCACCGAGAGCGACGACGCCAGCGGGTCGTCTGACGGCGTCAGTACGCGCTTGCCCGACGCAACCTGCTGCATGGTGTGCAGCAGCTTGTCCTCCTGGGAGGTCATGGTGCGCACCGCGGTGTGGTGCGACATAAGAGTGCTGACTCGCATACGTGTTCCTTAGGTGCGCAATCCGAGCAGGGTGTCGAACAGGGTCGTCGCGACCTCGATGAGACGGGCGCTGGCCTGGTAATACTGCACGTACATGTCGAGGTTGATGTATTCCTCGTTCAGGTTCACGCCCGATACGGCCTGCTGGGCGGCATAACTCTGATCCTTGAGGCTTTGTTGGGCACCCAGGGCAGTATTGATGGCCTGCGTCTTGACCCCCACCCCGTTCACCATCTGGGAGAAGGCTTCGGTAAGGCTCATGGTGCCCTGTCCGGCCGGCAGGTTCTCGCCACCGACGATCTTCGCGGTCTGCAGGCGCGCCAGTGCCAGCGCGTTGGCCCCGTTGGCGCTGCCGCCGTCGGCATCAGCCGCCGCAATCTTCGCGGGATCCTTGATGGCGACACCGATGTCGCCCGCGGCATTGCGCGTGGGCTGCAGCAGGAAGGAGTCGCCATCGGCCAGCGTGGCCGGCATGGGGCCAAACTCGAAACCGTCGATGACCTGACCTTCGAGATCGGCGAACGACCAGCTCTGGCCGTCGCTGAGGCGTACCACCTTGAACGGAGCTGCAGAATCAACCTGCGGATCGTACGTGATTTGATAGTCGCTGGTGGTGAGCTTGGACGAATCGACGATGGTGACGCTGAAGGTACCCGTGGGGTCGGCATTCTTGTAGTTGGAGATCGCGTGGATCTCTGAAGGAATGCTGAAGAACGGGCCGCCCGGTTGTCCGGCCAGATCAACACCCTGCTCGTGCTGGGCGTTGAATGCATGGGCCAGAACCAGCGCCATGCGTCCGAGCTCGTTCTGCACGGGGTCGAGCGCCTCGACACGAAACTGAAGCAGGCCCCCCAGCTGGCCGCCCGACAGCGCGCGATCGTCAAGCTGTACCTGGGCTCCGTTGGGCAGAGTCTGTGCCACCACCACACGCGTCGGATCGGCGTCCGACATCACCGCGGCGAGCTGGTACACGGTACCGCCACCCAGCAGCACGATGCCATTGCCCAGTGTCAGCATGATGTCGCCATCCTGCTCGATGGCGTTCACGCCGACCAGTTCATTCAGTTCGGTGACCAGACGATCGCGCTGATCGAGCAGGTCGTTGGGAGGCTGGGAGCCGTTGACGGTTGCACGTGCGATGCGGATCTGCACGTTCAGGTCGTGGATGCGCTGCGCGTAGCTGTTGATCTGGTCGACCGTGGTGGAGATTTCCTGGTTGAGCCCCTCGCGCTGCGTGACCAGAAAATCGTTGAGGTTACGGAACTGCGTGGTCAGGTTCTCGGCACGCGCGAGCATTTCCGCACGCGAGGCGGAATCCTGGGGCTTGGACGCGACCGCGTTCACCCCTTCAAAAAAGAAAGTAATGGCCGGAGCCAGGCCAACCGTGCGGTCTGCCAGGAGATTGTCGATGCGGCTGATCTGCGTGGACTGCGTCGCGAGCGAGGCCGTGGATGCGGTTGCAGCGTTGTACTGGTTGGACAGGAATGCGTCGTACACGCGCCGTACCAGGTCGACCTGGACGCCGCGCCCCGAATAATGGCCATTTGCGCTGGTACCCCCGCCTGCAGTAGAGAGCACCACCTGCTGACGGCTGTACCCGGGGGTATTGACGTTGGCGATGTTGTTTCCGGTCGTCGCGAGGCCGACTTGCGCTGCGGTCAGACCGGACTTGGCGAGGTTGTATAAGTTGGTCATGAAGAATCCGAATAACTGGCACCGGGGGGCCGCACACACGCTTCGAGCCGGGGGCCGCTACCCGGTTGCGACTCGCAACCTATCTATATCCAATAACGGCACGCCGCAGCGAACCTTTAGCCGGCAACATTCCATTTTTTGTCGCCCGGGCGGAGGCGCGCCCGGGCCAGCCACTCGGGCACGCGCTACCTAGCTGATCACCGGCAGCATGCGCATCACGCGAATCAGCTTGTCTGCGTAGCTGGGATCGGTGGCATATCCGGCGGCCTGGATGCGGCGTGCAGCTTCGTAAGGATCGCCTGCGTTCACCACCTCGCGATAGCGCTCGCTGCTCGTGATGAGCTGCGCATAGTCGCGCAGCGCCTGTTCGTACGACGCATAAGCGCGGAACGGCTGGATCATCTTCACCGCCTTGCCATCGACGAACTCGGTCGTCAGCACCTCGACAACCTTGCCCGCCCAGTTGCCCGTGGCCTTGATGCCGAACAGGTTGTGCGTGGGTTCCCCATTGGCGCCGCGGATCTCTCGCTGTCCCCATCCCGACTCCAGCGCGGCCTGGCCAAGAATGAGCTTCAGGGGCAGTCCACTTGCCTGGGCCACCGCCTGCGCCGGCTGCAGCAGTCTTGATACGAAGTCCATGACATGGCCGGGTGCACTGCCACTGCTGCTGGCGCTGGCCGCCTGCATCCCGCCCAGCGAGGTGGGGCTGAACATGCCAACCATGCCCACCATGCCTTCCGAAACCGCTTCGCGCAGTTTGGTCACTACACCTTGCAGGGTGCCTGGCGACGGGTAGGCGTCCTTGCTTCCGTCCGAGTTCCAGCCCGGGCGCAGCACCTTCAGCGGAACATCCGTCATTTCGGCAAGTGCTTCGCTGACCTGCTGGCGGGTCGCCTGGTAACGCTCCAGATGGCCCAACAGCACCTCGGCCAGACCCATCCCGCCCTGTTCGCTCAGGCGTTCTGCCATCTGCGCGTCGTAAATCGACTTCAGCATGCGCGTCTGGTCGGTCTCGAGAAACCCGTCAGGTGGGGTCGCCTCACGCATGCTTTTCATCATCATCTGCAGCATCATGGCCTCGAACTGCTGCGCGACCTTCCGCTGCGCGCCTGCATCGCCTTCACGCACATCCTTGCGCAAGGACGACAGCTTGCTGACATCGAACACGAAACTCATCCGACTGACTCCGTACTCCGGCCGCTCTCAATGCAGGAACGACACGGATGCTTACAGGATTTCCAGCTCGGCACGCAGCGCTCCTGCTGCATGCATGGCCTGGAGAATCGACACCAGGTCCTGCGGGGTCGCGCCAAGCGCGTTCAGCGCGCTGACCACCTCGCTGAGGGATGCACTGGTCTTGACCTCCTTGAGTGCGCCAGACGCCTGGCGCATGCGAATGTCGGTGGTAGGAACCACCACGGTGCGCCCGCCCGCAAAGGGCGTGTCCGGCTGGCTGACTTCAGCTCCCCGGCTGACCACCACGGACAGTGATCCGTGCGCCACGGCTGACTCCTCGATCGTGACATTGCGATTCATGACGACGGAGCCCGTGCGTGCGTTGACGATGACCTTGGCCGGCACCGGCGCGGGCGTAACCTGCAGGTTTTCGAGCTCGGCCAGGAATCGTACCTGGCTGGCGTCGTCAATAGGGCTGCGCACACGAACCGTACGCCCATCCACGGCAACCGCCGTGTTGCGTCCGAAGCGCTGGTTGATGGCCGACACGACGTTCTGCGCAGTCCCGAAATCGGTCGTCTTCAGTTCGAGCTGCAGATAGCCGTCCTGCGCCAGGGTGGTGGGCACCTCGCGCTCGACCACGGCCCCGTTCGAAATCAGACCGACGGCCAGCTGGTTGACCTGCACGCGATTGCCTCCCGACTCGGCTCCGGCGCCGCCGACGACCAGATTGCCTTGTGCGATGGCGTAGACCTGCCCGTCGGCACCCTTGAGCGGCGTCATGAGCAGCGTACCCCCGCGCAGGCTGCGGGCATTGCCCATCGATGACACCACCACATCGATGGTCTGGCCCGGGCGCGCGAAAGGTGGCAGATCGGCCGTAACCATGACCGCCGCCACGTTCTTCAGCTGCATGTTGGTGCCGGGCGGAATGGTAATACCCAGCTGCGAAAGCATGTTGGTAAGGCTTTGCGTAGTGAACGGCGTCTGGCGGGTCTGGTCGCCACTGCCGTCAAGACCCACGACCAGCCCGTACCCCACCAGCGGGTTGCTGCGCACGCCCTGGATGTTGACAAGATCCTTCAGACGTTCGGCCTGGCTCGCCGTCGGCAGCATGCACGCGAACGCCACGCAAAGCATCATCCACTGACACCCGCGTCTGAACCAATGACGTTCCCGTTTCATGCAAATTCTCCTTGCTGGCAATTGAGTACCCCGGAACCGATGCGCACAGTGCCCACCTGCATGAGCTGGCCCACAACGGCGCGCCCGTACACGCGCATTACCATGGTGAGGCGATCAGGAAGAACCGCTGCAGCCAGCCCATGGTCTGCACTTCGTCCATGACGCCCTTGCTGCGGTATTCGATGCGCGCATCGGCAACCTGGGTGGAAAGTACCGTGTTGGTACCCGAGATCGACCGTGGGTCGATCACGCCATAAAAGCGCACATATTCCTGCCCACGGTTGATGGCAATCTGTTTCTCGCCAGCGATTTCCAGATTGCCGTTGGGCAGGATGCCGATTACGGTGGTCGTGATCGTGCCCGAGAATGTGTTGCTGGCGTTGGTGCTGCCCCGTCCGGACGCGGTGTTGTCGCCGGTGAAATCCATGCTCTGGCCACCCAGAGCATTCTCCAGCGAACGCGGAACGGTGTCGAAGCCGATCTCGATGCCGCTGGTGCGCGAGGTGGAGGTGGCGACACTCTTGGCAGCGTTGATCCGCTCGCTGAGGACCACGGTAACGATGTCTCCTACGTTGCGCGGACGGCGGTCTTCGAACAGAGGGAAGCTGCCGTAGGCCTGCGGCTGGTAGATCGACCCATTGGCAACCGGCTTGGCCGCTGGTGCGGCCGGTTGCGCCGTGACCGGCCCTTCGATCAGGGGCTCGGGCGGAACCAGGGCACACCCGGCAAGCACCGATACCATGGCCACCACCAGTGCCCGGCGCAATGTACCCACTTTGCCGGCCTGATGACTGACGTCGCGCGGGAGGGAGTTCATCGTTTTGACGCTTCTACGGATCGAGTGAGGACTACAGCTGCGCCAGGCGTGCCAGCATCTGGTCGGAGGTCTGCACAACCTTGCTGTTCAGCTCGTAGGCACGTTGGGCCTGGATCATGTTCACCAGTTCTTCGGCCACGTTCACGTTGGAGGTTTCCACCCAACCCTGCATGACCAGCCCGGCCCCGTCGATGCCCGGCGTGAGAATATTGGGGGGACCGGACGCATCCGTCTCGAGGAAGAGGTTCTCACCGATGGATTCCAGCCCACCCGGATTGATGAAAGTGGCCAGCTGCAACTGCCCGATTTGCACGGCGGCGCTACTGCCAGGCTGCGTGACCGACACCGTGCCATCGCGCCCGATGGTGAGGGAAAGTGCGTTGTCGGGTACGTTGATGGCCGGTTGCAGCACATAGCCCGATGCAGTCACCAGTTGGCCGTTGGCGTCGAGCGAGAAGGACCCCGCGCGCGTGTAGGCCAGCGTGCCATCCGGCAGTTCGACCTGGAAGAAGCCCGCGCCCCGAATGGCGACGTCGCGCTCGTTGCCGGTTTCTTCCAGCGTGCCTTGCGTCTGGATGCGCTCGGTCGCCACCGTGCGCGAGCCGCTGCCCAGCTGCAGCCCGGTCGGCAACTGCGTGGCTTCGGCGGTATAGCCACCGGGCTGTCGCAGCGTCTGGTACATCAGATCTTCGAAAACCGCGCGCGAGCGCTTGAAACCCTGCGTGCTGACGTTGGCAAGGTTGTTGGCAATGACGTCGATTCGCGTCTGTTGCGTTTCCAGGCCCGTCTTGGCGATCCAGAGCGAGCGAATCATGAAATTCTCCTGACAATGTGACGGGCTGGCCATGCATCACCAGCCCCCCTGTGTTGGTGACCGCTAAGGCGATCAGCTGCCCGGCCCCAACAGCTGGTTGGCCCGTTCCGCGTTCGTACTGGCAAACTGGATGGCGCGCATCTGCATTTCGAACAGGCGCGACGTTTCCAGCAGGGAAACCATGCTCGCGGCGGGGTTTACGTTGCTGCCCTCAAGCGCGCCGGCAACGATGCGCACGGCCGGGTCGGGCTGGGCGACCGCCTGTCCACCCGCAGCGGGGTCGCCACGGAACAGGCCGTCGTCGCCACGCACCAGTGTGGCCGGCGGAGGATTCACCAGCTTGAGGCGTCCCAGCACCACGTTGCCCTCGGACTGACCCTCGATCAGCATGACGATAGATCCGTCCTGCGCAAAAGAGATGCGCGTGTTCTCGGGCACAGCAATGGGCTGGTCCTGATCGGACAAGACCGGCAGGCCGCTGGCTGTTTCGAGCATGCCGGTAGCGCCTACCCGGAAGTTGCCCGCACGCGTGTAGGCCTCGCCCTGGGGCGTCTGCACCGCGAACCACCCCTGCCCGTTGATGGCTACATCCAGCGCACGGTCGGTTACTTCGAGCGGGCCCGGCGTGAGGTCGGCGCCCGGGGTGGCAACCACCGTGCCCACACGGGTGGCCTGCCCTTCGCCCACGAAGGGCACCGCCCGAAACTGCGCGAGCTGCGCCCGAAAACCGTTCGTGGAGACATTTGCCAGGTTGTTGCTGACAACCGACTGCTGCTCCAGCGCCCGCGCTGCGCCGCCCGCGGCGATGTACGCTACTCGATCCATGATTCAAACCCGGGAGCCGAGGCGCGATCAGCGCATCGAGATCAGAGTCTGCATCATCTGATCCTGCGTCTTCATGGTCTGCGCGTTGGCCTGGTAGGCGCGCTGGGCAATGATCATGTTGACCAGTTCGGCGCTCAGGTCGACGTTCGACGATTCGACCGCCTGCCCCATGACGTTGGCCAGCCCGTTGGAGCCCGGCTGCCCCAGGATGGGAGGGCCGGATTCCGGAGTTTCCGCCCAGGCATTCTGCCCGATCGGCTTCAGCCCGTTGACATTGTTGAACCCGGCGAGCGCCACGATGCCGATCACTTCCGTCTGGCCATTGGTGAAGTTGGCCGCGATGGTGCCGTCAGGTGAGACGTTGATGCTGACGAATTCACCGGAGGTATAGCCGTTCTGGGCGACGTTCTGGCGGAATGCCGCGCCGAACTGGGTCGAACCGGTGAAATCGACCGCGATGAGCATGTCTTCGGCAGGTGCCGACCCGGTGCCACCGGTGGGGTCGACGATGCGCAGGTTGAGCACCGGCGGATTCGTGACGAGACGACCGTTGGTGTCGAAGGACAAGACACCGGCATCGCCCCAGGTTGCGGGAATGGCGGGCTGTGCCGGCACGCCGGCACGGTACTCGGTTCCGTTCGTGATTTCTTCGGTGGAGGCAATGGCCGCTGCCGCTGCCGCCCCCGTCAGCACAGTACCACGGCTGACCGTGATGGTGCTGGGCCCATTGGGGTCGTCCTGGTCTGGAGTGATTGCGCCCAACACCAGGTGGTAGACCACGGGTTGTGCGTCCGGATCGGACGGCGTTTGCACGATGGCATAACCAACCCGGCCCGAAACCTCATACTTGACTATTTTCTCGCCAGCCTGCAGAAGGTCGGTGGGAATCGAAAACTCGACCGGGGGGATCGCCGGGCGCTCGGGAATTTCAGGCGTGCCAACGTCCACCGGCTTTCCATTCAGTGTGTAGCGCACTTCCCAGTCGTTGCCGGCAGCCTGTGCATCACGCTTGATGAAATACTGAACGAGCTGGTGCGCGTTACCCAGGGAGTCGTACACCGTGATGGGCGAGGCGTGCGTGAAGGAGAGCGGATCGTTGGGGTCGAAGGGGCGCAGGGCGGGATCAATGGCTTCGGCGCGCGCATCGAGGTTGGTGTCGACGCTGATTTCGCTGGTGGCCCGGGGCGACATGTTGCCCACCGGCACGCGCAGCGGCTCGGGGGTGGTGCCCACCATGCCCACCGGATAACCCGTGAGGCGCTGCCCCGACGCGTTGACGATGTAGTGATCGACGTCCTTGGAGAACTGGCCGTTGCGCGAGTAGACGATTTCGCCGTTCTGGCTGATCAGACGGAAAAAACCGTTGTCGCCATCGATGGCCATGTCGTACTGGTTGCCGGTAAGTTCGAGGTTACCGGTGGTGAACCGCTGGTTGATGCCGGTGACCTGTACGCCAAGGCCGATACGCGAGGATGCGTAGAGGTCGGCAAAAGTGACCGAACCCGCCTTGTAGCCAACAGTGTTGGCGTTGGCGATGTTGTTGCCGATGACATCCAGTTGTTTAGCCGCAGCGTTCAGTCCGCTTAACGCTTGCCCGAAACCCATGAGGTGCTCCCTGCTTTACAGAATCATGCGAATATCGTAGAGGCTGACATTTCCAGCCAGACCAAGATTCAACTGCAACCCGTTGGCCGTGTAGGCCACGCCACCGACGCGGGCGTACGTCAGCGCGCCCGCCGGTATTTCGGACTCGTTGGCGTCGAGGGCGGTCACGCGCACGTAGTACGCACCGTCCGGCACGGGCTGACCCGCATCGTTCATGCCATCCCACTCGAGCCGCACCACACCCACGTCTTGCGGTCCCAGCTTCATGGTGCGCACCGGCAGGCCAGAGCCATCGACGATGGAGACCTCGACGTTGGCCGCGGGCGCCACCACATCGATGCCGAACGGCGTGGCAACGCCATTGCCCAGCGCGATCTTGTCGCCCGGCACCAGCACGCTCTTGCCGACCAGCGACGCCGCCTGCATGGCCTGCGTCATGTCGAGCTGGCCACTGAGCGCCAGCAGCGTCTGGTTCAGCTGTGTAATGCCGTTCACCGTGCTGATTTGCGCCAGCTGCGAGGTAACCTCGGCGTTTTCCAGCGGATTGAGCGGATCCTGGTGCTTCAGCTGGGTAATCAACAAGGTGAGAAAACGGTCCTGGATGTCGTTGATGAGCTGGTTCGATGCTCCGGCATTCAGGGCGGAACCCGCGGCAGAAGTGGCCGTGGTTGCGTTCGTGGTTGAACTGATCATGCCTTCCTCTCAGCCGTACGGAACATGCCGGACCACGTGATCGGTGTGCAGTGCCGCGCTACCCGTACGGAAAAATTGTTCATGCTGACGCTTACTGTCCGATGGTGAGGGTTTTCAGCATCAGCGTACGCGCCGTGTTGAGCACTTCGACGTTGGCCTGATAGGCACGCGAAGCCGCGATCATGTCGACCGTTTCGTTGACCACGTTCACGTTGGGCATGGCTACGTAGCCCTCCTCGTTGGCGAGCGGGCTGGTGGGGTCGTAGACCATCCGTGGCGCTGCATTGCTTTGCACCACGCCAACGACCTGCACGCCGCCGACCTCGCTGCCTGCCGCCTGCCCCGGAAAGGGTGCAACCCGGAAGACCACATGGCGCGCCTGGTAGGGCTGGCCATCGGGACCAACCGCACTGTCGGCGTTCGCCAGGTTGCTGGCGGCGACGTTCAGCCGCTGCGACTGGGCGACGAGCGCGGAGCCGGCGATCTGGAAAATGCTCATGGAAGACATGGTGACTGACCCTTACGATGTAGCCTTACTGCTGCAACGCAGCCAGCATGGACCGGATCCGCGCCGACAGAATGCTGACGGTGCCCTGGTAGCGGACCGCGTTCTCTGCGAAGTTCACGCGTTCGACGTCCATGTCGACGGTGTTGCCGTCGAGCGACGGTTGCGTGGGCACGCGGTACATCAGCGAAACCGGACCGCTCGTGGTAGCCTTGGCCGGAATGTGCGCAGCATGCGTTCGCGTGAGTTCGGTAGGCCCCAGGGGCTGCACGCCACGCACTGCGACGGCATTCCTGAGCTCTGCCGAGAAATCGAAGTCGCGTGCCTTGTAGCCAGGCGTGTCGGCGTTGGCAATATTCGACGACAGCACTTCCTGGCGCTTCGCGCGCAAGTTCAGCGCTTCCTGATAAAACCCGATGGCGGAATCCAACCGATTCAGCATGCGCACTCCTGTGCCGGCTTTTTTGATCAATTGCATGATAGATCCGCACCCGGCAAGTCAAATGGCGGAATAGATCGGGGATTGCCTGCTTGTTCATGCCATGCCGGGAAGGGGTGATTCCTACAATGCAGACACGCGCCATGTTCAATCGTTCCGTGTTTCATCCGTTCCGTTCCCGTGCCCTGCACCGGCGTGCAGCGCGCGCACTGGTGCTTGCCAGCATCCTGCCAGGCGCGATCATCACGCCTGCGTGGGCGGCTGATGCCTCGAGAGGCCAGTCGCCCAAAGAGGTGCGTGACCTGATCACGGAACAGGTGCGTCAGCGCGTGGCGCACTTGCCGGGCAATCCCGTCATCGAAGTGGACGCCAACGACGTCAGCCGTCATCCGGCATGCGACGCACTGCGTGTGGCTTCGCTCGCGAACACCCAGCTGCGCTCGCGCCTGTCGGTCCGCGTCGATTGCGAGGGCCCCAGCCGCTGGGCTGCCTACATTCCGGTCCGGCTCGCGGTAAACGGCAGCTATGTCAGCACGGCACGTGTCGTCCAGGCCGGAGAGCAGCTGGGGCCGGGCCAGCTCACGCTGCAACAGGGCGACCTCATCGGCCTGCCCGACGACACCGTCTTTCGCCTGCAGGACGCCGTGGGTCACACCGCGGCCGTGCGCCTGCGCGCGGGCCAGCCCGTGCGTGCAGGCAGCCTGCGTCCGCCGGGAATGATTTCCCATGGGCAGAAGGTGCGCGTGATCGTGAACGGAAGCGGGTTCGTGGCGTCCAGCGAAGGGGAAGCACTGGGCAGTGCCGCGCCCGGCGAGACGCTGCGCGTACGCACCCCGTCGGGCCAGATCATCAGCGGGGTGGTCACGCCTGAGGGGACCGTAGAAATTTCGATGTAAGGCGGCTCCGTGATGCGCCTGCCCGGCAGCTCAAGCAGGAGCAGGAGAGGCGCTGCGGGTGCTGACCCGGCAACGACCGGGCCATGGGTGACACACGCGCCGCTTCGCAGTAATCTGAACGTCCGGAGGCGTCACGACGACAACGGACTTGCTGTAAAGTTTCGGCGCGAACAACCGTTAACCGAAGTAACGGAACACGAAACGCAAGCCGGGCGCAACGGGCAGAAAGCCTGGAGTGCCTGTCGATTGAATTGAGCCCAGCAGAACGTCGGAGACCACCTTGAAGATTCAACCCATGGGGCCCAATGCCTCCAGCACGGCCCAAGCCACCAGCCGCAATGGCGTTGCCCGCAGCCGGCCCGCCACGCAGGATCAGGCTCCTTCCGGCGCAGCCAGCAGCTCGGTGTCGGTCAGCCTGTCTACCGCGCACGCCACCTCGGCGAACGCCGACGTCGACATGGAACGGGTTCAGGCCATTCGCGACGCCATCCAGCGGGGCGAGCTCGTCATCGACGTCCACAAGATCGCCGACCGGCTCATTCATACCTCGCTCGAACTGATCCAGGGTTCCGGCCACCCCTGACCCCCCGTCTTCATTCTTGTTCGCCCGCCGGCACACCGTCATGTCAGAGTCCGCATTGCTTGAAATCCTTCAGAGCGAGCTGCAGGTCGTCACCTCGTTCATGCAATGCCTGCAAGACGAGCACCAGGCGCTGCTCGAGCGGGCCCCTGTCTCGACGTTCAACGAAATCATCCAGCGCAAGCAGCATTTCGCCGCCCGCCTGGAAATGCTGGGATCCCAACGCGATGCGGCTCTCGTGGCACTGGGCCACAACACCGGACACGCCGGCACCGTCGAAGCTGCGGCAGAGCACCCCCAAGTCGGCGCCGTGTGGGCCGAGCTCCAGCAGATGGTGGAACAGGCACGCGTGCTGAACGAGCGCAATGGCCTGCTGATCCGCACCCATCTCCGCTACACGACTGCCGCCCTGGACGCGCTACGTACTGCCCAGGGCGTCAACCTCTATCAGCCCGACGGCAAGAAATCCTCACCCGCCCAGCTGGGCACCAGCCGCCGCGCCTGAGACTCCGCTGTGGCGGGGCGGTCGCCGGCGCGCATCACGACGGGTTCAGCCCCAGGCGTTTCACCACCGGCCCCCAGGTATCGTATTCATTCCTGATCATTGCCCTGGCCTCTTCCGGAGTGCTAAGTACCCCACGGTAGCCGGCCTCTTCGAGCATTTTCTCGAACTCGGGAGAGCGCACCGCGTTGTGGATGACTTCGTTCATGCGCTTGACGATGGGCGCGGGCGTGCGAGGCGGACTGAGAATGAGGAAGCGTACCGCCGAATCGATGCCGTCGAACCCCAATTCGCGGATGGACGGTGCATCCGGGATCAGCGGAAAGCGTTCGGGCGAGAGCACGGCAAGCACCTTGAGCTTGCCGCTGCGCACGAACGGCAAGGTGGAACTGAGCGAGAACACGCCTGCGTCGACCTGCCCCCCGATGACATCCACGATGGCCGGTGAGGTCCCTTTGTAGGGCACATGCTGCATATGGGCGCCGGCGCGGTCCGCCACCACTTCCATTGCCATGTGCTGCGGCGAACCGGTGCCTGCCGTGGCAAAGGTCAGCGGCGCCTTCGCGTCTTTCGCCTTGTTGAGCAGGTCGCCGAACGACTGCAACGGACTGTCGGGGCGCACAACGACGATGTTGGGCGTTTCGGCAATGGTGGTGATGGGGTCCAGACCCGTGACGGGGTCATACCCGATGTCTTTATAGACATGGGGATACACGCCAATGATGGTGGCCTGCAGCAGGAAGGTCTGACCGTTGGGTTCACTGCGCGACACCAGGGCCGCACCGATGTTGCCTGACGCACCCGGCTTGTTGTCGACCACGAAGGTCTGGTTCAGGGCCTTCTCGAGATTGCTGGTGAGCATGCGCGCCAGCACGTCGGTTCCTCCACCAGGAGGAAACGGCACCACGAGCGTGATGGGCCGTGAGGGCCAACTGGATTCCTGTGCCGTTGCCGGCGTTGCGACAACGCCGGACAGGCCAAGCAGGGCGAACGCGCAGAATGCGCGCAACCAAGGCAAGCATGTTTTCGTCTTCATTTCTCCTCCTGGCAGGGGCTGGGGATGCCACGCGCGCGTGCATGACGCAGGGCGTGAGCGTTTTGTGACCGCCGTGCCCTTGGCTCGGGCCGACGGGTCGTGTGTTGTCGTTTGCCCAGAAATTCCGCTAATCGGAAATAATTTCCATAACCAGCGCAAAAAAGAGTAGCCCGCCCGCCCCACGCGGTCAAGCGTTGTCAACCCTTCCGGGTACCCAAAGCTGCGCTGAACAGCCTTGCCTGTGAGGTGACGACCCGCGCGACCTTCTCACCCATCTCGTCGGTAAAACGCCCCTCGGGGATGGTGACGCACAACGCACCGATTACGCCATGAGGGGAAAAGATCGGCGCTGAAATGCCCACCGCACCGGGCACGTTCTGCCCTTTCGTGAAGGCGTACCCACGCTGCCGTGTTGCCTCGAGATCGCCCTTGACGCGTGTGAAATCCCGCCCCGGGATGACCTGCGGGCGCGCGCGTTCGGAGGCAATCGCGGCATCGATCTGTGCTGGCGGTAGAAATGCCAGAATGCCTCGCCCCGGCGCGCCCCACACCAGTGATGATCGATCGAACAGCTTCACCTCGTACCGCAGGGGGTGACTTCCGTAGACCACCTTGGCTATGGTGAAACTCAGGCTAGTGGGCTCGTACAGTGACAGCATGCAGGTCTCGTCGCATTCGGCCACCACGGCCTGCATGAACCGCTCGGCGATTTCCGTGATCTGCAGTTTCGACGCCACCAGCGACCCGATGCGATACAGCTCCAGCCCCACCCTGTAACTGCGGGTTGCCGGATCGCGCTCGACAAACCCCTGCTCGGCCAGCAGGCTGAGCAGGCGGTGCACGGTGGAAGAAGGCAGATCCATCCGTTGTGCAATATCGGTCAGCGAACTGGGGCCATCGCATTCCGCCAGCACGGTCAACAGCCGGGTTACCCGAGCAACCGTACCGGAAGATGTGGTGGACGTACTCATGATCCTGGATACCTTGTCTACGTAAATCGACGCCGCAGGAATTCCGCAGGAATTCTATTCGTTGCCTCAGACCGCCAGAAGCACCGTGTTCCCGGCTCCGCCACCTTCCCTGCTTGACGGGCAGGGTGGCCTCACCTATGATTTTTCTCTATTCGAAAATATATTCCGTTTAACGGAATTCTATCAGATTCCGGAATCTGCGGACACCCGGGGCCGCTGCGGGCCTCCACCGCCGGCGCGTTTCCCGCAGCACGCGCCGCATCGGAGTCGCGTGGGCATCATCAGCCGTTCACAGAAAACAATGGAGCACGCATGCGTGTTGGTTGCATCGGTATCGGAAGCATGGGCGGAGGGATTGCCCGTCGACTGCTGAGTCAAGGACTAGAAGTCATCGCCTTTGACATCGATCCGTCCGCCCGTCGCCGCTTCGGGGAGCTTGGAGGAACCTCGGTCGACCAGCTCGAAGCGGTGTCACGGCAATGCGAGGTCATCTTTCTCTGCCTTCCGTCGCTGGTGGCACAGGCCGAATGCGCTACTCGGCTTGCCGCCGCCCCGGGCACACTGCGCATTCTCATCGACTGTTCAACGCTTGGCCCCGAGGCACTGATCCAGCTGGGCCGGCGCATGCAAGCAGTGAACGTGCAAGTCGTCGACTGTCCGGTCAGCGGCGGCGCCCAGGCCGCCGAGGCGGGCACGCTGGCGTTGATGTGCGCCACTTCCGTGGCTACGTTCGAGACGGTCAGGCCCATCCTCGAACACATTTCTTCCCGCATTTTTTACCTGGGCGAGGAAGTCGGCCTGGCCCAACTGTGCAAGCTTGCCAACAATGCCATCTCGGCCGCGGGCATGCTGGCCGCATGTGAGGCACTGGTGCTGGGCAGAAAGGCCGGGCTGCCCCTGCAGGCCATGTTCGACGCCATCAACGCCGGCTCGGGACGCAACAACGCCACCTCACTGAAGATTCCCAACCACATTCTCACCGGCACCTACGACTTCGGCGGCCCCGCAGGGCTCATGGTCAAGGATCTCGAACTCTATCTGCAGAAGGCGCAAGAACTCGAGGTGCCCGCCACCATGGCCCGCGCCGCACACGATCTCTGGGGCGCTGCCGTTCAGGCCCTGGGCGCCCAGGTCGACTACACCGAAATCATCAAGTACTTCGATCAACTTGCAGGATTGCCCTCGCTGGAGCCCGAAGCATGAGCATTACCATCAACCTTGAAGGTCGGGTGGCCCTGGTCACCGGTGCGGCAGGCGGCATTGGCTCTGCCGTAGCACACTGCCTGGCCGAAGCCGGCGCAGACCTCGCGCTGGTCGATCTGAACCCGCAGAAACTTGACGCAGTCGTCATGGCGTTGCACTCCGACGAGCGCCATCGAACCCGACGCATCGAAGCCGTTCAATGCGACGTGCGCGACGCCGACCAGGTAAACAGCGTGGTCGACGAACTGGCCGGTCGTCTTGGCGGGATCGATATCCTCGTGAATGTGGCCGGTGGCGGCACCCCGCAAACGCTGGAAACCCTCAGTCCCGAGAACTGGCGCTCGGTGCTCGATCTCAACCTGTCCGGCCCGTTCTACTTCACGCGCGCTGTGGCGCCGCACATGAGAAAGCGGGGCGGTGGTGCCATTGTCACCACCGCATCACTGGCAGCCATCACCATGTCGATGAACAACGGTGTCAGCTACACGGCGGCGAAGACCGGCCTTCTGGGCCTTACGCGCCACTCGGCCTACGAACTCGCGCGCGACGGCATCCGGGTCAATGCGGTGTTGCCCGGCCCCACCCTGACGGGCCAGATCAAGGCAAAGATGTCACCCGAACGGATTGATGCCGTCGCCAATGGTCTGCCCCTGGGTCGTTGGGTGATGCCGGAAGAGATCGCGCGCGCCATCCTGTTCTTTTGTTCTGACCTTTCCAGCGCCTGCACGGGTACGCACTTCATCGTCGACAGCGGGATGCACATTGGCGCACCGCAGTCATATGACGAGTATCGGAAGCACCGCGACCAGATGAAGCAGCAGCCCTGAGGCGCATCGTCAGCAGGCCGCCGGCGCAATGCCCTCTTCACGATCATTCACCACAAGGAGACCCTGCATGAGACCGAGCTTCGAAGAAATAACCCAGGTTCTGCAAACGCCGCTGAAGCTGAATGCGAAGGCTGGAGACAGCATTCTGGTCATCACCGACACGGCGATGGATCCGGTCCTGTGGCAAGGCCTGAAGGCGGCCGGCGAAACCCTGGGCATGGAAGTCAGCGTCGCCATCATGTCGCCCCGCGAGCGTCATGCCGCGGATCCGACACGTCCGATCTGCGGGGCTGCGCTCGATCCATCCACCGACCTGTGCATCTACCTCACCAGTACCGCGCTCGCACACGCCCCCATTACCGAAGAGCTGGTGCAGGCAGGCAAGCGATTCATTCTCATGGAAGAGCTCACGCCCGAGATGCTGCAAAAAGGGGGGCCTGCGTGGGTTGACTATTTCGCCATGAACGAACTTGGCCAGAAGATTGCCAGGGTGTTCACCGAGGGCAAGATGGTCCGCGTGACCTGTCCCAATGGTACCGATCTTGCTGCGTCCATTGAGGGCCGGCCGGGCCGCTCCATTGCGGGGTTGCCGCTGTCGTTGCGCCCGGGCGGTGGTGGCGGCTGCGCCTTCCCCGATGGAGAATCGCATGTGTGCCCGGTTGAGGGCACCGGTAATGGCACCGTCGTATTCGATTTGACCGCACATTCGGTTGGCCGCCTCACCGATCCGATCATACTCACCATAAAGGACGGCTACGTCACGAAAATCGAAGGAGGCAAACAGGCAGACAAATGGCGGGAAATACTGGCTGCCCAGAACGACCCGCTCAGCTACAACTGCCCGGCCGAGATCTCCATCGGCCTCAACCGGAACGTCACCCCCACTGGCTACATGCGCACCGACAAGAAGAAGTATGCCAGTGCACACATCGGCGTGGGCGACACGGTGGTACTGGGCGGGACTTGCCATGCCAAGATTCGCCTGGAAGGCGTCATCGAGTTTCCGGAAATCAGCGTCGACGGACAGACGCTTACTCGCAACGGGAAGATTCTCCTGGACGAATGACCCACCACCAACCGGCAGCCCCCGCTTCGCTCATTTCAGCAACACCTTTGGGGGCGCCCACCACGACACGGAAGGAGGAAACATGAATCGGAGAGAATTCACCGCCAGCATTGCAGGGCTGGCACTCGCCATGGCCAGCAGCGGCAGCATCCTGGCCGCAGAGAAGTACCCTGCGCGCACCGTCACGCTGGTCAATCCGTTCCCGCCTGGTTCGCCCGTTGATATCGTTGCGCGCGAACTGGCCACGCAGCTTGGCAACTACTGGAAACAGAATGTCATCGTGGACAACCGGCCAGGCGCGGCGGGCACCATCGGAGCCCAGTCTGTCGCCCGCGCCAGGCCCGATGGCTATACCCTGCTGCTGACGTCCGCCTCCACCCACGTCATCGGGCCGGCGGTGCGCAAGACCATGCCCTACGACCCGCTGAAGGACTTCACCCCCATCGCATTCATCGCAAATGGCCCGGCAATCATCGTCGTACATCCTTCCCTGGGGGTGAATACGCTCGAAGAACTCATTGCCCTGGCCCGGCAGAAACCCGCCACGATCACCTACGCTTCGTCAGGTGTTGGCACCATTCTTCACCTCACCGGAGAAGTATTCTCGCAGCGCACCGGTACGAAGTTGCTGCACGTGCCCTACCAGGGCGCCGTGCCGGCCGCTACCGACCTGCTGGGTGGCCACGTCAACATGATGTTCGACTCTATTGCCAACGCGACGCCGCAGGTAAAAGCCGGAAAACTCAAGGCACTGGCGGTGTTGATGCCCGAGCGCACGCCGCTGCTGCCTGACGTTCCCACCGCCGCGGAACTCGGGTATCCCGACATGGCCGTTCCTGCGTGGTTTGGATTCTTTGGCCCGGCAGGGCTACCTGAGGATATTGTCAAGGCTTGCCAGGAAGCCGTACAGGCCACGGTGGCCAACTCGGATCAGACTCGCCAGAAGTTCATGGAACACGGAATCTTCGTCGACGTGCTGCTGGGTGACGCATTTGTGCAGAAGATGCAGTCGGACCTCGCGTTCATGAGAGACGTCGTGCAGAAGGCGGGGCTGCCACCCCTGGAGTAATGGACCCTGCCGGGCAGGAGGTCCGGGTCGGGCCGGCAGGCGCAAAATGCCCGCCGGCGACCTCAACGCCCGACATCAGGCCACCGAGGCCTGCCGGGCATGGGAGAGATCCAGCCGGCCGGTTACCTCTTCCATGAGCTGCTCGGCAAGCAGGGCATCACTCGGCCCGGCACAGTCGCGCACCTTGCTGCGGATCTGTTCGGGCCTGAGCGGATTGAGCGCATGCCCCAGCGCAAAGCGGATGGGCCCGCTGTCGAGCACCTGACCGTCCGCCAGGGTGATGCGCACGCGATCGTGCAACGCAAACGTGGGTTCCAGCGGACACTGGGTATCGACCGTGCTGACATGAACGCGTGGCATGAGGCGCTGCACGTCGGGATGCGCCAGGGTCTCTTCGTTCAGCTGGCCCAGGCCCACGTTACCCATGACAAGTGCACTGGCGCACGCAAACGGCATGCTGAACTTGGCTTCGAGAGGCGTGGCCGGCACGGCATACTTCAGCACCTGTGCGTTCGTGGGGCTGACCTCGACGTCGATGCGTTCCACCTGATGGGGTTGCACGCCATGCTTGCCGCGCAGCTGCACGACACCATCGATGGCCCGATGCGCGGCATAGCACACCGGGTACTTTTTCACGCTGGGACGCACGCTGCGTATGGCGAGCTGATCGGCCCCCGCGCACGGCCCATGAAGAATGGGCGGCAGTTGATCGGACATTGCGCGCAGAAACCCGTTCCTGGCATCCAGCGCGTCGGCCGAAGCCGTCACTCCGAGCTCGGCCAGTTCCACTGAACTTACACCCTGCTCCGCCGCCCAGCCGGCATGAAGCGGTTTGGTCATCGAGCCGAAGTTCGCAACCAGCCCGGACGCACGGCTGGCCGCAATGCCCAGCGCGTGCTGAGTCTGTTCGATGCTGAGCTTGCGCGCTGCGCAGAGGGCCGCGGCGGCGCCAATGGTACCCAGCACCGCCGTGGGATGCCAGCCCTTGTCGTGCAGCGGCTCGGACAAGCGGTTCACGAGTTCCGCCCACACCTGATAACCCTTCACATAAGCCGCAACCAGGTCGATTCCGCGCAGGCCGCTGCGATCCGATTCGGCCAGCAGCACGGGTACCAGCACGACACTGGGATGCCCCGCCAGCGCGACGTCGTCGAAATCGAGCGCGTGGCCGGACACGGCGTTGATCATGGCCGTGGCACCCACGCTGTTGCGCTCATCCGACAGCAGCCATCGTGCTTCGGGCCGGCTGCGGTAGTGCGACCGGATCCATTCGGCCGTCTTGCGCGTGACGGGCTCGTCGCGACCGGACAGGATGCAACCGACAGTGTCGAGGAAGGCGATCAGTACGGTTCGATGGATGTCGTCGTCGATGTGGCTGGAAAGATCCGACTGCAGCAACTCGGCCAGCTGGCGGGATAGCGTGGTCATGACAGGCCTCGTGAGGTTGAAAACTGGGCACCCGCAATCGTGCTGCTAGAAAGAGCGTGGCATGCCCAGCACGTGCTGACCAATGTACGACAGAATGAGGTTGGACGAAATAGGGGCGATCTGCATCACCCGGCATTCGCGCCACTTGCGTTCGACGTCGTATTCGGCCGCGTACCCGAACCCGCCGTGCGTCTGCATGCACGCCTCCGCGGCATGCCAGGCGGCCTCGGATGCCAGCAGCTTGGCGATGTTCGCATCTTCACCGCAATCCGCGCCTGCCTGAAACCGCGCGGCCGCCTTTCGTACCATCATTTCTGCCGCCCGAGTCTCGGCGTAGGCGCGCGCTATGGGGAACTGGATACCCTGGTTCTGTCCGATGGGCCGGCCAAATACCACGCGTTCGTTGGCGTAGGCCGATGCGGTCCTGATGAACCAGCGCGCATCACCGATAGCCTCTGACGCGCACAGGATGCGCTCGGCATTCATGCCATCGAGAATATACCGGAAGCCCTTCCCTTCTTCGCCGATCAGGTTCTCGGCGGGCACCACCAGGTTCTCGATGAACACTTCGGTGGTGTTGTGGTTGATCATAGCGCGAATGGGGCGGATGTCCACTCCGTTGCCGCGCGCCTCGCGCAGGTCGACCAGGAACACGGAAATGCCGTCGGTTTTTCGCTTGACCTGGTCGGCCGGCGTGGTGCGCGCAAGCAGCAGCATGAGATCAGAGTAGAGGGCGCGCGACGTCCAGACCTTCTGGCCATTGATGACGTAGGTGTCGCCAACGCGTTCGGCCCGCGTCCTGATCTGGGTAGTGTCCGAACCGGTAGTGGGCTCGGTAACCCCGAAAGCCTGCAGGCGTAGCCTGCCGCTGGCAATGTCGGGCAGGTACTTGCGTTTCTGCTCCTCCGAGCCGTGCCGCAGCAGTGTGCCCATGATGTACATCTGCGCATGGCAGGCCCCGGCATTGCACCCGGATGCGTGAATCTCCTCCAGGATGACCGAAGCCGCACGCAATGGCAGGCCGCTACCGCCGTATTCCTCTGGAATGAGCGCACCCAGATACCCCGCGTCGGTCAGAGCCGCAACGAACTCGGACGGATAGCCCTGTTTCTCGTCGAGGTTCCGCCAGTACGAGCCGGGGAAATCAGCGCAGATGCGGCGTACGCTTTCACGGATGTCGGCGTAGTCGTCTCCCAGCTCGATCACGACGGGTTCCGCGGAAATTGCTGTCGTTGTCATCAGTGCTTCTCGAATGTCAGTCAGTAATCGGTACATTCATTGCGACTCGGGCAAGGTCGCCAGTCTGGGCGGCCCCAGACGTATGGGCGGACGCTCCCCGTTGAGGCGCAGTGGCAACCCCATGAAGCGCATTTCGCTGCCCGGTACCGGCTGAACGACGCCCAGCGCCTGCGCCTGTTCACAGTGGAACGCCTCTTCCGTATCCTGCACCGGCGCGCAGGGAACGTTTGCATCGCGCAACACCTTCAGCCAGTGGTTGCGATCGTGCCGGATGATCTCTGCCTGAATCAGCGCGTCGATGGCTTCGCGGTAGCGGACCCGCTGCGGATTGCCCTGGAAACGGGGGTCGTCCAGCCATTCCGGATGGCCGAGGGCATGACACAATGAGCGGAACAGACTGTCATTGCCGGCCGCGATGACGAGGTACCCGTCGCTGGTTTCATAGGCG
>CALAGD010000064.1 GCA_937891425.1 uncultured Pigmentiphaga sp.
GATGGACTCGGTATCGCCATAGCGCTTGACGGCATCGATGACCTGGGCCAGGTTCTCGTCCCAGAGATCGGGGAACCGCCCCAGCAAGGCCATGCGTGCCTCGATCATGCGCAGGACGAGCTGGGCACGCAGCAAATCGGCCTGCTCTGGCGCCACAAGCAGTGCTTCAGGCGTGTCAACACGACGTACCCGGACGAGGCTCTCCAGTTCGGCAAGCGCGGCCCTACGCACCCGCGCCGACCAGTCGCGCACCGGTATCCACACCCGCTCCCACCACGTGGATGCAGCCGGCGCCGCCTCATTGGTCGTCGCCGCCTCGCCAGCGGGGATGGATGCGGTTGCTGCAGCACCTGCGCTGCTGAGGTTGTCCTGCCCCCCGTCGCCGGATGCTGCCTCGACCAGGCCGTCAACCGACAACAACGGGAAGGTTTGCAACCCGCGAATGACGGTGTCGATCTGCGCGGACAACGCTGACAGATCGGTATAGGGCAAAGCTTGCAGCCGACTGATGTCGCGCGCGATAGCCTGCTGCGCCGACAAGTACGCCGGACGGCCAGCACCCACCAGACGCGCTTCGGCCAGCTGCAGTGCGGCGATCGCGCTGGGAATGCGTCCCGACAACTGCAGCTGTTCCGCCGCCAGCAACAGACTTTGCTCCACCTCCACCAGAATGGCTTCCTGGCGTGCGTTGGCCAGCTCTCGATAGGCTTCCTCGAGGGCCCGCTGCTGCGCTTCCGTGGTCCGCGCCAGACGCTCGATACCGCTGACCCGCGCGGCGGCCGCCTGCACTTGTTCCATGGCCTGCTGCGCCTGCGCCTGTGCGTCGTCGGCACGACGGGCAATGTCGTCGAGACGGCGCGCGGCTTCACGGCCGAAGGTGTCGAGGCGCTCCTGCTGCTGACGCAGGCTGGCCACCAAAGCGACGATCACGATGATCGCAATTACCAGCCCGGCAGCCAGCCAGCGGTTGAGAGCCGGGCGCCGGGTACCCGTTGCAGCCGCCACCGCAGTTTCGGGCTCTGTATCGTCGACGCGTCGTGCGTCGGCCTCGGACTGTGCGGCATGGTCCGATGCCACGCCTTCTTGCGCGACTTTGTTGGAATCGTTCTCGGATGCTGTCATGAGCGAATTTTAGTGGACGATTGCTGCAAGCACCGCGTCTTCTTGCGGCAGACATACTTGTATCACAACGGCTGCGGCCACTTCGGCCGCCGAAACCTGCGCGCGCTGGTCGCCGTCGAGCACGACCCGCGTGGCCAGACCGTTGCGAGTGGCAGCCACGGCGACGGCTTGCGCTACTCGCGGGTGCGTCACGACGATGCGGCAGCCATCCCAAGGAAGGCGCGCCCCGTCTGCCAGCGACGCAATCTGGCGCGCAACTGCCTCCACACCGTCGCCGCTGGCGAACACCCACACCAGCGGCGCGCTTCCCCGCTGCCAGCGACGCAGCTGCTCCAGCCGTTCCGCCGACCACGCGGCAGGTGAGCGGCGGTAGGCCGCATGCAGGCTTACCTGCACACCGGCAGCGACGAAACGGTCGCGCAGCCAGTTGCGCCCTGTTCCTTCGGCCCCCTCACCCCCGCGGACGATCAGAACGGACCGCAAAGCGGGAAGCATGGGCAGGAGTCGAGTCCATAGCGCCTCGGAATCGAAAGTCGTAGCGCTCTCGGGTGGGTGAACAACCTGCACCTCGCTGCCGAATGCACGGCGTACCGCCTGCGCACTGACCGGTCCGACGGTGGCAGCCGGTATCTGCACGGGCCAGGGCAGCTTGCCAGCAGACTCCAGCTGCTGACGAAAAAAACGCACTGCGTTGCCGCTGACGAACACCACCAGGTCGTATGCCACCGGCTGAGGAACGGTGGATTCAGATGCAGGCGTCAACTCGAGGGCGGACCACGCATGCACCTGCCACCCTTCATCGCACAGGCGCGCCATCAGAGATTCGGGTGGATTGACCTGGGTAAGAATCACGTGACCTGCAACCATCGGCGGACAACGAAAGAAACGGATCTCGGATACTTGACGCAAGGGGCTGCACTGCCTGCCATGCGGACGGGCCGCACGGGCACTCGTGACCGGACCGGCCGCGGTGCGTGCATGATCACTCCCCGCCAGCAGCCAGGAGCTCGTCGGCCCCCTGTTCGCGTAGTTCGGCAGCCACCACGCGACCCAGCTCCTCAGCCTGGTCGGCCCTGCCCCGCCCCTCGGCACGCAGCACGCGCGACCCGTCGGCACTGGCCACCAGGGCCCGCAAGTACAGTTCTCCGGAGGACTCCAGCTCGGCATACGCGCCCAACGGCACATGGCATGACCCGCCAAGCTCGCGCGAGACCGTACGTTCCGCCAGGGCACATACATGCGACGGCGCATGCCCGAGAGGCGCCAGCCAGGCCGAGACATCATGGCGATCAGCGCGGATCTCCACGCCCAATGCGCCCTGGCCGGCAGCAGGCAGGCTTTCCTCGATCGAGAGCACCGACCGGATGCGGTCGCCCATGCCCAGCCTGCGCAGACCGACCGCCGCCAGAATGATGGCATCGTATTCGCCGCGATCAAGCCGGGCCATGCGGGTGTCGAGGTTGCCCCGCAGGGGGCGCACCTGAAGATGCGGATAGCGCTCGCGAATCTGCGCTTCACGGCGCAGGCTTGATGTACCCACGACCGCACCGACCGGCATGTCGGCCAGTGAGTGGTACCGGTTGGAAACGAAGGCGTCGCGGGGATCGTCCCGTTCCAGGACGCAGGTGAGATCGAAAGCAGCAGGCATGAGCACCGGGACATCTTTCAGCGAATGCACGGCCAGGTCGGCCCTGCCGTCGGCCAGCGCTGTTTCCAGCTCCTTGACGAACAGGCCCTTGCCCCCCACTTTCGACAGCGTGCGATCAAGAATCCGGTCACCGCGTGTGGTCATGCCCAACAGCTCGACTCGGCACCCAGGATACAACTGCTGCAACCGAACGCGCACGTGTTCAGCCTGCCAGAGGGCAAGGCGGCTTTCACGGGTGGCAATGACCAGGCGCGACGGCGCTGGGCACGCAACTGGCAGTCGGGTCGCGGCAGGGGCTTGGGAACTCGACATACGAATTTCGGAAACTTCGAACGGGATCAGGGTAAACCAGCGTACAGTGTGCCATACAATGCCTTGCCAAGGGCCGGGTACGGCAACAGGCTCTTCGGCAGCTTGCAAGTTCCGGGAAGATCGCCCACAATGACACCTGCCCGTCCAACGGGAAGCAGCCCCGGCCCGCTCATTCGAGCCGGGGTTTGTTTTTGCCGCTACCGCTGGCAATACCACCCGCAGTATTCATATATTGTCTGAATGATTCTCAGTCTGACGCACGACCCCCGGGGCCAAAGTGCCTGTCGCGGGCCTTGTGTCGGGCGTCAAGTCAATCCGGTCGAAACGTCATTGCGCCCGCTTGCGCGCGCAAGTTTGCGATTTTTAACGAACGAGTTGCAGGAAGTAGAAATATGGCTGCCACCCCACTGACAGTACGCGGAGCCGAACGTCTGAAACAGGAATTGCACCGGCTCAAGACCGTCGAGCGGCCTGCGGTAATCAATGCGATTGCCGAAGCACGTGCTCAAGGTGACCTGTCCGAAAACGCCGAGTACGATGCCGCCAAGGAACGGCAAGCCTTCATTGAGGGCCGCATCGCCGAAATCGAGAGCCAGCTCGCCAACGCACAGATCATCGACCCCACCGAGCTGAACGCCGACGGACGCATCGTATTTGGCGCCACGGTAGAACTCGAAGACCTGCAAACCGGTGAAACGGTCACTTACCAGGTCGTTGGAGACTGGGAGGCCGATATCCGCTCCAACCTGATCTCCATTTCCAGTCCCATCGCCCGTGCCCTGATCGGCAAATCGGAAGGCGACGTGGCAGAAGTGCAGGCTCCATCAGGTGTGCGCGAATACGCCATCCTCAGCGTCAAATACATCTGACACATCCTATGCGGCCGCCTCACCGGTCCGCGCCTCGCGCAGGTGCGCCAGGCAGACCTGGACGGTCGCAGCCCCCATGCCAGGACCCCGTTCTGCCCCGCATGCAATCGGCGCTCCGCTTCAGTAACACTCCCCTGGAACAAATCTCGCCATGGGCCTCTCGGTGCCGTGTCTGCCGCATCGGCAGGGCCCCATCATCCTGGCCTTACCTGCTGCGCCCCACGCCACGCCGCGTGCGCGCCTTCGCCATGGGTGCGCGAACGCCCGCGCGGAGGCTGAGGGCACTGCGCACGGTGCGCGCGCGCCGCACCGCCGTACCGGTTTCTACGGCACCGCGAGCCTGGCGCCCTGCCCCTGCCACGGCCCGCCGCTCGCGCGCTGCGGTTCCCGTGCTACCGGTACGCGGAACACGTTCGCCTGAACGCTTGGGACGCTGCGCCGCCCCTCCAACTTTGGTTGCTGCAAGCTTCTTCGGGATGTAAGGCTCGTCCGCCTTGCGCGGCTGGATGCCCAGCGTACTGACCGGGTCGCGCGGCACACGGCGAAATGCCTGCCCCTGCGGATCGTCACGCCGCGGACGGTATACGATCAGGATCTTGCCCAGGTGATGCACGGGCGCACAGTCCAGCGTATCGCACAGGCGCTCCAGCATGGCCTCGCGCTCGTCACGTTCGTGGCCGGCCACGCGGATCTTGATGAGACCGTGAGCCTTCAGGGCACGATCGATTTCGGCCAGCACGGCATCAGACAGGCCCTTGTCGCCAACCAGGACGACCGGCTTCAGGGGATGGGCGGCAGCACGAAGCTCGCTGCGAAATTGGGGCTCGAGTTCTAGTTTGGGCATGACTTTGAGTGTAAGGGTAAGACTTCAGCTTAAATATTGTCCGGGAGAGTCGCATCTGGCGGCGCGCGCCCGCGGCAACAGAATGGAATTTCTGAAACAATTGCACTCGTGCACTTGTCGATAATCTCACAACCGCAGATCTGACGCTTTGGCCAAGAACCGTTTTTCCAAGCAGTGGATGCGTCGACATCTCGACGATCCCTACGTGAAGCTTGCACAGCAGAAGGGCTATCGGGCCCGGGCGGCTTTCAAACTCATCGAGCTGCTGGATGCCGAGAACCTGATGAAACCGGGCGACATCATAGTCGACCTGGGCGCAGCACCCGGAAGCTGGTCGCAGGTGGCGCGCGAACGGCTGCTCGGGCCCGACGGCACCTTGCAGGGCCGGATCATCGCGCTCGATATCCTGCCCATGGAGCCGATTCCGGGCGTGGATTTCCTGCAAGGCGACTTTCGCGAAGACACCACCCTGGCGGCACTGCAGCAGGCGCTGGGTGGGCAGCAGGTCGACCTTGTCATTTCCGACATGGCCCCCAACCTGTCAGGCATCCGGGTGGCCGATGCCGCGCGCATGCAACATGTATGCGAGCTGGCACTGGAGTTTGCAGTCAACCATCTTAAACCGAATGGTGCACTCATCGTTAAGGCTTTTCACGGCAGCGGGTTTTCCCAGACTGTCCAGGCCTTCAAGTCTACGTTCAAGCGCGTGGTGGAGCGCAAACCGAAAGCGTCGCGCAGCGAGTCTGCCGAAACTTTCATTGTCGGGCGCGGTCTCAAGGTCACCAAAGAACCTGCCCTCTCTCACTAGGGGTAAAATCAGCTCATGCCTGCTGCCAGCGCAGAGCGCGCCCGCAGGTACGGCAATTGCCGGGTGTTGCCCGCCCCCAGCGACCACCGCTGCCCGTAGTCCGGGTCGTGTGTATCCGACTCTTTATCAAGCAGGAGATCTAGCTTGAACAACAATACGTTCTCGAAAGTGGCGGTGTGGATGGTCATCGCGCTGGTGCTGTTCACGGTCTTCAAGCAGTTCGAAGGCCACGGGCAGTCGTCCAGCACGGTGTCGTACACACAGTTCATGAAGGACGCCGAAGAAGGCCGAATTCGCAGCGTCGACGTCCAGGGAGATGTTCTGTACGTCACGCCCAACACCGGACAGCCCTACACCCTCACCTCCCCGGGCGATCTCTGGATGGTCAGCGACCTGATGAAGTACGGTGTCCAGGTCTCGGGCAAGGCGCGCGACGAGCCATCGCTGCTCATGAGCATCTTCGTCTCGTGGTTCCCGATGCTGCTGCTCATCGGCGTGTGGATATTCTTCATGCGTCAGATGCAAGGGGGCGGTCGTGGTGGTGCGTTCAACTTCGGCAAGTCCAAGGCGCGCCTGCTCGACGAGTCCAACAATGTCACCACGTTTGCCGATGTCGCCGGTTGCGACGAGGCCAAGGAAGACGTCCAGGAACTGGTCGACTTTCTGCGTGATCCCAGCCGCTTCCAGAAACTTGGCGGTCGCATACCGCGTGGGGTTCTCATGGTCGGCCCCCCCGGAACCGGAAAGACCCTGCTCGCGCGTGCGATTGCGGGCGAGGCCAAGGTCCCCTTCTTCAGCATTTCGGGCTCCGACTTCGTCGAGATGTTCGTGGGCGTAGGTGCCTCGCGCGTGCGCGACATGTTCGAAACCGCGAAGAAGCATGCACCGTGCATCCTGTTCATCGATGAAATCGATGCCGTGGGACGCCAGCGCGGAGCCGGCCTGGGTGGAGGTAACGACGAGCGCGAACAGACGCTCAACCAGATGCTCGTGGAGATGGACGGGTTCGAGGCCAACCAGGGCGTTATCGTCATTGCGGCTACCAACCGTCCTGACGTACTCGACCCCGCCTTGCTGCGTCCCGGCCGTTTCGACCGCCAGGTCGTGGTCAACCTGCCGGATGTCCGCGGCCGTGCGCAGATCCTCAAGGTGCACATGCGCAAAGTGCCGCTGGCGCCCAACGTCGACGTCAACGTGCTTGCGCGCGGCACTCCGGGCTTCTCCGGTGCCGACCTCGCCAACCTCGTGAACGAGGCAGCGCTGTTCGCTGCGCGTCGTAACGGACGCATGGTCGAAATGGCCGACTTCGAGAAGGCCAAGGACAAGATCCTCATGGGTGCCGAGCGCCGCTCGCTGGTTATGCCCGAGGAAGAACGCCGCAATACGGCCTACCACGAGTCTGGCCATGCCGTCGTGGCGAAGATGCTGCCCAAGACCGACCCGGTACACAAGGTCACCATCATTCCGCGCGGACGCGCTCTCGGTGTCACCATGCAGCTGCCTGAAGGCGACCGCTACAGCATGGACAAGGAGCGGCTGCTCAATACCATCGCAGTGCTCTTCGGCGGCCGGATCGCCGAGGAGATCTTCATGAACCAGATGACCACGGGTGCATCGAACGACTTCGAACGCGCCACGGCCATCGCGCGCGACATCGTGATGCGCTACGGAATGACCGAATCGCTCGGGCCCATGGTGTACGCCGAGAATGAAGGCGAGGTATTTCTCGGACGCAGCGTCACGAAAACCACGCACGTCTCGGAAGCCACCATGCAGAAGGTCGACGCAGAAGTGCGCCGCATCATCGACGAACAGTATGCCGTGGCACGCCGCATCCTCGAGGAAAACCGCGAGAAGGTCGAGCGCATGGCCCGCGCCCTGCTCGAGTGGGAAACCATCGATGCCGAACAGATAGACGACATCATGGCCGGGCGCGAACCGCGCCCGCCCAGCCCGCCCAGCGACTCGGGCAATTCACCGGAAGCCACGCCCGGATCGGGTCTGGCCCCCGACAACGCGGCCGCTCCAGCCTGAGTTTTCTCCCTCTCTGCAACCTGACCGAAAGTTCCGCACATGGGACTTCCGGTGCAGTTTCGCACAAGCCGCGGTCTGTTGCGATCGCGGCTTGTGCTTTGCAGGCAACGATTCCCCTCTCCTCCATTTCCTGCGCACATGTCCTCGCCCCGTCGATACCTTTGTGGACGATTCGAACTTCCGCTTGAAAAGCCCCTGGTCATGGGCATTGTCAACGTCACGCCCGATTCATTCTCCGACGGGGGCCGCCATGCAACCACCGATGCCGCAATTGCCCATGCACGCCGGCTCGTGCAGGAAGGCGCCGACATTCTCGACATCGGAGGAGAATCCACCCGCCCGGGTGCTCCAGCCGTGTCCGTCGAAGACGAGTGTGCCCGTGTCCTGCCCGTAATCGAGGGCTTGCGCGAGCTGGACGTACCGATTTCAATAGACACGCAGAAGCCCGAAGTCATGCGGGCAGCGCTGGATGCCGGCGCCGACATCCTGAACGACATCAACGGTTTTCGTACTGATGCTGCCCTGCAGGCTGCGGCCTCGCACCCCACCTGTGGCGTGATAACCATGCACATGCAAGGCACGCCGCAGACCATGCAACAGGCCCCGGTGTATGCGGATGTGGTACGCGAGGTCAAGGAATTCCTGCTCGCCAGCGCGACCACTCTCGAACGCGCCGGCGTGACCCGTGAACGCATCATGCTCGACCCAGGCTTCGGGTTCGGCAAGACCGTCGAACATAACTACACCCTGATGGCCAGGCTGTCAGCGTTCACGTCGCTGGATCTGCCCGTTCTTGTCGGTGTTTCGCGCAAATCCATGCTGGGCGCCGTCACGGGCAAGCCGGTGCACGACCGTCTGGCCGCCAGTATTGCTGCAGCAATGTGGGCTGCGGCGCACGGTGCTGCCGTGCTGCGCGTCCACGATGTCGCCGCCACGGTCGATGCGCTTGCAATATGGCACACAGTCGAATCATTCAGCTAAGAACACTGCCATGACAACCACACGCAAATACTTTGGTACGGATGGCGTCCGAGGAGAAGTTGGAGGTGCCGTCATCAACGCCGAATTCGCATTGCGCCTGGGCTATGCTGCCGGGCGCGTGCTCGCCCAGCAGGGTCAGGCCGACGAGCGCCCGGAGGTACTCATCGGCAAGGACACGCGGATTTCCGGTTATCTGCTCGAATCAGCCCTGGAAGCCGGGCTGGCCGCCGCCGGCGTCGACGTACTGCTCGCCGGCCCCATGCCCACCCCCGCGGTAGCCTATCTCACGCGTGCGTTACGGCTCTCGGCGGGCATCGTCATCAGCGCCTCCCACAACCCCTATTACGACAACGGGATCAAGTTCTTTTCCGCAGGCGGCATGAAATTGCCCGACGAACTCGAAGCCCGTATCGAAGCCGCTCTGGAGGACGGTATCGGTTGCGAGCGCTCCGAGCACCTGGGCCGTGCGCGCCGCCTCGACGATGCACCCGGGCGCTATATCGAGTTCTGCAAGAGCAGCTTTCCCAATGCATTTGATCTTACCGGCCTGAAAATCGTGGTGGACGCTGCACACGGTGCGGCCTACCACGTGGCCCCAAGCGTCTTCCGCGAGCTGGGTGCCGAAGTGACAGAGATCGGCTGCCGTCCGAATGGTCTGAACATCAACGAGCACATCGGGGCCACCCACCCGCACACGCTTGCTGCGGCGGTCAGGCAGTATGGCGCCGACCTTGGCATCGCCCTCGACGGCGACGCCGACCGCCTCGTCATGGTAGACAGCCGCGGCCGCATCTACAACGGTGACGAGCTGCTGTACATCATCGTGCGTGAGCGCCTGGCGCGTGCGGTTCCCGTACCAGGTGTGGTGGGCACGCTGATGACGAATTTCGCGTTCGAACGCCAGATGAGCGAACTGGGCATCGAGTTCGTGCGTGCTGCCGTGGGCGACCGTTACGTGCTCGAGTGTCTGCTTGAGAAAGGCTGGAAGCTGGGTGGCGAAAGCTCGGGCCATCTGATCTGCCTGGATTGCCACACCACGGGCGACGGCATCATCGCAGCCCTGCAGGTACTGGCCGCCATGCGCCGCCAGGCAGCCACGCTGCCTGAACTCGTGCAGGACCTGCGCCTGTACCCGCAGAAGCTCATCAACGCACCGCTGCAACCGGGCCTCGACTGGCGCGAACACGAGCCCTTGCAGGCCGCCTATCGCGAGGTTCAGGCAGAACTCGCTGGCCGTGGGCGTGCGCTGATCCGGGCGTCGGGCACCGAACCCAAGCTGCGGCTCATGGTGGAAGCCGATGACGAGGCGCTGGCTGCGCGTTGCGCCGAGCGCCTCGCGGCCAGCCTGGGATGAATCCCGGGTGGTTCAGGACCAGTTCGCTGCCGGCGTGCTGACGGCGGCGGCGATCGCCAGCCCCACGAACACGATTGCAGCCGCGATACGCACCGCCCTGAGTGGTATGCGGTGTGCCAGACGGTCGCCCATGAACACTGCTGGCACATTTGCCAGCATCATGCCTAGGGTGGAGCCCAGCACTACCGCACCGAACGCCTGATACTGTGCCACCATGGCTACCGTGGCGAACTGGGTCTTGTCGCCCATCTCGGCCAGGAAGAATGCCACCAGCGTAGTGCCGAATACGCCCAGCCGCCGGGGCGTCTCGAGCTCATCTTCGTCAAGCTTGTCCGGGATGAGAATCCACACCGCCATTGCGGCAAATACGACGCACAGCGTCCACTTCAGCACGGTGGGCGTAAACAGCGTGACGAGCCAGTTGGCAAGCACCCCTGCCAGGCCATGATTGACCAGGGTAGCGAGAAGAATGGCGACGCAAATCGCGCCTGGGCGACGAAATCGTGCAGCAAGCACGAAAGACAGCAGCTGAGTCTTGTCACCGATTTCCGCCAGGGTAACAAGCCCGGTTGATACAAGAAAAGCTTCCAATGTGGCTCCGCAAGTGCCGCTCAAGACTGCACTCACGGCAGTTCAAGATCGGTAACGATAGGAACGTGGTCGGATAGTCCGGCCCAGGGGCGACCCCGCAGCACCCGCGCGCTGCGCACCGCGAAGCCACGCTGGTAGATGCGATCGAGCCGCAACCAGGGCATGGCTGCGGGGAAAGTACGCGGCGGTCTTGCCGTCAATGCCTGCGTGCCATGCCGCAGTCGAATGACGTTGTCGCCCGGTGCAGCGATCTCGCTGGCAGTGCCGAACCGCATGTCGCGCAGGACCTGAGTGAACGTACGCACCGTCTCGTTCATGGGAGGCAGCCCCGCACCATTGGTTTTCGGGGCGCTCGCAAACACTTCATGTACGCTCAGGCGCTCGATGAGCAGCGACGACAGGCTGTGATTCCAGTCGTTGAAGTCGCCCGCTATGAGAATGGGCGCATGCTCGGGCACGGTCGACTCGATGCGCTCGACCAATGCCTGGGCCTGACGCACCCGGCTGACTGCGAACAGACCCAGATGCACCACGAAGCAGTGCACGATATGGTCGCCTATGCGAACCCGCGCATGCAGCAGCCCACGTTGTTCGAGCGCGTGGTCGGAGATGTCCTGGTTCTCGTAGTCGATGATGGGAAAGCGCGACAGCAGCGCATTGCCGTGGTCGGTGTAACGACGCACGGCGTTGCAGCCGTACACCACTTCACACCGCAATGCCGCCGCCAGCGACTCGTGCTGGGCATCGAGTATGCCCATGCGCTCGTTGCGCCCCTGTACCTCCTGCAGGAACACGAGGTCAGGGCTGAGATTGTGCAGACCGAGGCGCAGCTCGTTGAGACGGGCGCGACTGAGCACGCCCGACCGACCCTTGTGAATGTTGTAACTGACGATACGCAAACGGGACATATCCAACCGTCGTTGCCGGCGGGTCGTCCGATCGAGCGCCCGCCCTGATGCTATAGGGTTTTGCTGTCGACCGACCGCAACCGGATGTGCAGCTCGCGCAACTGCTTCTCGTCGACCGGCGAAGGCGCACGGGTAAGCAGGCACTGCGCACGCTGGGTTTTCGGGAAGGCGATGACGTCGCGAATCGAGTCTGCCCCCGTCAGCATGGTCACGATGCGATCCAGTCCGAACGCGATGCCGCCATGGGGCGGTGCACCGTACTGCAAGGCATCGAGCAGGAACCCGAACTTGGCTTGCGCTTCCTCCTCGTCGATCTTCAACGCACTGAAAACCTTGCGCTGGACATCGACGCGGTGAATCCGGACAGAACCTCCACCGATTTCCCAGCCATTCAGGACCATGTCGTAGGCCTTCGCCAGGCAGACTTCGGGGCTGGTCTCGAGCAGGTCTTCGTGGCCGTCCTTCGGGCTGGTGAACGGGTGGTGGGCAGCGGTGTAGCGCTTCTCTTCTTCGTCGTACTCGAACATGGGGAAGTCGACCACCCACAGCGGTCGCCAGTCGTCGGTGAAGAGCCCGTTGGCACGACCGAACTCGCTATGCCCGATCTTCACGCGCAGCGCGCCAAGGGAATCGTTGACGATCTTGGCACGGTCGGCACCGAAGAAAATGATGTCGCCATCTTGCGCACCCGTGCGCTCGAGCAGCGCAGCAATGGCTGCGTCATGCAGATTCTTGACGATGGGGGCCTGCAGCCCTTCACGGCCCTTGCTGATGTCATTGACCTTGATCCAGGCAAGTCCGCGGGCACCATAGATGGCGACGAACTGGGTGAAGCTGTCGATCTCGCCACGCGAGAAGCTCCCGCCGTTCGGAACCCGCAGCGCCACCACGCGTCCGCCTTCCATGTTCGCCGCGCCAGAGAACACCTTGAACTCAACGTCCTTCATGACATCGGTGACGTCGGCAAATTCGAGTGCCACCCGCAGATCTGGCTTGTCGGAACCGTAACGACGCATGGCCTCGGCCCACGTCATGACGGGAAACGGATCCGGCAGCTCAATGCCTTTCACGGCGCGGAATACGCGCCGGATCATTTCCTCGAATATGGATCGGATTTCGTGTTCATCAAGGAAAGAGGTTTCGCAATCGATCTGGGTGAACTCGGGTTGTCGGTCGGCGCGCAAGTCTTCGTCGCGGAAGCACTTGGTGATCTGGTAGTAGCGGTCGAACCCCGACACCATCAACATCTGCTTGAAGAGCTGCGGAGATTGCGGCAGAGCGAAGAACTCGCCCGGGTGAACACGCGACGGCACCAGGTAGTCGCGCGCGCCTTCAGGCGTGCTGCGCGTGAGCATGGGCGTTTCGATGTCGATGAAACCATGCTCATCGAGATACTTGCGCACTTCGCGCGTGACGTGGTAGCGCAGCATGAGGTTCTGCTGCATCTGCGGGCGCCGCAGGTCGAGCACCCGGTGCGTGAGCCGGGTAGTTTCCGACAGGTGGTCGTCGTCCAGCTGGAACGGCGGCGTGACCGATGGGTTCAGGATTTCGATGTCGTGCGCGACCACTTCGACTTCACCCGACTTGAGTTCCGGATTGATGGTACCTTCAGGCCGCTCACGTACCACACCAGTGATGCGCACGCAGTATTCGTTGCGCAAACGCTCGGCAACGACGAATGCATCCTGCTGCGCAGGGTCGCACACCACCTGCGCCAAGCCTTCGCGATCGCGCAAGTCGATGAAGATAATGCCGCCGTGGTCGCGGCGTCGATGCACCCAGCCGAACAGATTGACCGTCTGTCCGAGATGTTCGCGACAAACCTGGCCGGTATAGCACGTACGCATGGGGTGTTTCCTAGATGGTGGGATGGTTGAGACGCAAAATTCGAATGATCGGGTGCTTGCGGCACGCAACTGTTTCAGCGGTGGACGTGCGTGCGCGGAAAATCGTGGCGGTCCGGATGATCAGACTGGATGCGGCGCCCGAAAGCGCCGCATGCCCGACGTTACGATGCCGTGGCAGAACTGGCCGCTTCGCTGGCCGCCCCGCCAGACGAACTGCCAGCATCCGATGCGGAGGAACCGGAACCGGCGCTACCGTTGTTGCGGAAATCGGTAACGTACCAGCCCGTGCCCTTGAGCTGAAACCCCGCGGCGGTCACTTGCTTCACCAAAGCAGGCTTGCCGCACTGGGGGCAATCGACGAGTACCGGATCAGACATCTTTTGCAGAGCTTCATGCGGCTTGCCGCAAGCGCTGCAGGTGTATACGTAAATAGGCATCGAACCTCTCGACTAATCCAAAACCCAACCTGTTATTTTACCGCGCGCGTGGAAACTTGGCGCCCGCGCCGTCCATGCTTCCGGACAACCCGGCGACACCATGCTCGCAGCGGACACAGTTATTGCAAGAGCATGACCAAACGTTAACGAGTATACGAGTCATGGCCAACCGTTTTACAATCGCCGATCGTAGTCACGGCCAGTCTCTGGTTCTGCTGCTTCCCGCCACTCAAGGCGCCCTGAACCCGTTCGACGCATGCATGCATCCCTTGCATTACCGGTACTGCTCAGTTTCTTCATGGGAATCGCGGCGGTCTGCTGCGGCCGCCGATGGGTTTCCTCGCTGGCAGTGCTGACTGCAACGGCCACATGCGTGCTGTACGCGCAGTTCGTGCCCCAGGTACTCGACGGGCATGTCATCACAAGCCCTTTCTGGCAGATAACCGCACTTGATATCGTGGGCGGCCTGCGTCTTGACGGCCTGGGAGCGCTCTTCGCCGTACTGATTTCCGCCATTGGTGCGCTGGTGTTCCTCTATGCCGGTCGATATCTGCACGGCGACACCCGACGGCATCGGCTACTCGTGGTGCTGCTGTTCTTCATGGGCTCCATGCTGGGGGCGGTCACTGCCGATGATGTCATCATCCTGTTCATCTTCTGGGAACTCACCAGCCTGGCGTCGTTCTTTCTGATCGGCTACGACCACGAGATCCCCGAGGCACGCCACGCAGCGCTGCAGTCGCTGCTGATCACCGCTGGCGGAGGACTGGCGCTGCTGGCGGGGTTCATCCTCATTGCCGATGCAGCGGGTACCACCAGCCTCTCCGGCATCCTCGGTGCACGCGCCGCAGTGCTTTCCCATCCCCAGAGCATGACCGCCATGGGGCTGATCATTCTGGGATGCTTCACCAAGTCGGCCCAGTTTCCGTTCCATTTCTGGTTACCGAACGCGATGGCCGCCCCCACACCGGTATCGGCGTATCTGCACTCGGCCACCATGGTGAAGCTGGGGGTCTACCTGCTCGCCCGACTCTCGCCGCTATACAGCGGCACGGCAGCATGGCATGGCACGCTCGTGCTCTTCGGCGCGCTCACTGCGTTCACCGGCATCCTGCTCGCCTTCCGCCATACCGATCTTAAGCGCATCCTCGCGTATACGACGGTTTCCGCGCTGGGATTGCTCACGCTGCTACTGGGCGCAGGCACCGAGCTGGCCATCATTGCCGCCCTGGCCTTCCTCATGGTTCACGCGCTGTACAAGGCCAGCCTCTTCCTGCTGGCCGGCATCATCGACCACGCTACGGGCGTGCGTGACATCCGCCAGCTGCGTGGTCTGGGTCGGGCAATGCCCCTGACGGCAGTCTTTACCGCGCTGGCGGCCCTGTCCATGGCGGGTGTTCCACCGCTGCTTGGTTTCGTCGCGAAAGAGCTCGTCTATGAATCCATGCTGGCGGGCCCCCATCATGCGCTTGCCACCATCATCCTCACCTTCGTGGTCAACGCCGGCACCGTTGCCCTCGCCATTCTGCTCTCGGTACGCATCTTCGCCGGCCCGCGTCAGCCCACTCCCGTGCTCCCCCATGACCCACCCTGGGCCATGCTGACCGGGCCCGCCGTTCTCGCCACCATCGGGCTGATCGCCGGAGTGGCTCTGTCGGCTGTCACGGAACCCTGGATACGAACGGCCGCAACAGCCGTGCTGGGTTACCCCACCGTCCACGCACTGTCCATGTGGCACGGGCTTACCCCGGTGCTGGGCCTCAGCGCCGTCACCATCGCGCTTGGCATATTGCTGTACTGCGCATGGACGCCCGTGCATCGCAGACTGGTGGCGACGACTGCCATCGATCGACTTGCTCCTGAACGAGCCTATGACGCCATCCTGGCCGGCATGCTCTCGCTCGCACACGGCGTCACCATGTTCGTTCAAGGCGGCAGCCTGCGCACCTATCTGCGTACCCTGTTCGCAGTTGCCACTGCTGCGCTCCTGGTTACCCTGCTGGGCAGGGAAGCCTTCCTGTGGCCTGGCATCTCGGTCGATCCTCTCGACCTGCGCTACTTGGCATTCGTCGGCATCATCGTGGGAGCACTGGCTGCAGCCCGCGCGCGAACCGCCTTCGTAGCCGTCATCGCAGCAGGGCTGACCGGGTTCGGCGCAGCTCTGGTCTTTCTCTTCTTCGGCGCCCCCGACGTGTCGTTTACCCAGTTCTCGGTCGAGACGCTGCTGGTCGTCATTCTGGCGTCTACGCTGGCCCAGGTGCCCATACCCACCGCCGACATACGCTCGCGCTCCCAGAAACGGTGCGACGCGGTGATCGGGATCGCTTTCGGTGCGGCCATTACGCTTACGCTACTGTCGTTGCTTGCGGTACCACTCGACCTTCGACTGACGGCCTGGTTTGGCGAGAACAGCCTGCTGGCAGCCCGCGGCCGCAACGTAGTCAATGTGATCCTCGTCGATTTCCGCGCGCTCGACACACTGGGAGAAACCACCGTGCTGGCAATTGCTGCCTTTGCAGTGCACAGTCTGCTGCGCAGGGCGCGGCGTGTGCGCGCACTGCCGGCACATTCGAACAGGAAATAGCGCAAACTCCTCATGAAGCCATCCCTGATACTGCGCACGACCTCGACGCCCATCCTTTTGCTTGCAGCACTCTACTCGTTGTACATCCTCCTGCGCGGCCACAATGCACCGGGCGGAGGTTTCATCGGAGGTCTCATCGCCGGTGTTGGCATTCTCTTCTATGCCATCGGGCGCGGCCGCGATGACGCGCTGCGGCTCCTGCGGCTGCCCCCCATCGCGTTCTGTGCCATTGGCGTAAGCTGCGCACTTGTCAGCGGCCTGTTCGGGCTGTTGCCGGGCACTGACTACCTCACCCATCAATGGAGCGAGATCGACCTGCTCGGCTTTGCGTTTCCGTTGGGCACGACCCTGCTCTTCGATCTCGGCGTGTACCTGACCGTGCTTGGCACGGTCAGTACGATCTTCCTCAACCTCGTCCGGCGTTAGACCAACATGAACGTTCTGCTGGCTGTTGCGATAGGCGTTGTCGTGGCGGTGGGGGTCTATCTCTTCCTGAGCCGTGATCTTGCGCGCATGCTGCTGGGTTTCATGCTTTTCAGTACTGCCACCAATCTGCTCTTGCTGCTGGTCGGCCGCATCGGTCCCATCACACCTGCGCTGATCGAGGAACCCGCCACTACGCTGGCGGAAAGTGCGGCCAATTCTCTGCCCCAGGCACTCATTCTCACTGCCATCGTGATTGGCTTCGGCATGACCGCCTTCACGCTCATACTGGCGTTGGTCGCCTACCGCCGCTTCCAGACCCTGGATGCCGACGCACTAAACGTGGCCGAATCGATCGATCCGCCAGTGCTGTCCAATGACGAGAAAGGGACACGTTCCTGATGGACACACGCCTCATTATCGTTGCCCCGCTGCTGCTGCCCCTGCTGACCGCAGCGCTGTGCGCCCTGCTCTGGCAACGGCCCCGCCTACAACGCTGGATCAGCGTCGCCAGTGCCTTCCTGCTGCTGGCCACCAGTGTCGTGCTGCTGCGGCAAACCAGCTCCGGAAAGATTCTCGCCAGCCAGATGGGGCACTGGCCAGCCCCCTTCGGCATCAGCATCGTCATCGATACCTTTTCGGCCATCATGCTTGCGATTACCGGCGTCATGGCCATTGCCGTAACCGTGTATTCGCTCGGACCGGGCCGGGCACGGCGGGACCATGCCGGCTTTCACCCCATGCTGCACGCACTGTTGCTGGGTGTGTGCGGGTCGTTCATGACCGGCGATATCTTCAACCTCTATGTCTGGTTCGAGGTGATGATCATCGCCTCGTTTGGCCTGCTGGTGCTGGACCGCACCGCGCAACAGATCGATGGCGGCATCCGTTACGTGATGCTCAACCTCATCGGCACCACGTTCTTCCTGATCGCCGTAGGTCTGCTCTACGGTCTCACGGGCACCCTCAACCTGGCCGATCTTGCCCGCATGACTCCCCATGTCGAACAGCGCGGCCTGCTGGCGACAGCGGGCGTCCTGCTGCTAGTAAGCTTCGGCGCCAAGGCTGCAGTGTTTCCGGTGTTCAACTGGCTGCCCGCGTCGTACCATACGGCCTCGATGCCCGTAGCGGCCATATTCGCCGCGTTGCTTACCAAGGTTGGCGTCTATGCCATCCTGCGTGTCTACACACTGTTGTTCGCCCACGACACCTCGTTCTTCGGACCACTGTTCGCCTTCCTCGCCATCAGCACCATGGTGGTCGGTGTGCTGGGCGCCGCGGCCCACTACGACATCCGCAAGATCCTCTCGTTTCACATCATCAGCCAGATCGGTTACATGCTGGTCGGCGTGGCCCTGATGACGCCCCTGGCGATCGCGGGCAGCATCCTTTATATCGTCCACCACATCATCGTCAAGGCCAACCTCTTCCTGGTGGCAGGTGCCATCCATACGCGCAGCGGCAGCTATTGGCTCGCGCGCCTTGGCGGCCTGTGGCGCACGGCGCCGTTGCTGGGCATTCTCTTCCTGATCCCCGCTCTGTCGCTCGCGGGCATGCCCCCCCTGTCCGGGTTCTGGGGCAAGTTTGCAGTTATCCGCGCCAGCCTTGAAGTGAACGCCTACTGGCTGGCAGGCGCCGCGCTGGTGGTCAGCCTGCTCACGCTGTTTTCCATGATCAAGATCTGGAACGAAGCGTTCTGGAAGGCTGAGCCCGTCGAACCTGCGCCGCGCCCCACCACACGCGTGCAACAGGCAGCCACTTACGCTCCCATCGTCGTGCTGGCGGCCATTACGCTCACTATCGGGCTTCATACGGAACCGTTCGCCCGGATTTCCCTGGCTGCCGCCCATCAGCTGCTCGATCGGGACGGATACATCGCTGCAGTGCTGCACTCGGGTAACGACCAGGCCGGACACAGCCCGGATTCCAGTGCCGTGGCCCGGTTGATCGAGGAGGACCCGACACAATGAAGGAACTCGTCCGCCCGACAGGAAAGCCGAAGAAGCTTCCGCAACCCGGGCGCGGCCCACGCTTGCACATCAGCCCGGAGATTGCGCCGTGACACTCTCCTCGCCCGCACGCGGATGGGCCCTTGTGGTCGGCTGGGCCCGGCTCATCATCACGCTCATCATCGAACTCCTCAAGGCGACCTGGGCCACCCTCAAGATGGTCTATTCGCCTCCGGGCACTGCCCGGCCCGCCATTCTGGCGGTACCGCTCGACACAAAATCTCCCTTGGGAATCACTTCGTTCGCCAACATGATTACCCTGACCCCGGGGACGACCACCCTTGATGTCGCGGATGACGAAACCCTGCTGTATGTGCACGCACTGGACGCGCCAGACAGCGCTGAGGCAGTCCAAGGCATGAAAGACTCTCTCGA
Organism: uncultured Pigmentiphaga sp.; assembly: GCA_937891425.1. GTDB lineage: Bacteria > Pseudomonadota > Gammaproteobacteria > Burkholderiales > Burkholderiaceae_B > Verticiella. The sequence goes on from CALAGD010000064.1 coordinate 19,147, forward strand.
AAACTGCGTCAAACGGGTATTGCCATGAATATCGTCATGTGGGCCACGATCATTGCGGCCCTCCTTCTGATTCCTGCGGTGGCGCTCGTCGCCTGGCGCATGCTGGCGGGGCCCAGTTCCGCCGACCGCGTCATTGCCACCGACATGCTGGGCCTGCTGGGTATCTCACTGGCCTCGTTGGCGACCGCCTACACCGGATACACCGCATACCTCGACATCGGAGTGGGCGTGGCGCTCATTTCCTTCTTGGGCGCTGTGGCGTTCGCATCGTTGCTCGAACGGGGGCAGCTGCTGCCCGGAACCGACCGGCGCGCCCACCAGCCCGACGGAGAACAGTGAGATGAACTGGGAATCTGTCCGCGAGATCGTCGCAGCGTTCTTCATCCTGGGGGGGGCGTTCGTCACGTTCAGCGCCGCACTGGGCGTGGCCCGGTTCCCCGACGCGTTCACCCGCATGCATGCGGCCACCAAGGCCGGCGTCGTGGGCGCGGGCAGCCTCATGCTGGGATGCAGCCTGGCAGTCGGGACCTGGCCGGCGGTTCTCTCTGCGCTGGTGGGTGTGTTCTTCCTGGTGTCAACGGTCGCATTGTCAGCACATGCGCTTGGACGTGCAGCCTACCTCTCGGGTGCCCCCCTGGCTGAGAATACGGTCGCCAACGCTCTCGAAAACGTCTACCCAAGGCCCTCGCACGACCGGCTGTTGGGCGTGCCGGCAGCCATCCTGCCGGAGACAGCGCCAAGCGATGGGGCGTGCGCTGTGGATATGGAAGGTGCGGGGGCGCCACGCGATATGCGCACCTGAGAACAGCTTGCGCTCGCGCGATGCACCAACGCCCTCAGCCATCGGCACGCCGCGCTTTCGACCAGACATTTTCCGGATCGGAGTCGTCATCGGGCACTGGCTCACCGGGAATGACGTAACTCTCGGATGCCCAGGCACCCAGATCGATCTGTTTGCAGCGCTCGGAGCAGAACGGCTTGAACAGGCTATCCTCTCTCCACGGGACATCGCGGTTACAGGTCGGGCATTTGACTACGGTTACCATGGCTCACCTACTCGACGCGTTCTGCCCCCCCGAGCAACCAGAGGAGCAGATTGTCATGACTGTTTCGTTCGATATTGCCGTTTGCAGCGGCCGTTTTCAGCCCGGATTGCAGGCGCACGTGCTGGCCATTCGCCAGGCGCTTGATCTGGCGCCCCAGTGCGTGATCATCGTCGAAAACGCCGGCAGCGCAATCACCCCACGCCATCCGTTCAGCGCCCGCGAAAGCGCCCGATGGCTCATGCACGAGTTCACCGCCAAGGAGCGCAGCCGCCTGCACCTCACCGGGTTACGCGCAGATTATGACGCACAACGCCGCATTGGCACGATGAAAGCGCTGGCGCGACAAGCCGCCGCACAGACAGGTTCTGCCGATCACCCGTTGCGCTGCGCCATCATGTTGACCGACGATGAGACCTTGCCTGTGCCGCAGGGCTGGACGCAGGTCACGCCCCGGCACACGATCGCCGACGAATCAATGCGTCTGCGCAACGCCTTGTTCGGGGCACCACAACCCGCCGAGGCACTCACCCGCTACGCCGATGCGCTGCCCGCGCATACCTTTGCCGCTCTCCGCCAATGGATCGACACGCCGCAGTTCGCGACGCTTCGCGCTGAGTGGGACCTCATCCGGCGCGAACGCAATGAATGGGCCGATGCACCGTATCCCCCGGTTTTCGTTACCGTCGATGTCGTCGTGACCTGCGCTGAACACGTGCTGCTGATACGACGTGGCGCGGCCCCGGGTCGTGGCCTGCTGGCGCTGCCGGGCGGGTTCATCGAACAGGCAGAAACACTGGTGCAGGCGGCCCTGCGCGAGTTACGGGAAGAAACCCGGCTGTCCGTGGACGATGATGCGCTGCTGCAGTGTCTGCGCGGCAGCCATGTGTTCGACGCACCCTTCCGCAGCCAGCGCGGCCGTGTCATCACGCACGCCTTCCACTTCGAATTGCCGCACACAAGCCTGCCGGAGGTGAACGCTGCGGACGATGCCGCTGAAGCGATGTGGGTCGCCATCGATGAACTGAGTAGCCTCGAGTCCGGGTTCCACGACGACCACTTCCTGATCCTGGATCACTTCCTGGAGTTCGCTGACTGGAGCGTCCCGCCGTTCTGGGCCTGAAATCCAGGACCGGGGAGCCAACGATCACGCCCGCGCGGTGCGGGCACGCAACGGCGTTTCACGGGCGGCAGGGGCACGGTCCATGCACCCACGACGAGAACGCCGCGCAACCTGACCGTTGGCCAGCGTCAGACTCAGGCAGGCTCCTCCAGCGGAACCAGCAGCTCGGGACTGTCGTACCCCGCGTCACGCACCATCGGGCTGACGACATACCATTCGAACGCAGGCGGTGGCAGCAGAAGTTCGCTGACGATGTGCCTGGCCATCTCGAGCGGCGTTTTTGGGTCCAGCCATAACAGGGCGTCTTCTTGGGCAAGCACCACTGGACGGCGGTCGGCCAGCTCGACCAGGCCGTACCCGGCATGCGCGGTCACGATGATGAACCCGGGTGGCACGCCGCGTGCACGTGGCAGATGAAGATCGGTCAGCGCGGCGAAGAACATGGGTGCGTCATTGGGCAGCCGAATGCGATATGCCACCGGACTGTCCGCGTCATCGCGCCATTCGAACCAGCCGTCTGCGGGTACCACACACCGCCCCTGCCGCCACATCAGGGCAATTCGTGCACAATCCAGCGAATCAACGGCCGAGAGCGTGGCAACGACATCCGGCCGTCCCCGCGTGCGCGGCAGTTCACAACCCCAGCGCAACCGCGCGATCGCACGCTGCCCTGCAGGCAACCGGTGCAGTATATGTGACGAAGCTCCGGGCGCGACGTTGTAGCGTGGGCCGCCGTTCGCGGAATCGCGCCCACCAGTCTCCCACCCCAGCGCAGCCATATATTCGGATCCTGTACGGAACTGGGTGATGCGATTGCACATGACCGACCCTCCTTGCGGCGCTCTCAAGCAACCGCCATGCCGATATACACTTATCGCCTTTCTGGCGATACTTCGCTACGTCGACGCAGACAGAACATCAAACCGGAGTACCCTGATGCGCGGTCATCTTCGTTTGGCCGGACTTCTCTTGTTCGCATGGTGTGCCTGCCTCCATGCAGAAATCGTGGTGGGCATCAATCTGAGCGCGAGCGGATCCGGCGCGCACCAGGGAGAGCCTGCCAAGCAGGCAGTCCTGCTTTGGCCCCGTACTCTCGGCGACGAGATCGCCCATTACATCCTTCTGGACGATGCCTCCGACCCCACCATTGCCGGCCAGAATATCGAACGTCTGCTGAACGAGCAACAGGTGGACGTCATCGTGGGCCCCACATCGCCCCATGCGCAGTCGGTCGCCACGCCGCTGGCCCAGCGCGCCGAAATCCCCATGCTGTCGCTGTCCGCGACCGCACCCGCGCGGCTTCCATGGATATATCCCGTTGTTCCCGCCAGGTCACTGGCCACCAATGCCATCGCCCGGCACATGCAGCACAGCGGTGCCAACCGCGTCGCCTTCCTGGGGCTGGCCAACCCGTACGGCAACGACTGGTACGAGCACCTGCAGCAATCAGCTCAGGATGCGGGCCTCACCATAGTTGTCGACGAACGGTACCGCCTCGGCGAAACCAGCCTCAGCGGGCACGCGCTGCGTGTACTGGAGTTTGCGCCCGATGCGGTTTTTGTCGGGGATACGGGCGCAGCGGCAGCGCTGGCCGTCAAGGCGCTGCGCGAACGCGGTTTCGTGGGCGCCATATACGCCACGAGCGATGCGGCGGTGCCCGAGTTTCTGCAGGCGGTTGACCCGACCGTCATCGAGGGCGTCCACTTGCCGGTCGTGCCCGCAATCATCGCCCGAGACTTGCCTGCGCAGCACCCGGCACGCGACGTAGCGCAGGACTTCGTCGAGCGGTACGAAGCACGCTACGGCACGGGTTCGGTCATGCCCGCTGCGAGCGATGCCTGGAGCGCTTGGGTATGGCTGAACTCCGCCGTGCGCCGCGCCAAGAATGCCGGTGCCCAGCCTGGCAGCCCCGAGTTCCGCGCTGCGCTCGCCAGGGCGCTCGACGACACCCGAAAACTGGCCGTTCCGAATGGTGTGCTGAGTGCCGACCCGCCACCCGGTCACCCGCGCTACGATGAGCACGCCTACATCGTGACCTCCGTTCGCAACGGTCGGCTTGCCCCTGCCGAACCTGCCTGACCCCGGCTTCGGCACGACGGTTTCACCCACCCGCACCTCGCTGTTCCGCATATGCAAGCCCTCTGGATGCTGGCCGCCATGTTCATGTTTGCGCTCATGGGCGCAACGGTGAAACTGGCCGGCGACATGCAGGCCACGCTGCCGCAGATCATCATCATGCGCAGCCTGCCTTCGATCATCATGTTGCTTTTCTGGGCGCGCCTGGGGCGCCAGTCGCTCAAGCCCGTCGTCTGGCAGCTGCACATATGGCGCAATCTCGCGGGAGCCGGTGCACTGTGGACCGGCTTTTACGCCACCACGCACCTGCCGCTGGCGACCGCCATCACCCTCAACTACACCACACCGCTGTTCGTAGCCGCGTGGCTGCTGACACTGGGAGGGAACCAGCGCGACTGGGTGCGCGGGCTGTCGGTGGGTGCGGGGTTCATGGGGGTGCTGGCCGTATTGCGTCCGACGCTCAACCCGTCTGACTGGCTGCCGGCGATGCTGGGGCTCACCGCGGCCGGTCTGGGTGCGATCGCGCAAATGCAGTTGCGCGCGCTCGGGCGCATTGGCGAGCCCGCGTGGCGCACGGTCTTTTATTTTTCGGTAACAGGCTTCCTCACGGGCCTGATCGGCCTCGTTCCCCTCGGTTGGACCGCACCATCCGCCCGAGGGTGGGCAGCCCTCATCGCGCTCGGCATCACCGGGCTGCTGGGTCAGCTGGCCCTGACACGCGCATTCGGAAAAGGATCAGCGCTGTTGTCGGCGGCGCTGCAGTACTCGATCATCCTGTTCGCATCGGTTTTCGGATTTCTCATTTGGGGTGACGTGCCCGACCGCACCGCGGTACTAGGCATGGTACTGATCGTAGCCGCCTGCGTGGTCTCGGTATGGCACACCGCCCACCGGGAACCCTGAGGATTACGTCCGGCGGCGCAGGGTGCCCGGGCACCCTGCGCCATTTCCCGACCGTCGGATGCCGTCAGGCCAGCGCCTGCCTGAAGCGTTCCAACATGCGCCGCCAGCCATCCTTCGCCGGCTCTACACGGTAGCTGGGACGATAGTCGGCCAGGAACGCGTGCGGTGCGTCGGGGTAAATGACGAACTCGGAACGCTTCGCCGCATCGTTGCCTTGTGCCAGCGCGGCCTTCATCTTCTCGACGACTTCCAGCGGAATTCCCTCATCGGCCCCACCGTACAGTGCCAGCACAGGCACCCGCAGCTCACCCGCGACATCGACCGGGTGACGCGGACGCCTGTCGTCACGCGGGCCGTCGAGGCGGCCATACCAGGCCACCGCTGCCTTCAGGTTCGGGTTATGTGCTGCATAGAGCCAGGTAATGCGCCCACCCCAGCAGAAACCCGTCACTGCGAGCCGGCTGACGTCCGCACCCTGGCTGGCGGCCCAGGCGACGGTAGCGTCAAGATCAGACATGACCTGGGCATCGGGTACATGATTCACGATTTCGGCAAACAGAGTGGGAATGTCGGTATATTTGCGCGGATCACCCTGTCTGAAGTAAAGCTCGGGTGCAACCGCGAAATACCCCTCGTGCGCCAGGCGGCGGCACAGGTCCTTGATGTGCTCGTGCACACCGAAAATTTCCTGCACGACCAGGATGACCGGCGCATTGACGGCATCCTTCGGCCTGGCGTAATAGCCGGGCAGCTGGCCGTCGGCCACCTTGATGGTGATGTCGGCCGCATCAAGGTTCTCGGCGCTGGTATGAATCGTGGTCTCGGTGGGCCCACCAGCAGCAGGAGCAAACGTCATCGATGTCTCCAGTAAAACAACATGTAGGAAAACCCTTCACCTTAAAGAAGATTCGGCGCAAGATCAATGCGCCTCCTCCCAATTCATCCCGACACCCACTTCCGCCACCAACGGAACCTTGAGCGTCGCAACCGAACACATCAGGCGGGGAAGCACGTTGCGGATTTCATCCAGCTCCTCCTCCGGCACCTCCAGCACCAGCTCATCGTGTACCTGCATGATCAGCTTGCTGAGGCGGCCTCCCTGTTCCAGCCAGCGCTGCAGATCGACCATGGCCATCTTGATCAGGTCGGCCGCTGTACCCTGCATGGGCGCATTGATGGCCGCGCGCTCTGCAGCCTTGCGGCGCGGCCCGCTACCGGCGCGAATGTCGGGCAGCCACAGTCGGCGTCCGAATACCGTCTCGACATAGCCCTGCTCGGCCGCACGCTGGCGAATCTCCTGCATGTACTGTGCCACGCCGGGATAGCGTGCGAAGTAGCGATCGATGTACATCTGCGCGGCCTCACGGGTAATGCCGAGGTTGCCTGCGAGCCCGAACGCGCTCATGCCATACATCAGGCCGAAATTGATCGCCTTGGCCGCACGCCGCTGATTGGCATCCACCTCGCTCTGAGGGATCCCGAACACTTCTGCGGCAGTCGCGCGATGGATGTCATCACCGCGCTGGAACGCTGCCTGCAGGTTCTTGTCGTCCGACACATGAGCCATGACACGCAGTTCGATCTGCGAGTAATCCGCCGACACGATCCGCCACCCCGGTTCCGCAACGAAAGCGCTGCGGATACGCCGGCCCTCGGGCGTGCGTACTGGAATGTTCTGCAGGTTCGGATCGCTGGAAGCAAGCCTGCCGGTAACGACTGCGGCCTGTGCATACGACGTGTGCACCCGACCCGTGGCAGGGTTGATCATGCGCGGCAGTTTGTCGGTATAGGTGCTCTTGAGCTTCGAAAGCCCGCGGTATTCCAGAATGACCTGTGGCAACGGGTAGTCCTGCGCAAGCTGGGTGAGCACTTCCTCGTCGGTCGACGGCGTGCCGCGCGGCGTCTTCCGCACGACGGGCAGGCCCATGCGCTCGAACAGGATTTCTCCGAGCTGCTTCGTCGAGTTCAGATTGAAGGGCTGTCCGGCCAGTTCATGGGCACGGTGCTCCAGCTCCTGCATTTTTGCCCCCAGTTCGCGGCTCTGCTGCTCGAGCGCTGCGCTGTCGATACGCACGCCGTGCCTCTCGATGATGGCCAGCACACGTGATAGCGCCACCTCGAGCTGGTAGATGCGATGCAGGCCATCGTCCTTTTGTACCTGTGGATACAGCACCTGGTGCAGTTGCACCGTGAAGTCGACGTCTTCCGACGCATAATGGCTGGCCCGTGCTATTTCCACCTCATCGAAGCCGATCTGGGACGCTCCTTTGCCGCACAAGGCTTCATACGGTGTACCCACACGGCCAAGCCAGCGCTCGCCCAGGTCCTGCAGCGACACCGTACGGTGCGACTCGAGCACGTACGCTTCGAGCATGGTGTCGTGCATGACGCCCGCCAGACGTATGCCCGCATTGGCCAGCGCATGCGTGTCGAACTTGGCATGATGCAGCAGCTTGGGCGCATCGGGGTTTTCCAGCCAGGGCCGCAACCGTTGCAGGACTTCCTGCATAGGCAGCTGCGGGTGCGACGCTGCGTCCGGCCCCCGATGGGCCAGCGGAATGTAACACCCCTGTCCGGGCCTGACCGACAGCGAAAGACCGACCAGCCTGCATTCCAGGGCACCCAGCCCACCCGTGGTTTCCGTATCGAGTGCCACCAGATCAGCCTGCTCGATGCGGCGCAGCCAATCGTCGAACTTCTCCCAGGTATCGACCGTTTCGTATTCCACTGCACCGTCGTCCTGGATGAGATGAAGGCCTCCGGAATCTTCCTGCTGCGCCGACAACGCGGCAACGCGCACACGCGCGTCGCCACGCGGAACGCGATTCGGATCGCCAGTCAGTTCACGCAGCCAGGTGCGGAAGCCGTAGTGATCGAACAGCCGGATAAGGGTCTCGGTATCGCGTTCCCGCGGACGCAGATCATCGAAGCTGAGAATGCCGGGCGGCAGTTCGCAGTCGGTCTTGATGGTGACGAGCCGGCGCACCAGGTCGAAGCGCGGAATGGCCTCCCGCAGGTTCTGTCCGGCCACGCCCTTGAGCGCGTCTGCGTGTACAACGATGTTGTCGAGCGAACCGTACTCACCGAGCCACTTGGCCGCCGTCTTCGGACCCACCTTGTCGACTCCGGGGATGTTGTCGACCGCATCGCCAACCAGCATCAGGTAGTCTACGATGCGCTCGGGCGGCACCCCGAACTTGTTACGTACCCCGCCCTCGTCAAGCACCTCGCCACTCATGGTGTTGATCAGGGTGATCCTGTCGTTCACGAGTTGTGCCAGGTCCTTGTCGCCGGTCGATACAATAGTGTGCACCCCACGGGCGGCCGCCTCGACGGCAAGGGTGCCGATGACATCATCGGCCTCGACTCCCTCGATCGCAATGACGGGCCATCCCATCGCTTGCAGGAGGGTCTGTATGGGTTCGATCTGGGCGGCCAGATCATCCGGCATCGCAGTTCGGTTCGCCTTGTACTCGGGAAAGAGTTCGTCCCGAAAGGTAGTGCCGCGCGTGTCGAAAACGCAGGCGATCCAGTCTGCCTTATAGTCCTGGGTCAGCCGACGCATCATGTTCAGTATTCCGTACAGCGCCCCCGTAGGCTCGCCCTGCGCGTTGCGCATGTCGGGCATGGCATGATAGGCACGGTACAGATAGCTGGACGCATCGACCAGCAAAAGGGTTTTTTTCATATGAAAACAATTCAGCAAACGGGTCCTGACAGCAAACTGAACATCGAAATGGAGGCCACACTGTCCACGGCCACCGAGAAACGGATGCGCCTGCCAGGACTACGCGACATGTTGGATCCGGTCCAGGCCAACGCGGCCAAGGCGCGCGAGTCGTGGCACTTGCTGGGGATTATGTCAGAGTTCTACGAAGCATCGGAACGGCTGGCACAGGTGCGTCCCGCCATCAGCATGTTCGGCAGCGCCCGCATCAAGCCTGGCACGCCCTACTACGAGAAAGGCGAGACCATCGCCCGCATGCTGTCGGAAGCCGGTTTCGCCGTCATCTCGGGGGGAGGCCCGGGCATGATGGAGGCATTCAACAAGGGAGCGTTCACCGGCCCGAACCCCAGTGTGGGTCTGAACATCCACATTGCCACCGAGCAGATTCCCAACGACTACCAGGACATCAGCCTGTGGTTCCGGCACTTCTTCCCGCGCAAGGTCGCCTTCATGAAGTATACGTCCGGGTATATCGTTCTTCCGGGTGGCTTCGGCACGCTCGACGAGTTGTTCGAAGCACTCACGCTCATCCAGACAGGGCAGAGCCGCCGCCTTCCCATCATCCTGGTGGGTGAGGAATTCTGGCGCGGCATGCTCGACTGGATTCGCCAGCAACTCGAAGCAGGCGGTCTGATCAGTCCCGGAGACGTGGAACTCATGCAGGTCCTCGATGACCCCCAGGCCGTGGTCGACGCCATCTTCGATTTCCACGAGCAGGAAGGATTTACCCTTACCGCAAAAGACACCCAGCTCATTTCTCTCTGATTCACCGAACTCATGGCCGTATTTACCCCCGTGTCGCCCGAAGAGGCGCAACAGGTACTCGGGCGCTTCGAACTGGGCGAACTGGTATCGCTGCGCGGAATTACCGCTGGTATCGAAAACACCAATTACTTCGTCACGTCCACCGTTGGCGAATATGTACTGACCATCTTCGAGAAGCTGACCTTCGAACAGCTGCCGTTCTACATCGAACTGATGCACCACCTCGCAGCGCGCGGCGTGCCGGTCCCCGAGCCCCAGACCATGCGCAGCGGCGAACGCATCACCACGCTGCACGGCAAGCCCTGTACCATCGTGTCACGGCTGCCTGGGGGCTACGAACCCGCGCCCACGGCCCGGCATTGCGCCATCACGGCGCGCGTCCAGGCCCATACGCATTTGCAGGCCAAAGACTTCCCCCTGTATCAGCCCAATCTGCGTGGGCTCGCCTGGTGGCAGGCAACCGCACCCGCGGTGCTGCCCTTCCTTACCGAGGAACAGGGCGAACTGCTCTCCAGCGAAATCCGGATCCAGACCGAATTCGCTGCATCGGCCGATTTCGCCCAGCTGCCTTCCGGGCCGGCACACTGCGACCTGTTCCGCGACAATGTCCTGTTCGAAGGCACCAGCGAAGAACCGGTCATGGGCGGCATCATTGACTTCTATTTCGCGGGCTGCGACACCTGGCTGTTCGATGTGGCGGTGGCCGTGAACGACTGGTGCATCGTGCGCGAGTCAGGCGAGTTCAATCCGGACCTGCTGTCAGCCTGGCTCAACGCCTACGCGCGCGAACGCGAGTTCACCGCCGCCGAGCGCCGCGCCTGGCCTCTCATGCTGCGCGCAGCCGCCTTGCGGTTCTGGATTTCCCGACTGTACGACTACTATCTGCCCCGGGAAGCACACACCCTCACACCGCACGACCCGCGTCATTTCGAGCGCATCCTGCGCCTGCGCCGCAGTCACCCCGCTCCCGAGCTTCCCTAGCGCCTGGCAACAATCCGGAATCACGCAACACACCGATTTCATGCAAGCCGCTTCACTTCCACCTTCCGCCGGATGGCATTGGGTACTGTCGGGCTTCCAGCTGTTTCGTCGACAGCCCTTCCCCATGTTCACCTGGGCGATATCGATCGGACTGCTGGTGCTGATCGCGAGCATGCTCGTCCCGATCGGGCCGGTGGTCTTTGTCGTGCTCATGCCAGCCATCACGGTCATGACCCTCAATGCCTGCCGCGACATTGAGGCCGGCACGCCAGTGCAGCCGTTCCGGCTATGGCGTCTGATGGGCCAGCCAGCGGGCCGCCGGCTGCTCGTAGCCGGCGTGGTTTATGTCCTTGCCATTCTGCTTGCCGGCTTCGCCGCATTCCTGCCCTTCATGGGCAGCATCCGGGAGGCCGCTGCGGATCTCATCGATCCCGGCCAGCCACAGAGCATGATGGCGCTCGTCGAGGCGGTGCGTACCCCGCTGTTCGTCTTTGGCCTGCTGTACCTGGTCATTGCTGCCCTGTTCTGGCACGCACCGGTACTGGTGGCCTGGCACGGGCTCGAGCTGCGCAAGGCCCTGTTCTTCTCGGGGATTGCCTGCTGGCGCAACAAGGGGGCCTTCCTGGTGTATGGCATGGTGTGGGCAGCGCTCATCGCCATCCTGGAGTTTGCGGCCGTGCTGCTGCATGGGGTCGGCATCCCGCGGGAAATCGTAGGTCTGGTGCAGATGCCCGTCAGCTTCGTCCTGGCCGCCGGGCTGTACTGCAGCTTTTACCCCACCTACACGACGGTGTTCGGGTCGCCCCCCGAGGGCTCGGGCACGCCCTAGACGGTTTCCAGGCGTGCCACCCCCAGGGCCAGCGTCTTGGTACCCAGGCCGCTGAAGTGGATTTCGGCCTGCGCCTGTGCGCCGCTGCCGTGCAGCGCCAGCACCACGCCTTCACCGAACTTGGCGTGGCGCACGGTCTGGCCGATATGAAAGACCTGACCATTCACCTCGACTCCACGCTTGCCGCCAGCACCTGCAAAACGCTCGTTACCCCCAAAATAAGGCTGGGAAGCCGACACCGATCGCTGCCCCCACCCGGACTCCTCCCAGGCGGCAGCGCGGTCGTAACTGGCCGCATCAACCCGCGTCGACCGGGGCGTAATCCATTTCAGACACCCTGCGGGCAACTCGTCGAGAAAGCGTGACGGCACCGGATAACGCGTTTGCCCGTGCAGCATGCGTGCCTGGGCAAAGCTGATGTAGAGGCGCTTGCGCGCGCGCGTGATCGCCACGTACATGAGGCGCCGCTCCTCTTCCAGCCCCGACACGTCCATCAGGCTGTTTTCGTGCGGAAACAGACCTTCTTCCAGACCCGTGATGAAAACGGCGTCGAACTCGAGCCCCTTCGCGGCATGGATGGTCATGAGCTGGACGGCGTCCTGGCCTTCAGCGGCCTGGTTGTCGCCGGCCTCCAGCGCCGCATGCGCCAGAAACGCGGCCAGCGCGGTCCAGTTGCTCTCTTCCTCACCATCGTCAAATGGAATGGCAGCCTCGGCCGAAAACGCCGCAGCGGCGTTCACCAGTTCGTTCAGGTTTTCGAGCCTTTCCGCGCCCTCGCGCTCGCCCTTGTAGTGCGCTGCCAGCCCGCTGGCAGCAATCACGTGCTCGACGATCTCTGGCAGCGGCAGATGCTGGGTTTCGAAGCGCATCTGGTCGATCAGCCTGACGAACTGGCTGAGGCTGGCGCCCCCGCGCCCCGGCACCCTGGCGACCGCCGCGTACAGGCTTGACGAGGCTTCACGCGCCGCATCGGCAAGTGCTTCGAGCGTGCGCGCACCGATGCCCCGGGTGGGAAAGTTGACGACCCGCATGAACGATGTGTCGTCGTGGGGGTTTTCCATGAGCCGCAGGTAGGCCAGCGCATGCTTGATCTCCTGCCGCTCGAAGAAGCGCAACCCGCCATACACCCGGTACGGTATGCCGGCGGTGAATAACGCATGCTCCAGCACCCGTGACTGTGCGTTGCTGCGATACAGCACAGCAACATCCTGGCGGCGCGCTCCCTCCCCGACCAGTGTCTCGATCTCCGACACGATCCATTGCGCTTCGGCTGCATCGCTCAACGCCTCGACCACGCGAATGGGTTCGCCCTGCCCCTGGTCGGTCCAGAGGTTCTTCCCCAGGCGGCCGGTATTGTGCGCGATCAGGGCATTCGCGGCGTCGAGAATGTTGCCGCATGAACGGTAATTCTGCTCGAGGCGAATGAGCTCGGGACGGAAATCGCGTTCGAAGTCGGACATGTTGCCGACGTGGGCTCCACGGAACGCGTAAATTGACTGGTCATCGTCGCCCACCGCGAACACCGACGCGCCACCCCCCGCCAGCAGTTTCAGCCACCGGTACTGCAGGCGGTTGGTGTCCTGGAACTCGTCGACCAGGATGTGCCGGAAGCGCCGCTGGTAGTGCTCGCGCACCGGTTCATTGTGCCGCAGAAGCTCGTACGACCGCAGCAGCAGTTCGGCAAAATCGACCACTCCCTCGCGCTGGCACTGCTCCTGATAGAGCTCGTAGATCTCTATCATGCGCTGCTGAAATGGATCATGGGCGACCACATCGGCTGCCCGCAATCCGTCTTCCTTGGCACTGTTCACGAAGTTCTGTATCTGCCTCGGAGGGAACTTCTCGTCGTCGATGTTTGCCGACTTCAGCAGACGCTTGATCAGCGCCTGCTGATCGGCCATGTCGAGGATCTGGAAGGTGGCCGGGAGGTTGGCCGCGCGGTGATGCGCGCGCAGCATGCGATTGCACAACCCGTGGAAAGTACCGATCCACATGCCGCGTGGATCGATGGGAAGCATGGCAGTCATGCGCGTGAGCATTTCCCGCGCGGCCTTGTTGGTGAAGGTAACTGCCAGCAAGGCATGGGGCGAGGCGTGCCGCTGCTGCATCAGCCAGGCCATGCGCGTGGTGAGGACGCGCGTCTTCCCGCTGCCAGCGCCGGCGAGAATCAGGGCATGACGATCGGGAGCAAGCGTGACCGCAGCGTATTGCTGCGGATTCAGATGTTCAAGCATCGGGCAATCTTACGGCAAACAACGGGTCGAGGTTCAGGAGTGTCGCAACACTCGGTACAGGGGCTGCAGCAGAGAAACGGGCAACAGCCGGGGCAGTGCACGGGCGATGAAGACAAGTACGGCGGTCAGAGGCCCCAGCACGCGCAACTGGCGCTTCAGGCGATACAGCCGGTACTCGGTTTTCACGTAGTTCCAGCCACGCCGACGTCGCAACATCCGTGTGCCAGCCCGGGCCAGCACCAGATCATCCTGCAGGTTCCACCCCTTGCCCCCCTGCGCCAGCAGGCGCAGCCAGAGGTCGTAATCTTCCGCCTGCGGGCAATGCCGGTAATTGCCTGCCTGCAATACGCACGAACGTCGCAACACCACGGTGGGATGGTTGAACGGATTGCGATACGGCAGCATGGAACGGATGCTTGCGTCGCTTTCCGGGACCACCTTGCGCGCCAGAAGCTGAAGCGTACCGGGTTCCACTTCCCACATGCACGAACCGCACACTGCAATCTGTGGATTGCGCGCCATGAAGCCAACCTGCCGTTCGAACCGCCAGGGCTGGTTGAAATCGTCGGTATCTACACGCACCACCAGCTCGTGCCGGCAGTGCTGCAGGCCGTGTGCCAGCGCGCGCCCCAGCCCCTCCTGCTGCGGCAGCGGCAACACCACCAGGGGCAGGCGTTCGCGCCAACGATCAATCACTGACTGCAATTCGGCACCGATCGGCCCATCGAGCACGACCACGACCTCGGCAGGTGGCCAGCTCTGGTCCGCCACACTTTGCAGGCATTCTTCAAAAAACTCGGGTCTCTCATTCTGGTAGAGCGAGAGCAGTACCGAGAACGCGGGGCGCTGCGACTCGTTGTTGGCGATGTCTTCAGTCAAGGGAGAGGCGTCCGGCACAGGAACAGGCGTCACGTTCTGAAGGAATAGATAGTAAACGATGCGGTCGATCCGGCAACCCGCAGGCGTGCTGCCGCTTCATCCGGGCGGGAGGATGGCCCGAGCCAGCATGGCCGCGCTTTCGGTCCAGGTGAGCCAGGGCATCCCGGCGGAACCGGGCGCACGGCCCTGTGCATCCAGCGCCAGCCATTCGCGCAGGGCGCGCGCAAGCGCCCCCGGCTCGTCAGCCCTGAAATACCAGGCGTACGCACCGGCCACCTCACGGAATACCGGCAGGTCGCGGGCGATGATCGGCAGTCCGTGCTGTGCCGCCTCGATCAGGGGCAGGCCGAATCCTTCCGCGTACGAAGCGGCAATCAGCGCTTTGCAATGGCGGTACGCCAGCTGCAGCTCCGCATCCGACGCCCCCTCCAGCCAATGCAGGCGGTGCCCGGCTTCCGGATGCCGACGCAAGCGATCGACCAGCGCGCTCACGTTCCAGCCGGTCTTGCCGATGATCAGCAGATGCACACGTGCGCCCTCCTCCCACAGACGCTCCATCGCATCGAGCACCTGCTCGTGCCCCTTGCGGGGCTCAAGCGTCCCCACCATCAGGAAAACAGGCTCTTCGGGTGCCAGCAGCCAGGCGTGCCTTGCCGCCGCAGTGCACATGACAGCCTCGAGATCCTCCGGAGCAACGCGCGCCTGCTCGAGCCGGGCTCCCAGGTGAAACCACCCGATTTGCGGGCCGCCGTCAGGCCTCGGTACCCGCGGCTGGGTCGCAAGCCAGTGGCGCAGGTCATCGGACACTGCGCGCGAGACGCACTGTATGGAGTCAGCCACTTCAAGCACGATATCCAGCCAGCGCGCGAAACGCGGGTCGACGACACCCTGATAGAACTCGGGATGCAAGACGGGGATGAGGTCGTGCAGTACGAAGTGCACCGCTACACCCTGCCTGCGCCAGGCACGCAACGGGCGGCGCATGTCCCGAATCGGCAGCAGCGCAAGGTCCGCCGTAAAGAAAACGTCGCCCGGGGCGATTTCGACCGGTTCGTCTTCCAGCCGCATGTTGGGCAACTGCCATGCCCGCGTGGAGTACTGGCGTGCGTACCGAAACCGGCCACGCGACACCTGGATGGGTTCCACGCGCCAGTCGGGAAGATCGAGCTCGGCCAGTGCACGGGTCAGGTTGCGCACCACCCTCTGGATGCCGGTGCCCGCGTCGCGCTGGAGCAATCCGGAGACATCCACCAACAGCTGATGTCGCGGCTGCGCTGCAGGGTCGACTCCCGCAAGCAGCGCGCGATAACCGTAGCGCAGATAACGCGCGCGTGCGTTCGGGTCGAACGGTCCGTCATCGGCCGCAGAACCGGCGCGCACATGGGCTGGAACCCCCACCTGCGCGAGAATACGCCCACCGAGCCCGGGAAAGGCCATCAGCACACGCACCGCCAGACGCTTCAGCCACGCATGCTTCTGCACCTGGGCGTATGCTATGTCGATGAAACTGCGAATCCGCTGCGACAGTCGTGCCACGAATCTACCTCGGTCTCGTGCAAACGCGAGATTGTAGGTTTTGTCGACGAAGGGCACCACACGTATAGTGTCAGCCTCGTGAACTCTCGTATCAAGGATAGCCCTATGCGATTCTCGTTCCTGTTCAAATCCGTACTCGCAACAGCAGGTCTGTGCGCGGCGTTGCTGACCAGTCTTCCGGCACACGCGGGTACCCTGGATATCGTTCGCGAACGCGGTGTGCTCCTTTGTGGCACCACCACCGGCTTCGCCGGATTCTCCGCTCCCGATGAAAAGGGCAACTGGAAGGGGCTGGATGTCGACCTGTGCCGCGCCATTGCCGCCGCCGTGTTCGGCGACGCATCGAAGTTCAGGGCCGTACCCCTCAACGCCCAGCAGCGGTTCACCGCCCTGCAGTCAGGCGAGATCGATGTGCTCACCCGCAACACCACCGTCACGCAACAGCGCGACACAGCCCTCGGCCTCATCAGTGCGGGCATCAACTTCTACGATGGCCAGGCTTTCATGGTACCCAAGAGCCTCGAAGTCACCAGCGCCACGCAGCTCGATGGCGCCACGGTATGCACGCAGACGGGCACCAGCAATGAAGCTGCACTGGCTGACTGGGCGCGAGCCAACAATATCCAGTATCAGGTCATCGTCTTCGAGAACTTTGACGAGGTGGTCAACGCCTTCGCATCCGGACGCTGTGATGCCTTCAGCACGGATGCGTCGGGCCTGGCCTCCATTCGGCACTCGCGCCTGCCCGACCCCTCCGCTTACGTAGTGCTGCCCGAACTCATTTCCAAGGAACCCCTTGGACCCTTCGTGCGCCAGGGCGACGACCAGTGGCTGAACGTCGTGAAATGGACGCTGCAGGCCATGCTTGAAGCTGAAGAGTATGGCATCACGTCCAGGAACGTCGATGAAATGCTCAAGAGTACCAACCCGAACGTGCAACGCATACTGGGCGTTTCGGGCAACGCTGGCCGCAACCTGGGACTCGACGACAAATGGGCCTACAACATCATCAAGCAGGTCGGCAACTACGGGGAAAGCTTCGAGCGCAATGTAGGCAAGAACAGCCCCCTCGATCTGGAACGCGGCCTCAATGCTCTCTGGACCAAGGGCGGCCTCATGTACGGTCTGCCTATTCGCTGACCGTCAGGTCACGCACGCGGGCCAACGCCTCTTCCAGCCGGTCGACCGCCCAGATTTCCAGTCCGGCAATCGACTGTTTCGGGGCATTGGCCCGTGGAATCAGGGCTCGCGTGAACCCAAGCTTGGCGGCCTCGCGCAGCCTTTCCTGGCCACGCGGCGCCGGCCGGATCTCGCCGGTGAGGCCCACCTCGCCGAATGCCACCAGCCCTTTGGGCAGGGCGCGATTGCGCAGCGAAGACACGATCGACAACAGCACCGGAAGATCGGCAGCAGGTTCGGTAATGCGCACGCCCCCAACCGCGTTCACGAAAACGTCCTGGTCGTAGGTAGTGACGCCGCCATGGCGATGGAGCACTGCCAGCAGCATGGCCAGCCGGTTGCCCTCGAGCCCGACCGACAGGCGCCGTGGACTTGGCCCGTGCGAGCTGTCAACGAGCGCCTGGATTTCTACCAGTAGCGAGCGCGTGCCTTCCTGGGTGACCATGACGCACGCTCCGGCCACAGGCTGGTCGTGGCGCGACAGGAACAGCGCCGACGGGTTGTTTACCCCCTTCAGCCCGCGATCGGTCATGGCGAACACGCCAAGCTCGTTGACGGCGCCGAACCGGTTCTTGAAGGCACGAACGAGTCGAAACGCCGAGTGTGTATCGCCTTCGAAGTACAGCACGGTGTCGACAATATGCTCCAGCACCCGAGGCCCGGCAAGCGCGCCTTCTTTCGTCACGTGCCCGATCATTACCAGAGTGACTCCGGTCTGCTTGGCCAGACGCGTGAGTTGTGCGGCACATTCTCGCACCTGCGCAACCGACCCTGGCGCCGAGGTCAGTTCACCCGAGTAGAGTGTCTGGATGGAATCGATGACGACTACGGTGGGACGCTGTTCGGGCGCGGCATCGAGCACGACCGACTGGATCACCTCCAGCCGTATCTCGGCGAGCAGGTCGATCTCGGCCGCCGACACCCCTAGCCGTTGCGCGCGCAGCGCCACCTGGTCGCTCGACTCTTCCCCCGTGACGTAAAGAACGCGATGATGCCGCGACATCGACGCCAGCGCCTGCAGCAGCAGCGTCGACTTGCCGATACCTGGATCTCCGCCGATCAGGACAACCCCACCAGGCACGAGCCCCCCACCGAGAACCCGGTCGAATTCCGGAATTCCGGTTGGCACGCGCGGCTGCTGGCGAGGTTCAATCTCGGCCAGCTTGCGCACCGGACTCGACCCAGCGAGTGGACTGTACCGATGAGAGCCTGCCTTGTCGGTCTCCGGTGTGGTTTCGGTCAGCGTATTCCAGGCCTGGCAGTGCTGGCATTGCCCCTGCCACTTCAGGCTGCTTGCCCCGCAGTTGTTGCAAACGTAGGTAGTCCGGATCTTGACCATGAGAAAACTCGCTTGAGCCGGCTGGCAAATCAGTCGCCCGCAGCGGCGTTCACCCGTCGGGGCACCCGCCGTGCCACCGCCGTCAGCAATTCGTAACCGATCGTACCGGCCGCCCCGGCTACTTCGTCAACCGAGAGCCCATCGGCCCCCCACAACGTGACGGGCGCACCCACGCCAGCCTGCGGCACCGGATTGAGGTCGACGGCCAGCATGTCCATGGAAACACGCCCGACCAGCCGCGTGCGCACCCCCGCGACCACGACCGGTGTTCCACTGGGCGCGTGTCGCGGGTAACCGTCAGCGTAACCGCAGGCGACGATGCCGACCCTCATGGGCTCACTGGCCACAAAAAGGCCCCCGTAACCCACGGCCGCACCCGGCTCGAGCCGCTGCTCGGCGATGATGCGCGACTGCAGACTCATCGCCGGCAGCAGGCCCAGCGATGCCGCACTGGGCCCTTCTTCGAACGGGGTGGCACCGTACAGGCAGATACCCGGGCGCAGCCAGTCGGTAGTGGCCGCAAGTTGCGGCGATCCCAGCGTCGCTGCGGAATTGCACACACTGCGCTGGCCCGGTAACCCCTGCGTAGCCGAGTTGAACACTTCCATGACCTGCTGCACGCGCTCGGCCTGCTCGCCATGCGCAAAATGCATGACGTGACCGATCGATGCCACGATACCCCGCCGCTGCAATTCAAGCGCACGCGCATGGGCTGCGCGGTACTCCCGTGGCGTGAACCCCAAGCGGTTCATGCCGCCATTGAGCTTGAGGTGAATATCGAGACCTGCCGGGGCACGCAATGTTTCGAGCATTGTCAACTGGTCGGCGTGGTGCACGACGGGCTGGAGCCGGTGTTCGGTGAAGTGCGGAAGGTCGCTCGAATCGAAGAACCCTTCGAGCATCAGGATGGGCCGGGTCCAGCCGGCCTCGCGGCAGCGTACGGCTTCGTCAAGGTCGAGCATGGCGAGCCCATCAGCCATCTGCAGACCGGGGAATGCCTGCTGGATGCCGTGACCGTAAGCGTCCGCCTTGACGACCGCCCAGATGCGTGGCGCGTTTCCGCGCGCAAACGGTGCAACCCGGGCACGAACCTGAGCCAGGTTATGGGCGATGGCAGAAGGGTGTATCGTGGCGAGAATTGGGCGAGGCATGGCGTTACAAGTGTACCCTGTGTACGGGCCCGTGAAGTGCGACAGACTTTTTTGCGCACCGTGTTCCGGCCAGGCGGCACGGGACGTGCAACAATACGCTTCACGCACAAGCCAGCGCGCCATCAGCAGGCGCCAGGGCCAGCCACAAGGAACATGCCAGAGCCGCGCGCACGCACCTACGCCCTTCGGCAGCAGCGCACGCGTTGGCTCACGGCCTGAACAGACACCCGCCGCCGTCAGTCGCTTCCACACTGCCTCGACAGGCTTACGCTATTCATGACACCCGATCAGTATTGCCAGGAGAAGGCCGCTCGCAACGGCTCGACTCTGTACTACAGCACGCTCTTCCTGCCGGCGGGGCAACAGCGCGCCGTCATTGCGCTGTATGCCCTGCGACACGAGCTCGACACGGTCATCGAAGAATGTACTGACATATCGGTAGCGCGTGCCAGGCTGGGATGGTGGCACGACGAGCTGTCAGCTCTCTTTCAAGGCAACCCCACGCATCCGGTTACGCGCGCACTGTACCCGCACCTGGACGCATGCTCCGTCAGGCCTGAGCAGCTGCTTGGCATCGTCGACGCCGTGAACGCAGACCTCGAGCAGACGCGCTATTTCGATTACGCCAGCCTGCAACGTCACTGCCACGCGATCGAGGGTACGCTTGCCGAAATCTGCTGCAACATCTTTGGTCCACCCGACGCAGCGGCGATCCGGTACGCGCGCGAGCTGGGTCTCGCCGTCCAGCTCACGAAGATCATCCGCGACGTCGGCAATCATGCCCGACACGGGCGCATCTATCTGCCGGTGGAAGATCTGCAGCGTTTCAATGTGAAGGCGGCCGACATCCTCAACCGCCGACACTCCGACGACTTCCGCGCGCTCATGCAGTTTCAGGCAGAACGCGCTCGCGCAAGCTATGCGCGCGCGCTGGAATTGCTGCCGACCGCTCAGCGACGCGCGCAGCGTCCCGGCCTGATCATGGCCGCCATCTATTACACCCTGCTCAACGAAATCGAGCGTGATGGATTCCAGGTGTTGCATCAACGCATCGGACTGACGCCGCTACGCAAGTTCTGGCTGGCCTGGAAAACCTGGGTCACCGGCGGCAAGGTGAATCTGCGGCCTCCGAAAACGCGCTGATGCGAACGGATGCATCCCGTCACCGGTGCGCACTGAGCCCGGAAACGCCGCATCACGAACCACAACAGCGCCGGTACAACCGGTTTACGGCGCTGCCGAAAGGGCGCGAAAGCATTACCCAACGATTGCTGCCGTGTGCCCGATCCTAACCAGAATGAAAAACGCGCACCGGAGGACACGCCGGTGCGCGGCTTGCAGGACCAGGGCAACAGTAGTCAGACCGCGTGATCGACGATGTATTCCTTGACCTGCTCGACGTCGCAGGGCATGACACGCACGCGCTGCGGCAGCGACTCAAGGCCTTCGAACCTGGCGGGACGTGGAGGCTCCTTGCCGATGGCCTCCTTGATGGTGTCGGCGAACTTGATGGGCAAGGCCGTTTCGGCCACCAGCATGGGAATACCGGCCTCCACATGCGGCTGGGCGACCTTCATGCCATCGGCCGTATGCGGATCGATCAGCACGCCATCGCGCTCGTACACCGCGCGTATCGTGGCGATTCGGTCGGCATGACTGCTCTGCCCCGCAACAAACCCATGATCGGCAAATGCGGCACGCAGATGCGACAGATCGAACTGCCCTTCGCGCGCGAGCTCCTCCCACAATGCCCGTACGCGCGCACCATCGCGACCCAGCAGCTCGAACACGAACCGCTCGAAGTTCGACGCGCGGGAAATGTCCATCGACGGGCTGGACGTTGCGTAAGTTTCAGCCGCCGGGCGCGGACGGTAAATGCCGCTCCGGAAGAAGTCTTCGAGGACGTTGTTCTCGTTGGTGGCGATCACCAGCTTGCGGATCGGCAACCCCATGCGCCGCGCAATGTACCCTGCCAGCGCGTTCCCGAAGTTACCTGATGGCACGGTGAACGAAACCGGCTGGTCTTCATCGGTGGTGACACGGCGCCAGCCATGGAAATAGTACACGACCTGAGCCGCGATGCGTGCCCAGTTGATCGAATTGACCGCACCAATCCGGTACATCTGCTTGAAGCGCAGATCGCCCGAAATTGCCTTGACAATGTCCTGACAATCGTCGAATACACCCTTGACTGCGAGGTTGTGGATGTTCGGATCCTGCAGCGAGTACATCTGCGCGCGCTGGAAATCGCTCATGCGCCCATGCGGCGAAAGCATGAATACGGCAATCCGTTCCTTGCCCAACATGGCATGCTCGGCTGCAGAACCAGTATCGCCTGAAGTTGCACCCAGGATGTTCAGGGTGGTGTTGCGGCGCTCGAGCACGTACTGGAACAAATGTCCCAGCAATTGCATGGCCATGTCCTTGAACGCGAGGGTCGGTCCTTCGGACAGGCCGAGCAGCGAGATGCCGCCCGACAGCGGCTTGATCGGCACGATCTCCTCGCTGCCGAACACGTCGGCCCGGTAGGTAGCATGGACCAGACGGCGAAGGTCGTCGGCGGGGATGTCGCTGATGAACAGGCTGAGCACCTCGAACGCCAGGTCGGGATACGACAGACTGCGCCAGCGCCGCAGCGTGGCCTTGTCGACCTCCGGAATGGTTTCAGGAACCGCCAAGCCACCATCAGGAGCCAGGCCTTCAAGCAGGATATCGGTGAATGGCTGGGGTGCGATTCCGCCGCGCGTGGAGATGTAGCGCATCGTCATGCCAGTTGCTCCATGCGCAGGCGCACCACGTCAGACTTCACCGTCTCGAGCGCCTGCATTTGCTCAATGGCCCGATTGACGTCGGCTTCCAGCGCCTCGTGGGTCACGAAGACGATCTCTGCCGTACCATCAACGCCATCGGGATCCTGCACCATGGAACGGATTGAAATGGAGTTGTCGGCGAGAATGCGGGCAATGTCGGCCATCACGCCCGGGCGATCGATCACCTCGAGCCGCAGGTAATAGCAGCTGCGCACGTCGCCAATGTCAAGAATGGGCAGGTCGGCCAGGGCCTCAGGCTGGAACGCCAGGTAGGGCACGCGGTGGCCGGGATCGGCCGTAAGCAGCCGGGTCACATCGACGATGTCGGCGACGACGGCCGATGCCGTCGGCTCTTCGCCGGCGCCTTGTCCGTAATACAGCGTGGGGCCCACGGCATCACCGTGCACCAGCACTGCGTTCATCGGCCCTTCGACGTTCGCGATGAGCCGGTTTGCCGGCACCAGGGTGGGATGCACGCGCAGCTCGATGCCCTCGGGCCGGCGGCGCGTGATGCCCAGCAACTTGATGCGGTAACCCATGTCCTCGGCATGGCGCACATCGGTACCCGAAAGCCGTGAAATGCCTTCGATGTAGGCGCGCGAGAACTGCACCGGAATGCCAAAGGCCATTGAGGCAAGCAGGGTGAGCTTGTGGGCCGCATCCACACCTTCGATGTCGAAGGTGGGATCGGCTTCGGCATAGCCCAGACGCTGGGCGTCGGCCAGCGCTTCCTCGAATGACATGCCACGCGTGCGCATCTCGGTAAGGATGTAATTGGTGGTGCCATTGATGATGCCAGCGACCCAGTCGATGCGGTTGGCCGTCAGGCCCTCACGAATGGCCTTGATGATGGGAATACCACCTGCCACGGCCGCCTCGAAGGCAACGTTCACGTCCTTCTCGCGTGCCCGCGCGAAAATCTCGTTCCCGTATTGGGCAAGCAACGCCTTGTTGGCCGTCACCACGTGCTTGCCATTTGCAATGGCTTCGAGCACAAGCTCGCGAGCCACCGTCACGCCACCGATCAGCTCGACCACGATATCGATGTTGGGGTCGCGCACGACCGCGAAGGCATCCTGCTCGATGCGCACATCCGCGCCGACACGTGCTCTTGCTTTTGCCACATCTCGCTCGGCCACGGTGGTGACGACGATCCGGCGACCAGCACGTCGCGCGATTTCGTCCGCGTTACGGGTCAGCACGCTGTAGGTGCCGCCGCCAACCACGCCCAGCCCCAGTATCCCGACCCGCACGGGCTCCCTGTTATCCGTCATTCTGCTTTGCTCTATCAAGAATCGGCGCTGCACCTGACCAGCGGGTGCAGCGCCCACCATGTGAAAACCTCAAGGTATACCCCGCGATGCACGGCCTGCACACTGCGGGCGGCTGCGGTGGGCAGCACTGCCCCTTGCGCAGTCGCCCTGCGCGGCACGAACGCCGGCACGGTGCGGCCTCAGGCCGCACGCGTCAGCAGTCCATCCTTGCGGAACATCTGCTTGATGCCGCGTATTGCCTGGCGTGTACGCGCCTCGTTCTCGATCAGTGCAAACCGTACGTGATCGTCGCCGTACTCGCCGAACCCCACCCCGGGCGATACCGCCACCTTGGCCTCGGCCAGCAAGCGCTTGGCAAACTCGAGCGAGCCCATATGCAGATAGGGCTCGGGAATCTTCGCCCAGATATACATCGAGGCCTTGGGCACCTCGACCTTCCAGCCCGCCTCGTGCAGTCCGCGTACGAGAACGTCGCGTCGGTTGCGGTATTGCTCCACCACCCTGGCGACGCAATCCTGCGGACCTTCGAGCGCCGCAATGGCCGCGACCTGGATGGGCGTGAACATACCGTAATCGTGATAGCTCTTGATGCGTGCCAGCGCCGCTACCAGATCGCGGTTGCCCACCATGAAGCCGACGCGCCACCCTGCCATGTTGTAGCTCTTGCTGAGGGTGAAGAACTCGACGGCCACGTCGCGCGCGCCCGGAACCTGCATGATCGACGGCGCCTGGTAGCCGTCGAACGTGATGTCGGCGTAGGCCAGGTCGTGCACCACGAGTATGTCGTGTTCACGCGCCAGCGCCACCACCCGCTCGAAGAACGCCAGGTCGACGCACTGGGCCGTCGGATTGCTGGGGAACCCCAGGATCATCATCTTCGGCTTGGGAATGGATTCGCGTACCGCGCGCTCAAGCTCCTGGAAGAAATCGATACCGGGGGTCATGCGTACGGAACGGATGTTCGCCCCGGCGATGACGGCGCCATATATATGGATGGGGTAACTCGGATTGGGTACGAGCACCGTGTCGCCGCCATCGAGCGTAGCCAGCATCAGGTGCGCCAGACCTTCCTTCGACCCGATCGTGACGATGGCCTCGGTTTCAGGGTCGAATTCCACCGCGTACCGGCGCATGTACCAGTCGGTAATGGCCTTGCGCAAGCGCGGAATACCGCGCGAAACCGAATACCCGTGTGTCTTGGGACGGCGCGCCGCTTCCACCAGCTTGTCGACGATATGTTGAGGGGTGTCGCCATCAGGGTTGCCCATGGACATATCGATGATGTCTTCGCCCCGGCGCCGCGCTGCCATCTTGAGCTCGGCTGTAATATTGAATACGTAGGGCGGTAGCCGATTGATACGCGAAAACTCCCTCATGGCGATTCCTCTGGGGCGGATGTACAAGAAAACCCTATAATCTAACGTAAGCCTCGATGATCGGCAAATCGCCTTGCATCGATTTCCCGCCCGACTGGCAAGGAGGTCCTTTGAAACTGCACTCCGACTCAACCCCCGGGCTGAACAGGGTTACCGCCTATGGCGAAGGATATATCGAAATCAATCGTGAGCGTTACGAGGGAACGATTGTTTTTGGTCCAGAAGGCGATATTACCGCGCTCAACGTCCGCAACGTTACCGAAATTACGGCCGAAGTGCTGATTCAGGCCGCTGGTGTAACACCCCGAGGCCACGATCCTTTCGCCGCGCTCGAGGAATCTGCCGGCATCACGCCCGTCCCGTCCGCTGCCGGCACCCAGGTATTGCTCGTGGGCACAGGACGGCGCCAGCAGTTCCTGCGATCAGACATCACGCGCGAACTCCTGCGCGCCGGCGTCGGCGTCGAGTTCATGGACACGCACGCCGCAGCGCGCACCTACAACATCCTCATGGCCGAAGGCCGCCGGGTCGTCGCGCTGCTGCTTCCTGCATGAACCCTCGGCCCGGCCGCCCTCCAACCCATCAACCGCAAGGACGATAGCCAGCATGCTTACCGTAGGTTCAGACGTCACTCATCTGGAAGGAGAATCCACCCAGGGCAAGATCCGCCTTGCCGACCTGGTTGGCCGGAAAGTCGTCCTCTACTTCTATCCGCGCGACAACACGCCCGGCTGCACGCGCGAAGGCCAGGACTTCCGCGACCTGCACGATGCCTTCCGCGAGGCGGGTACCACCGTCATTGGCGTCTCTCGCGACAGTCTCGCGTCGCACCAGCGTTTCAGGGACAAGTACGAGCTTCCGTTCCCGCTCATCAGTGACCCCGACGAAACCCTGTGCGAACAATTCGGGGTCATGAAGATGAAGAACATGTACGGCAAGCAGGTGCGTGGCGTCGAGCGCAGCACATTTCTCATCGACGCCCAAGGCCGCATTGCCCACGAGTGGCGTGGGGTCAAGGTGCCCGGGCACGCGCAAGCCGTGCTCGACGCGGTCCGCGGCCTGTAACCCCTGCCGGCCCGGCATACACCGCCCGGCGATTTGCAGTATTGTGTCAGCGATGTCAATGCCTTCTCGGAGACCGCTTCATGCCGCTACCCAAAATGCCGACTCGTCCCGCGACCATCCTGCCCGAACTCGCGAAGAAATCGGCAACGCGCACACGCCGCAAGGTGCAGGCGCAGGTTGAAGACGCAATCTCCGAGGCCAACGACATGCCAGCGCCCGACCTGGCGCTGGTCGAAGAGTCCGGAGCCGCCGCACAGGCGGCAAGTGCTGCAGCGCCTCGCGCCGAGGCGAGCACCCCACTGAAACCCACGCGTACGGCCAGGAAAACGGCACGCGGCAAAGCAGCTGTCGCTCCCGCCAGCGACGACACGCTGCCCCTCGCCCCCACCCGTGACGATGCGAATGCGCGCCCCGCAAGCGCTGAAACTTCGTCCGATGCCGCATCCGTTGCCTTCGACGATGTCGCGCCCGTGCAGGCCGAGGCTGGTGTGGATGCGAATCCCGCCGCTTTCGCGCCAGACACTGCACCGGGCAGCGAACATCCCCTGCCCCGCATGACTGCGGCCGAACGGATTTCGGTCGAGACGGTGAAGCTGTTCGTTCTCGACACGAACGTCCTGATGCACGACCCCACCAGCCTGTTCCGTTTCGAGGAGCACGATATCTATCTGCCGATGATGGTGCTCGAGGAACTCGATCAGCATAAGAAGGGGATGTCTGAGGTAGCGCGCAACGCACGTCAGGTCAGCCGAACCCTCGACGCACTGATCCCCAACGAAACTTCCATCGCCGACGGGGTGGCGCTTGACGCATTGGGCAATCGCGAAGCACGAGGCAGATTGTTCCTGCAAACCCGCCCCATGCCCAGCGCCATTCCGGCCGAACTGCCGGTCGGCAAGGCCGACAACCAGATCCTCGGCGTGGTACACGCACTGCAGAAAGAGTTTCCCGATCGGGAAGTGGTACTGGTGTCGAAAGACATCAACATGCGACTCAAGGCGCGTACGCTCGGGCTTGCCGCCGAAGACTATTACAACGACCAGGTACTGGAAGACTCTGACCTGCTCTACACGGGGGTACTCCAGTTGCCCGGCGACTTCTGGGACTACCACGACAAGGACGTTGAGTCCTGGCAGGAGAGCGGCAACACGTACTATCGGGTCACCGGCCCCTTGTGCAGACATTTCGTGGTCAACCAGTTCGTCTACCTCGACGGCGACCTGCCATTGAACGCTCAGGTCAAGGCGGTGCAGGGTGACACGGCCGTGCTGCAGACCCTGCGTGACTACACGCACCGCAAGAACAGCGTCTGGGGCATTACCGCGCGCAACCGCGAGCAGAATTTTGCGTTCAACCTGCTCATGAACCCCGACTGCGACTTCGTCTCGCTGCTCGGCCAGGCGGGAACGGGCAAGACCTTGCTGACGCTTGCCGCTGGCCTTGTGCAGGTGCTCGAAACCAAGCGCTACAGCGAAATCATCATGACTCGCGTCACGGTTCCGGTCGGGGAAGACATCGGGTTTCTGCCCGGAACCGAGGAAGAGAAAATGCAGCCCTGGATGGGAGCGCTCGAAGACAATCTCGACGTACTCAATATGGGCGAAGGCGAACGCAGCACCCATGGCGGCGGCGAATGGGGTCGTGCAGCCACCATGGACCTCATCCGCTCGCGCATCAAGGTGAAGTCGCTCAATTTCATGCGCGGCCGCACCTTCCTCAACAAGTACCTCATCATCGACGAGGCGCAGAATCTTACGCCGAAGCAGATGAAAACGCTGATCACCCGTGCTGGGCCCGGCACCAAGGTGGTCTGCCTCGGCAATCTGGCGCAGATCGACACGCCCTACCTTACCGAAGCCAGTTCCGGCCTGTCATACGTGGTCGATCGCTTCCGTGGATGGGAGCATGCGGGACACGTCACACTCCAGCGCGGCGAGCGTTCGCGGCTGGCCGATTATGCTGCCGAGGTGCTGTAGCGCCCACGTCGACGGCAAGATCAGGGCGAGTCTCGGCCGCCAGGCATGTTTACGGGATGCATGGCGGACCAGGCCGTGCAGACCGCGTCGGGCCTGCCTATTCGGACGGGTTTTCGTCGTTCTCGCCCGCGGGCTGCGACTGGTCGTCATCGGAATTCGCGAACAGCGCCCAGGTGGCGATGAACAGGGCAGCGATGAGCGGCCCGATGACAAACCCGTTGATGCCAAACAGCGCCATGCCGCCCAGCGTGGATATCAGCACGACGTAGTCGGGCAACCGCGTATCTTTTCCCACCAGGGTGGGCCGCAGGAGGTTGTCGACCAGGCCGATGACGAAGATTCCGTAGAGAATCAGGATGATGCCATGCCAGAAGGAACCGGTAACCAGAAAGTACACGGCGACCGGCGCCCATACCAGACTGGCACCAACTGCCGGCAACAGCGACAGGAAAGCCATCAGTACGCCCCACAGCAGCGCTCCCTGAATGCCGAAGAACCAGAAGATCAGCCCGCCGAGGCAGCCCTGCGTAATGGCAATAATGACATTGCCCTTCACCGTTGCCCGGACGACCGCCGTGAACTTGGCGAACAGCTGCTGCTTGCGGGATTCCTCAAGCGGAATTGCATTGCGCACCGAGCGCGCAAGCTGGGTACCATCGCGAAACAGGAAGAACAGCAGATACAACATCACCGCAAAGCCGACGATGAAATTGAACGTGTTCTGCCCGATCGCCACCGCCCGATTGGCCAGCATCTGGCTGGCCGCCAGTACCGCCTGCGACAGGCGCTGGCGAAGCTCGCTGAAATCACCCGCTCCGAAGCGCGCGAGCAGCTCCTGCAGGCTGGCTGGCAGGGCCGCGCGGATCTGTTCGGCATACCTGCCGAAGTCGATTTCGCCGCTGCGTATCAGCTCGTAGACCTGTGTGGCTTCTCGAATCAGTGACGCCGAGATCAGGATGACGGGCAACACGGCAATGAGGATGCAGATCAGGAGCGTGATGAACGCGGCAAGGTTTTGCCGTTGCCCGCACAGCCGCAGGACCTGTCGGTGCAGTGGTGAAAAAATGATGGCAAGAATGACTGCCCAGAAAACGGCCGCATAGAAAGGAAGCAGAACCGCGCCAAACGCAAACGTGACCAGTCCCAGCAACAACAAGAAGGCTTTGTGTTCAAGCGAAAACTTGCGCATTCAGGCCCTGCCCTTCCTAGCAATGTGCATGGTGCAACATAGCACAGTTCAGCGGCTCGCGGATCAGTGCCTACCCGGCGGATAGGGCACGGGACATCCCGATCCGGCCTGGGCCATGGAGGGGCGTCCCACTGCGAATCAATACGGTGCGGCGGTGTAATTCAGGAAGCGCGTGCTCGATCCCTGGAAGGTCAGCCGGACAGTGCCTATCGGTCCGTTACGCTGCTTGCCGACGATGATTTCCGCGACACCCTTGTCGGGGGTATCGGGGTTGTATACCTCGTCGCGATAGATGAACAGGATCAGGTCGGCATCCTGTTCGATGGCACCGGATTCGCGCAGATCGCTCATCACCGGGCGCTTGTTGGGTCTTTGTTCCAGGCTGCGGTTGAGCTGCGACAAGGCGATCAGGGGGCAGTCAAGCTCCTTGGCCAGGCCCTTGAGTGAGCGGCTGATCTCGGAAATTTCCGTTGCGCGGTTCTCGCCCGCGCTGGATGCTCCCATCAACTGCAGATAGTCGATGATGATGAGCCCGAGCTTTCCACACTGCCGCGCAAGCCGCCGCGCCCGCGCGCGCACCTCCATCGCTGTGAGCGCTGGCGTCTCGTCAATGTACAGCTGCGCTTCCTGCATGCGCTGGATGGCGTGCGTCACGCGCGGCCAGTCATCGGGCTCAAGCCGTCCTGTACGCAGCCGATGCTGATCCAGCATGCCCACCGAGCCCAGCATCCGCATCGCCAGCTGCGTTGCGCCCATTTCCATGGAGAACACGGCAACGGGCAGTCCCTGCTCGATCGCCACGTACTCGCCAATATTCATGGAAAACGCCGTCTTCCCCATGGACGGACGGCCGGCCACGATGATGAGGTCGCCCGGCTGCAAACCGGACGTCATGCGGTCGAGATCGACGAAACCGGTGGGGACACCCGTGACCTCGTTATCGCCCTCGCGGTGATAGAGCTCGTCGATACGGTCGACCACATGAGCGAGCAGCGGCTGCAACTCCTGGAAGCCGGCGGTGCCTCGCGCGCCGTCTTCAGCGATCTGGAAGATCTTCGATTCAGCTTCGTCGAGTATCTGCCGTGTTTCCTTGCCCTGCGGATTCAGTGCATTGGCGGCGATCTCGTCGGCTACGGTAACCAGGCGACGCAGCACCGCGCGATCGCGCACAATCTCGGCGTAGCGGCGGATATTGGCCGCCGACGGGGTATTGTGCGCAAGCGAGTTGAGGTAAGCCAGCCCGCCAACTTCCTCGGCCTTGCCCGCGGTTTGTAATGATTCGAACACCGTCACGACGTCAGCGGGCCGGGTCAGGTTGATCAGTCGTGCGATATGCTGATAGATGAGACGGTGATCGTAACGATAGAAATCGTTCTCGCTCAATACGTCTGCGATGCGATCCCAGGCAGCATTGTCCAGCAACAGCCCGCCCAGGACGGCCTGTTCGGCTTCGATCGAGTGCGGAGGGATACGGAGGTTTTCCAGATGCGGATCGGTTGCTTGGTTCATGGCGGATCAAAGGACATCAGGCGGCGACCAACTGCGCCTGGCTGCCTGAAAGAATAACGGGAAACGGCCCGCATGAACATGTTACGGGCCGTGCCATTGCGGGGAGTGCGCGACCACTGGACAAGCCCATGTCATCGACAATCAGATGAGACTCGCCGATGCAGATTGCAAGTGAGACAACCCGGCGCCTGGCGCTGGTGGCTGACTGCCGCGTGCTATCCCGGGGCCGCGGATCAGCTGGAGATGGCGCGCGGCGATGGCAAAAAAATGGGTCGGGAATTCCGACCCATTTTTCCGGACGTGCCAGAACCTCCCGTCGTGCTCAGATGGTTTCGCCCGTCACGACGACCTTCACGGTAGCAACCACGTCGGTGTGCAGATGCACTTCGGCCTGGAACTCGCCGATTTGCTTGAACGGACCGTCTGGCAGGCGCACCATCTGTTTCTGGACGGTGTCGAACCCCGCGTTACGAAGGGCGTTGGCGATATCGGCATTGGTAACCGAACCGAACAGGCGGCCATCGACGCCGGCGCGCTCGCGCAGCTCGATGACATGATCGGCCAGGCGCTCGGCGACCGATTGGGCAGCTGCCAGGCGTTCCGCCTGTTGCTTTTCGATCTCGGCACGACGCGCTTCGAACTCCTGGAGTGCTTCCGGGGTAGCGCGCTTGGCCTTGCGCTGCGGGATGAGATAGTTACGTGCGTAACCATCCTTCACCCGGACAACCTCACCAAGCTGGCCCAGGTTGGCAACTTTCTCAAGCAGAATGACTTGCATGTCCTGTTCTCCCGGCGCTTACTTGTGGTTGTCGGTGTACGGCAGCAGAGCAAGATAGCGCGCACGCTTGATGGCGGTATCGAGCTGCCGCTGAAAGTGCGCCCGGGTACCGGTCAGGCGTGCCGGGATGATCTTGCCGCTTTCCTGAATGAAATCACGCAGCGTGTCGATGTCCTTGTAATCGATGTGCTCGACGCCAGCCGCAGTAAAGCGGCAGAAACGACGACGCTTGAACAACGGATTCTGTTGGGCATAACGCCGCTTCGCGGCTTCACGCTGTTTCTTTCCTACTGTGGCCATGATTTGCCTCTCGTATCAGATATCGTGTGCCAGCCTGGGTGAAACCCGACCGGCCATGTGCTGTGGGCGACACTCCTGCGCTTGCGGTTGACTGTACCGCCCCCTGCGGGCGCGCACACCACTCACGCAGCTGTACCTGGAGATCACTCGCAATTGGCAGCGCCCGATGATACCGGCATGGGTGACGCGTGCTGCAGGTGTATTCGCAGACGTCTCGACCCTTTGCGCACCGGCGCCAGAAAGCCCTCGATGCGCAGTGAAGTGCCCAAGGGAAGATCCGCCAGCATCAGGGCCAGATCGCCCAGTGCGATGGCGGGCACCGTGAAGGACACCTTCCGGATACCGCCGGCCTCGGTAACCTCAGACTGGTGATCAAGCACAAGGTCGAGCACCGGAATGCCGGCTGGCGTATAGCGCAACGGCTGGCACTCGATGAGCGATGCCGTGATGCGCAGTGCGTTCAACCAACCCTCTGAACCAGGTCGTGCAGGAATGCCCGGTACCAGACCTTATTCCGCCGACTGCTCGGCTGCGGCGGCCTGCGCTTCGGCCGATGCCTTGCGCGCTTCTTCGCGTTCGACCGCCTTCATCATGGGCGACGGCGCGGTTTCGGCCTTCTTGGTCCTCACGATGAGATAGCGCAACACTGCATCGTTGTACCGGAATGCGTGCTCAAGTTCTTCAAGCGTGGGCTGGCCACACTCGATATTCATGCACACATAGTGCGCCTTGACAAGCTTCTGGATAGGATACGCAAGCTGGCGACGGCCCCAGTCTTCCAGACGATGGATAGCACCGCCCTGCGACGTAACCATGGATTGATAACGTTCGATCATGGCGGGCACTTGCTCGCTCTGATCGGGGTGCACGATAAACACCACCTCGTAGTGACGCATGTAGACTCCTTGTGGATGAACGCACAAAAAGTGCCTTGTTTTCAAGACACCCCTTGCGCGAATCAGCCCGCAAAATGGGAAAACCCACCCTGTCGAGCAAGAAAACCACTTATTATGGCACGTTTGCAAGATAAAGCAAGGCCTGCCCCCGAAGCGCCAAGCCCGTAACGTTGCCGAACACCTCTCTCAGGCCACCGCGCCCGCCCGCTCGACCACGTTTCGCGCTTCCGCAAGCTTGGCCGCAGCGTCACGCAAGGCCGTGCGCAACCCTTCCTCAACCACCGGGTGATAGAACGGCATCTGCAGCATGCGCTCGATGGTCATCTCCTGCTCGATGGACCAGGCAAGCAGGTGGCCCATATGCTCCGCCGCGGGCCCCGCCATTTCCGCACCTAGCAGGCGACCGGTAGCCACGTCGGCATACAGATGGAGCCGACCACGGTTCTTGCGCATGATACGGGAACGCCCCTGGTTGTGGAAGCTGACCTCGCCAGTCACGTACGTGCCCGGCTCGAGGTCGGGCACACGGCGGCCCACCATCGCGAGCTGTGGGTCGGAGAATACGATGGACAGCGGCACCGTACGCCGGCCGGGCCTTACGTCGGGATAGCGGGCGGCGTTCAGTCCGGCAATTCTCCCTTCGTCCGAGGCCTCATGCAGCAGCGGAACATCATTGTTGGCGTCACCCGCTATGAACACCGGCAGGTCGGCAATCTGCAGGGTGGTACGGTCGAAGCGAGGCACGCCGCGCTCATTCAGTGGAATGGAAGTGTTTTCCAGGCCGAGCCCAGCCATGTTGGGACGCCGCCCGGTAGCCATGAGCAGGTAGTCGAAACGCTCCACCACACGCTTGCCGTCGAGGTCGATGTACGTGAGTTCCACTTCGTCGCCGACCCGCACGACCCCCTCCACCTTCGCATCGGTATCCAGGTAGAACTCGCTCTGGAATGCTGCGAGCGCCGCATCGCGCACGGCCCCGTCGGCCAGTCCGCCCAGCAGCCCCTGTACCCCGAACATGCGAATATGCACGCCCAGCCGCGCCAGCGCCTGGCCCAGTTCCAGCCCGATCACTCCAGGGCCAATCACGGCTACGCGCCGGGGCAGATCGTCCCAATCGAACACGTTGTCGTTGACGATGAGGCGATCGCCTGCCGGCTTGTACATGTCGAGCACGACCGGGCTGGAGCCGGTCGCGATGACCACCGCCGAGGCTTCAATCCGGGTATGGCCGTCGACCTCGAGTACGGTATCGGATACGAAACGCGCATGCCCGCGCACCTTGTCCTCGGCCGAAAACCCGTCGACCGCCTCAAGCACGAAGCCGACGAAGCGGTCGCGCTCGCTGCGGACGCGCTGCATCACGGCCCGCCCGTCGACATGTACCTTCCCCTCGACGCGGATGCCGAAAGCTCCTGCGTCGTGTACCGCGTGCGCCGCCTCGGCTGCCGCGATCAGCAATTTCGACGGCATGCAGCCGACCCGTGCGCACGTGGTGCCATACGGGCCACTCTCGATGACCACGGCGCGCTTGCCGGTACTTCGCGCGGCCCGGTAGGCATTCATGCCCGCGGATCCGGTACCGATGATGGCAACATCCGTCTGCAGCGTTTTCATGATCCTCACCAACTCAAGTACATGCCGAATCTTACCCTGTAGCACTAGAGCGCCGCACGCTTGAGGTCATCAAGGCCACCAATGAGCTGGCCATCGATGAATACCTGCGGTGCCGTCATGCTGCCGCTGACTGCGCCCAGGATCTTGCCGCGGTTGTGGTTCTCAAGGGGGATTTCGCTGAACACGTAGCCCCTGGCCGCCAGAATCTCCTTGGCCTCTGCACAGAACGGACAGCCGGGCTTGCTGAAGATCACCACCTGCGCCGGTTTCTTTGCATCCGGCGCGATGTACTCCAGCATGGTATCGGCATCCGACACTTCGAACGGATCGCGCTCCACTTCCGGCTCGATGAACATCTTCTCGACGATGCCGTCGTTCACCAGCATGGAGTAGCGCCAGCTGCGCTTGCCGAAACCGAGGTTGCGCTTGTCGACCAGCATGCCCATGCCTTCCGTGAATTCACCATTGCCGTCGGGCAGCAATGTCAGGTTTTCACATTCCTGATCTCTGGCCCATTCGTTCATGACGAAGGTGTCGTTCACCGACAGACAGATGACGTCGTCGATGCCGTGCGCGCGAAAGGCCGACGCCAGCTCGTTGTAGCGGGGCAGATGTGTGGATGAGCAGGTGGGCGTGAAGGCTCCTGGCAGGGCGAAAACCATTACCCGCTTGCCCCTGAAGAGCTGATCGGTGGTCACCTTCGTCCAGTCGTTACCGACGCGGACGTTGAAGGTGACGTTGGGAACGGGCCTGCCCTCGTGATTGGAAAGTGCCATGGAACCCCCTGACAGGTAAATGACTATCCGTGCTACGCACGAGGTTTCACCATGATGGGAAGCCCGTGTCAACAGAGCGCCGGCCGCGCTGAGCGGTATCGCGCTCAAACGCCACCCATGCGGGCGCGCAGCTGGTCGAGTTCGTCCATCAGTTCAAGCACAAGCGCGATGCCAGCCGGGTTGATGCCCAAGTCGCGCCGCAGCGCCAGCGCCCGCCGCAAGCGAGGCAGCTGCGAGCCCAGAAAATGCCATTGTCCCTCGCGGCGGACCGGCTCGACCACCCCTTGATCCACCAGTTCGACCACCCAGTCGACCTGGACGCGGCACAGGCTGCATACCTGATCGACCGATACGGTGACGCTGTCATCGAGTACAGTGCCGACAATGACCTCCGTCTTCATGACTTCCCTCCCATCGACCGGCGCGGGTCAAACCGCATTTCACGCTCCATCATTTCATACAGTTCGCGCGCACGTTCGGTATTGGCCGGGGGCAACGCAATCTGCAGCACGACATACATGTCGCCAGGAGGATTGCCAGGCAAGCCCTTGCCGCGCAGGCGCAGCTTGCGCCCGGCACCTGAGTTCGCGGGAACGGCAACTTCCACCGGGCCCGTGGGCGTTGGCACGTGCACCGAGCGCCCCAGAGCGGCTTCCCAAGGTGCTACCGGCACGTCGAGATACAGATCGCGCCCCTCGAGCCGGTACAGCGGGTGAGGGTTGAAATCGACTTCAAGATAAAGGTCGCCCGGAGGACCGCCACGCACGCCAGGCTCGCCCTGTCCGGCCAAACGTATCTGCTGGCCAGGACGAATGCCGGCGGGGATGCGCACATTCAGTAGCTTCTCGCGCACGACAATGTGGCCCGACGCGTCGATTTCCGGCACACGCAACGACAGCTGGCGCGTAGCACCGTGGAAGGCGTCTTCAAGGTCGATGCTGATCCGTGCATAGGTGTCGCGTCCCGCTCCCGGCCCGCCGGCGCCCCGCGCGTGCATGCCGCCACGGCGTCCGAGGCCACCAAACAACGAATCAAAAAAATCACTGAAATGCGCTGCCTCCTCGGCCGTGAACCCATCACGGTCACCGTGCCCTCCGGTGGCGAATTCCCATCCGGGCGGCGGGGTGAAGTCTTCACCGGCGCGCCAGTTCGCGCCCAGGCGGTCGTACGCCGCCCGCTTCTCCGGATCGGACAGGACCTCGTGCGCCTCGTTGACTTCCTTGAAACGTTCTTCGGCGTCAGGCTCTTTGCTGACGTCAGGATGATACTTCCGCGCCAGCTTGCGGTAGGCGCGCTTGATGTCATCCTGGCTCGCGTCGCGCGATACACCGAGTATCTGGTAGTAGTCCTTGAACTTCAAGCGGAATCTCCCGAGCAGACATCCGTGCAATCAACTTACCATATGCGCGCGCTTCAGTGCGCTTTCAATAGCGCCCGAGGCTTCTGTGGCGAGCATTTCATGCTGTCCGACGTCAGCCAGCTGCAGAAGAAAGCGCATACGGGACACTACAGCGTCACCGCAGCCGTCGTGGCCAATTCCGACCTCATCGCGGTCATGCCGGAACGCGCGGTACCTCCGGGCCTGCCACTCGAGCGGCTGCACCTGCCCATAGGAATTGCCGACGCCCTGGTCAGGCAGTTCTGGCACCGGCGTCATGACGTCGACCCGGGCCACCGGTGGTTGCGCGAGACCATCGGGGAGATGGCCTTCTGAACTGGCTACGGCCCTCCGTTTTTTTTTGATGCCGGAGAGCCCCTGGCAGTTACTGATCTGCCAGCCTCTCAGCCACGGGCCGGCGAGCGCGGAGTCCCGTTCGCGCGGAAACTGCCCCGGCCATTAGCACCCGCACGCGCAGGACGCGGCGACGCGAAGCGGTCACGCGGTGCGCTGGGGTGGTCGCCACGACGGCGCCCTTCACTGTCGGACCCCGTCCACGTGCGCTTCTGCGGACGATCCTCGCGCCAGGCACCCGCGGATTTGGGTCTGACGCTCCAGCCAGAGGACTTCTTCGCACCAGCGGCGCGCGTGTCCACCGACTTTTTCGGCTCCAGCCCGGCCACCGTTTGTGTCGGAATGCGCTGTCCCGTGTACTGTTCGATGCACCGGACCTTGTGACGTTCCGCATGCGTCACCAGCGTGAACGCCAGTCCGGACCGTCCCGCGCGCCCCGTACGCCCGATGCGGTGGACGTAATCTTCAGCCTGCATCGGCAGGTCGAAATTCACGACGTGGCTGATCCCCTGCACATCGATGCCCCGTGCAGCGACATCAGTCGCCACCAGCATCCGGACCTGGCCGCGCTGCAGGCGCGTCAGCGTGCGGTTGCGCTGACGCTGATTCATGCCACCGTGCAGTGCAGCCGCGGCAAAGCCGTTCTCGTTGAGACGGGCAGCCAGCTCGTCAGCTGCGCGCTTCGTACCTGTAAACACGATGGCCTGCTTGACGTCCGCTTCACGCAGCAGATGCTCCAGCAGTCGGGTCTTGTGCCCATGGTCATCCGCAATATAAAGGCTTTGCGTAATATTGGCGTGGCGATCCTGCTGCGATGCCAGCGCGATCCGGCGCGGCTCACGCATCATGCGTGCAGCAAGGCGCGCAACCGTGCCATCCAGCGTGGCCGAAAACAGAAGGGTCTGGCGCGTTGCCGGAGTGCGGCCCACAATGGCTTCGATGTCTTCGATGAATCCCATGTCGAGCATGCGGTCGGCTTCGTCCAGCACCAATGTCTGGACTTTCGACAGATTCACCCGCCCCGCCTGTACATGGTCGAGCAAACGGCCCGGCGTGGCCACCAGGACGTCCACCGGTTTCGACAAGGCACGCAACTGGGCGCCGTAGGGCATGCCGCCTACCACTGAAACGATGTTCAGACCCCGCATGTCCCGCGCGAACATGCGCGCGGCGTCACATACCTGAATGGCAAGTTCCCGGGTCGGCGTCAGCACGAGGATCTGCACCGCGCCCTGGGTACCGCCCCGATGTGCGTTGTTGCGCTCCGGACGCACACGTCCCGATTCGCGCCGTTGCGAGGGTTCGTCTGCTATGACAGCAACGCCCTGCTCTGACCCTGCCTGCACCAGCCGATGCAGTGCTGCCAGCATGAAGGCAGCAGTCTTTCCGCTGCCGGTCTGCGCCGACACCATCAGGTCGTAGCCAGCGAGTGCCTCGGGGACGCAGCGCGCCTGGACTTCGGTTGGCGAACGGAATCCGGCCTTGCTGACCGCGCTCACGAGCTGTGGCACCAGACCCAAGTCGGCGAACCCGACCATGGACCGTGCTTCTTCCTTGCGCGAAGCTGGAGCACCGGACGCCGCGTTGGCGTGCGCATCGAAGTCATCCGATTCAATGCGCGCAGCCAAGGCGCGCAACGGAGACGGGTTGCCCGAGAATTGAGAATGTACTGACATGATTTCCTTTCGCCGCTCTAGCGGGCTGATTGGGACAGCATCTGGCACAAGCCAGGATACTGCGAGGTGCATGCACACGGTCGCTGTATGGACAGAGGTGGCACGCTGCATGCTGCCACGAATGATTCATCGACCGACCGAAGAACCATTCGCTGCCACAAACACCATGGCGAAAGGAGGAGGTCAGAGACGATGCTTGAAACGACCGTTTGTGTTCCGGCAGATGATGCTGGCAACGGACACGACCGGCGTGTGGAAAATAGCAAAGATGAGGGAGTTAACCCGTAAACGGAATGTAAAACGCTGGCTGCCTGGCCAACGTTCATCTTGCCACCAAACGCCAAACATTGGGCGTAATGAAAGATAGTACAGCAGAAACGGATCCAATACAAGCGAATTCAAAGAAGGCGAAGCAGCCTACGCTTTCGCGCGACATGCTTCGCCTGGCATTGATTGCTCGGTGGCGTATCGCCCCCCAGCGCTACAGGCATGCGTTTGAAGGCAACCTCCGTATCACTGTGTTCATCAGGGATCCTCACACCCGACCAGAACGCCCGCTCCGCACAGCCGCGGATTCCGTACTTCAGCCATGCAGGCCAGACACGCAATGATCGCGAGCTTACTTGCCGGAGCTCACCCGAACGCGGCGCCGTTCCTGCACGGCAGCGGCCAGCCGCTCTAGCATCTCGACCGATGTCTCCCAGGACACGCAGGCGTCGGTAATGCTGCGCCCGTACACCAGGGGCACGCCTGGAACCAGGTCCTGCCGGCCATTGAGCAGATTGCTCTCGACCATGACGCCCACGATACGGTCGTCGCCATTGTCGAGCTGCCCGGCGATGTCATTGATGACCAGCACCTGGTTCTCGCACTTCTTGCGGCTGTTCGCATGGCTGGCGTCAATCATGAGCCGCTGGGCCAGTCCGGCCTTCGCCAGTTCCTGGCAAGCCATCTCCACGCTATGGGCGTCATAGTTGGGCTCTTTGCCACCGCGCAGAATGACGTGACAATCCTCATTGCCGCAGGTAGAGACGATGGCGGAATGCCCGCCCTTGGTGACCGACAGGAAGAAGTGGGGCTGTGAGGCCGCCTTGATCGCATCCACGGCGATACGCACATTGCCATCGGTACCGTTCTTGAACCCCACCGGGCAGGACAGCCCCGAAGCCAGTTCGCGATGCACCTGGCTCTCCGTGGTGCGTGCACCAATGGCGCCCCACGACACCAGGTCAGCGATGTACTGCGGCGTGATCATATCGAGGAATTCGCAGCCGGCCGGCACGCCAAGATCGTTGATTTCAAGCAGCAGGCTGCGCGCCAGGCGCAAACCCTTGTTGATGTTGAAGCTGCCATCGAGGTCAGGATCGTTGATCAGCCCTTTCCAGCCCACCGTCGTGCGCGGTTTCTCGAAGTACACGCGCATGACCACTTCAAGATCGTTGCGGAACCGTTCACGCTGTTCGGCCAGCCGCTGCGCATATTCCATGGCAGCCTCAGGGTCGTGGATCGAGCAAGGTCCGATGACCACGGCCAGGCGATCATCCATGCCGTGCAGAATCCGGTGCAGATTCTGCCTGGTCTCATACACCACCTGAGCCGCTTTGTCGGTGATCGAAAACTCGCGCATCAGGTGCGAAGGAGGGCTCAGTTCTCGAATTTCTCTTATGCGCAGGTCATCGGTGTTGTACGGCACGAGATACTCCAATTGCGTCAATTGATCCACAGATTCAGATCCAGGCGGGCCGGCAAGCCGACGGCCCGGTTACGAAACGACGCAAAACCCGCCGGTAATAAAAAAGCCGCCAGATTTTCTGGCGGCTTTCCGGGGATTCTTGCACGTTCTACGCGCTACAGCTCTTCCCTTCCTCCGCCAGCGGCATCGGAAAACCGTAAAAGTAAAAGAAGAAACGGTTGGGAAGAATGTGCGTCATAGCAAATTATGCTAGCACCGTTGCCAAGCTCACGCAAGAAAAAATTTGTCGCTCACGCATCCCTGGCAATCCTCTCGTGGCGCAGCTTTACCATATCCGGAGCCACGCCTTCAGACACCGGCCGTTCCGCGTTCCAGCGCGCAGGTCAACTGCATTCTCCCGGCTCCTCATGCGCTGGGTATACTGAATCGCGACCTCCGCTTCCGCATACACATATACAGATACAGGCATGCGGTTGCAACACCGAACGGCACTGGGAGCCCACCATGAGTTCACCGGAATGTGTAGCGCAAGTCAGCAACATCCTGGGCGAATCGCCCATATGGTCGCCGCTCGACCAGCGCCTCTACTGGCTCGACATCATGGCTCCGGCGGTTTTCAGCTTCTGTCCGTCGCGCGGGGAGATCCGGCAGTACGCCCTGCCGGAACCTGCGGGGTGCTTGTGTCTGCATCAATCTGAAGATGCCGATGGCACGGAAGGCGCCGCGCAGGATCCACAACCACGCTGGCTGGTCGCCATGCAGTCGGGCATCCACCAGACCGACAGCCGATTTTCTTCCCTGCAACGGCTGCTCGAACTTGAGCCCGACAAACCCCGGAATCGGCCCAACGACGGCAAGTGCGACCGCCAGGGACGGTTCTGGGTAAGCACCATGTCGGCCCATGAGCGTGCGCCCAGCGGATCACTCTACTGTATCGACAACCTGCACAGGCCACGCCGCGTACTGCACCGGCTTACGGTACCCAATTCGCTGGCATGGAGCCCTGACGGCACAACGATGTACTTCGCCGATACCCAGGAGCGGCGCATCCTGATGTACGACTATGACATCGAAACTGGCACGCCTGGCAACCCGCGCGTATTTCACTCGTTCGACGCGCAGCGCGGCAAGCCAGACGGGTCAACCGTCGACGTCGACGGTTGCGTCTGGAATGCCGAGGTTCATGCAGGGCGCATCGTGCGCTACACCCCACAGGGCAAGATCGACCGGGTAATTGAGCTGCCGGTCAGCAAGGTAACCTCTTGTGCCTTTGGCGGGCCAGACATGAGCACGCTATTCATTACCAGCGCGCGCGAGAACCTAACCCCCGAACAGTTGCTCGATCAGCCCTTGGCCGGCGCCCTGTTTGCCGTAACGACCGGCACCGCGGGCATACCGGAAACCCCAGCCCGGATCCAGCGCTTCGGACCAGTCATCGGCCCGCAACCTTACTCGCCGACCTGACCCTTACGCATCCAGGCGGCCAGCTGGTGAGGCCGCAAGCTGTCATACTCTTCGAACGGCTGATGGATCCACGGGTTCGTGGGCAGCTTCTGCATGTAGTAATCCGGCGTAGCATGCGAGCGCCCCTTCCACCACAGCACTGCGGAGCGGATCTCGGTGACGCCCGGATAGTTGTTGCGCAGGTGTTCCAGCACCCGATTGAACGTCAGTCCGGTGTCGACCATGTCGTCGACCAGAAGCACTCGGCCTGCCAGGGGCCCACGAGTTATGGTTATGAACTGCGCGATGTCAAGTTCGCCCTGTTGCGTACCCGCCGCTTCCCGGTAGCTGCTGGTAGCGAGGATGCCCAGCGGCACGTCAAAAATCCGGGACAGGACGTCACCGATACGCATTCCGCCCCGGGCCAGGCAGAGAATCTGATCGAACTGCCAGCCCGACTCGTAAATCTGCAGGCCCAGTTCTTCGATCAGCCGGTGATATTCATCCCAGCTCACCCAGAGATCAGTGATCGAGTCTTCGGCGGGTTTCATCGCGGCGCCTCGTGGAATCAGTTCTGGAACGGGTGGCGCAGAACGATGGTCTCAAGGCGATCCGGGCCGGTCGACACGAGATCGATCGGCACGCCGCACAGCTCGGACAACCGTTCGAGATAGCGCCGCGCGTTGAGCGGAAGCCTGTCGTACTCGGTGATTCCTACGGTGGACTCCTTCCAGCCCGGCATTTCTTCGAAGACTGCCTCTGCCTGGCCGACGGCATGTGCGCCATAAGGCAGCACGTCGCGCCATTCCCCATCCACGCGATAACCGATGCCTACCTTGATGGATTCCAGTCCATCGAGCACATCGAGCTTGGTGATGCACAGGCCAGAGAGCCCGTTGAGTCGGGCCGAACGACGCAGGGCCGCAGCATCGAACCAGCCACAGCGTCGCGCGCGCCCCGTGACCGAACCAAACTCCTGCCCAACCCGGGCCAGGTGCTCGCCCGTGCTGTCGGTCAGCTCAGTGGGGAACGGTCCTTCTCCTACCCGCGTAGCGTACGCCTTGGTAATGCCAAGCACGTAGTTGAGCTGTTGCGGCCCTACCCCGGCACCAGCCGAAGCAGCGCCCGCCAGGCAGTTGCTGCTCGTGACATAGGGATAGGTGCCGTGGTCGACGTCGAGCAACGCCCCCTGTGCCCCTTCGAACAGTAGGCGGCCGCCCTGCTGCTGCAGGTCGTACAACTCGGAAGAGACGTCACCCACCATGGGCGCTACACGCGGTGCAAGTGCCATGGCCTCGTCATAAACCGCATCGAACGCCACCGCGTCAGCATTCAGGTAACGCGTAAGGACAAAGTTATGGTAGTCAAGCGCCTCTTCCAGCTTGGCGCGGAAAGTCGATTCCTGGAACAGATCCTGGACGCGGATGGCGCGACGGGCCACCTTGTCTTCGTAGGCCGGGCCGATGCCCCGCCCGGTGGTACCGATCTTGCCCGCCCCCTTGCGGGCCTCACGTGCACGATCAACGGCGACGTGGTACGGCAAAATGAGGGGACATGCATCGGAGATGCGGAGGCGGTCGCGCACTGATACCCCGGCGGCCTCAAGCTCCTCGATTTCACCCAACAGCGCTGACGGCGACAGCACCACGCCATTGCCAATGAAACACTTGACGCCCGGATGCATGATCCCGGACGGAATCAGGCGCAGGACGGTCTTCTTGCCACCAATCCACAGGGTATGACCGGCATTGTGCCCTCCCTGAAATCGCACCACGCCTTGCGCAGACTCGGCCAGCCAATCGACGATTTTCCCCTTGCCTTCATCGCCCCATTGGGTACCGATGACCACTACATTCTTAGTCATAAACGAAATCCCACACCTGATTACATGAATTTGTCTGGCTGAGCGCGAGTTGGCTGCCGGAACACCTTGATGAGGTATGCGTCTGTCCGATTCAGATCACCAGGCACATGGTACGGCGCTGCATACCGGGTACGAAGCACCGTCTGCCGTCAGCGCCGTTCCATGACACGCCAGCCATCGTCACCCTTCACGATCTCCCGATCGAAGACATACTCCTGCTGATCGGCCTCATGCCCCGGAAGACTTTGCACCACGATCTGGCCCGCCGCACGCAGTTCGTTCACCAGGCGCAGCAGTTCGGGCTCGTTGCTCCAGGGTGCCCGAATGGCGCTGGCACGCTGCGCGGGTTCCAGCAGACCTGAAAGCACGCGCAGGTCGAGGCTGAAACCCGTAGCGGGCCGCGCCCGGCCGAATGCCCGGCCGACGTTGTCGTATCTGCCCCCGCGCACAACGGTGTCGGGCCAGCCATCTACATACACTGCAAACACGACACCCGTATGGTAGTGATAGCCTCGCGCATCGGCGAGGTCGATGCTGAGGTGTTCGGCCGGCAGCGCGCGCGCAAGGGCGTCGAGATCGTCGAGCGCAGCCCGCACGCCGGGTAGCGGGGGCAGCAGCTGGCGCGCTTCTTCCAGTACCTCTGCGCCACCATACAGCCCGAGAAGGCCGCGCAGCGCGCTGGCGGTCTGTGTGGACAGTTGTGCCAACACCGGTTCAAGCCCCGATGCGTCTTTGGCGCGCAGCAGGTCGCAGATGACGTCGTTCAGGGGTTGGGCAGCTTCATCCGCGGCAATGAGCGCTTGCGTGATGCCGTTATGCCCCAGGTCGAGACGCGCGTTCTGAATGCCCACGATGCGCGTACTGGACAACGCCAGCTGGATGACCTCGATGTCGGCTTCGATGCCGCCATACCCGTACAATTCCGCACCGATCTGCAGCGGCTCGCGCGAGGAATTGAAGCCGGCAGCACGAGTGTGCAACACACTGCCGCAATAGCACAATCGGGTCACGCCCGCACGGTTCAGCAAGTGAGCATCGATGCGCGTGACTTGTGGCGTCATGTCGGCGCGTACACCCAGGGTGCGTCCGGACAGCTGATCGACCAGCTTGAAGGTGCGCAGGTTAAGATCGCTCCCCGTACCCGACAGGAGCGAGTCGAGGTACTCGACCAGCGGTGGCATGACCAGCTCGTAGCCGTAGGACCGGTACAGGTCGAG
Organism: uncultured Pigmentiphaga sp.; assembly: GCA_937891425.1. GTDB lineage: Bacteria > Pseudomonadota > Gammaproteobacteria > Burkholderiales > Burkholderiaceae_B > Verticiella. The sequence goes on from CALAGD010000064.1 coordinate 64,100, forward strand.
CAGCATACGACGCAGTTCTTCGATACGCCGTGCCTCGGCTGGCAGGATATCGGCCAGATTTTCAGGCAACAGCCACGTGCCCATGCAAAGAACCCAGTTGCGAAAATTCGGATGATAAAAAAGACAGACGAAAAAAAACGGCCGGAAGGGTAAGCCCTACCAACCGCTTTTTGCCGCTCGGCTTACAAGATATTGTACACCAACCCCCTGCCGGATGGTCGGGGCAATGAACCGGAGCAGCCAGGTCGCGGATTCATAGCCCCTGCCGCACTACAGGAACAGCCTCAGCGTTCGCCGGCAGGAGTCAGTCAGGTCGGCGGCCGCCTAACCTGTGCAGACGGCTAGTGCGCCACCGACGCGTGAGCACCCTCGGCTTGCGCGGCCACTCCCGACTCACTGCGCGGTTGGCCCGACGGAATGCCTCGCGCCGAATTGCTTTTTCCCGCGACCACCCCCGGAAGGTCTGCCTTGTTGAAATAGCGGAAGAAGTCGGAGTCGGGTTTGATCACCAGGACATCGCTCTTGTTGGAGAACGCGTTCCGATAGGCTTCCAGGCTGCGGTAGAAGTTGAAGAATTCAGGGTTCGCCGAGTAGGCTTCCGCGTAGATGCGGCTTGCCTCGGCATCCGCCTCACCCTTTACGGCCTGTGCGGTGGCCTGCGCCTGTGCCACGATCTCGTCGCGTTGCCGCTCGGCGTTCGCACGGATGCGCTCGCTCTCAGCAGCGCCAATGGAGCGCTGTTCGTTCGCCACTCTAGTGCGTTCTGCCTCCATGCGGCGATAAACCGACTCTGAAATTTCGGGCACGAAATCGATGCGCTTCAACCGCACGTCCACCACCTCGACACCGACGCTCTGTGCGTGACGCGCCACGTTGTCGCGGATCTCGCGCATGATGACATCGCGTTCGCTCGACACCACGTCATTCACCGTACGGCGGTTCACAGACGCGTTGAGCGCGTCGCGGATGACGGCGGCAAGGCGTGTCTGTGCGGCCGACTCATTCCCCCCGAAAGTAACGTAGTACAGACGGGGATCGACGATGCGCCACTTTGCATAGGCATCGATCAGCAGGTTCTTCTTCTCCGACGTCTGGATGCGTTCGGCCTCACTGTCATCGATCGTGAGCAGCCGTTTTTCCAGATAGACCACATTCTCCAGCGGCGCCGGCAGCTTGAAGTACAGTCCCGGCTTGTCGATGACCTTGCGCACCTCACCCAACGCGAACACGAGTGCGTACTCGCGCTCACGTACGGTAAACACCATGGAGGACGCAATCAGCAGGATGACGACGAGAGCGATTCCCAAGGGGCCAATCAAACGTTTCATGTGTCTGTCCTCCCCTTAGCGGCTGTTGCGATCGAGCGTGCGCGATGCTCCCATCGAGCTACGCGTCGGGGACGTGTTCGTCGTCGGCAGTGGCGCGGGAGTTGCCGGCTGTGGCGTTGTCGATATGGGCAACGCCGGCCGTTGCGAGGCCACGTCCTGCATGATCTTGTCGAGCGGCAGGTAGATGAGACTGTTGCCTTCCTCGATGTCGACCAGGACCTTCGACGCCTGCGAGAATACTTGCTGCATGGTTTCCAGGTACAGACGATCTCGCGTCACTTCAGGTGCTTCCATGAACGCTTCAAGCACCTGCTTGAAACGCGACGAATTACCGCGCGCATCGTTGACCACTCGCGCCCGGTATGCCTCGGCCTCCTCGATGATGCGCGAGGCTGCGCCAGCCGCCTGCGGAATGACCTGGTTGGCGTAGGCCTGACCTTCGTTGATCTGGCGCTCACGATCCTGCCCGGCCTTGACGGCGTCGTCAAATGCAGCCTGCACCGGCTCAGGTGGCTGGGCATTCAGGATGGCCACAGCGCTGATCAGGATGCCGGTGCCGTAGAGGTCCATGATTTCCTGCATGAGTTTCTGCGTACGCGAGGCAATTTCGGTGCGCCCCTCGTACAGCACGAAATCCATGGGGGCCTTGCCGACCACCTCGCGCATGGCGGTTTCAGCCGCCTGGCGCACCGCGATGTCGGGAGCAACATCGTTGAACAGATAATCGCGTGCGCCATCCGGGCGAATGCGGTACTGCACCACGAACTGGAGGTCCACGATGTTCTCGTCGTCGGTCAGCATCAGCGCTTCCGCCGGCACCTTGTTGCGGGCATTGCCACGGAAGCCGATTTCGAAGGTACGCAACTGCGCGACGTCGACCTTCTGTACCGACTCGATGGGCGCCGGTATATGCCACTGGAACCCGGCCGGCACGGTACGTACATACTCGCCAAACCGCGTAATGACACCGACCTGGCCTTCCTGCACGATGAAGAAGCCGCTGGCGAGCCACAACAGAACCGCTACGACGATGATGGCAAGCAATCCGAAGCGCGCGCCCCGCGGAGATACGCCGAAGCCCCCGCCCCTGCCCTCGCCACCGCCGCCGTTGTCGAAAGGCGAACGACGCCGCGACTGTCGGCCGAACAGGCTGCTTAGCCGTTTGTTGAAATCACGCCACAGTTCGTCAAGGTCGGGTGGACCCTGCCCATCACGTTGGGGCCGGCGTGGTTCGTTGTTACCGGACCCGCCTTGATTGCCGCGGCCCCAACCTGGATCATTCAGGTTGTACAGTTTGGAAGGAAAACGCATTGGTTTCTATATTCTTTCGGCACACTTCAGCGATGGCCTGACGAAGAAGGTCGAGACCCAGCCGTTCTTTTGCACTCACGAACACACGTTCGATCGTACCATGTGCATTTCGTTGCAACTGCGGCTCAAGGCCGGCGAGGTCGATTTTGTTGTAAACGAGAATCCGCGGAATGTCGTGCGCGCCGATTTCGTCCAGCACCTTGTCGACCTCGGCAATCTGCTCGTCGCGCTGCGGACTGGCCGCATCGATCACGTGCAACAGCAGATCAGCGTGTATGGTCTCTTCCAGCGTAGCGCGAAATGCTGCTACCAGGGTCGGGGGCAGGTCGCGGATGAACCCCACGGTATCGGATACCGTCAGCGCTCCACAACCTTCCAGCCAGATACGCCGCGTCGTGGTGTCGAGCGTGGCGAACAACTGATCGGCAGCATAGCTGTCTGCGCGTGTCAGCACATTGAACAGGGTGGACTTCCCGGCGTTTGTATACCCTACCAGCGACAGTGCCGGCACACCCCCGCGAACCCGTGCGCGCCGTTGGGTCTTGCGCTGCCGTTCCAGCCGGGCAAGCCGCTCGCGCAGGATGCGCACGCGATCGGCGATCATGCGCCGGTCGAGCTCCAGCTGCCGTTCTCCGGGGCCGCGCAAGCCGATCCCGCCACGCTGCCGCTCAAGGTGGGTCCACATGCCGGTAAGTCGCGTCGACAAATGCTGCAACTGGGCAAGCTCAACCTGCAGCTTCCCCTCGTGGCTTCGCGCGCGCAACGCAAAGATATCCAGGATCAGCGTGACACGATCCACCACGCGCAACTTCACGGCCCGCTCGAGGTTGCGCTGCTGGGCCGGCGACAAGGCATGATCCACCAGAACGATGGTGGCCCCGAGTTCCGCAGCTCGGGCAGTGATCTCTTCGACCTTGCCCGTGCCTACGAAAAACGCGGCGTCCGGCCTGGCACGCCGCGTCAGGATCGTGTCGACGATTTCAGCGCCCGCGCTCGTAGCGAGCAGGCAAAACTCTTCGAGTCGGGCGCCAAAATCGGGCTCGCCGAAGTCGATCGCTACGACGAGCGCCCGCATGGAAGAAGCAGCTACCGAATTATTCAGCGTTTGCATCCGCCTGGAAGTTTACCGGGCGCGCAGGCACCACGGTGGAAATCGCATGCTTGTACACCATCTGCGTGACGGTATTGCGCAGCAGCACGACGTACTGGTCGAAGGATTCGATCTGCCCTTGCAGCTTGATGCCGTTCACGAGATAAACCGAGACGGGAATATGCTCTTTGCGCAGCGTATTAAGGAACGGGTCTTGTAAAAGTTGCCCTTTGTTGCTCATCGGAGTAACTCCTGATTGTTGTGTTTTGATGAAATGCAGTGGTTAGATGCAGGCTAGGCCTGGAGGTTCAATCCACGTACGGGTTCTGCGAAGACCGAAACTCGATTCGCAGCGGCGTGCCCTGCAATTTGAATGCCGCGCGGAACCGCGCCTCAAGATAGCGCCGATATGTGTCGGAAATGGCATCCAGCGCATTACCGTGGATGATGATGCGCGGAGGGTTCTGCCCCCCCTGGTGGGCATACCGCAACTTGGGCCGGAAGATTCCTTTGCGCGGAGGCGGCTGTTGCTCGACCGCCGCGTGCAGCTCGCGCGTGAGACGAGGCGTGGGCAACTTCGCGAACGCGGCTGCGTACACCTTGTTCACTTCTTTCATGAGACGGTCGATGCCTCGCTTGTGCAGGGCTGATATCGTCACGACGGGCGCGAACGACAAGAAACGCAGCTTGCGGTCGTACTCGCGCCTGATCCATTCGCGCCGGTCGGCATCCAGGTCGTCCCATTTGTTGATGGCCACCACCAATGCCCGTCCGGTTTCCACGATGAAACCGGCGATGTTTGCATCCTGCTCGGAAATCTCTACTCTGGCGTCGAGTACCAGGACAACCACATTGGCAGCCTCGATCGCCTGCAGCGTCTTGATGACGGAGAACTTCTCGACGGCCTCGAATACCTTGCCTCGACGGCGCAGTCCTGCCGTATCGATCAGCACATACTGCCGCCCATCGCGCTCGAACTCAATTTCGATAGCATCCCGTGTGGTGCCGGGCATGTCGAACACGATAACACGCTCTTCCCCCAGCAGTGCATTGACCAGTGTGGACTTGCCGACGTTCGGACGCCCCACGATCGCCAAGCGGATCGGGTGACGTTGCTCGTCTGAGCCGGTCTCTTCCTGTGCACCTTCGCCACCCTCGGCGTTGAGCTCGACGAGGTCCGGCTCGGCGTAGTCGAGCGAGCTGTCAGTATCGGCTTCACCCTCGAAGTCATCAAGGGCCTCGTCGTCGCCCCGCGCCCGGAACACTTCTTCCAGTGCGTCGTCGATCATGCGCGCGACTCCGTCACCATGGGCGGCGGAAATGGGCTGCGGTGTGCCCAGCCCCAGTTCGTAGAACTCGGCCACCGCGGCGGGATTGCGCATGCCCTCCAGCTTGTTCACCGCCAGTACCGTGCGGCAGCCGGAGCGGCGCAGCAAATCGGCGATGTCGCGATCCTGGGCCGTCAGGCCGACACGCCCGTCGGTGATGAAGATGACTACATCGGCTTCGTCGATGGCGGCACGGGTCTGCCGGGCCATCTCGGCTACGATGCCGTCTTTTGCCACTGGCTCGAAACCACCCGTATCGACCACGATGTACGGATACTTCCCGACCCGACCCTCACCGTAATGGCGATCGCGCGTAAGCCCGGGAAAATCAGCCACAAGGGCAGCCCGCGAACGCGTGAGGCGGTTGAACAGTGTCGACTTGCCGACGTTGGGCCGGCCAACGAGCGCAACAACTGGCTTGAGCTTGATCTTCCCCACGTCAGTCGCCTACCCTGAGCATGCGCACCGAACCACCAGTGGTCTGCACGACGACGCCGTACGGCGTGGCCACCAGCGGCGCCACGATGGCGGATCCGTCGGTAGCCGCCCGGCCCACCAGGCGACCATCTTCCCGAGCGAGGAAGTGTACGTACCCCTGGTAATCGCCCAGCGCCACCACCCGCCCGGTTGACGCCGGCGCCGACAACCGGCGGTTGCGCATGGCATCCTGGCGCCAGATGTTGCTGCCGCCCGACAAGAGATATGCGTGCACCACACTGTGTACGTCCGGAGCGAACGCAGTGGAGAAGTCGGCGGTCATGCCGGACGCACTGGAAAGATCACGACTCCAGACCAGTTCTCCGCCACCCCGGATGTCGAAGCAGACGATGCGCCCTTGATAGGCAGCCGCACACAGCAGGTCTTCGGTCAGCACGGGCCCGCCGACCACGTCGGCTACCCGCTCAAGCTCGCTGGCTCCACGCGGCACGCCCACCGTGCCTTCCCACTGGATGACACCGTTGTCGGTATTGATGGCGACGAGCTTGCCGCCGGGCAGACCAGTGAACACGAAGCCGCCGGCAATGATCATGTAGCTCGGAGCGCGCAGGGCCAGGGAAGGGCCTGGCCGCTGAAAGCTCCACACACGCTCGCCCGTGTTGGCGTCGAATGCCTGCACCCGGTAGTCGCCACTGCGTACCACGACCAGGCCGTCACCCACGACCGGCGGAACCAGAACCTCGCTGGTTGCCCGCGCCCGCCATTTCTCCGCTCCGTTGTCATCAAGCGCGATGACCTCGCCCTTCGTAGTGACGACCGCCGTGGTGTCGCCGTCGCTGCCAGCGCCGGCCTGCAGCGGGCTGCCCACATTCACGCGCCACCACACTGAGCCGTCAGCTGCATCGATTTTCGCTACAGTGCCATTGCCCGCGGCCGCGTAGACCGCATCGTTCACCACCGTGGGCTTGAAACCGATGTCGGCCTTGCCGCCCAGGTCGACACTCCAGGCCGTGCCAACCTGCACCTCGGGCGCAAATTCCACCAGGGGTACAGGCTCGTATCGTTTGTCCGACGACGAAAACCACGAACAGCCGGCCAGGCCAGCAACACCCAGCACAACCACAGCTTGCATGAAGCTGCGCGCGATGGGTCTGACAGAAAATCTCATTCTTGCCCGCTCCTTAGGCTTTCTCGCCCTGTTCGGCCAACGCTTCGAGCTTCAGGCGCACGATGGACACCAGCGCATCGCCCTGCCCGAGTTCGCGCAGCGCCTCTTCCCATGCCCGACGCGCCTCGGCCAGTTTGCCTTGTGCAAACAGAATGTCACCGCGACGATCGGCGTACAGTGCCGCAAAACCGGCGGGAATGTCCGGTCCCAGCTGGGCCAGTGCGTTGTCGTATTCTTTCTGGTCAAGCAGCAGCCCAGCCAGGCGCAGACGCGCCACGGGGGCCAGAGTAGGTCCGCCATGCTGCTTGACCCATTCGAACTGCTCGCGGGCACCCGCCACGTCGCCCTGCTTCAACATCAGCTGCGCGGCCAGCAAGGCGCCCCGGGGTGCGTATGCCGTACTGCCGTACCGGTTGCGCAGCTGGGTGCTCGCGTCGCGTACCTGCTCGAGATTGCCTTGCCGCACGGCGCTCTGCAGGGCTTCGAAGTACCCTCCGGCCTTGCGCGCCTGATCGTTCTGGTACCAGTTCCAGCCCTGCCAGCCTGCAATCGCCAGCAGGATGACGATCAGCACGGTCAGTACGGCATTGCCGTATCGCTGCCACCAGGCCTTGATCGCTTCCAGTTGTTCCTGCTCGTCGAGATCGTACGTCATACATCAACCCTTCAGGTGCGCGCGGCCGCGAACGATCCGCCGCAAACATTGGTGGAAATCCTGCGGCCGCCGCGACGGTTACCGGTGCCACGTGTGCCGAGCTGCATTTTAAACACGCTCCACACACCAGCCCAACTTTCTTGGCGCAGCCAGCGCCCCTCACTCGGACAGCTGCAACGCGTCGACCAGATAATCCGTCAGGGCGGAGAACCCCACCGGTTGCTGGCTGCCATCCGCCAGGCGCTTGACCGTGGCCGCACCGGCCGCCAGTTCGTTGTCTCCCAAAATCACGGCGAACGCGGCTCCGCTGTTGTCGGCACGCTTCATTTGCGACTTGAAGCTTCCCGTACCGCCATGCACGATGACATCAAGGCCTGCGTCACGCAGCAACTCGCCGACCGACAGGGCGCGCCGCGCTGCCGCTTCACCCTGGTGCACCACATAGACGTCGCACTCTGCATCCTTGCGTTCGGGGTCGTGCTGCTGCCAGAGATCGAGCAGACGCTCGACCCCGATGGCAAATCCGACTGCTGGCGCAGGCTTGCCGCCCAGCAGTTCGATCAGGCCATCGTAGCGACCACCGCCGCAAACCGTTCCCTGAGCGCCAAGCCTGTCGGTGACCCACTCGAATACTGTCAGGTTGTAGTAGTCGAGGCCACGCACCAGTCGCGGATTGATGCGGTAGGAAATGCCGGCATCGTCGAGGCGGGCCAGCACGCCGTCGAAGTGTGCTCGCGACTCGGCCCCCAGGAAGTCGAGCAGTCGGGGCGCAGTCTCGGCCATTTCCTGCAGTGCAGGATTCTTCGTGTCGAGCACGCGCAGCGGATTGGTATACATGCGCCGGCGCCCATCCTCATCGAGGATGTCCTTGTACTTCTCGAGATGTTCGATGAGCGCGGCACGATGAGCCGCGCGCTCCTGCCCTGCCCCCAACGAGTTGATTTCCAGGCGAATGTCGTTGAGGCCGAGGATCTTCCACAGGCGCGCAATCATGATGATCTGCTCCGCGTCGACGTCCGGACCGGCAAAGCCCAGCGCCTCCACGTCGATCTGGTGAAACTGGCGGTAGCGTCCACGCTGCGGCCGTTCATGCCGGAAGACTGGTCCCATCGAATATACGCGCCGGGGACGGTCGTACAGCAGGTTGTGTTCGATCGTGGCACGCACGATACCAGCCGTAAACTCGGGGCGGAGGGTCAGCGATTCGCCGTTCAGAGAGTCGACGAAGGTGTACATCTCCTTCTCGACAATGTCGGTCACCTCACCGATGCCTCGCGCAAACAATGCCGTATGCTCGAGCACAGGGGTGCGCATGTTCAGGTAGCCGTAGCTGCGCAACCAGTCGCGCACGAGACGTTCGAGCTCTTCCCAGCGTCCCGACTCGTCGGGCAAGACGTCGTTCATGCCGCGTATGGCGGCCAGTTTCTTGAATGTTTCGCTCATAGTTGTCGTGCCTTCCCTGCCGAGCCGCGCCGGCCGCCGCAGGTAACGGCGTGCTGTTCAGGTTGTACGGGAATCCTGGCCACCGTAGCGCTGCTTGACGTAATTCTCGATGATGGCCTTGAACTCGCTGGCAATGCCTTCGCCCTTGAGCGTGACCACCCGGCGGCCATCGATATATACCGGAGCCGTCGGCAATTCACCCGTGCCGGGCAAGCTGATGCCGATATCGGCGTGTCGGCTCTCGCCGGGTCCATTGACGACACAACCCATGACGGCCACTTTCATGGTTTCCACGCCCGGGTACCGGCGCCGCCATTCAGGCATCTGGCTACGCAGATAACCCTGCACGCTGTCGGCCAGCTCCTGGAAGAACGAACTGCTGGTGCGTCCGCACCCCGGGCATGCCACCACCATGGGTGCAAATGCCCGCAGACCCATGGTCTGCAAGAGCTCCTGGGCTACCGTGACTTCACGCGTACGGTCGCCACCAGGCTCGGGCGTAAGCGAAATGCGTATGGTGTCACCAATGCCTTCCTGCAGCAGCACCGCGAGCGCAGCTGTCGAGGCCACGATGCCCTTGCTGCCCATGCCTGCTTCGGTAAGCCCCAGGTGCAGCGGATAATCGCAGCGCCGGGCCAGTTCCCGATACACGGCGATCAGGTCTTGCACCTGACTCACCTTGCACGACAGCACGATGGCGTCGCCCGGCAACCCCAGCTCTTCCGCGCGCTGCGCGCTGGAAATGGCTGAAACCACCAGTGCTTCGCGCATGACGGCTTCGGCCGGCCACGGAACCGCCCGCTGATTGTTCGCATCCATCATGCGCGCGAGCAGATCCTGATCGAGGCTTCCCCAGTTGACGCCAATGCGAATGGGTTTCCCGTATCGGCAAGCGACCTCGATCATTTGCGCGAAGTTGTCATCGCGCCGTGCCCCCAGGCCGAGATTGCCTGGATTGATTCGATACTTGGACAACGCCTGCGCACACTCTGGGAACTGTGTGAGCAACTTGTGGCCGTTGTAGTGGAAATCGCCCACCAAGGGGGTGTGGATACCCATGCGGTCGAGCTGCTCGCGGATGGCCGGCACCTCGCGGGCCGCATCCGGCGTATTCACCGTGATACGAACCAGCTCTGAACCAGCCTGCGTGAGCTCCTTGACCTGAATGGCAGTTGCGATGGCGTCAGCGGTATCCGTGTTCGTCATGGATTGCACCACGACCGGCGCGTTACCGCCCACCAGGACCTGCACATCGCGCCAGCGCACCGCGACCTGCCGAGAGGCACGACGGGAAGCCGGGCCTACGGCCGGAACAGCATCATGGATGTGGGCCGACATCTTTATTCAACGGTGAAGCGCGCTACGTTGCCGCGCCGATATTGCTTCAGGTTGACGTCGACGCCCTGCCATTGCACTTCGACGCCGTTCACATTGCCGATGACCACCCGCGCGGGCGGTGTCACGTCGATGGTGCGCTGCGTACCGCGCGTGAGCGTGGTGTACAGAACCGGTGCACCGTCGCGATCGTAGACTTCAATCCAGCTGTCTTCCGAGACGTTGAACGACAGCTGATTGGCTTGCGTTGCAGCAGTGGTTGGCGCAGACCCCTGAGCCGTCGTTGATGCAACCGACTGCGTTGTTGCGGTGCCCGTGGCGGTGGTGATGGCACTGCCTGATTCGCTGTCTGCCTGAACCAGGGCCACATCGCCAGACGAGGATACGGATCCTGCGGGAGCATGCTGCGCGGCCGCGTCGCCGGAAGGCGCACCCGCTGGCGGCGCAACCGCAACGTTTCCGGCGGCGTCCTGAGTGCGTGCCGGTGCACCAGCCGCCGCTACCGCAGCTTCCTCCGTGCCCTGCACCTGTTCGGGAGGTGCTTCCACTCCTCCGGCCTGCTGAGTTTGCCCATCGGTTGTCGCAGGGGATCCATTGCCCGAGGAGGCCGACATTACCGGAATCGGAATGGTCGGGCCATCCTGCGAGCTCGCCGCATACGGCAGATTGAGGGTGGCCGGCTCCGAACCATTGCCCGACATGCGCGGCAGCCACCAGGTGAACACGACGTACGCAGCCAGTGCCAGCAGGCTGATGAGCACCAGAAGCGTGAACCCGATGAACCAGACCCGACCACGGCGTGCTGTATCACCCCCATGACGCGGGAGCGGCGCGGGGTGCATGTCGCCCGCACTGCCGGGAATGGCGACCGACACCGGCGGTGATCCGACATGCGCAGGCAGCGCTGCCAACAGCGCTTCGCCATCGATGCCGAGCAAGCGTGCATAGTTACGCACGAGGCCGCGCAACGACGGGCCCTTGGGCAGCTCATCCCAGCGCTCGTGTTCCAGCGCCTCGATCTGGCGCACACCGAACTTGAGGCGAGCGGAGATATCGGACTGACTCAGTCCCCGCGCTTCACGCGCCGCCCGCAGCGTTTCACCGACCGACCCTGTGGATCCAGGAGCGACCTTGGGAAGATTCACGGCTTTTGTCTGGTCATCCGCTTGCTGCAGGAACGGATCGACCTTCGCGCGCTCTTGAATCATGCGGACGCCTCGCTGATGGGTATGGCACGGCGCCGATCGGGCACCACCTGAGACAACCGGGTACGATCTTGCACCTCGCCCGCCAGCTGACCGCAGGCTGCGTCGATGTCGTCACCGCGCGTCTTGCGCACGGTCGTAACCACACCAGCGTCCATGAGGCGCTGCGCAAAGGCCTTGACGCGCTCCCCGGGCGACCGCTTCAGGCCTGACTGGGGGAACGGGTTGAAAGGAATCAGATTGAACTTGCTCGGCACGGTGCGGGCGATCCCGATCAGTTCGCGCGCGTGTTCATCACCATCATTCACGCCATCGAGCATGACGTACTCAAACGTAATGAAATCGCGCGGAGCAAATTGCACATAACGCTCGCATGCCGCCAGCAGTTCGCGCAAGGGATACTTGCGATTGAGCGGTACAAGACGGTCGCGCAGTGCGTCGTTGGGTGCATGCAGGGACACGGCAAGAGCCACTGGACAGTCTTGCCCGAGGCGATCAATCATGGGCACCACGCCCGACGTGGACACCGTAACACGGCGCCGCGACAGCCCGTAGCCATTGTCGTCGAGCAATAGCCGCAGTGCCGGGAGCAACGCCGCATAATTGAGCAGGGGTTCGCCCATGCCCATGAATACGATGTTGCTGATGATTTTTTCGCCTGCCTCGAGCACCCGCCCGCCCAGTCGACCACTTTCACCGGCTGCCAGCAGCGCATGTCGCGCCCACCAGATCTGCCCGACGATCTCATCGGTGCGGAGGTTGCGGTTGAAGCCCTGGTGCCCGGTGGAGCAGAACGGGCACCCCACGGTGCAACCGGCCTGCGTGGAGACGCACAGGGTGCCGCGATCGTCTTCCGGAATGAAGACCGTTTCAACGGCATTGCCGTTTCCCACGTCGAACAGCCACTTGCGCGTGCCATCGCGCGAGCGATGCTCGGTAACGACGCCGGGCGCCCGTACCTCGCACTGATCTTGCAGGCGCGCACGGAAGTCGCGCGCAAGATCGGTCATGGAGGAAAAATCGGCGACACCCCGTTGATGCACCCAGCGCATCAGCTGCCGGGAGCGAAAAGGTTTGTCACCCCATGCCTCAACCTGCGCGGCGAGCGCAGAGGCATCCAGCCCCAGGAGATTGAGGCGGGATGACGGTGCAGGACATGTAGTGACCACTCGCATGAAGCGATGTAACCCTCTGCCTCAACGGCTGAAGATTTCGATTTCCGGGAAGAAGAACGCGATTTCCTGGCGCGCAGTATCGGGACCATCGGAACCGTGAACGGCGTTGGCGTCGATACTGTCGGCGAAGTCAGCACGGATCGTACCGGGAGCCGCCTTCTTCGGATCGGTGGCACCCATGAGATCGCGGTTCTTCTGGATGGCATCTTCGCCCTCGAGCACCTGCACGAACACGGGGCCGGACACCATGAAGTCGATCAGATCCTTGAAGAACGGCCGCTCCTTGTGTACTGCGTAGAAACGCTCGGCTTCGTCCCGCGAAAGCTGGGCAAGACGGGCGGCAACGACCTTCAGACCGGCGTTTTCGAACCGGGTAATGATCTGACCGATGACGTTTTTTGCCACGGCGTCGGGCTTGATGATGGACAGCGTGCGTTCGACGGGCATCGAAAACTCCAAAAAATCAGGCTTTTTTGAAAAATCTTGAATCGAAGATTGTATCATGCACATATCGGCGAAGCCTCTCCCTGTCAAGTTCCCCAGGAAGCCTCCGGCACAGGCTTCGCGCCATGCCGGAGCACCCAGGCGCACAGGGAACATGTCGCCCTCCGGCAGGTCTCATGTCTGTTCGGTCTCGGTTGGATGGACTGCAGCTCCGCGGTCGCGTGGCGACCGGCTGCCGCAATGTAACGTTCCCGATATGGAGACAATACGCAAATGAACGACCTTCGCACTTCACCTCTGGGCGGCGTCAGCGCCACGCGGGTCGCACAGCGCAACCAGGTACTGCGCAACACCTACTGGCTGCTCGCCCTGTCGCTCATCCCCACGGTGCTCGGGGCGGCCGTGGGGCTGTACACCGGGCTGGCTCTGGTGATGGGTCAAAGTCCCGGGCTGACGGCCGTCGTCTTCCTCATTGGCGCCTTCGGGCTCATGTTCGCCATCGAACGCAACAAGAACAGCGGGGTTGGTGTTGGCCTGCTGCTCGTGTTCACCTTCTTCATGGGGGTGATGCTGTCGCGCCTGCTGGGTTTCGTCCTGGGCATGAACAACGGCGCCTCGCTCATCATGCTGGCATTCGGTGGCACGGCGGCGGTGTTCGCCACGATGGCCACACTGGCCACCAGCATCAAGCGCGATCTCTCCAGTCTGCAGAAATGGCTGCTGGTAGGTGCCGTCGTCATCGTGGTCGCCGCGCTGGCCAACATCTTCCTGCAGATTCCGGCACTGATGCTCACGATTTCGGTGCTCGCCATCGTGATCTTCTCAGCGTTCATGCTGGTCGACCTGCACCGGATCGTCAACGGCGGCGAGACGAATTACGTCACGGCCACACTCGCCCTTTACCTCGATGTCTACAACGTGTTCGCCAACCTGCTGATGCTGCTCGGCATCTTCGGCGGGGAGCGCGACTGACCTCGTGCCTGTACGGGGCGCCGGCGCATGGTCGTCGGCGCCCTTGCTTGTACTCACCCACGCCCCCTGTTCCCACGCGGGCCTTCCCGCATCAGGCCCTATCCGCGATTGAACACGGCCATTGACTCAACATGAGCTGTGTGTGGGAACATGTTGATCGCGCCTGCGGCGTCGAGCCGGTATCCTCCCTGGTGCACGAGTATCGCCGCGTCGCGCGCCAGTGTTGCCGGGTTGCACGACACGTAAACGATGCGCCCCGGGCGTTCCGCCTGATCCAGCCCGCTCAGTGCCTGCGCCAGGGCGGCCGCCCCCTCGCGCGGAGGATCGATCAATACCCGATCGAACCGTCCCAGCTTGCGCAGCCAGGCCGTATCGATCTCAAACAGGTTGGCGGTATGGAACACGGTACGCTGCTCCAGCCCGTGCCTGCGCGCCGAGTCCAGCGCCCGTGCCGTCAGCGTATCGCTGCCCTCCACCCCCGTCACGCGCGCGCCACGTCTTGCCAGCGGCAGGCTGAAGTTGCCCAGTCCGCAGAAGAAGTCTGCCACTTCTTCTCCCGGCCGTGGATCCAGCAGGTGCACCGCCCGACTGACCATCACGCGATTCACCGCATGGTTTACCTGCGTGAAATCAGTAGGCCTGAACGGCATGCGCAGATCCCATTCGGGCAAGGCGTACGCCAAGTCAGTGCCGCCTTCACGCAGCAGATGGATGGAATCGGGCCCTTTGGGTTGGAGCCACCACTGGACACCATGCGCATCGCCGAAATCAGCCAGGAGCTGACGGTCGTGGTCGGTCAACGGCTCCAGGTGGCGCAGCACCAGAGCGGTTACCCCTTCCCCGACGGCAACTTCGATCTGAGGCACACGATCAGGGATGGACAGCGATGCAACCAGAGAACGCAACGGAACCAGCAGTCCGGCTATGTGGCGTGGGAGCACGTGGCACGTGATCATGTCAGCAACATAGCTGCTCTTGCGCTCGTGAAAGCCCACGAGGACCCCTCCCTTCTTCGGTACCAGGCGCACCGTGAGCCGGGCGCGATAGCGGTAATGCCAGGCGGGCCCCTGGATGGGAGGCAGTATCTGGTCGGGACGCAGCTTCCCGACATGCCAGAATGCGTCTTCGAGAACGCGCTGCTTGACCGCCATCTGCGCGGCCGGATCAAGATGCTGCATGGCACAGCCGCCGCACACGCCGAAATGAGGGCAGCGCGGCCGCACCCGCTGTGAAGATTCACGAAAAACATGATCGACGCGAGCGATGTCGTATGACGGCTTGCGCCGCGTGACCACCACCGACACTTCCTCGCCGGGCAGCGCGCCTTCCACGAAAACCACCTTGCCATTGCGATGAGCGATGCCCCGGGCTTCGAGGTCGAGCGACTCAATGAGCAATCTTTCCTGCATGCTGATACCTGAGTGGACACGGGCATGCCTGGCGCTACGCCTGCGTGCGCCCATGCTGCCATGTGTCATGTTCAATAGGGTGACGACGAGAAGAATACGCGAGGTCGCGGGGAGATAACGGATGCCGGGCGGCGGTGTCAGCCCGGAACGCCCCACGAGCGCACGGATGCACCCCATGCGTCGAGGTACTCGCGCCAATGCGGAGCGTCGAGCGTTGTCAGAGTTTCGCGCACGAGATCAAGCTCGGCCTGGTACTGCTCCGGAAGCAATTCACCGCGCATCAGCTGAAAGCGGCAGAACAGAAGCCACGTATTGACGACGTCGGTTTCGCAATATGCGCGCACTTCTTCATGCCGTCCGTCACGCCAGGCCGGCCAGACCTGGCTGCCGTCCATGCCCAGCTTGCCCGCGAAACCGCACAGCTGGGCAAGTTCATCCATGGGTGCATTGGCCCGCGCGTTGTATTTTGCCAGAACGTCCATCAGATCGATGTGACGCATGTGATAGCGGCTGATGTAGTTGCTGTAGCGAAAGTCGCGGTCTTCGTCGCCCAGTTCCCAGTAACGCGAGGCGACGACGCCGTGGATCAGCGCGCGGTAGTGCAGCACCGGGAGGTCGAAACCTGAGCCATTCCAGCTGACCAGGCGCGGCGTGTAATACTCGACCGTCTTGAAGAACTGCTGGATGAGTTTGGGTTCAGGATCGTCCGCCTTCCCCAGCGTCCGTACCCGCAAGCCTTGCGCATCGCGAAACACGCAGCCGATCACCACCACTTGCTGCAGATGCAACGGAAGAAAGTCATGGCCGACGGCCTCCAGGCGCGCTGTGCGGGCGCGCTCCACAACCTCGTCGTCGGAAATGTCGGCCCCCCACCCGTTCAAGCGCCGCAAACCGGCGATGTCGGGGATGGTTTCCAGGTCGAAGACCAGCGTCGGCGTCATGCGTCGCCCAGCCCGTCAACGCTGCGGCAGATACTTGACCGGATCTTCAGGAACTCCGCCGCGCCGAATTTCGAAATGCAGGCGCGGAGAGGGCGCGTCGGTCTGTCCGAGCTCGGCGATTTGCTGACCACGCCGCACGGTATCACGCTCCTTAACGAGCAAGGCACGGTTGTGCGCATACACCGAGCGGTACGAATTGCCGTGCCCTATGATGAGCAGGTTGCCATAACCGGGCAGGCTGTCGCCTGCGTACTCGACGATGCCGTCGGCAGCGGCGTACACCGGATCGCCTTCCCGCCCTTCGATGTCGATCCCCTTGTTCAATGCCTCGTTGAACTGGGCAATGATGCGGCCCTGTGCAGGCCAGCTCCATTCAATGCCGCTCACATTCGCGGTGCCAGGCGCACTGTTTGTCGTCGTACTGCCCGTGCTGGCCGCCTGTGCGTCGGGTGCACCGTCGAGCGGGCGCTGCTGTACCCCGCCAGTGACGATTGGCTCGGCTTGGGCAACCGCTGTGGAGCCTATGGCTGCTGGCGCGGGCGTACCAGCGGCGTCGGGCGGGCTGACCACGAGGGTTGCACCAACACGCAGCTGCGATGGGTCGGTGATGTTGTTCCAGAGGGCGATATCCTGCCAGGTAACGTTGTGGGCGCGGGCGATCGAGTACAGTGTGTCGCCAGCACGCACCACGTAGGTGACCGGTTCGGCCCGTGCAGTACTTTCCACTCCAGGGCGGCTTTCCGAAAGGTCAACCACCGGCGCTTGCGTTGGCGTCGTACACGCGGCCAGAAGACAGGCGCTCACGGCGCACAGACTGGGGAAACGCAATACACGCCGAACTCGTCCGGAGGGAAATCCTGCTTTCACCATCGATGATCTCCTAACTGTAAGCTGCGTATTCTGCCATTTATCACTGTACCCCGCTTTTGAGCGGTACAAAACGGACCGCTTCGAGCTCGGTGCGTCTCCAGTGATCCCGGCCGCGCCGCTCGATCAGGACGAGCCTCTGATCGTCGACGCCAATGGGTGCGACGAGCCGCCCTCCGACCGCCAGTTGCACGCACAGTGATTCAGGCAGGCTCATGCCGGCCGCTGCCACCAGGATGGCGTCGTAGGGCGCCCCCGCGGGCCAGCCCAGGGTGCCGTCTCCATGCAGGGCGCGCACCCGGTTGTATCCCAAAGCGCGCAGTCGCAGCCGTGCCTGTTCATGCAACGACCTGACGCGCTCGATGGTATAGACTTCGCGCGCCAGTTCGGCAAGGATTGCCGCCTGGTAGCCACAGCCTGTGCCAACTTCCAGCACGCGCCCTAATGGTCGCCCATTGCGTGCGAGCGCAGTCATGTAGGCCACGGTCCTGGGTTGGGAGATGGTCTGCCCCGCCCCGATGGGCAGTGCCTCGTTCTCGTAGGCACGACTGGCAAGAGCCTCATCCACGAAGCGATGCCGCGGAACACGAAGCATGGCTTCAAGCACGAGCTGGTCGCGGATACCGGCATGCCACAGGCGCTCGACCATGCGCTCGCGCTGACGGCGGGCCCAGTTGTCGGATTCTGCGGCTGCGGTGGCTGGTGGCTGCACGCGCGGCGACACCGGTGTCAACCCGAAACTGATCCGCGTATTGCTGTTCAACGGCCGAGGCTGTTGCTCTGCCGTATCGGCCGGCCGGGGCTTGACCACACGCGAGCGGCCACTGAACACCCTGGTGTTGCTGTTGGCCGGAGTGACCGTAAGGTCGCTTTGCTTGCGTGTGCTCATGGGCCTTCAGCTTTCCAACCACTCCCTGAGCGGAATGATCTGTTCGTTGTGTGTGAGGTCGAGCCGCAACGGCGTGATGGACACTGCCCCCTCGGCCACCGCGTGAAAATCCGTGCCCGGGGCATTGTCGGCCACCTTCCCGGCAGGCCCGATCCAGAAGATCTCCTCGCCGAACGGAGACACCGTACGCGCCACCGGCTCGGACGGATGCCGTTTGCCCAGACGCGTGATGCGCAAGCCCTTGAGATCCTCATAGGTCCGGTTGGGAATGTTCACGTTCAGCAGCGTGGGGACGGGCAGCGGGTTGCGAATGACTCGCTCGACGATGTCGCGCGCAACGCGGGCGGCCGAATCGAGATGCTTCCAGCCCTTTTCCTGCAGGGAGAACGCGATCGAGGGGATGTTGAAAAGATAACCTTCGGTAGCAGCTGCCACGGTACCGGAGTACAACGTGTCCTCGCCCATGTTCTCGCCGTTGTTGATGCCGGACACTACGAGGTCGGGCCTTCGATCGAACAGGCCGGTAAGTGCGATGTGGACACAATCGGATGGCGTTCCGTTGACGTAAATGAAACCGTTGGCCGCAGTCCGGACCGACAGCGGCCGGTTCAACGTCAGCGAGTTTGATGCTCCGCTGTGGTTCACCTCGGGTGCGACTACGATGAGCTCGGCCAGAGGGCGCAGCGCATTGACCAGCGCCTCGAGACCCGGCGCGGAGTAACCATCATCATTTGCAACGAGAATCAGCACGTCATCCCCATCTTGATACGTAAGAATTCTATTCCATGCTAACCCGGCGGCCTCAGGTGCAGGGTTGCCGTGGCCTTTCTGCAACGCTTATCTCCCACCGAACGCCGCGTTATAGTAAGTGCCGCGCTGCAGCCAGCGCCATCTGCAACCTGTTACACGTCAAGACGCTCACGCTTCATCACATACCCATGACCACGTTTGCCGCCTCTGTTCCCTTCCCGCTGTGGCTCCTGGTGGCGATTGCCCTGGCCTACCTCATCGGATCGGTTTCGTTTGCGGTCGTGATCAGCCGCCTGTTCCGTCTGCAAGACCCACGCACCTACGGCTCCGGGAATCCGGGAGCCACGAACGTCCTGCGCTCGGGCAATCGGCTCGCTGCCCTGCTAACCCTGCTGGGCGATGCATTCAAGGGCTGGCTCGCAGTCTGGCTCGCCATGCAATGGAACGTTCATCCGGGCGGCACAATCGTGCCATTCGTGATGGTGGCAGTTTTTCTCGGCCACCTGTACCCGGTATTCCTGCGCTTCAAGGGTGGCAAGGGAGTGGCCACGGCGCTGGGCATACTGCTGGCCGTGCAACCCTGGCTGGCGCTGGCCTGCCTGGCTACCTGGCTGATCGTCGCCTTCTTCAGTCGCTACTCGTCACTCGCTGCCATCTGCGCTGCCGTCTTTGCCCCACTCTATTATCTGTTCGGCGCAGGCGTGGCCTGGTCGGCCAACGCGCCCGTCGGCACCGCCATCGGCGCAATCAGCCTGCTGCTGCTGTACCGGCACTGGGGAAATATCGAAAGGCTGTTCGCGGGCGCGGAGCCCCGCATTGGCGAGAGCCGCAAGGCGGCTGCACCGGAGACGGCCGAGCGCAATCACCCCGAAGCACAACGCCGCAAACGTCAGCGTCGCACCTGAACCGTCGGCTCAGCGGTCTGCAGCGTGCACGCGTCGTTAACGGATTCCAACGACCACCGCGGCTTCACGTCGAACGCACCGCCTGGCGACAGGTTGGCCAGCCCGGCCTCGATGCGCTGGGCGGCCGCAAAGGCGATCATCGCGCCATTGTCGGTACACAGCGCCACCGGCGGAAAATAAACTTGGGCATCAAGACGTTTCACCCGAGAGAGAAGCTGTTCGCGCAATAGCCGGTTGGCCCCGACACCACCGGCCACCACCAGCCGCCGCAACCCGGTCTGTTCCAGGGCGCGAATGGCCTTGGTAACCAGCACTTCCACGATCGCGGCCTGCACAGAGGCCGCAAGGTCGGCCTTCACCTGTCGCGACACTGACTCACCCGACGCCGCGGCCGACTCCCCCTCCAGCTGACGCAGCCGGGTCAGCACGGCGGTCTTCAGGCCGCTGAAACTGAAATCCAGATCGTCGCCATGCAGCTTGGGCCGCGGCAAAGGGTAGCGCGTGGCATCACCGTCTTGCGCCAACGCTGACAGGGCCGGCCCACCAGGATAGCCCAGCCCCAGCAGTTTCGCGGACTTGTCGAACGCTTCGCCCGCCGCGTCATCCAGAGTCTCGCCCAGCAGGGTGTAACGCCCCACGCCGTCCACGCGCATCAGCTGAGTGTGGCCGCCCGAGACCAGCAGTGCAACAAAGGGGAAACCAGGTCGCGGCTCGGCCATCAGTGGCGAGAGCAGATGGCCTTCCAGGTGATGGATGGGAACGGCAGGCACGTTCAACGCCCACGCCATGGCGCGCGCCACACTGGCGCCCACCAGCAACGCCCCCGCGAGGCCTGGCCCAGCGGTGTAAGCGATGACGTCGACCGCGTCCAGCTCCAGTCCGGCCTCGTCGAGCACCTGACGGGTCAGCGGAATGACCCGGCGGATATGATCCCGCGAAGCGAGCTCCGGCACCACGCCACCATAGTGCTCGTGCATGGCGATCTGGCTGTGCAGTGCGTGCGCCAGCAACCCGCGGTCCGTATCGTAAATTGCAACTCCCGTTTCATCACAGGAGCTTTCGAATCCAAGAACTCTCATGAGTGGAGTTTAACCCCCCGCTGGAAATGCTGCCGGGACCTTCCTGCGGCGCGCCCCGCGCCCCTTTGCGACTTCCGCAACAGATCACGGCCGACACATATGCAGAGTAGTCATACTAGGATATTCTTGCGCACTTGAAGCGTCCGTTCATTCTGTTACGCGCAAGGGCTCCTCATGCTTGACAAGATCTTCGGGTTACGTGAACACGACACTACGCCGCAACGCGAAATTCTCGCGGGCGTCACCACGTTTCTGACCATGGCCTACATCATCTTCGTCAACCCGGAGATGTTGAGCAAGGCCGGCATGGACCGCCATGCCGTATTCGTGGCCACGTGCCTGGCTGCAGCCATCGGCTCGCTCATCATGGGTTTATGGGCGAACTGGCCAGTCGGTATGGCACCCGGCATGGGTCTGAACGCATTCTTTGCCTTCACGGTCGTCGGTGCCATGGGCTACACTTGGCAGCAGGCGCTCGGTGCCGTCTTCATTTCCGGCGTGGTCTTCATCATTCTCACGGTTACAGGCATACGACGCTGGCTCATCGACGGCATTTCGCGTTCGCTACGTGCGGCCATCGTCGCCGGCCTCGGCCTGTTCCTGTCGATCATCGCCTTGTCCAGCGCAGGCATCGTGGTCGACAACCCTGCCACACTGGTGGGCATGGGCAACCTGCATACGGCGCCCGTTCTGCTTGCCATTGCCGGGTTCTTCGTCATTGCCGTGCTCGATGCCTGGAAGGTGCGCGGTGCCATCCTGATCGGCATCCTCGTAGTCACCATCGCCAGCATGCTGCTCGGGCTACATGAAATCCACGGTGTGTTCTCCACCCCGCCCAGCATCCTGCCCACCTTCCTGCAACTCGACATCCTCGGTGCCCTGCACCTGGGCTTCGTGCATGTCATCCTGGCGCTGGTCCTGGTGGAAGTCTTCGATGCCACCGGCACGCTCATCGGTATCGCCACCCGGGCCAAATTGCCGGTGGAAGGACCGGGCAATCGCCTGGGGCGCGCCCTGTTCGCCGACAGTACGGCCATCATTGCCGGTTCCCTGCTGGGCACCAGCAGCACCACTGCCTATCTGGAAAGCGCCACCGGCGTTCAGGCAGGGGGCCGCACCGGGCTTACTGCAGTCGTCATTGCCGTGCTCTTCCTCGCGGCTCTGTTCCTTGCCCCGCTGGCTGCGTCGGTTCCCCCATACGCCACGGCGCCGGCCATCCTGTACGTCGCGATGATCATGATCCGTGAGCTCACCCGCGTCGAGTGGGAGGATCTCACCGAGGCCATTCCCGCCGCGCTCACCACGGTGATGATGCCGTTCACGTACTCGATCGCCACGGGTCTTGCCTTCGGTTTCATCAGCTACGCCGTGCTCAAACTGCTGGCGGGCAAGGCACGCGATGTCCACCCGGCCATCTGGGTGGTCGCCGCCCTGTTCCTGATCCGGTTCATTTTCCTGGCGGACGAATAAGCCCGGTGCCCGGTGCCGTGCCGCCCGGCGGACCGCTCAGGGGAGGGGCCCGACCGGCCCCCTTTGTCAGGGACAACCGCACAAGGCCCCGCCGCGGCGGGGCCTTGCTGCATTTGCGACCAGCTCGTGTCGCACGGGGCCGTCGGGGTGATCCCAGGCGTCAATGTGTCCAATAAACGGGCGTGCAGCCGGATGCACCCACTCGCGCAAACACCGGAACCTACGGGGCGCTGAAATCGCGCCCCAGCTCGGCCGCCCGCTGCGCAGCACGTTGCAAGGCATCACGCACGATGCCCGGCAGATCGCGCTGAAACATGACTTCGAGCGCCGCGGCGGTAGTCCCACCAGGAGAAGTGACACGCTGGCGCAGCACCTCTGGAGTTTCCGTGGATTCAGCCGCCAGCCGGATAGCGCCGGCAAGCGTACCTAATGCCAGTTCGCGCGCCTGCTCTGCGGACAGACCGACCGCGACTCCCCCTTCAATGAGGGCCTGGAGGAACAGAAACACATACGCTGGGCCACTGCCGGACAACGCCGTGACCGCGTCCAGCGCTTCGTCGTCCTGCACCCAGACCACCTGGCCGACACTGCCCAGCAGCTCGCTCGCGAGGTCACGATCGGCCTGACCGAGTTCCGGGGTACCAGCCAGACCACTGATGCCAGCCCCTACTAGCGCCGGGGTGTTCGGCATGCACCGCACCAGCCGTGGCCAGGAGCGTTCGCCCTGCGCCAGCCAGCGCGCCATGGCGTCGAGCCTGATGCCGGCTGCGATGCTGATCACCAGGGAGTCGCGCAGGAATGATCGCGTCTGCGCGACCACTTCCCGCATGACTTGTGGCTTGACAGCGTAGATCCAGACGGACGACTGTGTCAGACGCTCATCGGCCAGGCCCGCGACATCGACGCCGCGCGCCTGCCAATCGGCCTGGCGCACCGGATCGATTTCAATCACGTGAATGCGGCGCGGCTCGACCCCGCGTGCGATCATTCCGGCTGCCAATGCGGTTGCCATGTTGCCACCGCCAATGAAAGCGATGGACAAATCCTTGATCATGCGATGACTCCTCGTAATGCCGTATCGGCAACGGCACCAGCAAATAGTGAGAACCCGAACCAGGTGTTGTGCAGGAACGCGCGGAAACATGCCGCGCGGTCGCGGCCGCGGATCCAGGCTATGTGCCGCACCGCAATGATGGACGCCACAGCGACCCCGGCGTAGTATGGCCAGCACAGCCCTGCCAGCGTACCCGCGGCCGTGAACAGGATGAGCGAGGTGATGTAGCTCAGCGCCACCATGCGCACGTCCCACTCACCGAAGGTGATGGCCGATGTCTTGATGCCGATGCGCAGATCGTCGGGCCGGTCGACCATGGCGTACTCGGTGTCGTAGGCAATCGCCCAGGCAATGTTTCCTGCCAGCATGACCCAGCCTTCGAGCGGCACGGTCTCCTGCACCGCAGCAAACGCCATGGGGATGCCGAAGCCGAAAGCGATGCCCAGATATGCCTGCGGCACGCCTATCAGACGTTTCATCAGCGGATAGGTGCCAGCAATGAAGACGGCCACCACGGCCAGTATCCATACCAACCGGTTCAACGGAAGAATCAGCAGGGCCGAGACCAGCACCAGCCCGCCCGCGACAGCCAGTGCCTCCTTGGGGGAAATTTTCCCCGATGTGAGTACCCGGTCGCGGGTACGCTCGACATGCAGATCGAAATCCCGGTCGAAATAGTCGTTGATCGCGCACCCGGCAGAACGCATCAGCGCGGTACCCAACGCAAATATGATTACGAGCTGCAGGCCAGGCCAACCGTCTGCCGCCACCCAAAGTGCCAACAAAGTGGGCCATAGCAGCAGCAGGATACCAATGGGCTTGTCGAGCCGTACCAGCTTCACATACAGCGGAAGACGTCCGCTCGTGCCAACCATAGACAAACGCAAGTTCCAAAAAACAATCGCCGCAGCGATTGGAGCGCTGCGGCGCGGAAAGGAATGTACTGCACTACTTGCCTGTTTACTGCAGCAGGCTGCGCAACATCCAGGCCGTTTTTTCATGGATGTCCATGCGCTCGGTCAGCAGGTCGGCCGTGGGCTGGTCGTTGGCGCTTTCGGCAGCCTCGAACGCACTGCGCGCCGTCTTGGCTACGGCCTCGTTCCCCACCATCAGCATGCGGACCATTTCCATGGCCTCAGGGATCGACTTCGGTTCCTCGATGGAGGTGAGCTCGGCAAACTCGCGATATGTTCCCGGCGCGTAATGGCCCAGCGCACGGATGCGTTCGGCGATGGTGTCGAGCGCCTGCCACAGTTCAGTATACTGGGTCTGGAACATCTGGTGCAGGGTGTTGAACATCGGCCCCGTCACGTTCCAGTGGAAGTTGTGCGTCATCAGGTAAAGCGTGTAGCTATCGGCCAGAAGGCGCGACAGGCTCTTCGCGATCTTCGCACGGTCTTCTTCCGAAATGCCGATATTGATCATTGATGTTGCGTTGTTCTTCGACTTAGCCATGGTCACTCCCCTTGAAGCTGTTCTACACCCTGTAGCGTTAAGAGTAGCAGATCAGGCACCCGTGCGGCTATCCATTCGAAGGAACAACCGCGAGCACGACACAGCACTCAGCCGACGTAACCCTGCGGATTCTGCGACTGCCAGCGCCACCCGTCAGCGCACATGGTGCGCAGGTCGTAACGGCACTCCCAACCCAGCAGGCGTCGCGCCAGGGAAGGGTCGGCCCAGGCAGACGCCACATCGCCCGGGCGTCGGCCCACGACCCGGCAGGGTACGTCCACGCCAGTCACCTCCATGAAGGTCCGTACCAGTTCACGCACGCTGGTGCCCCGTCCCGTACCCAGATTCACGGCAGTGAAGCCGGGCGCTGAATGAGCCACATACTCGATGGCCTTCAGGTGCCCCAGTGCAAGATCCATCACATGGAGGTAATCGCGCACACCGGTGCCGTCGTCGGTGTCGTAATCGTCGCCAAAGATGCGCAGTACGGGCAGCCGGCGCGCCGCCACTCGCGTAATGTACGGAAACAGATTGTTGGGCTCGCCACGCGGATCTTCCCCGATCAGACCGCTGGCATGCGCACCAATGGGATTGAAATAACGCAGCACCACCGCGTGCAGATTGCCCCGGGCACGGCATTCATCGCGTAGGATCTGCTCGACCATTGCCTTGGTCGTGCCGTACGGGTTCGTGGGTGCAATCGGGTGCTCTTCGGTATAGGGCAACTGCTGCGGCTCCCCGTACACCGTGGCGGACGAACTGAACACGAATCGCTCTACTCCGGCACGACGCATCGCCTGCAGTAGCTGGACGGAACCGCCGACGTTGTTGTCGTAATACATGAGCGGCTCACTCACCGACTCGCCCACCGCCTTCAGAGCCGCCAGGTGCAGCACGCATGAAATCGGCCGTCCGTTGCGTGCCTGCCGGGCGAACAGATCGTCCAGCGCGGCACCGTCGCGCACATCGCCCTCCACCACGTCAAAGCGGCGGCCGGTGATGCGCTCGACGCGCCGCAGCGCTTCCGGGTGACTGTTCGAAAAATTGTCGAACACCACGACATCGAGCCCCGCCTCAAGCAATTCCACAAGCGTGTGACTGCCAATGTATCCGGCCCCCCCGGTAACCAGCACCGTGCCGTCCAACCCTGAACCCATAAAAACCGTCCTTGAACCTGTCTCTCTAGTTGCTGATCAGGACCGGAAGTACAGTAACCGACTGTCGCAGTCGTAACGCTTCCGGCCCATGCTTAACCGTTACAATCGCAACGTCATTCAGCCCCATGTCCGGGCGAGTGTGTGCAATTTCAGACTGTATGGTTCGCAATCTTACTCGTCGTCATCAGCGGCTGCATGAACAGATCCTGTTATCGGGAACCTTTTCTCTCATACTCGGATGGTGCCTGGCGATCCTGTTGCCGGCGCTCGTGCTGTGGGGCAGTAGTGGCCTGCTCAACCCCGATCCGGGCCAGCGCCATGCTCTGATCGCCGCCAGTCTGGCTTACCTCGTCTCGTTCTGTTCGCTGCGCGCACTGGGACGTTTCCCCGGTGCCCGCACGCTGGTGGAAATCGTCCCCCAGGTCGCGCTGGTCTTTGGCCTCGTCATGCTGGGCACACTCCTGCTGCGCCTCGACATGTCGCGCCTGCTGATGGGGGTCAACGCCATCACATCAATGGCGTGGTGTTACGTCGACACCGTCCTGCGCAACCGCATCAAACGTCCCAAGTTCGCCGTCGCACCTTTCGGCAATTCGTACGAGCTGCTGGAGATTCCCGAGATCGACGCCCGGCTTCTGCAGCAACCCATGCTCGACGGGCGGCGGTACGACGGAGTCATCGCCGACTTCTCGGCCATTCCCGATGCCCGCTGGGAACGCTTTCTTACCAACTGCGCGCTGTCGCGCATCCCGGTGTATCACGCTCGCCAGATGGCAGAGTCCCTCACGGGCCGTGTGCGCATCAACCATATCTCCGAGAACAGCATGGGGTCGCTGCTGCCCTCGCCCACCTACGAGCGCATCAAGTATGTGTTCGACGTGGTCTTCATCCTGCTGACTGCACCCATCACCATTCCCATCGCCCTCATCACCGCCCTGCTCATCCGCCTGGAAAGCCCGGGGCCGGTCATCTTCAAGCAGGAACGCGTGGGCCAGGGCAACCGCACCTTCCAGATCTACAAGTTCCGCAGCATGTTCTGGAGCCCTGAGCCCGAAGAAGCCCAGTTCGCCGCGGAAAACGACGAGCGCGTGACCCGGGTCGGCCGGATCATCCGCACGCTGCGCATCGACGAGCTGCCCCAGTTCATCAACGTCCTCAAAGGCGAAATGAGCCTCATTGGCCCGCGGCCGGAGCAACGCATCTTCGTTGAGCAGTTCGAAAAGGAAATTCCGTTCTACAGCTACCGTCATGTCGTACGCCCCGGCATCACCGGCTGGGCCCAGGTCACCCAGGGTTACGTCGCCGGCACCGACGAGACCCGCCTCAAGATCGAGCACGATTTCTATTACATCAAGCACTGCTCGCTAGCCCTCGACCTCCTCATCCTCCTGCGCACGGTCAAGACCATCCTCGGCGGTTTCGGAGCACGCTAAGTGGGTGCACGCGTGGCGTCAGCACATTCGTGAGCTTGAGGGTCAGGCAGGCGCTGGTCACCATGCCGCCGCGTTCGCTCGTGCGCAGCGCCAGTTCGCCCCTGCACCCGCCTGTGAACGCCGGGGTACTGAATGAATTCCTGGTTGGCGACCAGTACAATGAAACCCTGAAAAAGGAACGGGCCCTGTTCGGCCAGATCCTGAAAGAAGCAGGTGTGGAACCTCAGTAAGGTGACGCCCGCCTGCGGGTCTACCCGGCAAGACGCCCTTCCGTGCGAAGGGCGTTTTCTCACCTCTTTCGTATCGCCTTGTCAGTTCTTGAACGCTTCAATCAGGGTACGCACATCACGCACGGAATCCTGCGCCTGAGTGGAGAGGCGGCTGGTTTCGTGGATTTGCCTGATCGCGTCCTGTGCACTCGTTTGCACATGACGCGAGACGCTTTGCAGTAGGCCGAGCAGCTCCAGATGGGTCGCGCTGGTCTGCTGGATGCTGTGGATCGCATCGAAGGATTTCTGGACGAAGCCCTGGGTGACGTCCATGTGCCGAGTAGTCTGGTCGATCTCCTCGACGGCGGCACGGATGGTGGATGCGACTGCCTCGACCAGCTGCTTGATGTGAGACGCTTCGGTTGCACTGCGCATGGCAAGGCTCCGCACTTCATTCGCCACCACCGCGAATCCCTTCCCGCCTTCGCCAACCCGGGCAGCTTCGACTGCTGCATTCAGGGCCAGCAGATTGGTCTGGAACGCGATGGTGTCGATGGTGCTGGCAATCCCTTCCACCTGCTGCGCGTCGGATTGCAGCTGATGCAGCTGCTCATGCAACGTCCGGATGGCCAGCAGACTCTGTTCGCTGGCGTCCTGGAGATCACGGCTCAACTGTGTCGTATGACGGCACTGACGGTCGTTCTCGTGGATCTGCTGTTCCAGTGTGGCAACCGCTTCGATGGCCGAATCGACCTGCTGAGCCTGCGTGCGGGCTGTATCGATCAGCAGTTGATTGTTCGACAGCAGATGGTGGTTGACGACGTAGGCCTGAAAACAGGTCTCGCGCAACTGCGACACGATCAGGCGGTAATTCACATGCAGCCTTCGCAGGGCATGGATGAGCTCCCTCAGCTGCCCCGAACCCTTCAACATGAGGCTGTGTTGCAGATCTCCCTCGCCAAGCCGGTTGATATCCGCAATGATGCCATGAAGGGACCGGATGGCGATTCCGTGGATGCCAATGACCCCGAGGACGAAGAGCGCGGCGGCCCCCAGGTTCGCGCCCATCCCGCTGTACGGTTGACCTGCAGCCACCAGGCCGGCACCGGCGACCAGCGCCACGACGATGCAGAGACTCCAGATCAACAGCCAGAAACCCAAGGGTTGAGCGCGGGCGATGGCGCGCATGCGCTGGCTAAGGCTACGCCTAACCAGCTGCCCCTGGTGAAACGCATACTTGCCGGGATATCTGTTGAGGCGGTCGTACGCAGTCTGGGCATGCTCGATTGATTCGCGCGTGGGCTTGACGCGAATGGCGGTGTATCCCACGACCTGGCCGTCAACAGTTATGGGCGCAACGTTTGCAAGTACCCAGTAGTGGTCTCCGTTCTTGCACCGGTTCTTCACGATACCAGATCAGGAACGACCTGACTGGATCGTGCACCACAGATCGCGGAATACCTCTGGTGGAACATCAGCATGGCGCACGATATTCTGTGGCTCACCCAGGAGTTCTTCACGGCTGTATCCGCTGACCCGCACGAACGTGTTGTTCACATAGAGGATTTTTCCTCTGCGGTCAGTTTTCGAGATGATGATGTCATCGTCTTCCAGTGGATACTCTAACTGAGTGACAGGACGAGATCTAGGCTTGACCATGGGCGTTCGATACGAGTGGGTTATTGATCTCCGTTTCTTCGGTTTGCATATGCGAGGCCGTTTCCTGACAGATTTTGGTCATGACCTCATCGACAGCCCCGCCTAGTCCCGGACCGTATGCTGCGAGAAGATGAAACAATATATCACTGACGGAATCGCGTTGTAACCCGCACGTTTCCTTTTGGCAATAAAAAAGCCCCGTACTGGATGAGTACGGGGCTTTTTGGTGTAGGTGAGGC